>PACL01000084.1 GCA_002700095.1 Fulvimarina sp. | reverse complement strand
TCTTTGGGCTGGATGAAGTCTAGGCCTGTGCGGGCGCGCTCAAAAGCCGCGACGAGAGACGGAATGCTACCGATGATCTTGATCGCCGCGTCCTTGTTGTCCTGCAGATAGGCGACGCCCCGATAGAGCGCATTCGTCGCCTTCTGAACGAGTTCCGGGTTCTCCTCGATGAAGCTGCCGGTCGTCGCCCAGCCGGAATTGAGATGTTCCGGCATGGCCGTGCCATAGTCGAGGATCGCGCGGGCGTCGCCCTTGGCGAGGACGTCGTAGCTGAGGGGCGAATAGACGACCGCCGCGCTGACGTTTTCGCTGATGAGGTTCGGCAAGAGGCCGCCGCCGCCGAGCGGGATGCTTTCGAAGGTGATGCTCTGGTCGGACATCGTCCACCGGGCCAGCATATCCGACAG
This sequence comes from Fulvimarina sp., assembly GCA_002700095.1. Taxonomy (GTDB): domain Bacteria; phylum Pseudomonadota; class Alphaproteobacteria; order Rhizobiales; family Rhizobiaceae; genus Jiella. The sequence goes on along the minus strand of PACL01000084.1, from coordinate 51,921 downwards.
GGATCCGGCCGAGGTGATCCCGACATTCTCGCCCTCGACCTGCTTTGCTTCGATGATCGGCGAATTGGGCAGCACCATCAACTGCCACCCGTAATTTCCCGAACCGAGCAAGCCGATGAGCTTGGCGTCGACACCCTTGGCGCGGCTGGATGCGGTGACGCTGCTGGAGCTGCCGATGATGTCGGCGGCCCCGGCGACCATTGCCGTCACGGCTTCGGCGCCGCTCTGATAAACCGTCAGCTCCGCTTCGATGCCTTCGTCCTTGAAGTAGCCCTGGTCTTCGGCGGTCTGCGCGATGACCGTGGGGAACCAGGTCTTGGTCGCAAGGCCGATGCGGACCATGTCTGCCGCGTTCGCGTCGCTGGAGAGCCCGAGCCCGACGCCCATGCTCCCCACGAGTGTCGCGCCCGCCCAACCCAGGACGACCCGGGAATGCGTGTTGCTTCGCTTTGCCATGTTTTCCTCCCTGTGCAGACCGGGGCCTGCCGATGCATCTTTCGGGAGCAGACGGCCGGCGATCGATCGACGCCGCGTCCCGTTTGCTGCCGCTCGCCGCCGACCGGGTCCGACCGATCGAAAGACGTCTTCTTCCGCTGCGTCCATCAGTCGACGCAGCGCCTCCGATGCCGATCCTCAGCGATGTCAGGGCATTTCGCAAGAAGAAAATTATTTCGCACAACGAAATTCTAGAAGGCTTTCGCCCGGTGCTGGTTCAGAGTAAGAGCGCAAAAGATGCAAATCCGGCTGGTAACCCGGATCAATACCCGTGATCGCAAATGTCGAGAGATTTGAACCGAGCGTGTCCCGTGCACGCCGGAGAAAGTGAGCGAGATTGGTCGAAGGCAGAGACGGCAATTTCGTCGAGGGTCTCGCGCGAGGGCTATCCATCCTCGAATCGTTCGACCGGAACAATGCGTCCATGACGTTGTCGCAGGTCGCGCGGCGGACGGGGATGAGCCCCGCCGCGGCACGACGCGGTCTGCATACGCTGGCGAGCCTCGGCTACATTCGCCAGGTCGATCGGCACTTCGTCCTGAGCGTCCGCATCCTCAGCCTTGCATCGGCCTATCTTCAGGCCGCCGGCAGCGACGACCTGCTCTTGCCGGAACTGCGCCGCATCGTTGGGACGTTCGGCGCCGCCGCCTCGATCGCCGTCCTTTACGGCACGGACATCCTTTATGTCGCCCATTATTCCGAAGAACGATCCCGCCGGATCGTCGCTTCGGTCGGCACCTATTATCCGGCACATGCGACATCGCTCGGCAAGGTCCTGCTTGCCGCACTCACCGAAGATCAGTTCGAGGCCTATCTAGGTCGAGCGGAGCTGCGTCCCCTCACCGACTGCACGATCAACAATGCCGACGACCTGAAGCGGATCATCGGCGAGTGTCGGAAGAACGGTTATGCGACCTCCGTCGACGAACTCGACTATGGGATCACCTCGCTGGCAGTACCGATCCGCAACGCGCAGGGCCGTGTCCTTGCGGCCATCAACTGCTCCGGCTATTCCGGTCGCGTGACGGCCGAGCGCCTGGTCGCGGAGCGATTGGAGGATCTGATCGGGTCGGCCAATCGGATCGGCCGGGTCCTCGACGCCAACCCGGCGCTGGCGCACTCACTCCATCTTTGAGCCTTCGTAACGTGATGCGAAGCGCTCGCTAAACCGGCGAACGCAAGGCCTGCTCGCTCACGCCACCGTCGCCGCGCGCTCCTGCAACTCCTTGCGGATGGCCGCTCCGTGCTCGTCGAGTAGCGGCGGCGGCAGAATGTCGGCGTCGATCTCTCCGTCAAAATTGTAGGGCGGCCGGACGGTCGTGAAGACGCCGTTTTCCGGATGATCGACCGATACCTTGATCCCCAGATGTCGGGCCTGCGGATCGTCCAGCGCTTCGTCGGCGTCATAGGCGGCCGAGTGCGGCACGCCATTCGCGGCAAGCCGCTCGCACCATTCGCCCCGGCTTCTTTCCCGGAAGATCGGCGTCAGCGTCTCGATCAGATCGTCATGATGCGCGATCCGTCCCGTACGCTCGACGAAACGCGGATCGCTGCCGATTTCGGGGTGGTCCAGCGCAACGACCAGCCCATCCCAGAACTTCGTCGGCGAGGACAGGTGGAAGGCGATCCAGCGCTCGTCCTTGCATGCGAACGTGTAGGACTGGGACACCTCCGGGCGGCTCAGCGGGCCCATCACCTGTCCAACACTGTAATAGTGGGTGAAACTGTCGAGATTGAAATGCGACATCGCTTCCAGCATCGAGATGTCGAGGCGGCGACCCGTTCCGGTCTTCGATCGCTCCAGAAGTGCCGCGCAGATGCCGGTCGCGGCATACTGGCCCGTGATGGCGTCGGCGATGGCCGGGCCGATAACGCGCGGACGGTCGGGCGGCGTCAGGAGCCGCAGATAGCCGGAGGCTGCCTGGGCCACCGTGTCAAAGACCGGTCGATCGCGATAGGGGCCCGACGTGCCGAATCCCGTGATTGCGCAGTATATCAGGTCCGGCTTGAGCGCTCGAAGCGTCGCCTCGCCTGCCCCGATCTTTTCGGCAAAACCCGGACGAAAGTTCTGGATGAACACGTCGGCGGTGGCGACTAAGGCATGGAAGACCGCAAGATCATCCGTATCGCGGGTGTCGAGCGCGATCGAGCGCTTGTTGCGGTTGTATGTCTGATAGTGCGGCGAGTAGAGCCCGCCCTTGAAGGCCCGGAAGGGATCGCCCGTTCCCGGCCGTTCGACCTTGATAACGTCGGCGCCGAGATCAGCGAGGTGCATCGCGGCCGCCGGGCCGGTGATGTAGGTCCCCATTTCGACGACGCGAAACGATCGAAGCATCTTGACCATCAGCGGTCGTCCTTCCTGGCAGGCAGTCCGTCGTAGCTGATCGCCTGATCGGCGTGATGAGACATGATGAAGCCGATGGAACGCTGGCTCTCCTCGAGAAGATGAGCCACCAGCCCGGCCGTTCTTGCGAGAATGGGGACCCCTTTCATCGCTCCGCGCGGAAAGCCTGCGTCCAGCATCAGGGCCGGGATCGCGCCGGACACGTTGATCGGCAGGGGCCGGTTCATGATGCCCGGCGCATGGCGGGCGACCGCCTTGAGCATCGCGATATGCTCGCCCTCGACGCCCTCATCCGCGGCCACGGCCAGAAGTCGGTCGGCGCGCGGGTCGCCGCTGCTGTGCTGGGGATGTCCCAACCCGGGCACCTTCTGGCGCCGCGCCTTCAACTCCTCGAGGCTTTCGCGCGCGACGGTGTCGGTGTCCTGCCCGCTTTCGCGCGCACGGTCGACCAGCTCGCCGAGATAGCGCCCGGCCGTCTCCGAACTTCCGGCCACGACCGAGCCCATCCCGAGAATGCCTGCTGCGATCGCCCCCTGCCACGCATCCGGGCCTGCCGCCAGCGTCATGCGCGCGGCCTGGACGCTTGGCACCAAGCCATGCTCGGCGATGGCGACGAGGCATGCGTCGGTGACGTGGCCTTGCGCCGCGCTCGGCCGATCACCGGTCACCAGAAGCCAGAAATACTCGGTGAAATTGATCCCGCCGATCAGATCACGGCACAGATCGTTTCCTCGCACAGTGACACTGACCGCGTCGGAGGCCGCGATGGCCGTAAAGGCCTGATCCTGCTTCCCGATACGCAAACCAATTCCTTTCGTTATGCGAAAACTGTTTCGTATATCGAAATTTACAGCGATCCGCGATTGTTCGTCAAGCGAAGTCGGGCGACTTCCAGCGCAGTTCAGCGCCTGGCAGGGTGCGAGGGAACGAGTGGGCTCAGGTGCGGCGCCAACGCCTGAACCGATCGCGGCCGTTGGCGCCTCGACCGGCAAACAGTACGTGCTCTTTGCAGCGCAGCCGCCTTCGGCAACTGAGGCTTCGACGGCTAGGGTATGGGCCGGGCGACGCAGAATTGTTGAAAATGCTGATAAAGAAGACTTGGTACGGTAATCGGGGCGTCGATTACGTCCGGCTTTGTGAGGACGGCATACTCCTCGTCGTAGCCCGTCCTGCGCCGAAAGACGAAGAAGCGTCTCTTTCCAGTGAAAATACGCGACCAATATGGGCGAGACACGGCGCCGCCGGTTCGCGCAACGGTCAGGCTCGAGAAATACTCAGATAGCTCGGCATCTTCGAGTCAGCGGCCTTGGCGGCGATCTCGAAGCGCTGCAGCCAGCGCCCCTGCGCGACCTTCAGGTGGTCCACCAGATATTGGGCAGCCTTCTCCGGTTGCCCTTCGAGGAGGCATTGCAGGATGTGCAGATGCTCTTTCAGCGCGTCCTCGATCAGCTCCATGGGGATCGCCAGGAGCGGGTCGGTGAGATAGCGGGTCGGCACGAAGAGTACCTGTGTGCGCTGCAAGGCCGCGAGGATCTCGGAGTTCGGACAGAAGGAGAGCAGCGTGCCGTGGAGATAGACCTCCACCTGGTCGAACTCGGCGCTCGCAATCGGTGAACGGCTCAGGACGTTTACCGTATGCGCATGGGCGCGTTCGATCTCCCCGGTCGGCATCAGCGGGTAGGCTTGCAGCAGAGCCTGCGGCTCCAGGATCCAGCGTAACTCGTAGAGATAGCCGATACGCTCCGGCGTGACTTCGTGGGCGTGCCAATGACCGGCACGGTCCTTCCCGACGAGGCCGACGCCGCTCATTCGCGCCAAGACGTCACGCGTGACGGTGCGGCTGACACCGAAATGCTCCCCGAGCGTCTGCTCGTTGATCCGCACCGAGCCGAAGAGGACGCGCATCGCGATCTCCTTCTCTAGCTCGGTATACATACGCTCCCAGTGGCGCGTCGTGTCGAGGGGCAGGCTGTCGAGCCCGGCCGGCTCGCCCGGCCGCGGTGACGCAATAGCACTGACGATGGTATAGCCCTGGCCGCCGTCGATCTCCTCCAGAAGGCCGTCATTGCAGAGGTCCATCAGCGCGGCACGCGCCGGCGAGCGGCTGACGGAGAAGGCCTTGGCGACCTGTGTCTCCATCAATCGTTCGCCGCCCTTGATGCGACCGTTCTCGATCATCGTCTTCAGCAGCGTGTAGATCCGCTGGCTGAGCGAGCGGCCACGCGCTTGACCCTGGGAGGCCGCGGCTCTTTCCGTCATGGATCGGATCATTCCATCATCGCAGGCAGAAGTTGAGTGAGCTGAGGGAAAAACAGGACGATGGCAAGGCCAAGAACCTGAAGCAGCACGAATGGAATGACCGACCTGAAGATTTCCCCGAGCGTCACATCCGGCGGCGCCACGGCCTTCAGATAGAAGGCGGCCGGACCGAACGGCGGCGTCAGGTAGGAGATCTGCATGTTCATCGTGAACAGTATCCCGAACCAGATTGGGTCGTAGCCCAGGTCCCTGATGATCGGCACGAAGATCGGCATGGTCAGCAAGGTAATGCCGATCCAGTCGATGAAGGCGCCAAGGACGATCAGGATCAGCATCATCACCACGACGATACCGAGTGGCGGTAGCGGAAGATCGCTGATCATTCCCTGAAGGAACGAGGTCCCTCCTCCGAGCGTGTAGATACCGACGAGCGCCGATGCGCCGAAGAACACCCAGGTCAGCATCGCGACCGTGCTGCCGGTCTGCTTGAGAACGTCGCCCATCATGCCGAACGAGAACTTGCCGTTGACGAAGACCAGGATGAGCGCACCGAGAACGCCGATACCGGCCGTCTCAGTCGGTGTCGCTATCCCGGTATAGAGCGAACCGAGCACCACACCGATGAGAAGGAGTGGCAGGACGAGCGCCCGGCCGAGGGCGACCTTTTCGCCGATCGGCATGTCGAGATCGGCCGTATCGGCGAGCGGCCCCTTCTCGGGATGGAGGTAGCAGATCACCACCACATAGGCGATGTAGAGACCGGCAAGGAGCAGCCCCGGCAGCACCGCGGCGAGGAATAGCTCGCCGATCGAGACCTNCGCCACCAGCCCGTAGACAATCAGGACGATGCTCGGTGGCAACAGCGTGCCGAGCGAACCGCCGCTGCAGATGACGCCGAGCGCGAGCCCGCGATCGTATTTGCGCGCCAGCATCGCCGGCAGGCAGACGAGGCCGAGGACGACGATCTCTGCGCCGATGATGCCGACCATGGCCGCGAGGATGGTCGAGGTCAAAAGCGTGCCGACGGCGAGACCGCCCCTCAGCCGCCCCGACCAGACATGCAGGGCATGGAACAGACGCTCAACGATGCCCGCCTTTTCGAGAAGGCAGCCCATCAGCACGAACATCGGCACGGCGATCAGGGCGTAATTGCCCATCAGCGTCAGCATCCGGCTCGGAATGAGATAGAGCGCGTTCGGCCCGAAGGTCGAGAGTGTCAGGATGACGGCGGTCAGACCGGTCGCGAACGCGAGCGGCATGCCGGTGACGAGCAGGACGAGAAGAAGGCCCAGCGTCAGAAGGCTCAGCCACTCACCGCTCATGGGAAAGCCTTCCGACGGCGAGCTTCAGACGGCTGACACATTCGAGGATCATCAACGTGGCGCCACAGGGGATCGCCGCCTTCATGATCATGGGAGCGTGGGAGTTCCATCCGCCACCCGACGTCTCGCCGTTGCGGATGGCCGGGAGTGCCTGCTTGGCACCGTAGTAGGCGACGACGGCAAGAAAGATCATCGAAAGCACGATGGCTATAACGTCGAGAACCAGCCGCGCCCGTTGCGGCAGCGTCTGGTAGATCACGTCGATGCGCACATGCTTGTCCTCGCCGAGGACATAGGCGCCGGCGAGAACGTAATGCACCGCGGCGATGGCGATGACCACTTCCAGCCCCCAGACCGTGGGCGAGTTGAAGAAATACCGCATTCCGACGTCGTAGACGGTAATGACGAAGACGGCGGAATAAGCGGCTATGGAGCCGTATTCGCCAAGTTTTCGGTTGAAGAGGCTGATATAATCCACCGCGGCGACCTTCGATGAAGCGAGTTGCAAAGCTCGTCGGCTGGCTCGCCGAAGCGAGCCGGCCGACGAGAAATCGCGTCTTCACGCCCGAGGATTACTCGTCGATCAGGCCGATTTTCTTCATGTAGGCGAGCTGACTATCGAGAGCCTTCTGTGCGAAGGGGCTGCGTGTGGCGTAAGCCTTCCAGACGTCGATGGCCGCGGCGCGGAACGCATTCTTGTCCTCGTCGCTCCAGTCGATGAGGGTGACGCCTTCCGCCCGCAGCTTGTCGGCAGCTTCTGCGTCCTTCTGCGCCATGATTTTGGCCATGTCGTCGGCGAAGGCCCGCACCGCCTCCTTCAGCGTCTTCTGCAGCTCGGGGGTGAGCTGGTCCCAGACCTCCTTGCGGATCGCGACGTCGGCGATCGACATCGAATGGACGCTCGGATAGATCGCGTATTTCGCAATGTCGTGGAAACCGAGTTCCTCGTTCATCGACAGCGTGCCCCAATCGGCTCCGTCGACGACGCCCTTGTCGAGTGCGCTGTAGACTTCGGTGCCCGCCATCTCGATCGGAATTGCACCGAAGCTCGCGAAGACGTCGGAGAACATGCCCTTCGACATCCGCAGCTTCATGCCCTTGAACTCGTCCGGATGCTCGACGGGCTTGATCAGAGGCAGCGATTCCGCGCCCCAGGTAGTGATGCCGATCGGATAGAGACCGAACGGCTCGTAGGCCTCCTGCAGGAGTTCCAGGCCACCGTTTTCGTAGTGATAGTCGAGGAGCTGCTGCGTCGTCTGGTAGGCGCCGACGAGGCCGCCCAGGACTGCGAAGCCCGGCTCGCGTCCGGTCCAGTAGGCCGGCGCGTTGTGCTCGCCGTCGAGGACGCCCATCTGCACCGCCTCGAGGGTCTCGGCAGTGCCGACGACCGCGTCGGCCGGCAGGGCGCGGATCTTGATCTGGCCGTCAGTCCGCTTGGCGACATCCTCGGCGAAGCGTTCGAAACTCTGCTGCGTCGCCGTTCCGGCCTGCCACAGGCTCTGGATCTGCCAGGTGTAGTCCTGTGCCGCAGCAGGTCCTGCGAGCGGCACGGCAGCGAATAGAGCGGCGGCCGCGACGGCCTTCAAAGCTCTTGTCATGTCTTCTTCCTCCTCTTGATCGGATTGCGACCGCCATGACGGGACCGGCGGCTATTCTCTTTCATTGGAACCGTATGCGGCTCATGCCCACTTTCCGCGGGTCCCGGCACCATCACCCGTTCGGGGACGGAACCACTGTCTGGCGTTGCTGCCCAAGCCCGGAGATGCCGAGTTCGACGACGTCGCCGGGCTTCAGCCACACGGGCTCGGGCTTCATTCCCATTCCCACACCGGGCGGGGTGCCGGTGGCGATCACATCGCCGGGCAGCAGCGTCATGCAGCGGCTGAGATCGGCGATGAGCGCGGCAACGGGAAAGACCATCTTTTCGGTATTGCCGGTCTGCATCCGCACGCCGTTGACGTCGAGCCACAGGTCGAGATTCCCCGGATCGGCAATCTCGTCCGGCGTCACCAGCCAGGGGCCGATGGGGCCGAAGGTGTCGCAGCCCTTGCCCTTCGCCCACTGCGTCGTCTCCATCTGGAAGGCACGCTCGGAGACGTCGTTGAGGACGCAGTAGCCGGCGATGAAGTCCGCGGCCCGCTCCTCGGACACGTTGCGGGCCGTGCGACCGATCACGACGCCGAGCTCGACTTCCCAGTCGAGTTTCGTCGAGCCGACAGGCTGCATGGTGTCGTCGTTGGGACCGCAGATCGCCGACGGCGCCTTCAGGAACACGATTGGCCGCTGGGGAAGCGGCATCCCGGCCTCGGCGGCATGATCGGAATAGTTGAGCCCGATGCAGATATATTTGGAGATCCCCTCCCAGGGCACGCCGAGCCGACAGGGCGCCGCAACCACGGGGAACTCGGCCAGGTCGAGACTTGCGAGTTCGTCGAGGAGCCCGCCCTCGAACTTCGCGGAATCGAGAGCATGGACCTTTCTCGAAAGGTCCCGGACCGCGCTATCGGCATCGATCGCGCCGACCTTTTCCTTGCCGGGCTCGCCGAATCGCAAGAGTTTCATCGCAGAAGTCCTCGTCTTTTCATCAGATCAGCGTGGAGCCACCATCGACGACGAAGGCAGCGCCGTTGACGTGACTTGCCTCGGATGACGCCAGAAAGGCGATCGCCGTTGCGATATCCTCCGGGCGCGCGAGCGCCGCAGCGTTCGCGCGCTGGACGCCGCCCTCGCTCTGGCGCTCGATGTTCTCGATCATGCGCCCTGCGATCGGCCCGGGGAGCACCGCGTTCACGCGCACGCCGCTGCCACCGACGTCGAGCGCAGCGACCTTCGTCAGGCCGAGGACGGCGTGCTTGCTCGCGACATAGCCCGCAAGCCCGCCGCGTCCGCGGATCGCCGACGTGGAGGCGACGTTGACGACGCTGCCACGGCCGCGGGCGATCATCCGCGGAAGTATGGCCTGCATGGCGAGGAAGACGCCTTTGACGTTGACCGCCATGACGCGATCGAACGTGTCCTCCGGATAGGTGCCGATCGGCTCGACGGCTCCTTCGATGCCGGCGCTGTTGACCAGGATCGTCACTTCGCCAAGGGCGCTCTCGACCGTGTCGATCGCGGCCGCGAGCGTTTCGGCGCGGGTCACGTCGGCCGCCAGAGCAAGGCCGCGCCCGCCATTCGCTTCGATCTCGGCGAGCGTACGCCGAGCAGCGTCGAGGCTCCTGTCGAGCAGCGCCACCGCGATGCCGTCGGCCGCAAACCGAAGCGCAGTGGCGCGGCCGAGATCGCCTCCGCCGCCGGTGACGACCGCGACGGCTGGATCGCCTTGCAGCTGCATCATTCTCCTCCCGACGCCACATTCACCCTGCAGCAATAACGTATTTTGCATATGTTGTACGCTGAAAACCATGCCGTCAAGCCCATCCGCCTTCGACAGCCTTGGAGACCTGCAATACCTACCGCAAATAAGAGATGACGCACTCCTATCAGACAGGTTGCGGTCTCGGCTTTGCCATCGCTTGACAGAGCAACAAAACGTACTTTAGATCCAAAAGACATTTCGAATGCAGAACTGGCGATGAGTGCCCATGAATATCGACCGAACCGTCACAGCGGTTGAGGACTTGAGGATCCTGGCGCGCCGCCGCGTACCGCGCATGTTCTACGACTATGTCGATTGCGGCTCCTGGAGCGAGGCGACCTATCGGGCGAACTCCCGCGACATGTCGGACTGGAACTTCAGGCAGCGCGTCGCGGTCAACATCGAAGGCCGCTCGAGCGCCACGACGCTGCTGGGCGAACCCGCCGCCATGCCCCTCGCCCTCGCCCCTGCTGGGCTTGCCGGTATGCAATGCGCCGACGGGGAGATCCTCGCCGCCCGGGCTGCCGCCGCGTTTGGCGTTCCTTTCACCCTGTCGACGATGAGCGTGTGTTCCATCGAAGATGTGGCGGAGGCAACGCAGCGGCCCTTCTGGTTCCAACTCTACATGATGAAGGACCGCACTTTCATGGGCGATCTGATCGATCGCGCCAAGGCGGCCGGGTGCTCAGCGCTCGTCCTCACCCTTGATCTGCAGGTCCAGGGACAACGCCACAAGGACATCAAGAACGGCCTGTCGACCCCGCCCAAGCTGACCCTCGCCAACCTCGCCAACCTCATGACCAAGCCGCGCTGGTGCTGGGGCATGCTGCGCACCAAGCGGCGCAGCTTCGGCAATATCGTCGGCCATGCACCCGATATCGACGACACCAGCTCCATGGCGCTCTGGGTCAGCGAGCAGTTCGACCAGACCCTCGACTGGGCGGCCGTCGACTGGGTGAAGGCGCGCTGGGGCGGCAAGCTGATCCTCAAGGGGATCATGGACCCCGAGGACGCGCGCCATGCCGTGACTGCCGGCGCCGACGCCATCGTCGTCTCCAACCATGGTGGTCGCCAACTCGACGGAGCGCCCGCCAGCATCCACGCCTTGCCGGCCATCATCGACGCCGTGGGCAATGAGACGGAGGTCCATTTCGACAGTGGTGTGCGCTCCGGCCAGGATGTCTTCCGGGCACTCGCTCTCGGCGCGCGGGCGGCGCATATCGGCCGGGCCTACATGTACGGCCTCGGCGCGCTCGGCGAAGATGGCGTCGCGCGCTGCCTGAGCATCATCAAGAAAGAGCTCGATCTCACCATGGCCTTGTGCGGCGTGCGCAAGGTTGAGGAGATCACGCGCGACACGATCGTCCCGCGAAACTGAGGCGTCGAAGAAGGAGGAACGCAATGTTCGGCAATTTCAAGCTTTACCCCAAGAGCGGTGTGAACCCGCACCATTCCCCGGCCTATCCGCTCGAATGGGACTGCACGCTGCGCACCGTCGAGGTGGTCACTCGGGTGGACCCGGCGAAGATCGATGCGATGCTCGAGGGAAGCGGTTTCGAGCGCGTCAACGATCGCGTCGCGTTCCGCTTCATGCTGTCGCCCGGCCATACGCTCTCGGTGCACAAGGGCGCGATGTTCGACCTGATGATCACCGTCGCGGTGCGCTACCAGGATCTTTTCACGCAGACCCATATCTACATGTATTGCAGCGATCCGATCGGCATGGTCGCCGGGCGGGAGTTGTTCGGCTACACCAAGAAGGATTGCACCTACCAATTCGACGAGGACGCCTTTGGCGCAACCCGCGGCTGGGTCAATCGCCGCGGCTTCCAGCTCGCCGAATTCACCTTCGTGCCGGACGATTCTGCTCCGATTGTGCGCCTGGTCGATGGCGATGAGCAGCCGGGCGGCGAAATCCACGTGCGCCGTCTGCCCCACCCAGAGCGTCCCGAGCCGGCCTATGAGGACGTCGTCTACCGTCTGACCCCGCTCGAATATTCCGCACCGCTCGCCGGCAAGGTCGACCTCAAGCTCTACCCGTCGGAGTTCGACCCGATCGCCGACCTCGAGCCCGAGATCCTCGGCGCCCATTTCATGGCGTCGCGGGTCTATGCCGGCGGCTTCGATCTCGAGGATCGCCGCCTCCTGAAGCGTCTGACGCCCTGATCGAACGGTAGAGCGTCGTGCGTCGATACGATCGCGCAGGGGACGCTCCGACGCTTTGGCCCGGCGCATGGCGCGCCACGGCAAACGGAGGACGACGGCAGATGAAGGTTCTGGTGTTCGGCGCGGCGGGGTTCGTCGGCCGCCGGCTCATGGCGGCGCTCTCCGAGGCGCATGTTGCGGTCGTCGGAGCCGATGTTGCCACGGCTCGCGATGACGCAGCCTCCTGGCCCCTCCACGCGATCGATGTGGGCGACCGCGAGGCCGTCGCGTCGCTGGTCGCCGACATGCGGCCCGACGTGATCGTGAACCTGGCCTATGCGACCGGCGACGCCATCGAGGCCGATCTCGATCGCTCGACGCGGATCAACGTCAACGGTCATCTCCACGTTCTCGATGCCGCCCGCGCCTCGGGAGTTGGCCGGGTCGTCTATTCGAGCTCGATCGCCGCCTACGGCCCCGACCAGTCCGTCTACGGCGATCGCGCGATAACCGAAGCCGAGTCCTGCCCGCTCGAAAAGCACGGCACCACCTATGGCGCGATGAAGGCCTTCAACGATTTCATCGCCCTGCGCATCCGCGCCGAGGGCGCGGTCGAGACCTGTGGCATACGCCTCAGTGTCGTCTTCGGCCCGGGCCGCCGCCACGGCTTCACAGCCTGGACTTCGCATATGCTCGATCCAACCCGGAAAGATGTCATCGAGGTCCCTCTTGGCCCGGACGATCCGTTGAGCCTCGTCTCGGCCGGAGATGCCGCCCGTCTGCTCGCACTTACGGTCCGCAGCCCGGTCTCGCTGCCGCCGGTTCTGAATTCAGGCGGCTACCGCGTCGCGGCACGGGCCCTCGCCGACGAGATCGGGAAGATTCGGCCGGGCGCCCGGTTCACCTTTCGTGATACCCCCGTTCCACCTCTCTTCGTCGACCACGTCTCGGGTGCGCTCGTCGAACAGGCTCTTGACTTCCGACTGCAGCCTCTTGCCACAGCACTGAGAGCGGAAATGGCCAGGCATCAACTTTAGCTTGAATCTGAACCTTTCCTTTTAGTAAGGTAGTACCGACTCTGATCGATGCAGCGCTGATATTGGCCCGCCTTTGGCAGCGCTGCAGGACGCATCTGTGGCGCGGACAGATCGGAACGGCCAGCTATGGGCGACAAGATGATGAGCCTTCGAGTGCCATCTTGTTTATCGCGGGTCACGGCGCGGCCGACCTCATTTGGGGGAAAGGCACCGATGGGAGACGTGCCGAGAAACTGTCGGCGCAAGTGTTGCTGCCTGGAAATCGACCCTGCCAGACATTTGCCGGCATAAACTCGATGTCATCCAGCTCGCGCTCGCTCCATGGAAACCGTGGATCTCCACCAACACCGCCGCGGGCGCATGTTCCCACTCCGCCTCCGTGGAAAGCCGACCTTCGGCCCAGATGGCGAAGGCGTGTGCGTCTTCGAAGGAGACCTGGGCGACCGGATGACCGGCGCGGTCGGCGACGGTACTTCCCGGGCCCTCCGGCGCCGCCCAGTTGGCACTCTCGCAGGCGGTCCACCAGGGTGTCGCCGAAGCCGATGGCTGCCGCTTCGCCTCGGGCAGCAGACCGATGAAGACGGGGCTCCAGCCGAAGCGTTCCGATTGGGTGACGTAGCCGGTCGCCGCGACGAAAGCGGCGAAGCGGGCATTGGTCACCGGCGCTGCATCGACGAGGAACGGCGAAGCCGCACCGGCCGGAGCGGCCCCTCCCCGTCGAGCGGGATCTCCGGACGTGCGGTCCCGACATGGCTGCGGCCGCCTTCGAACCGGACACGGGCACCCGGCGCCGGATCGGCGATGGCGGCGCAGCCGTTCGCAGGCTCCGGCGCGCTGGCCGCAGACGGCAACGATCGATGGTCATCGTGAACCTGGCGGTCCGCACAGCATCCCAAGTCGGAAAACCTTCTACGGGCCAGCATTGCCGAGCGACGGCAGTATCTCTATGTTCCCGCACAAGTTCCCATATGCTGGTAGCAATCATGCGGCCAGCGACAAGTTCCTGTTTTCGTTGTATCATCAGACTGGCGGGTTCGAATCCCTCTCTCACCGCCATCATCAAAATCTTGATCACGCCACTGGTATAGTTGGTTCTTCAGCAGACCCAAGCGTCCCCAGACCACCGACTCGGAGCGATTTTCGCATATTGCGATTGCGCCGCAGACGACTGAGAAGGGAATCGCGAGGCGCGGCGGTCGCGCTGCCCGGGCGGACACGAATCGGCGGAAGCGCATCGGCGGGTTGGACTGCGGGAGACCTCACGGGACGAGCGGGCGTTAGCGGATCGTCCTGCCCCGCCGCTTCGTCCGTCTACCATCCGGGCAATCGCCTGAGAGCGGCGCTTGCCTGGAATGAACTTTTGCAGGCGATGTGCGGCAGCCCCCGCACGCAACGATGCGGCAAGCTGTGTCAGCGCGGGGCGCGCTTGGCGAGGATGCGCTGCAGCGTGCGCCGGTGCATCGACAGGCGCCGGGCGGTCTCCGAGACGTTGCGGTCGCAGAGTTCGTAGACGCGCTGGATGTGCTCCCAGCGGACGCGATCAGCCGACATCGGGTTTTCCGGCATCTCGACATTGAGGCCGGAACAGCGCAGCAGGGCGGCCGTCACGTCGTCCGCATCAGCCGGCTTGGCCAGATAGTCGATGGCACCAAGCTTGACCGCCGTGACCGCCGTCGCGATGTTACCGTAGCCGGTCAGGATGATCGCCCGTGCATCGGGCCGCTTGCGCTGCAGCGCCGCCACCACCTCCAGGCCATTCCCGTCGGCGAGCCGCATGTCGACCACGGCATGGGCCGGGGCATGATCCTCGAGGGCGCTGAGGCCGCTGGCGATGCTCTCTGCGGTGCTCACCAGAAATCCGCGCTGGTCCAGCGCCCGGCTCATGCGCTGGAGAAACGGCTTGTCGTCGTCGACGAGCAGTAAAGTCGGATCACTGACCTGAAGCGGCATGTCGAACGGCATCATGGTTTGGTCGAGCATTCTCTGGCCCAATCTATTCGTCCCATACATTTGTCGGCAACCGGCCGAACTCCGCCATCTTCAACCCTGCCGAACGCTTCGGCATTCGGCACAGGCAAAACGCCTTCGCGCAGGAAAAAATCCATCGTGGGCCGGTTCGGTGCGCGTCATAACTACGCTGCGACTAATTGCGCAGATGCATCACACGTGAACTAAACTTTTGTTGATCAGCCGCTTTTTTGCGCAGCGTTGCGGCCGACATCCATCGGAAGTCGTCACGTCCGGCAACCGTCTCCATCCGCGTCGGGCAGGCCGCCCCAGCCTCGGGAGTCGCCGGCGGCGCCAATGACCGGTGGCAAGCTCTTGGCCGCGCGACGTTCCTGTCGCCGTCGCAGTAAGTCGCCGAAATACGCCGCACGCGCAGCAGGCGTGCCGAGGCTACGGCAGCGTCGTGTGCCGGGATGATCGGCAGGGGCGTCGCGTGCCAGGCTTGCCCCCCCCCCCCGCCAGGCCGATCATGCGACAGATTGATTCACCCATAGATTGCATCTGACGCCGACTGCGCGCAAGTGCCCCGAATCAGATGCCTTGCGAAGGGCTTTCTGCGATAGCGCGCGTCACCCGGCGGACTTGCCGGCCGAATAGGCATGCCGCGACCAGACGATGGTCGCGATCGCGCCCGCCTTCGGCCGGTTCTCGATCTTCACCGTCGCGCCGGACCGCTGCAACAGCGTCATGGCGATGAACAGGCCGAGCCCCAGACCGCCGGCGCTGCGCTGATCGCGATAGTCGCGCTTCGACATGTAGGGATCGCCGATCCGGTCGAGAACGGCCGGCGGGAAACCGGGGCCGTCGTCCAGGACCTCGATCCAGACCAGACTCTGCGACCATCCCGCCCGGATCACCACCGCGGACTGGGCGAAGTCGACGGCATTCTCGACGATGTTGCCGATGCCGTAGATCACCGCCGCATTGCGCCGGGCGCAAGGCTCGTCGCCATGTTGCTCGACGACTTCGACGTCGAGATCGACGCCGAAGTTGCGATGGGGTTCGGCGACCTCGTCGAGCAGGGCCAGGAGCGAAAGGTTGGCGAGATGGCTCTCGCTGGACGACGACAGCGACGTCAGCCGTCGCAGGATCAGCCGGCACCGCTCCACCTGTTCGACGAGGAGGAGGACGTCCTCGGCGATCGGCTGGTCCTGCGGGACCGATCGATGCATTTCCTTGGCGACGAGGGCGATCGTCGAGAGCGGCGTGCCCAGTTCGTGCGCCGCCGCCGCAGCCAGCCCGTCGAGGGCGGACAGATGCTGCTCGCGCTGCAGGACAAGTTCGGTCGCCGCGAGGGCATCGGCAAGGGCGCGCGATTCTGCCGCCACGCGGTAGATGTAGACGGCTGCGAAGACGAGGGTCGCGACGATGGCGAACCAGAGGCCGCCGACATAGCCCGCCGGAAGCGATACGCCGCCGGGCTCGGACCAGGGAAGCGGCATGTGAACCGTGGCCAGGAGGGTGGTGGCGGCGACGGCGAAGCCGGTGATGATGGCCACCGTCAGGGGCGGCTGCGTCGCCGAGGCGATCAGCGCCGGGACGATCAGGAAGACCGAGAACGGGTTCTGGATGCCGCCCGTGAGCATCAACAGCCCGGTCGGCTGCAGGATGTCGAAGGCGAGGACCGCCAGCGCCGCCGTGGACGACAGGCGGAAGCTGCCGGAATACCGGCTGGCGAGATAGAGATTGAGCCCCACCGAGGTGGCGATCAGCGCAAAGCACGGCAGGACCGGAAACGACCATTCCAGAATCCAGGCGACGCTGACGCAGGCGGCCACCTGGCCTGCCACGGACAGCCAGCGCAGCCGCACCAGCGTCGCCAGCCGCAGCCGCTGGCTCTCCCGCATGCCCGTCACCAGGTCCAGCGAATGCGGCTCGTGCGTCTCGGCGCTGTTGCGCGTCCTGGCGCTCTCCTGTCCCATTGGTTCCGGCTGCCCTCCCTGCTGACACGAACGACTATAGGGCGGGACACGGGGATGGCGCGCGCCGCATTCCGCCGCATCCTTCGCCGCACACCGGGGAACGGCGACGGGCTGCAGAAAAACGTGGCCGGCTACATAAACCTGTCTCCCGGAGCGGAACGCCAGCCCGCTGTCGGATCTTTAACCGGCAATGGTTCGGCGACGACGGCGCCAGCTGCGGAGCTTTGCTCCACGCTGACACGCTGACAGGCCGTCCCGCCCACCTCTCGGAAACTCAAGGAGACACCTCATGGCGATCGCCAACCTCAAGGACATCTACATCGACCAGCTGCAGGACATCTACAGCGCCGACACCCAGGCCGCGAAGGCCACGCGGGAACTCGCCGAGGCGGCCCATCATCCCGAGCTGAAGAAGGCCCTCGCGGCCGGCGTCGAAGGGATCGAGGAAGGCCGCAAGACCCTCTCCGAGATCATCACGGCGCATGGCGAGGACCCGACGGGCGAGTTCTGCAAGGGCATGGAAGGCCTCGTCAGGGAGGCCCGCTCCCACGGGCTCGACGAGGAGATCACCGACGCCGACGCCCGGGACGCGATGATCATCACCCAATACCAGCGCATGACGCATTACGGCATCGCCGGTTACGGCTGCCTGACGGCCTTCGCCAAGCGGCTCGGCCTCAAGGAGGATGCCGCCAAGCTGCAGAAGTGCCTCGATGCGACGGCGCATGGTGACCGGACGATGACCGAAATCGCCGAGGGCGGCGTCAACAAGGCCGCCGCCTGAGGCTGGGCCGATACGCCACCCTTCGCGGTGGCCAAAGCAAAACGATGTCAGCGGCGCGGCTTGGCCCGCGCCGTTGCTTTTGCGGCGGCTGGATCTTCCGGCCATTCGTGTTTCGGATAGCGTCCGCGCAGATCGGCGCGGACGTCCCGCCAGGATCCCTGCCAGAAGCCGGGAAGGTCGCGGGTGATCTGGATCGGCCGATGGGCCGGCGACAGGAGCTCCAGCGTCAGCGGCAGGCGGCCGTCGGCGATGGCGGGATGGACCGACAGGCCGAACAGCTCCTGCACCCGGATCGCCAGCACCGGCTGGTCCTCCTCGTAACGGATCGGCACGCGCGAGCCCGACGGCGCCTCGAAATGACCGGGGGCCAACTCGTCGAGACGCCCCTGGAAGGCCGGCGGCACGAGGCCGTTCAGCCCGGCGACGACCCGGTCCGGCGACAGATCCGCAAAGCTCGACGCCCCCGGAGCATAGGCGAGCAGCCAGGTCTCCGCAGCCTGCGACAGCGCCGCATCCGACAGGTCCGGCCACGGATCGCCGAAGGCCTTGGCCAGAAACCGCAGCCGTCCCAGCAGCCGCTCCCCTTCCTTGCCGAAATCCAGCGTCCGGATGCCCAAGCGGCGAAGTCCGTCTCCGAGCGCCGCCGTGACCCGCTCGTCCTGCGGCAGCGGCGTCGGCACCCGGCCCATGACGGCCCGGCCGAGCCGTGTCAGCCGGAAGGCCCGCACCGCCCGGGCCTCTGGGACGAAGGCGACGACCTCCTCCTCGACGGCCCTCGCTGCGACGATCCGCTCGAGCGAAGCCTTGTCCAGGACCGCGGCCGAGACGATGGTCCCGCCGGAGGCCGGTCCGACGATCTCGGCCGCGACCAGCGCGCGCTCTTTGGCGAGTCGGCTGGTCTGGCCGATGGTGCCTCCGCGACCGTTGGCGAGGGTGAACTGCGAGCCCTGGCGCAGGGCGATGCGGTCCGGATAGCCGAGGGCGAGGATCGCGCCGACGTCCCCGCCGGTCGTCCAGTCCGCCGACGCCGCGCCGCGCCGGCGGGACGCTTCGCGGCTCGTCCCAGCGATGCGGCGGGCAAGGGTCTGCGCGTCCCTCGAGCGCGGATCGCGGCTGCTGCGCAACTGCCGCAGCCGTTCGGCGACGTCGACGTCGGTGCCGCCGAGGCCGCGCTCGGTCAGGAGCACGGCGATCTCGGCGGCGGTCGCCGTGTCGTCCGGATCGGCGGCCGCGACCATGTGCGCCAGCCGCGGTGGCAGCGGCAGCGCCCGCATCGCCTCGCCCGCCCCGGTGAGGCGCCCCGCCCCGTCGAGGGCGCCGAGATCGGCGAGGAGCTTTGCCGCCTCCCTGACCGCGGCCGGCGGCGGCGGATCGAGCAGCGGGAGCTTTCCCGGATCGTCGACGCCCCAGGCGGCGCAGTCGAGGAGCAGCCCCGACAGGTCACTCGCCAGGATCTCCGGCTGGTCGAAGGCCTCCAGCGCGGCGGTCTGCTCGGCCCGCCACAAGCGGATCGCGGTGCCGGGTTCAGTGCGCCCGGCGCGGCCCGCCCGCTGGTCGGCGGAGGCCCGCGACACTCGCACGGTCTCCAGTCGCGTCAAGCCGGTCTCCGGCTCGAAGGCCGGCCGCCGTTTCAGGCCGGCATCGACGACGACGCGAACGCCCTCAATGGTCAGCGAGGTCTCGGCGATGTCGGTGGCGAGGACGATCTTGCGAATGCCGGGCGGCGCCGGGCGCACGGCCAGATCCTGCTCGGTCGCGTCGAGGGCGCCGTAGAGCGGCGCCAGCAGGACGCCTGCCGGCAGGTGCGGGCCCAGCCGCTCGGCAACGCGGCGGATCTCCCTCTGGCCCGGCAGGAAGACCAGGATGCTGCCCGTCTCGCTGGAAAGGGCCGCGCGGACCGCCCCGGCGACGGCGTCCTCGATCGGCACTGTGCCTGGCCGGTCGCGGTATTGGATCGTGACAGGATGGGCGCGCCCCCGGCTCTCGACGACCGGGGCATCGCAGAGCAGCGCCGCCACCCGGGCGCCGTCGAGCGTCGCCGACATGACGACGAGCTTCAGGTCGTCGCGCAAGGCCGAGGCGACGTCGATGGCCAGCGCCAGGCCGAAATCGGCGTCGAGGGACCGCTCGTGGAACTCGTCGAAGAGCACCGCGCCGATGCCGGCGAGTTCCGGATCGTCGAGGATCATTCGGGTGAAGACGCCCTCGGTGACGACCTCGATGCGGGTCCGGCCCGAGACCCTGGTGTCGAGCCGCATGCGCCAGCCGACTGTCTGGCCGACCTCCTCGCCGATAAGCGACGCCATCCGGCGGGCGGCGGCGCGGGCGGCGAGGCGGCGCGGCTCGATCAGGATGATCCTGCCGGCGATGCCCGATCTCAGGAGATGGATCGGCACCAGCGTCGTCTTGCCCGCCCCCGGCGGCGCGACGAGGACGGCGCTGCCATGGCGGGCGAGCGCGTCGGAGAGCTCGGCCAGAACCTCGACGACGGGCAGGCCGAGGGCTTCTTGCGGCAAGGCGGGATGGGTGGGGTTCATGGCGCAGCCTCCCCACCCGCTTCGCCCGCCGTGCCCTCCGCTCCCGCCTCGCCGGTCCGGACCCGCGGGTCGGCCGGGCCGTCTCCTCCGGCCTCGCCGATGACCACCACCGGTCCGCCTGCCGCCTCGGCATCGGCGGGATCGTGGGTGACGAGGATCGCCGGTATCCCGCGTTCGCGGATGCGCGCGAAGACCAGCTTGCGGGTGGCGATCCGTAGCGTCTGATCGAGGCGCGAGAACGGCTCGTCGAGAAGCAGTGCCCGCGGTTCGGCGAGAAGCGTGCGGGCCAGCGCGACGCGGGCGGCCTGGCCGCCCGACAGCGTCGCCGGATCACGGTCGAACATGCCTTCGAGCCCCACCTTGGCGAGCATCCGCTCGGCCGCCTGCCGACGGGCCCGGCGGCCGCGAAGGGTCGGGGCAAGCGCGAACAGCAGGTTCTCGCCCACAGACATGTGGGGGAACAAGAGCGCGTCCTGGAACAGGAGGCCGAGGCGGCGCTGCCGCGGCGCCAGATGCGTCAGCTCGTGGCCGTCGAGGACGACGCTGCCGGTGGCCGAAAAGGCCGGATCGAGGAAGCCGGCGACGAAGGCGAAGAGCGTCGACTTGCCGGAGCCCGACGGCCCCATGACGGTGAGCGTCTCGCCGGGCGCGATGCGGCGGTCGAGGGCCAGCAACCGCCGGCCGTCGAGGCGGATCGCGACGTCGCGCAGGATGAGACCGTCCGCAGGCTGCGGGCCGTCTGCCGTGTTCTGGTTCGTCATGCGCGCCTCATGCCGCCTCGTCCGCGCAAGAGCAAGCGGGGCAGCGTGGCGGACAGGGTGAAGGCGAGGAAAGGCAGCAGCGTCTGCAACAACGCATAGGCGCCGATGATCCGGCGATTGCCGCCCGAGGCCAGCGCCACCGCCTCGGTGGTGATCGTCGGCAGGCGCCCGGCGCCGATCAGCAGCGTCGGCAGATACTGGCCGACGGAGGTCGCAAAGCCGATCGCCATCGCCGTCAGAACCGCGGCGGTCGCCATCGGCAGCCGGACGCGGAACAGCCGCGCCAAGGCGCCATGGCCGAGGCTCGCCGCCACCTGCTCGTAGCGGGGATCGACGGCATACCACGGGTCGGCGAGTGCCAGCGCCACATAGGGCGCAACGAAGACCAGATGAACGGCGGCGAGCAGCGGGATCGACGGCGTCAGGCCGAGGGACAGGACGGCCACCTGCAGCCCGAAGACGAAGGCGATCTGCGGCACGATCAGGGGCAGGTAGATCAGTCCGGCCATTGCCGGCGTCAGGCGAACCGCCCTGCCCGCCGAGGCGCGAAACTGTCGGCGTCGGGCTTCAAGAAGAATGACGACCAGGACGAGGGCGACGCCGGCCGAGAGGATCGCCACGAGAAAGGTCGTGGCGAGCGGGCCGCCGGCAGACTCCAGCGTCCGGCTCCAGGTGGCAAGGCCGACGCTCGGCGGCAGGATCGCCGGAAACGCCCAGAAGCCGGCGATCGACCAGACGAACAGCCAGGCGAGGCCGAAGAACACGGCGCCGCCGGCCAGCGCCACCGGAATGCCGGCCGCAATCCGCCAGGTGCCGTCGCGCCCGTGCCGCCGGCCGCTCGCCGCCACACGGCGTCGGAGCAGGCCCACCAGGCGCTCGCCGATCAGCCAAAGGAGCAGCACGGCCCCGGTGATGGCGAGCTGCAGCAGCGCGCCTGCCGACGCCATGAAGCGCAGCGACAGGTCGGGATCGTTCATCCAGGCGACCAGCCGCACCGCCAGCGGAGCCGGCAGCGACGGCCCGAGGATCAGCGCGACGTCGACCACCCCGGACGCATAGGCGGCGACCGCCAGGACCGGCAGGCGGATCTGCCGGTAGACGCCGGGCCAGACCGTCAGCAGAAACCCCGCCATGCGGCCGTAGCCGAGGGAGGCGGCAAGCCGGCTGCGCCGGACGGGATCGGCCTGGGGCAGCGCGGCAAAGGCGACCAGCAGGAGGAACGGCATCTCCTTGGCGACGAGGCCCGCCATCATCGCAAGGCCGAGCGGATCACCGATGATCAGGAGATCCGGCGGCCGGGTCAGGCCGAAGGGTTCGGCGAGAAGACGAAAGATCAGCCCCGACGGGGCGATCAGGAAGGCGAGGCCGAAGGCCGCCGCCGCATGGGGCACGGCAAGCAGCGGCGCCAGCAGCCGGCGTGCGAGGCGGTCGCCGGCGGTTCCATGGAAGGCGGCAAGAAACAGCGCCACGCCGATCGTCGAGACCGCCGTGGTGAGGAGTCCGCTGGCAAGCGACAGGAGCGCCGAGGCCGCCAGTCCCGGCACCGCCAGGAGCTGCCGGAAGGGGTCGAGGGAGAATGTCTCGCCCCCCAGCGCCGGCAGGTAGCCGAAGGCCGGCAGGACGACGCCAGCGAGCCCGACGCCGACCGGCAGGGCGAGGAGAGCCGGCACAAACCAGGTGACGAGCGTCGGCAAGGATCTGCCGCTCCGCTCATGGGTCATGCGGGACCCGGCGTGCGGCGACGGTTCGATGGAATCGCGCTCGGCTGCCTCGCCCGCGTCCGCCCTCACCCCCCATACCGCCGCTTCCACTCCGCCTCGATCCGGGTCATCCAGGAGGGATGCGGCTCGGCCAGCACCGGGCCCAGTTGCGACGGCGGCAGGGTGGCGATGCCGCGGTCGATCTCGGCGAAGGCGTCGCGGTCGTCCTCCGGCAGCTTGTCCATGGCCAGCACCGTCGGGTCGCCCCAGTAGCGCGGGTCCTCCTTGCGGAGCTGCGCCTCGGGAGAAATCAAGAAGTTCGCGACGACCTTGGCCGCCGACTTAGACGAGGAATTGTAGGGGATCGCGACGAAATGGGTGTTGCCGAGCGTGCCGCCGGGAAAGGTGAAGGAGCGGACCGTGTCCGGCAGTTCGCCCGCCGCGATGCCCGACGAGGCCTCGGCCGGATTGAAGGCGAAGATGATCTCAAGTTCGCCGTCGGCGAGCAGCTGCTTCATCGCCGGATAGTTCTGGGGATGATCGCGGCCGGAGCGCCAGAGCACCGGCTGGATGGCATCGAGCCAGTCCCAGAGCGGCTTCGTCACCGCCTCGAAACCGGCCTCGTCCACCGGCGCCTGCAGGACTTCGGGATCGGCGATCGTCTCGATCAGCACCTGCTTCAAAAAGCTCGAGCCGACGAAATCCGGCGGCGCCGGATAGGAGAAGCGGCCGGGATGGGCCTTCGCCCAGTCGAGCAGCTCGCCCGCCGATTTCGGCATGGCCTCCACCAGTCCGGAGCGGGCGGTATCGGAAAAGAAGACGAGCTTGGCCCCACCCCAAGGCGATTCCTGTCCCAGCGTCGGCAGGGTGAAATCCACCGTGACGGTCGGGTTCTGCGTATCGACATAGGCCCAGTTGGGAAGCTCGGTGGCGAAGCCGGCAGACAGCAGTCCCTGTTCCTGCATGGCAGCGAAATTCTCGCCATTGATCCAGATGAGGTCGATCGAGCCGCCCATGTCCTTGCCCGCCGCCTTTTCGGCCAGGACGGTGGCGACGGCCGACGCCGTGTCGTCGAGCTTGACGTGGTTCAGCGTGACGTCGAAGCGCTGCTTCCCCTCCCCGCCGACCCAGGCGATGTAGTCGTTGATGTTCTGCGAGCCGCCCCAAGCGGCAAAATAGACCGTCTCGCCCTTGGCCTCGTCGAGGACGGCCTGCCAGGCGGCATCGCTCGCCGCTTCGCCCCGCGCTGCGCCCGAAACAAACAGGCCGGCTGCCAGCACCAATGCCCCGATCCGAAATCCGATCATGCTTCCTCCGCTTCAAGCGATTGCCTCGACGTGTCGCTCATTCCTACATAACTTCGTCGCTCGGCTGAATTTGTTTCCGCGCCCCCGGGCGAACCGCTTCAGGGCGCGCGACCTTCCCGGCCCGGTCGGCTCGGACGCATCACGGCTTGCGCCCGCGATCCTCGGCGCCCGCGATGACCGGGCGCCCGCAACGACCGGCGCCCGCAAAGCAGGCATGCACCAGACTTGCCGACGCGCCGCGCATCTGCTGATGCCAAGCGCTCGCGCATCGTCTATTGAATGCCGAGACAGACATACGATCCAACCGGCGGGCCACGGGTTCGCTCAGGAGACGCGGCAGATGACCGACGAACGCAAGACACTGGTGCTGACCGGGGCCTCCCGGGGCATCGGCCATGCCACCGTGAAGCGCTTCTCGCGCGAAGGCTGGCGGGTGATCACCTGTTCGCGGCAGGATTTTGCCGAGAACTGCCCCTGGCCGGCCGGCCCCGAGGATCACATCCGCGTCGACCTGTCGGACCAGGAGGACGTCGGCTATGCGACCTCCGAGATCCGCCGCCGGCTCGAGGCAAATGGCTCCAAGCTGCACGCCCTCGTCAACAATGCGGCGATCTCGCCCAAGGCTCAGGGCGGCTCGCGGCTGGATTCGATCCAGACGCCCATGCACATGTGGCGCGACGTCTTCCAGGTGAATTTCTTCGCCCCGATCATGCTGGCGCGCGGGCTGTTCAAGGAATTGTCCAACGCCAAGGGCTCGATCGTCAACGTCACCTCGATCGCCGGCGGGCGCGTGCATCCCTTCGCCGGCACGGCCTATGCCACGTCGAAGGCGGCGCTGAATTCGCTGACCCGCGAGATGGCCCACGACTTCGGGCCCGCGGGGATCCGCGTCAATGCCATCGCGCCGGGCGAGATCGAGACGGCGATCCTGTCGCCGGGCACCGAGAACATGATCGACGACATCCCGCTGCGCCGGCTCGGCCAGACCTCCGAGGTGGCCGACGTGATCTATTTCCTCTGCTCGAACCAGTCGAGCTACGTCAACGGCTCCGAGCTGCACATCAATGGCGGCCAGCACGTCTGAGTCCGTCTGAAGCGGATTCGGCCGGGGCGCTGGCGCTCAGCCTTCTACCCATTCCGCATCTCTTCGAGCGCGCCGTCGAGATCGGCGCGCAGGAGGGCCGTCAGAAGCCTCGGGAAATCGGCCTTCGAGACGAGACCGGCAAGGCTATCGGCGTCGTCACCGAGATCGAGCGTCCCGGCCGCCTGCAGGGCGCGCTTGTCGGCAAAGGGATAGTGTTCGTCCCAGGCGACCTGCACCTCGCGGAAGAAGATGTCGGCGCCAGTGTCCCCGATCCCTTTGAACGCCTTCAGGAGCCGGCGCTCCTCGCCCGGATCGCGGCCCGCGGCCTCGCGCAGGTTGCGCAGGTCGCCGCCATAGGCGTCGCGGCAGTGCTCGGCCACCTCCTGCAAGAATCCAGAGGTCTTTTCGTCGAACCGCGCATAGCCGTTGCGGTTGAGGATCAGCACGCGCTCCTTCCACGTCGCCTCGGCCATGTGGTCGGCGGTGGTGAGGCCTGCGTCCTTCAGCGCCTTGGCCGCGCGAAGCGCCTGATCGGCCCCGATGCGCGCCGAGAAGAGATTGGCCGCGACGAGCCACAGGAACAGCGGCATCGGCGTGTTCCTCGACAGGTCGAGGCCCATCTCTGCGGCGAAGGTCCTCTCTGTGCGCTGGAGCAGCCTCGCGACGATCGCAGCCCTGGCACCGGCCATCGTCACATCCGCGTGGCCGGCGGATTGTTGCGGGCGTCGAGCGCCGAGAAAAGCAGGCCGAAGCCCGAGGTGATGAAGGAGATGCCGAGGAAGACGCCGGTCGCCCAGACCGCCGTCCCCGGAAGGCCGATAATCAGGAAGATCGCCAGGACGATGTCGGTGATGCCGGAGACGATCACCAGCCAGAATCGGGTCGTCGACAGCCGCACGGCGCGGGCGATGGAGAAATTGAAGAGGCCCGAGAGGAAGAAGAACACGGCGAGCAGCCATGTGAGCGTCACCGTGCCTGCCAGGGGGTCGTAGATGATGATGCCGCCGAGCACGACGCTGAGGACGGCCAGGAGCAGGCTCGACCAGAAGCCGGGCGCTTCGCGCGACCGGAACGCCGCCACGCAGCCGACGATGCCGCCGAGGATGAGGAGCCAGCCGAAGAACAGCGTCGTCGCCAGCGTCGCCGCGAAGGGAACGAGCAGTGCCAGGATGCCGACGACGATCATCAGCGTGCCCTGGAAGCTGTAGTATTTCCAGTGGTCGTGCAGATGGCGCTGGACGGCCCTGACGCGCCGCTTCTCTTCGCTCGTCGCGGCTTCAGGTGTTGCCGCACCGCCCGGTCGCAATTCGGTCGCCATCGTCTTACCCCTCCTGCCGCTCGCCCCGCGCGTCACCGCGCCCGTCTTCCGAATAGCAGCTCGCCGCGTTCGTTCCCAGCCGGATGGAGATTTGGCCTGGCCATGCGCGAGGCTGCCCTCATCCGTGGCGCGTCAGGCTCCTGGCCGTGTCGAGCAGCTTGTCGCAGAGGGATTCGAGGCTGGCCCTGGCGACGTCGTCGGTCAGTCGGCCATCCGCGTCGAAGCCTTCGGCGGCGGTCGGCAGCAGGCACTGCTGGGTGATCACGTCGGCGCCGAGGGCGCGCATGACGATGCGGATCGCTTCGAGGCCGCGCAGGCCGCCGAAACGGCCGGGCGAGGCCGAGGCGAGGCCGACCACCAGGCCCTTGAACGGCTGGACCGGCCGCTCGTCGACCTTGCGGACGCGGCTCGCCCAGTCGATGGCGTTCTTCAGAAGCGGCGGGATCGAGGCGTTGTATTCCGGCGAGACGATGAGGAGCGCGTCCTGCGCGGCGATGCGCTGGGCGAGCAGTTGGGCGTTCTGCGGCACCCCGCCCTCAGCCTCGAAGTCGCCATCGTAGATCGGCAGCGGATAGTCGGAGAGATCGACCCGGCTGACCACGGCGTCGGTCACCGAGATCAGCCGCATCGCCTCGCCGGCCAGCTTGCGATTGTAAGAGCCGAGCCGGACCGAGCCGGGAATGATCAGGACGTTGGTGCTCAAGCCGCCCGCTCTCCGCCCGCCACGGGGCGAGCACCGGCCTCGCCGTCCCGGGCGTAGATCCAGACCCGCGCGGGGGGAATGTTGGTCCAGACCCGGCGGGAGGAACTGACCGAGAAGACCCCCGGCACCGGGCGCACCGGCGGGGTGACCATGTAAGACAGCTGGGTCAGGTTGCCGCCCGGCAGAAGCCGCTCGAAATAGCGCGAGAACAGCGCCTGGCGCTTGGCCTGCGCCATGTTGACGATCGGGATCGCGAAGAGGATCGCGGCGTATTTCGGGCTGTCCGCGACCGGCCCGAGCGTCTTGTCGAGGTCGAGGCCATCGCCCTGGATGACATTGACCTTCGGGAAGCGCTGCTGGAGCTTGCGGGCGAAATCCCGGTCATATTCGATCGAGGTGATGCGTTCGGGCGCGACGCCCTCTTCGAGAAGCGTCCGCGTGACCACCCCGAGGCCGGGTCCGAGCTCGAGGATCGGGCCGTCGAGCTGGGTCGTCGCATGGCGGACCATCGTGCGGCAGTAGGTCCGGCTCGACGGCGCCACGGCACCCATCTTGACCGGACTGCGCACCCAGGTCGCCAGAAACGGCAGCCAGTCGCTTTCGGCGGCATGCGTCTTCGATCGGCTCATGACGTCAACCCTTGCATTCGGGGGCCTCGAACTGTGCCGGGCCGCATTTTGAGACGGATCGTCCTTCGGCCGTCCATCCTGCTCGGTACCAATATTATGCCGGCGTGACCGTTTGGCGAATGTCTCCGTCGCAATATGCCGTCCGCCCGCGCCCCGGCCGCTCTCAAGCGGCGCGGTAGACGAGGACACGTGCCGGCGGCAGGTTGCGCTTGATCCACGGGCTGAGCTCCAGCGTCGCGCCGATCCGCTTGGCCTTCACCGGCTGGGTCAGGGCGTAGGAGAACTGGATGAAGGGCGAACCCCGCTGCATGCGCTCCAGCGAGCGGCCGATCACCGCCTCGCGCATCTCGTCCGGCCGGGTGAACAGCGGCAAGCTGGAAACGACGGCCTCCAGCGGCGAAACGCCGATCCACGCGGGCAGCGCCGCGCCGATCGCATAGGCGTCGCCCTGGATGACCTCGGCGGCAGGGAACCGCTTGCGCAGCAGCTGGCAGAACTCGCGCGAATATTCGACCAGCACGAGCGAATGCTCGGGCACGCCGCGGTCGATCAGCGTCTGGGTGACGACGCCGGTGCCGGGACCGAGCTCGAGGACCTTGCCGTTCAGGGCGAAGGAAGCGGGGTCGGGCACGTAGGACGCCATGGCCCGCCCGAGTGCCCGCGAGGACGGCGAGACCGCCCCCATGATCAGCGGCCGCTGCAGCCAACCGCGAAAGAATCGCGCCTCGTCACTCACCTTGATGCGCGGGCGCGCAGCCTCGGGTGCTCGCCGCTGCGGGTGTTCCAGCACGCGTCTTCCTCCATCCCCCGCGGGGACTGTGACCGGATTGAACGAACCCGGCCGATTGCAGGAACCGGCCCTGCTTGGCGGCTAGGGCCGGTCGAAAACCGATCTAGAAGATGGAGCGGCTCAGGTCTCGCTCAAGCCTTCGAAGAACTCCTTCATCCGGGCGAAGAAGCCGCTGGACTGCGGCGAGTTCTCCTTCGAGGAGATCTGTTCGAACTCCTCGAGCAGCTCGCGCTGGCGCCGCGAGAGGTTTTGCGGCGTCTCGATCGCCACTTGGATGAACAGGTCGCCGGCCTGCTGCGAGCGCAGCACCGGCATGCCCTTGCCGCGCAGCCGGAACTGCTTTCCGGTCTGGGTGCCGTCGGGGATCTTCACCCGGCTGGTGTTGCCGTCGAGGGTCTGCACGTCGATGTTGCCGCCGAGCGCAGCCGTCGTCATCGAGACGGGCACCTTGCAGAACAGGTCGGCGCCGTCGCGCTGGAAGAACTCGTGCGGCCGGATCGACAGGAAGATGTAGAGATCGCCCGCCGGTCCGCCGCGCAGCCCCGCCTCACCCTCGCCGGCGAGCCGGATGCGGGTGCCGTCCTCGATGCCGGCCGGGATGTTGACCGACAGCGTCCGCTCCTCCGGCAGGCGGCCGTCGCCGCCGCATTTGCCGCAGGGGTCGGTGATCACCTGGCCGCGTCCCTGGCAGGTCGGGCAGGTGCGCTCGATCGAGAAGAAGCCCTGCGCCGCACGCACGCGGCCGACGCCGCCGCACATCGGGCAGGCCTTCGGGCTTGAGCCGGGCTTGGCGCCGGAGCCGGTGCATTCGTCGCATTGGAGGGTCGTCGGCACGCCGATTTCGGCGGTCTTGCCGGCATAGGCCTCCTCCAGCGTGATCTCCATGTTGTAGCGCAGGTCCGAGCCGCGCTCGCGCCCGCCCGAGCCCTGCCGGCCGCGCGCCCTGCCGCCCATCATCTCGCCGAAGATATCGTCGAAGATGTCGGCCATGGAGGAGGCGAAATCGCCCTTGAAGCCGGCGGCGCCGGCGCCGCCGTTCTGGAAGGCGGCGTGGCCGAAGCGGTCGTAGGCCGCCCGCTTCTGCGGGTCCTTCAGGACCTCGTAGGCCTCGCCGAGTTCCTTGAACTTGACCTCGGCCGCCGCATCACCGGGATTGCGATCCGGGTGATATTGCATGGCGAGCTTGCGAAATGCACTTTTCAGCCCCTTTTCGTCCACATCGCGGGCCACGCCGAGCATCTCGTAGTAATCGGCCTTCATTCACGCTTCCATCGGTTGTCTTTCCGGCCACTACGGAGATCGCGTGGCATGGGTTCGCCCGCCCCCGGTGAGCCGGGTCACGGGCACTCCAGATCTGTCGAGAGGCCCCAAACAACGGGACCCTTCGTCCGCCGTCACGGGAGGCGCCGTCGATACGCGCCATCACCATCAGGCGGGGCCAAAGGTCCCGAAGGGTCGGTCGTGCCGCCCGTCCTTCCATATCGGCAGATCGCGGTGAACGACGCCATCGCGAAACCGATGGCGCGTTCCGGCGATGCGCCGACGACTTTCCGTTCATCTAGGAATGTCTCTTCGCCGATACCATAGGCCGCAGATGAGGCATAGTGCCGGGAGCGTTTGCCGCGCTTGCGGATGCGGGTGCCGAGCGGCCTTCGCTGGCGGGCGATCAGATCGAGGCGAGCCGCCGGTCGGGCTTCGGCGCGCCGGGCTTTTGCGGCAGCAGCGCATGGGCGCATAACGGCTCGAAATACCGCGCCGACAACAGCGCGACGACGACCGTCGCGATCATCGGCAACGTCCAGAAAAGATAGAAGTCCATCAGCCCGGTCTGCCGCAGGCCATGAAACCAGACGAGCTCGAGAAAGAAGAATTCCATCACCGGATGGATGAGGTAGATCCCGAAGGCGACGCGGGTCAGCGGCATCAAGGGCTGCAGGATCTCGGTCGATTCGGGCGCCGCGGCCTCGGCCAGCGCGGTGAGGGCGAGCGCCACCACCATCAGCGGCATGACCAGCGCATAGTGCCAGCCGGCGAGCATCGCCGCCAGGACGAGAACGGTCGCGGCGAGGCCCGGCCCGTGGCTCTTCACCTGGAAGAGCCGGCGCTCGACGGCGATCGCCACCGCCGCGCCGATCATGAAATCGGCGAGCGCGCGATAGGCGCCCATGGAATCGGCGGTCGTCCAGTGGCCGGAGGGGAACCAGCCGCGCATCGAGGCGGCCTCGAGGCAAGCGATCCAGATCGCGATGGCGACGCAGAGGCCCCGCAGGCCGCCCCACCTCACAACGACGACGACCAGCGGAAACAGGGCGTAGGAGAAGAACTCGGCGCTGATCGACCAGGACGGATAGTTCAGCGCCAACCCGTCGGTGAAGCCGAGCGCGTGCAGCGGCAGCAGATGGAAAGGCAGCGCTTCGAGATCATGGCGCCAGGGATAGTTTGGCGCCCCCTTGGCGAAGGCGGCGAGCGCGACAGCGGCGAAGAACAGCGTGATGACGATGTGCAGCGGCAGCAGCCGGGCGGCTCTGGCGCGCATGAACCGGCCATAGGCGGCCAGATCGCCGACCCGATCGCGGTAGCGGATGGTGATGAAGAAGCCGGAGATCATGAAGAACATGTCGAGCAGCGGCAGGAGACGGTAGAGCAGGCCCGCGCCCGTCTCGACGCCGTAGGGCGCCCAGAAGACGAAGTGATAGGCCATGATCAAAATGGCCGCGACGAAGCGCCAGCAATCGAAAATGCGGAAGTGCAAGTCAGACCTCCGTCGGCGGCCAGGGCTCGGAACCACGTCGTGATGAAGCGGCGATCATCCGGTTGTCTCGTCTTTCGCCCCAGGCCGCAAGGAGATGCTGCGAACGCGGTTAAACCGCCAACACGTCTCCGGGTTTTGCGAAGTGCGTCATCCTCGGCGGAAGCCCTTGCGTCGCGGCCCTGTCGAGGGGTTCCGGATCCGGCCAAGAGGCAGCGACCCGA
This sequence comes from Fulvimarina sp., assembly GCA_002700095.1. Taxonomy (GTDB): domain Bacteria; phylum Pseudomonadota; class Alphaproteobacteria; order Rhizobiales; family Rhizobiaceae; genus Jiella. The sequence goes on along the minus strand of PACL01000084.1, from coordinate 20,446 downwards.
GAACGCCGGATCGTCAGAGGCGGTCGAGCGGACAGGGGACCGCCTTCTTCTCGCATTTGCGCCGATAGACCCGCTCCCAGCGCGAGAGGCGGCCTCGTTCGGTGAGCCGCGCCACGAGATCGCGGAAGAACGCCTTCTTCTTCGGCTTCTTCTCCAGCCGCTTGAAGCGCTTCTTCTCCGGCTTGGTCATGAAGCAGCCGATGCAGGCCTCGCCCTCGGCCCGGAACTTGCAGACGCCGATGCAGGGCGACGGCGCCTTGGCCCATCGTTTCGACACACATGTCTCCTGAAACAGATCCCTCAGGGCTCAAGATGGGTGCCTCGCGGCTTGCGCGAAAGACGGCGCCGTTCACCCCCTTTGATCCTGTGCGCTGGGCTGCTATAAAGGGTGATCGGAATTGTCAAGTTTTAGAATGGTTCCAACCTGCCCCGACAGGGTGCAGATCTGGAATGCGAAACGGACGGCATGATGAGCGCAGCACTCGCCTATGCGGAACCGGTGGAAACCGGCGCCGTGGTTCTTCCCTTCAGGCGTGGTGGCTGCAGCTTCCAGTGCCCGACTGCGGCGCAGCGCGTCCCGCAGTTGTCCGACGAGGATTTCGAACGGCTGAACCGGCTGCGCTGGTTCGCTCTGAAGAGCCGCCTCGCGCCGCGCCCCGACGTCGAGCGGGCCTGTCTCGTCCTGTCGGCCCAGGCCGGCGCCACCGTGGGCGGTCTGGCGACGATCTTCTTCCGCGCCCTCGACGAACATGCCAATCGCGAGCTCGCCCTCTATCGGCCCGGCACGCTGCGCCCCTCGGAAGACGAGATCTGGCTGCTCCGGCTGATCGCCGCCTGGCAGGACGGCGAGCGCAAGGCCGGCTCGGCGCTGATCGCCTGGCGCGTCCGGCCCGAGGGCCGGCGCTGGCTGCGCTTCCTCGCCGAAGCGATCGCTGGCCGGCTCTGAGATTGCGAGGCCGGCATGGTGACAACCGTTTCCAGCACCGGGCCGTCTCCTGCATCACTTCCGGATGTCGAGGCCCCTGAGCGGACATGTCATGTCTTGGGGCCCGCCGCAGATCCTAGGGCCGTCCGCGGCGCGGCAATCGGGGTACGACGTCCGGCTCGGATACGTCGCCGTCTCCCCGTCGCTTGGCCGCAGAGTCGGACCGGATCAACCGCCCAAAGCGGCCGGCGCCCCGCAGACCCTCCCTCGATGACAGAAACGATGGCCGAAGGCGGTGCCCTGTCCGCAGGTTCTCGCAGGCTACCAGGCCGGATAGCCCGGCATGCTGCTCGGACGTCGCCGAGCGCCAACGAAGGCCGAGGCAGCGACAAAAAAGCGCGCCTCCCACTTCCATCCTTTTTAGAAGCGTTCTAGATAAGCCGGACCGCAGTCGACGTACGACGTCGTGCGACACAGATTGATCGACTGGAATAGCAACGAAGGAGACTGCCATGGCTCTCGTGGCCGCGAAGATGGAACCCACCGCCAAGGAAGAGATCGTCGAGGGCCTGACCCAGGCGCTGGCGGAGACCGCCGTCGAGACGATGAAGGCGCAGAACTTCCATTGGAACGTCACCGGCATGGCATTCGGCCCGCTGCACGAATTGTTCCAGAAGATCTACGAGGATCACTTCGAGGGGCAGGACTTCCTCGCCGAGCGCATCAAGGCGATGGACGCCCATGCCGAAGGCCGCCACAGCGTCTTCCTGTCGCGCAGCGCCATCACCGAGCATGACGGCAAGGCCGACGCCAAGACGATGATCGAGATCCTGCTCAAGGATCAGGAGACCCTGTCGTCGACGCTGTCGGCCCTCGCCCAGGTCGCCGACCAGCATGGCGACTACGCCACCAACGACATGGCGACAGCCCGCATCGAGGCCCACGACAAGTTCGCCTGGATGCTGCGCGCCCACCTGCGCGGCTGAACCGCCGGATCGGAGATCCCTGGCAGCGCTCGCTCGACGCGCCACCCAATCCGAGCGATCGGACGGTGCGCGAGCAGCGCGGCGCGCGTTAGCCCGAAAGGCCGCTGCGGCAACAGCGAGGCGTGCCTGACCGTCGTTTGGACACGATCGCCTGTCAGGCTGATACTTGCGAGCGGGGCCGATCCTGGGACCTCGTCCCGGATATTCCCGCCGCCTGACCTTCGCTTCATTCTACCCCGTCGGCCTGGCCGGCGGGTTTCTTTTTTTGTGCGCTCAGGCGCCGGATCCGGATCGCCCCACCGCCGTCGCCGCTGCGCTGAGCGCCCAGTCGAGCAGCCGGCCGGCGGCATCGGCACTGGCCGCCTCGACGTAGCATCTGAGCTCCGGCGCGTTGCCCGAGGCGCGGTAGTGCACCGTCTCGCCCGAAAGCAGCGCCACGCGGACGCCGTCGAGACCGTCGATGTCGGCGACCTCCCCCACCTTGCGGAAGAACTGCGCACGAAACGCCGCGTCCTCGCCGAGCCGGTCGAGGAACGGTCCGCTCGCCTCCGCCGGAACCTCCTTCAGACGGTGGGCGGCGGTAAAGCCGGCGTCGAGCCCGTCGACCAGCTTCGCCAGAGGCCTCCCCGTCGCCGCCATTTGCGCCAGCACGGCGAGGATCGGCAGGACACTGTCGCGGGTCGGCAGGGCCTCGAGCCTTCGCCCGTCCCGCTCGACGGGCGAGCCGAGCAGCAGGCCGCCATTCGCCTCGAAGCCGACGATGCCGGCCTCGCCCGCCTCGACGGCCTTCTCCATGGCGGCGATGACGAAGGGGCTGCCGACCTTGGTGCGGTGGACGGTGGCGGCAATACCCGAGCGCTCGATCGCCGAACTCGACGTCACCGGCGTCACGATCGTCGACAGGCCGAGGTGGTGGGCGGTGAGAAGCCCGATGACGTCGCCGCGCAGCACCGTTCCGTTCGCATCGGCGACGAGCGGCCGGTCGCCGTCGCCATCGGTCGAGACGAAGGCGTCGCAGCGCTTCTCATCGGCCCACTCTTGCAGCAATGCCAAGTCTTCCGGCCGGTGCGCCTCGGTGTCGACCGGGATGAAGCTCTCCGCCCGGCCATAGGCGATCGTCTCGGCTCCCAGGCGTTCGAGCACCGCCACGAGGATGTCGCGGGCGACGGAGGAATGCTGGTAGACGCCGACGGTCAGGCCGTCGAGCGCCGCCTCGCCGAAGAACGCGACATAGCGCTCGAGGAAGGGGGCCGTGACATCGAGTGTGGCGGCCGGATGCTCCCACTCGGCCATCGCCTCGAATTCCAGAAGGTCGTTTTCCCGCAGCGCCCCGAAGGCTTCCAGGATGCCGGCTTCGTCCGCCTTGCCGATCTCGCCGGTCGGCGCGTAGAATTTCAGCCCGTTGCGGTCGTCCGGAATGTGGCTGCCGGTGACCATGATCGCCGGCGCCTGCCGCTCGAGAGCCGCCAGCGCCAGCGCCGGCGTCGGCACGGCGCCGCAGTCGATCGGCTCGAACCCGGCCGCCTCGGCGGCGGCGAGGACGAGGCGGGCGATGTCCGGGCTGCTTGATCGCAGGTCCCGCCCGACCAGCACCTGCCGGGACGCCGAGACACGATTGTTCACGTCGAGATGGCGCAGGAAGGCCAGGCTGTAGCCGTAGCTCGGCCAGCCGAGAAGATCGGTGACCAGGCCGCGCAGTCCGCTGGTGCCGAATTTCAGGCTCGACATCATCTTTCCTTCCTGCCCTGAACCGTCCGGTCGATCGGCCTCACCCCGGCGCCGCAGGCGACCCTCGCCTCAACTGCGGGCATAGACGTCCTCGATCCGCACGATGTCGTCCTCGCCCGTATAGCTGCCGACCTGCACCTCGATCAGCTTGAGGTCGATCTTGCCGGGATTGTGCAGACGGTGGACGCAGCCGATCGGCAGATAGGCCGCCTCGTTCTCGTGATAGAATTTCACCGCGCCGTCGATGGTCACTTCCGCGGTCCCATGGACGACCACCCAGTGCTCGGCCCGGTGGTGATGCCGCTGCAGGGAGAGGCGGCCGCCCGGCTTGACGCAGATGTGCTTGACCTGGAACCGGTCGCCGATGTCGATGCGCTGGTACCAGCCCCAGGGCCGGTGCATCCGCATGTGCTCGCCCGCCTCGCGCCGACCGGCCTTCTTCAGCGCGGCGACGAGGGTCTTCACCTTCGGCGCCGCGGCCATCGAGGAGACCAGCACCGCATCGTGAGTGGTGACGACGACGACGTCGTCGAGGCCGAGAACGGTGGTCAGCACCTCTTCGGAACGCACGAAGCTGTTGGTCGTGTCGATGGCGACGACGTCGCCCTCAAGCCGGTTGCCGTTCTCGTCCTTGTCCTTGACGGCATGCAGCGAATCCCACGAGCCGATGTCCGACCAGCCGAATTCGGCGGCGATGACGCCGCCGACGCGGGTCTTCTCCATCACGGCATAATCGATCGAGATCGTCGGCGAGGCGGCGAAGGCCGCCGCGTCCAGCCGGACGAAGTCGAGGTCGCGGACCGCCTTGTCGACCGCGTCCCGGGCGGCGGCGAGGACGTTCGGGGCGTGGGTCGCCAGTTCCCCGACCATGACCTCGGCCGAGAAGGCGAAGTTGCCGGAGTTCCAGACATAACCCTCGGCGATGTAGCCCTCGGCGGTCGCCCGGTCGGGCTTTTCGACGAAGCGCTCGATCGAGTGGGCGCCCTCGCCGAGCTCCTCGATGCCGGGCTGGATGTAGCCATAGGCGGTCGAGGGTTGATCAGGCGTGATGCCGAGGGTCATGATCCGCCCCGCGGCGGCGATCCGCGACGCCTTGCGGACCGCTTCGAGGAAGCCGGCCTCGTCGCGGATGACGTGGTCGGACGCGAGCAGCAGGCAGACCCCGCCCGCCCCCTGCCGCTCGGCGAGGACCGCCCCGACGGCGACGGCCGCCGCGCTGTCGCGGCGCTCCGGCTCGAGCACGATCTCGGCTTCGATGCCGAGGGCTGTGAGCTGCTCGGCGGTGATGAAGCGGAAGTCGTTGTTGGTGATGACGATCGGCCTGCCGAAACCCTCGCCGACGACGCGCAGCAGCGTCGCCTGGAAGGCCGACAGCCCGCCGTCGAGCAGCTGGATGAACTGCTTGGGCATCGAATCCCTTGAGACCGGCCAGAGCCTGGATCCGGCGCCGCCGGCCATGATGATCGGGATGATGGTCGGCGATGGGGCCATGGGAAGTTACACCGCTTCTGGCTTTGAGTGGTTCCGACGGCCGCGTGTCCCCCGGCGAGATGGCCGAGGGATACCGTCCTTCGCATCGCCTTTCCATAGCACGCGGCCGGGCTGGCCCGGAAAATCGAGCGACGATCATGGTGAACGCCATGTGCCGCCACGCCGGCGGGGCCGCCGCATGGCCGCCGATCACGCGAAATTCCGTTGCGGAAAGTAAAAGAAGGGCGCTACGTTTTTGAAGGAGTTGCACCGCCGCCGACGGGCCTCTTCTCGGCATGGCGGAGGCAGCGAACGCGTCTGGGACTTCCACTGCGCAACGGGCGCCACTCCCAAGGCCGAAGAACGGATCGTCGATGCCAGGACAACGACCCTACCGGACAGCCGGGACGCAGCCGAGCCGCCGGCCCGGATGCGTCCCGTCGATCCTTCGCCCCCGCGGCCCCCTCCGCCAGACATGCCAAGCCCCCGTACCGACCCCCATCCCGTGAGGCCTGAACCGATGTTCCAGCACCGCAAAGCCATCCTCGCCGGCACGGCGCTCTGCCTCTTCGTCGGCGCGTCGACGCCGCTGCGGGCGCAGCTCAGCGACGCGATCAACGACGCCATGCTCGGCGGTTCCGGCCAGCCGCAGGTCACCAATCCGCCCGTCCAGCCTCCGGCGGAGCAGCCCCCGGCGGCCGAGGCGCCTGCACTGCCGACCACCCCGGTAGAGCCCCCGGTCGCAGCCCAGCCGCCAGCAGCGCCCCAGCCCGTCGCCGGAACGACGCCGGATCCGCAACCGGCAGCCGGTTCGCAGACGGAGCCCGAGCCGATCGCACCGCCCGCGGCCGCCTCGAACGACACGTCCAGCCCCGCCTATGCGAGCAATCCGGGACCCGGCCCGATGCCGGGCTCCGGCGCCCCGGTCGTCGCGCGGCTGACGAGCGGTGACGAGCCCTCGCTCGGCGATGGAATCCGCGTCTCCCAGGACGACATCACCAACGGCACGATCGGCTTTCGCCAGGTGATGGAGATCGGCCGCCACCTCTTCACCCAGTCCTTCACCGCCGCCGAAGGCTATGGCGAGGGCCCGATCGGCCCGCGCGAGAAGAAGCGCCGCCAGATGACGGCGTCGGGCCTCGGGCCGATGGCGCCGTTCTCCCAGATCCCCTGGATGCGCGTCCACGGCCTCGACGCCCAGGCCTGCCTCGAATGTCACAACTCGTCCGGCTTCGAGACCCCGGCCGGCGGCGTGACGCCCGGCCGCACGGTCCGGCCCGACCGTGTCTCCAGCGCCGGCTCCGTGAGCGCGGCGGCGATCATCAACCCGCTGCTGGAGGATCCGGCGCCGGCATGGGTGCTCGATGCCTTCCGCGAGCGCGGCGTCGCCGACCCCGGCAACATGTACGCGGTGTTCCTGCGCACCCCGCCACATCTCTTCGGCGCGGGATACACCCAGAAGCTCGCCGAGGAGATGAGCTTCGACCTTCTCGCCCAGCGCCGCTCGGCGATCGACCAGGCGAGCGCCAATCGCGGCCAGTGGTACGAGATCCGGCTGAACTCCAAGGGCACCGGCTTCGGCCGCTACCAGGTGCGGGTCGATGCCGGCGCGCCGCCGCCGCCGCCGCTGCTCGACCCCTGCGGCCAGAACACTGCCCTCTCGGAACGCTGCGACCTCATCGAGGGCGTCAGCGAGGACTTCGTGGTGCGGCCGTTCCAGTGGAAGGGCATTGCGTCCAACATGCGCAACTTCGTGCGCGACGCCCTGAACTTCCACTTCGCCATGGTGCCGGTGGAACTCGCCCCCAACGACGCCGACATGGATGGCGACGGCATTCCGAACGAGGTGTCGATCGGCGAGGTCACGGCCCTCACCGCTTTCGCGCTGAGCGCCCGGCCGCCCTCGCAGATCACCAGCGGCGACGGCGCCGAGGCGGTGGCGATTACCCGCGGCCGCGACATCTTCGAGGGCCGGGCCGGCGTCGACCCGGCGGTTGCCTGCGTCACCTGCCACCAGTCGTCGAAGACCGTGCTCAATCCCGTCGTGTCGATCCACGATCCGCGCCAGGTGCCGGAGGCGGTGGCCATCGCCTCGCGGGAATCCTCGCGGGGAGCCAGCTCGCTGCTCGTCACCGGCAACGGCGTCGGCCTCGGCCAGGCCGCGCCGCGCGGGCTGCCGCTGCCGGTCGAGCGCGAATTCCTCGACGGCGGCCAGACGCCGGCCCGCGAGCGCGCGGTCCAGGGCGCCGCGCAGGCCCGCGAGTCCGGCGGCAACCGGTTGCCGCCCGGCGCCGCCTTCGCCTTCAACCTCAACATGAACACGCCCTTCGAGGACCGGGTGTTCCTCGCATCGCAGCCACGCCTGCCCTCCACATCCGACGGTGCGATCGAGGTGCCGCTGTTCTCCGACCTGAAGCGTCACAAGATGGGCCGTTGCCTCGCCGACGTCATCCACCAGCAGGTCGACCGGGCCGGCGTCTTCGCGCCCCGCGACCAATTCCTGACCCGGCCGCTCTGGGGCCTGTCCGACACCGGTCCGTGGCTGCATGACGGCCGGGCGCTCAGCCTGCGCGATGCCATCCTGAAGCATTCGGACACGGCCTGCGCCGACGACGGCTCGGGCTATGTCAGCGAGGCGAACGGCGCGGTCGCAGCCTTCGAGGCGCTGTCGCAACAGGACCAGGACGCGGTGATCGCCTTCCTGCATACGCTCCGCCTGCCCCGCGACACCGGCTTCGACAGCGTCGACCAGAACCGCTGAAGGCGGCGACGCAAGATCGAGGCGGGATCTGGGCCGCCGGCGAGCCGGACGACTAGATACGCCCCAAGGGAAGGCGCTCGGCCGGAAGCATCCGGCCGGGCGTCTTTCGTTGTGGGAGGCCCGCGGACACCGCAGCTCGGCTGTTCGCAGGCAGATCCGCCGCCCGGCGCGCCAGCCCCCCGAGGCGATCTCGTCTGGGGCTTCCACTCCCCTGATGAAATCCGGCGAGCTTTCGACCTTGAGGAGATGAACGATGCGCTCGATCCTGTCGACCACCGCCCTGTTGACCGTCCTGTTGTCCGGCGCGGCGCTTTCGCCGCAGACCGCGGCGGCGGACGGATATGATGCCCCGCGTGCCAGCGCCGGGCAGATCAACCGCGTGATCTACGGCCGGCCGGCCGGCGGCCATCATTCCTACGCCCCTCGCTATGGCGGCCACGACGTTCATGGCGGATACGGGCACGACGGCTACGGGCACGGCCGCTACGCCTATGTCGACCACGGCTACGGTCACGACGATCGTGGTTATGGTCACGACGTCACCGATCTCGACGACTTCGGCAACGCAGGCTACGATGGCCGGCTGGTCACCACCTACCGGACCGTCCCGCCCTTCGTCCGCATCATCGAGACGGTCTCGTCCTCAACCGAAGAGCCGCAGGAGATGGCGCCCGCCCTGGCCGGCCCGGAGCCGCGCAGCGACGTCGGCCGGCCGATCCTGTTCGCCACCGGCAGCCATGAGCTGTCGCAGACCGCCGCCGCCGACCTCGACCGCATCGGCAACATCCTGCTAGCCTATGCCGAGACCGACGTTTCGATCCTGATCTCCGCCTATACCGACGCCACCGGCACCCGCGAGCAGAACGCGGCGATCTCCGCCAGGCGCATCGGCTCGGTAAAGACCTATCTCACCGAGCGGTTCGACATTCCGCAGGCGCGCTTCGTCGACGCCGCGATCGGCGAGGCGACGGCTCCCGGCGTCGACGATCCGCTGGCACCCGAGAACCGCCGGGTGGTGGTCTCGCTGCTCGGCCTCGAACTCGACAAGGGGCATGGCACAGGCAACGGCGCGCCGGTCGCCGAAGCGGAAGACGACGTTCCGCCGGCCAAGGCCGTCTACGCCATGGCCGACCATGACGCGGCCGCTGCGACCTGCCGCGTTCCGGCCTATCCCTATGCCGGCCACACCGTCGAGGGCCGCATCGTCGCGGCCGGTTTTCAGGATCTCGACGATTTCGGCGGCGGCCGGCTGATCGAGGTCTGCAAGATCGGCTACTGACCGCCGGGATCGATCGCCCGGGGGCGGGCCGCAAGTCCTGCCCACGGCTCGCCGACCCGGCCTCCCGGCCTCGCCCGGCAGCTCATCACCCTGCGGAATCCTGTCGTATTCATCAACGACTTCACGCAGCTTCGCGCCGCTTGCGAGACCAGTTCTCGCATCGGCTTCCAATCGGCCGACTTCGTGATAGAACTCATGAGCGTCATTGAGGAAGAAACGACGATGAGCGGGGTTCTGCAACTGGGTTTTCTTCTACGTCATGTCGCCGTACTATTATTGATCGCCTTGATCGCTCCGGCAACCTTTGCGAGCGCCCGGGCCAACGAGCTCCTGCGGCCGGGCGTGCCCGTGATCGACATTGCGCGGGCGGAAGTCACGGCGGCCATCGCCGGCATCCTCACCTCCAACTGCATCGCCGCCGACGCGCCCCGCCCCTACGACCTCACCTATCTCGGCCTGCCGGCCGGCGATCCGCATGTCTCCGAAAGCGTCCGCTCGCGCATCAACGGCGCGCTGCAGGACGCCATCCGCGGTTCGGGCCTGGCGATCAACGTCAACACCGCCGAGAACGCCCGCGTCCTCCTGCCGATCCTCGGATCGGGCGGCGAGAGCAGCCGCCAGATCGAACAGATGGTGAACCGGCTTTACGCTTCGACCTTTGCCGTCGCGGTCCAGGCGTCGCGGCCGACGGTCGACGTGTCCCGCCTGACCATCTCGATCTTCGCGCGCTCGGCCAACGGCTCCTATGGCTGCAACCGCACCATCGGCATCAACCTCCACCTGCCGTCCTTCACGGCGATCGGCGACTTCCGCGGCTCCAGCGTCGATCTCGTCGAACTCTCCGGCGTCTACCAGTCCGTTCTCGCCGGCGTCGCGCCGAAGCTTGCCAGCGCCGCGGGACTCACCTTCCGGCCGGACATGCGCATCGACGGCATCTGCAGCCTGTCGCAGCGCGCCGCCGACACCTTCACCACCGCCTATTTCCAGATGCAGGAGGGCGAGCTCGCCGCCTGGCTGGACGGCAAGCCCCTGCCGGCTCTGATCACCGGCCAGACCGCCGACGGCAAGGACGCCGCCGGAGGCGGCGGCATCATCATGGATGTCGCCTTCCGGCTGCCGGAAAAGGACGGCCGCATCGTCGACCTGACCATCACCATCCGCCAGGGCGACACGGTGCTGGCGCGCCGCCGGGCGCTGGCCGTCGCCGACGAAGGCATGCTCGACGGCTGCCGGCCGGCCGCCATCGTCGAAGCCAGCCGCACGCCGGCCGAGGCCGTCTCCAGTGACGGCGCGCAGGTCGCCGCCGCAGAGCTGGCCCGGGGCGGCGCCCCCTCGGCGCCGAAGACCGGCAACGCCGCCTCGCCGGTGGAGCCGCAGGACACGCCGGAAGCGGTCGCCGGCGAGACCCCCGCCGCCGGCCCTGCCGCGAGTGCCGCCGCCGAGCCTCTGCCGGCGCCTGCGACGGCAACTTCGCCTGCGGAGCAGGAGGGCCAGCCCCAGCGCCATCTCTTCATCATCGCCAATCACGACTACCGCTATGCCGAGGACGTGCGCTACGCGATGAACGATGCGAGCGCGATCGAGAAGCTCTTCGTCGAGCAGTTCGGCCTCGCCCCGGCAAACATCACCCGCTACCAGGACCTGACCAAGGCCGAGCTGGAATATCTTTTCGGCGACAAGGACCGGACCGGCACCATCGCCAACCAGGTCTCCTCGCCCAATGCCGAGGTCTATGTTTATTTCGTCGGCCATGGCTCGCGTTCCTTCTTCGGCGGCGAGGCCGACAAGACGCCGTATCTTTTGGGCTCCGACAGCCGCCCGGATCGGCTCGACCTCACCGGCTACGATCTCGACACCATGATCGGCCAGCTTGCCGCGATGCGGGCGCGGGCCTTTCCGGCCGGCCGGGTTATGGTCATGCTGGAGAGCTGCTTTTCCGGCCGCTCGGACGCCGGCGACCTCGTCACCGGGATCAGCGCGCCGAATTCCGGGGCGGCGCCGGTCCTCAGGGCCGAAAAGGGCGTGATCCTGATCGCCGCCGCCCATTCCGACCAGGTCGCCGTCTGGGACAGCGACTATCGCCACGGCGTCTTTACCGACGCGTTGGTGTCGGCGCTCTACGGCGAGGCCGACGAGACCCGCTTCGGCGGCAACGGCGACGGCGACGTGACCGTCGCCGAACTGGAGGAGTTCCTCCAGTCGCGGATGTCGCGGCGCATCAAGCAGCTTCGCCCGGAATTTCGCCAGACGCCGGAGATCGACGGCGCGGCGGCGACGGACGTCCTCTTCACCCTGCCGCGCGACGGCATCGGCCGCGAGGAGGCGACCGAGCGCGAGCACTACGAACTCCTCACCGCCCGCGAGATCCTGGAATCCAAGGATATCTCCGGCGTCCAGCCCTATCTGCGCGGCTGCGTCTACTGCCCGCTCAAGGACGAGCTGCGCGAGCTCGTCCAGACCGAGCGGCGGCGCGAGGCGATCTGCCGGGCCGAAGAGCGCCATGCGGCCGAGCTGATGAAGCGTGGCAGCGCGCTGGAGATCAGCGCCTATCTGCAGAGCTGCGAGTGCTGCGGCAACAAGAAGCCGCTGGAGGACCGCCTCGCCGAGCTGAAAGGGCCGGACCCGGCCGCGCTGAAGGACGAGGCGCTGTGGGCCGCCGCGGAGAAGGACGCGACCCTCGACGCCTACTGGTACTACGTCCAGAACTGCGAGGACTGCACGCGAAAGCGCGACGGCGAGAAGAAGGTCGCCGGCATCTGCCAGCGCGCCCACGAGACGGTCGACGCCCAGTTCCCGGCCGATCGCTCCTATGACGGACTGCTGCGCTACCTCGCCAGCTGCAATGACCTGCCGCCGGTCTGCGGAGCCTGCCGGCGGATGGGCGAGGCGATCAAGCTCGTCGCGGAGATCGAGAGCCGGCCGGACTTCGCCTCGAGCAACACGTCGACCTTCGTGCCCGCCGACGCCCCGGAGCGGGTGGCCGCCGTCGAGAGCGAGGATCTGAAGTCTTACAAGACGGTGATGCTCTCCGCCGATCCGAACGACTACGACCTCTTCCTGGAGCGCTATCCGGACAGCGTCTACGGGCCCGAGATCAAGGAGCGGCTGACCAGCCTGCTCGCCCAGGAAGCCACGTGGGAAGAGGTCGCCAACATCCACAGCGTCGAGGCCTACCGCCGCTACGTCCTGCAATATCCGACGGGCAAGCACCTGCGCGAGGCGCGCGAGCGGATCGAGATGCTGCAGGACGAAACCGACTGGCAGACGGTCCTCGTCGAGCGCTCGCGCGGGGCCCTGGTCGACTATCTGCGCAAGCGCCCGAAAGGCCGCTACGCCGATCATGCGAGGCAGCTCGTGCGCGAGTTCGACGAGAAGGGCTGACGCGCCGGCCGGGCGCGGCGGCACGGGACGAATGCGGATGAGGCGGGGGGGCAAGGTCGGCGCGGTAGGCCGAGGCCCCCTGACCGGTTCGGGCATGCCGGGCAAGACAGGCCGGTCCGGACAAGCCTGTTCGGGCGCGCCATTCGAACACGCCCATCGAACATGCCTGTGCGAAACATGGAGGAGGCAACGAGGATGGGGCAGCCCGACACGCTCTTCACCTGGTCCGAGACCGCCCGGGCGGAATTCGACGCCCTCGTCGACGGCACCAATGCCTCGGAACGCTTCCGTCTCGCCCTCGCCCAGACCATCGCCAATGGCTGGGGGTCGAACCGCGACAAGCCGGTCTGGGCGCTCGCCGGCACCCTCGCCCTCCTCGGCGAGACCGGCGCCCGCCTCGGCAGCTCCCTCGACTTTCTCTGGATGCCGGCGAACGCCGTCTTCGCCCATCTCGCCGACTGCCGGCATCCGGCGGTGAGCCCCAACGACGGCGGCTCCTTCCACCTGAAGCTTCCGGGCGGCGGCCTGCTCTTCGACAGGTTCCGGCTGAAGCTCCTGCAGAAATATCTGGAATTCCTGATCTCCTGCGACGGTTTTGCCCATTCCGGGGAGATCGCGGCACTTCTCGATGCGTGCCTGCGCGGTGGCACATCCGACAAATCCGCCATCGACACGGCGGTGAAGTCGATCGCCCGGATCCTCTACCGCTACCGCACCACCCATTTCGACGACGGCCATGCGACCTCGTCCTTCTCGATCCTCAGGGCCTATCTCGCCGGCGTCGGCGACACCATCACCGACGACACCGTGTTCGACTTCTGGTCGGCCGAGGTGAATGGCCACTTCAAGACCTACCAGGCGAGCTTCTTCGCCCTGAAGGACTATGTCGACGCGCTTGCCGATGCCCGCTCGCGCGCCGCCATGCGCCGGGCCGGCGAGATCGACGCCCCGGGCGTTTCCGCCGAACTGGCGGTGGACTTCGTCGATCCCTTCGCGAACGAACATGACGGCGGGGACGACGAGGAAGGGGACGGCGGCTTCGACGACGTCGCCGATGCCGCCGAACAGGCGGCCGCCGCCTTCGAGCGCGGCGAGGAGGCGGCGAGCGCGGCACTGAAGGCGATCGCGGCGAGCGAGGTCAAGCTGATCAAGAAGCGCGAGGAGATGCTCGCCGCCCCCGTCGCCTCGGCCGGCAGCTTCGGCTGCAGCCTGCCCTTCGCGACCCTCAGGCTGCTGGCGTTCCACCCGATCCAGTCTGCGCTTTCCAATTCCCTGAGGACAGGCAAGGCCACGCTTTCGCTTCAGGAGCGCGTCACCTGCGTCGAGGCCCGACGCTACGGCGCGCTCGTGAACGAGATCGGCGAACTCGAGACCGCAATGGGCGAATGGCTGAAGATCGCCTTCGCGATCCGGTCCGAGGAAGCGACGGGCAACGCCCGGGCCGATGCCGTCCGCGCCGAGGGGATCACGCTTCTGAAATCCCGGCGCAGCCAGTCGCTGGCGCGGCCGCGCGAGGAACTCGCCGAAGCCTTCGCCGCCGTCGAGCGGCCGCTGATGGCACTCGCAAGGTCGCTGTCCGCCTACCGGGCGGCGGTCCGTGCGAGGGTACGGCAGGACGAGGCGCTCGACGCCGGCTTCGAGGCCGACCGGGCCCGCTTCGCCGAGCAGCTGCGCCGGCTCTACGCCGGATGAAGACGACGCCAACCGGACCCCGCCGGGCTCCGACCGGCCCACAGATCGTACCGAAGCGTCCGGTCCGGGCCGCAGGTGCGGACCGACCCAACCATAATCCGGGCCCGGCAAAGGGCCTCATCTGAAAGGGATGACGCCGTGACCATTCGCCTCGACCAGATCACCTCGCCGGAGCTCCTCGCCGCGGCCGAACGAAGCTTCGTTGACCGCCGCGCGGCGCGCGACCTTGCAGGCGACCCGGCGGAGCGGACGGAGCGGACGGGCCGCGTCGACATCGTCGCATTCCTTGCCGGCACCAGTGCCGACGCCGGGCCGGTGCCGATCGGCCTGATCCGGCTGCGACGGCAATATCTGCAGGGCCGCAGCCTCGCCTTTTCCACCGCCGCGAAGGCCGCCAGCACCGACACCGACATCGCCCGCACCATCGGCGGCTTCCGCGTCGAACTCGTCGACGAGGGCGACGCCTTCTTCGTGATCGTCTCGGCCGATGCCGCGACCGAGCTTCCCCGTCACCTTACCTTGATCCACGAAGAAAGGAGATTGTCACTGGATATTCCGTTAGGTAATCCTATTGGCGGCCTCCTTCAGATCGGGCTCGATCCATCGTCCGAGGGGGATCGCAGGGTGATCGACCTTCTGAAGGATCCAAGAACGGAAATCTATCTGGCCTAGACGGATCGAAATTGCCGCATCTTCCGAAGGGCCAGCGGGGCTCTGCGGACCGGAATGCGAGGAAGGTCTCACGAGTAACCGGATGCTAGCGCTTGAAACCGTGCGTCACTTCACGCAAAGTCATGCTTCCGACCCTTTCCTCGATGCGGCGCGTCTCGCGGCGAGCGCCAACGCACGAAGGCGTATGCGTGTCATCATCCCGACCACGGCCAAACCGGTCGAACTGCGCGCCATCAAACGACGGCCGCGCGTTCCCGCGAGCTATATGGCGATGGCGGGGGATTTTCGTCCACTGGCCCTGTCGGCAGACTATCATCGCTTCGTCAACGGGCCGCTGCGCAGCGTCGTCGCCGAGTTGCCATCGGTGGAACTCAGCCTGTCAGACGCGCTCGACTGCGGCCGCTCCTGGGAGCTGCCGGTCCTCATCGCTCATCTCATGGAGGCGGCTGGCCGGCTCGGCGAGGCCGAGGCGATGCTGGTCTGGGCGACGGGCATGGTCGATGCCGACCTCAATCCCCAAAGCGCCGACTACCACATCGCGCTGAAGCTCGAATTGTCCCGGCCGCTGTTTGCCGAGGCGGCGGCGCAGGGCGAGGCCATCGCCATGGTGGTGCCGCCGCCGCAAGGCCCCGGCGAGCGCCACATGATCGCGGCCTTCTGCGCCGAATTCGGCATAGCCCTGACCATCGCCTCGACGCTGGAGGAGGTCCTTTCGGCCTTCGGCCTCGTGAACGAGACGCTGCAGCCGGAATCCCAGCCGGACGTTTCGTCCGAGAATTCGGCCGAGCCGGCAAGCTTCGGCGTCGCCGGCGCAGTTCTGGCCGATGCGGCGTTTCCTGCCGGCTCGCGGCACCGGCCGCTTGCGCTGGGGATCGCCGGGCTTGCGGCCGCCGGCCTTGCCGCCGCCGGCTTCGCCGTTTTCGCCTCTGACCCTTCCACTTCTCCGACGACGGGGCACGAGCCCGAACGGGCGCTGATCGCCGCGAGCGACAGTCTCGCGGTGGATGGGCTCTATGCGGAGGACAGGGCGGCATGTCAGGCGAAGATCTATTCCGGCGTGCCGCTCTCGATCGAGCCGGCAGTGCTGCGCTCGGGCGGCTTCGCCCTGACGGCGCGGGACGGCCTCTGCGGCCTCAGGCTGCGCAACCTCTCGGACCAGTCGCAGAAGCTTTTCGTCGATGCGAGGCTGACCGGCCTCGCGATTCCGGGCGGAGCCTCGGTCGCGTCCGGCGGCGAGCTCTCGGCCGGGGAATCCACCCTTCTCTACTTCGCCCGGCCACCGACCGCCCTGACGGCCGACGCCGTGCTGCGCGATCGAACCGGCCTCGAAAGCCGCGTGCCGATCACCATCGATTGACAGACCGTCCGGCGGGGCTCCGTCCAGAGGGAGGAATGGCATGAGACAGATGCGCCGCTCCGACGGACATGCTCCGGCGACCCATCGCCGGCCGGCCGGCCTCCTCGCCTTCTGCTGCGGCCTGGGCGCCGTGTTGAGCGGCCTTGCCGCGCCGCTGCCGGCTCTCGCCCAGAGCGCCGACGTCAATGCGATCCTCGGTGGCGATGCGCCGGCGCAGTCTGCGCCGGGCGATCCCTCCGGCATCCGTCCGCAGGCCTTTCCCGGCGCCTCCCCGTCCCCATCCCCGGCGAACGGGGTCGGGGCCGGCCAGGTCGCTCCCCAGGCGGCTGCCCCGCGCGGCAACGACGAGCGCTGGGTGACCAGCGATCACCCGGCGGAGAACCTCGCGGTGATCTCCGTGCACCCGCTACCCGGCGAGAGCTGCCAGGACGTCCTGTTCGACATCCGCCCGTCGACCCGCGTGCGCCACGACGTCAGCGCCGGGGCGAGCCTCGATTTCGATCTCGGCGAACTCTGCCTGCTCGGCATCCGCAACGAATCCGACCGGCGCACCCTCGTCGTTCGGGTCGGCGAGGAGTTGAAGACCGTCGCCATCGTCTCCGACAGCCGGCTGAACTCGGGCATCGCCCTCGGCCCCGGCCGCGAGATCATGACGCCGATCCGCCCCCTCGACATCACGGCGCTGACCATTGGCGTCGAAGCGGTCTGGGACGACCAGATCGACGCCGCCAACCCGGTCATCGAGAGCTTCGGCCTGAGGCTCGCCAAACGAACCCCCGGAAGCTGAGGAGCATCGCCATGGCGCGCCCTTTCCTTCAGTCCCCCCGATCGCCGGCCGCATCGCCCGGGCCCCGCCGCAAGCGCGCCGTCAGGTGCGGGCGCAGCGCCGCGCTCCTTGCGGCGGCGATGATCGGCACGGCCGCCTTGCCGTCCGGCGCCGGCGCCGTCGACTTCAAGCTGCCGGCCGAAGACTACGGCAAGGTGGTGCTGCCGCTGCGCCAGTCGCTCGGTGACGCCGCCCGCGACGTCGTCGATCGGCAGAACGTCTTCGAGCCGATCGGCCTCCTGCGCGAGGATGATCCCATGCGCCGCTTGGCGCGGGCTGTCGGGCGGCTCGACATCAAGGTCGAGGAAAACGGCCAGGAGTTCCTGTCCACCTGTACCGCGACAATCGTGGAGGGCAATCTCGTCCTCACCAACTATCACTGCATTCCGGGCTTTTCCGGCAAGATACTCGAGGCATCGATCCTCCTCGACTACTACGGCCCGGACAGCCAGACGACCCGCATCGCGGTGGAGACCACCGCCGTCGAGCAGGACGCCACCCTCGACTACGCGCTGGCGCGCCTCGCCGGCCCCGCCCCTGCCGGCATCGAGGCGATCCCGTTTTCCCGCGAGCGGTCGCGGCCGCTCGAGCGGCTGACCATCGTCCACCATCCGGCCGGACAGCCGAAGATGATGACGCAGTTCCGTTGCTATGCGGCGGACAAGCAGGTCGAGGGCCCGAAGCTGCGGCATCGCTGCGACACCCTGCCCGGCTCGTCGGGCGCGCTGATCTTCAATTCCGATCGCCAGGTCGTCGGCATCCACCATACCGGCGGGCTGAACGAGAACGATCCGTCGAGCTTCAACGAAGGCTCCAACATCGCCGACGTCCTAGGCCGGAGTGCCCTCCTGAAAGCCGCTCCGGCATCCAGCGGCGCCCCGGCGCCGGTCCCGCCCGTCGTCGCAGCCACCCCGCAGGCGCCGGATGCCGCCGCGGCCGGTCCCGCTTCCACGGTGCAGCCGACGCCGCAGCCCGCAGGGGGCCTCCAGCCGGCGCCGGCCACGTCACCGAACGCGATCATCGGCGGCAGCGATCCGGCGAGCACCTACAACGAACTGCTGCTCGGACGATGACCGGGCGACGCAAAACACCCTGGCGCTTCCACTCCACGAAGCAACCGATCAACCGCATCAAAAGGCTGAAGGACATGGCGAGGATGACGGGTTCGACGACAGGCCGGAACGGTCGCACGGCAGGGCAGAACACCCTGGCGGAGGCAAGGCCGGCAGGCCGTCTTGCGCATGTGCTCCTGGCGGCGCTGATGCTGTCGGCGGCGCCGGTTTTCGTCGGCGCCGGCGCCCCGGCGCTCGCCCAGCAGGGCAAGCCGCATCAGATGAGCGAACGGGCGGAGCGGATCGTCCGGACCCTCAAGCCCGCGGCCCGCAGCCGCTATTCCGACGCGGCCTATGCCAACCGCATCATCCAGATGGAGATCCCCCTGCCCGACCGCGGCAGCCGAACGGTCTACCTCAACTACAACCATTCGGTCGATCTCGCCGTCTACTACGATTTCGACAGCTTCGACATCACGGCCGAGACCGGCGACGTGCTCGACGATCTCGGCTATGCGCTGGAGGCGAGCGAGCTCGAGGGCGGCCAGTACCTCATTGCCGGCCACACCGATTCCACCGGCAAGGACGGCTACAACCAGTGGCTTTCGGAAAGCCGGGCCCTGTCGGCCAAGCGCTATCTCGTCAAGAACTTCCGCATCGATCCCGATCGCCTGATCGTCGTCGGCTTCGGCGAGACCCGCCTAGCCGACCGCAAGCGGCCCCGCGACGGCATCAACCGGCGGGTCGAGATCACCCTGATCGAAGACGGCTATTCCGGCCCGACCTCCGAGCGCTTCGAGGCGCCGCGGCCGACCTATCGCAAGGGTCCGGCGCCGAGCGAGCGCGACCTCGGCCTCGCCGAATACGGCTCGCCGCCGTCGCTCGCCGCGGTCGACTGCGAAGGCACCGAAGGCATCGTCGATCCGCGTCCGGCAAGGACCGGCCTCGACGACTTCGGCAATCGCCCGACGCCGGTTCCCTGCAGCGACGTTCCGAGCGACGCCGGCAGCAGCCAGCCCACGCCCGTTGCCGTCGAACTGCCTGATCCGGCACCCGCGCCGAGGGGCGACAAGGCGACGCCCGTCGCCCGTCCCCCCGCAAGCGCCGCCGACGATCAGAACTCGGCGATCGAGAACTGAAGGGAGGGCCAGCGACGAACGATCATCGCCCTTGCCGCCCGGCCGCAATGCCGCGCCGGCCGTACCCACTGCCCAACCCTTTCGAAACACCGGAGAGCCCCAATGAAGATGCTCGCTAAAACCGCCGCCGCCGCGATCTTCGGCATCTGCGCCTTCGCCGGCGCAGCCGAGGCCGCCACCATCAATCTTCTCGTGATGCAGGAGGACTGGGATCCAGAGAGCCTCGTGCGCAACACCCGCATCCAGAATGCGGTGCTGTCGACCATCAACCAGACGCTCAACGCCCCGGCCTATCAGTCGCGGCTGCGCCAATACGGCATCGAGGGCATGGACGTCTACGACGAGACCGCCCTGACGCTGAACTTCTACCAGCAGGATCGCCAGCGCCGCACCGACGAGGAGCTGATCTCGGTGGTGCGCTCGGTCAACAATCCGCAGATGGACATCGTCGTCCCCTACACGATCTACGCCCGTGCGGTGACCGAGCCCTACAGCGGCATCGTCAAGCTGCAGATGGCGCTGAACTACCGCGCCCTCGACGTGCGCAGCGGCCGCTTCGTCGGCTCGGACAACCTCGACCTCGATACCCAGGGCGTCTCCTTCACCGGCTGCGCGGCCGGCCTCAACGGCACCCCGGCCGATCCGCACTGCATCAAGGAATTCGTCTCCCAGAACGGCGAGAAGCTGGCCCGCAATGCCGGCAACAAGCTGGCTCTCCAGATCGCCGGCCTTCTCGGCCGCCAGTATGGCGGCAGCGGCGCCAGCCAGGTCGAGACCATCGACAACGCGCCGATCAACGACGCCATCGGCGATGTCGCCGCACTGCCCAGCCGCGGCGCTGCCGGCAGCGGCTGCGACAACATCCCGACCACCTTCTCGGTCACCTTCCGCGGCTTCGAGCAGCGCCAGATGAACGCCGTCGAGGAGTACATGGCCTACTGGAAATGCGCCCTCGACCTCGACGTCACCGGCTCGGACTTCTCGGAGATCACCTTCTCCTACAAGACCCGCTCCGATCAGCAGCGCGTCCTGCGCAATGTCCGGCTGATGCTCGAACTGATGGGCGTCGTCGCCGATCCGCAGACCCAGGGTTCGAACGAGATCGTCGTCGAGGCGCTCGGCATCCGCGAGAACTGACCGGAGGGGGCGCCCTGCTCGCAGCGAGCAGAACGAAGCAA
>PACL01000083.1 GCA_002700095.1 Fulvimarina sp. | reverse complement strand
GATCGGGATCGACGCCAGCCAGTCGATCGCGATCAGCGCCAAGACCGGGATGGGCATTCCCGACGTGCTCGAGGCGATCGTCCACCGCCTGCCGCCGCCCAAGGAAGGCGACCGCAAGGCGCCCCTGAAGGCGATGCTGGTCGACAGCTGGTACGACGCCTATCTCGGCGTCATCGTCCTCGTGCGCATCATCGACGGCGAGTTGAAGAAGGGTCAGACCATCCGGATGATGGGCACCGACGCCAAATATCCGGTCGACCGGGTCGGCGTCTTCACCCCCAAGATGGTCCAGGTCGATGCCCTCGGCCCCGGCGAGCTCGGCTTCATCACCGCCTCGATCAAGGAGGTCGCCGACACCCGCGTCGGCGACACCATCACCGAGGACAAGCGCCCGACCACCACGATGCTGCCGGGCTTCAAGCCGGCGCAGCCGGTCGTCTTCTGCGGCCTCTTCCCCGTCGACGCCGCCGACTTCGACGACCTGCGCGCCGCCATGGGCAAGCTGCGCCTCAACGACGCCAGCTTCTCCTTCGAGATGGAATCCTCGGCGGCCCTCGGTTTCGGCTTCCGCTGCGGCTTCCTCGGCCTGCTGCATCTCGAGATCATCCAGGAGCGCCTGTCCCGCGAGTTCGACCTCGACCTGATCGCGACGGCCCCCTCGGTGGTCTACAAGATCCATATGACCGACGGCTCGGACATCGAACTGCACAACCCCGCCGACATGCCCGACGTCGTCAGGATCGACCACATTCAGGAGCCCTGGATCAAGGCGACGATCCTCACCCCGGACGACTATCTCGGCAACATCCTGACGCTGTGCCAGGAGCGACGCGGCATCCAGCTCGACCTCTCCTATGTCGGCAAGCGCGCGATGGTCGCCTACGAATTGCCGCTGAACGAGGTGGTCTTCGACTTCTACGACCGGCTGAAGTCCATCTCCAAGGGTTATGCCAGCTTCGACTACCAGATGACCGAATATCGCGAGGGCGACCTCGTGAAGCTCTCCGTCCTCGTCAATGCCGAGCCGGTCGACGCCCTCTCCATGCTCGTCCACCGCACCCAGGCCGACAGACGGGGAAGAGCGATGTGCGAGAAGCTCAAGGAGCTGATCCCCAACCACCTCTTCAAGATCCCGATCCAGGCGGCGATCGGCGGCAAGGTCATCGCCCGCGAGACCATCTCGGCTCTCCGCAAGGACGTCACCGCCAAATGCTACGGCGGCGACGCCACCCGCAAGCGCAAGCTCCTCGAAAAGCAGAAAGAGGGCAAGAAGCGCATGCGCCAGTTCGGCAAGGTGGAGATCCCCCAGGAGGCCTTCATCGCGGCGCTGAAGATGGATAGTTGAGGCGACACGTTGCCCCTCCACCCTCATGGTGAGTGTCCTGAGCTTGTCGAAGGGCGAACCACGAGGGTGGAGCTTCAGCGGGCGCCGAGCGCCCCTCGCCCTTCGACAGGCTCAGGATGAGGGGCTACTGGGACGCTGATTGAAAGCCCTGCAGCGAAAACCTCTATTCTTGACGGACCGACGACCCAATTCGACGAAGCAGAACGGCGATCACGGCTTGCCGCGACCTGCCTCTTCCCTCATCCTGAGCCTGTCGAAGGACGAGGGAAGAGGCGATGCTCGACGCCACCGTCTATATCCTGCGCTGCGCCGATGGCTCCTACTATACCGGCCTGACAAAACAGCCGATCGAATCTCGGCTATGGGAACATAACGCCGGCATTTGCGACGGGTACACGAAGAAGCGCCGCCCCGTTGAACTCGTCTTTTCGGAATCCCACGACCGCATGCTCGACGCGATCGCACGGGAAAAGCAGATCAAGGGGTGGTCCCGAGCGAAGAAAGAGGCTCTGATCGCACACCGGTACCATTGCCTGCCCGCCCTCTCGCACAACGAAAACGAGCCTGACACGAGGCGATGGCTGGGTCGCGGTGATTGAGACCGTGGCTGCTGGCGAAGAGCTCTCACCATGACCGGATGCAGGAGCGCGTCCACGCCCTGAAATGGACGAGTGGCATGCGATGAGTGCCGATCCCCTCGCCCTTCGACAAGCTCAGGATGAGGGGATTTGGCGTCGCGCGCTTCCTCGTTCGAGCAGACATGGTCGAACCCTTTCATCCCCTCATGGTGAGCCTGTCGAACCACGAGGGGATCGGCACAACCTCGTCCCGCTGCTCGACGAAGCTTCTACAAGGACGCCGCTTGCGAAATGACTGGGTATCGACAGGTGGCGGATGCGTCGGCAGCCACCAACAGCTGCTACAGGCGCGTCCCGGCAGTCCCGGCAAGCCCTTACACGAACGGCCTGATCTCCCCATCCATGATCTTGAGGCTGAGCGAAGCATCCGCCGCTTGCGTCATGATCTGCGATGCTTTCACATATTCGAACGCCACGCGGCACCTCGCCGGCTCGAGATCCATCAAATCCTCAGCCGCCATGAGAATGACCTGCAGATTCGGGTGACTGAGCAGCGGTAGCAGGGCGCGCACTGCGGTCGGCCCGCGCCGACGCAGTTCCGCGGTAATCTCTCTCCGCTTTTTGAAGAGACGATTATAACGCGAAACTTCATGGGTTTGCGTGGATTCGTACTGCTCGACGCCTATCGCAGCGTAAGCCGCGATCAGTTGGTCCACTGAAGAACTTGCCAATGTCGAATGCGCCCTCATTTCAGCACCCCATATTCGCGCAACGCATCATGACCAACCTCGACGCGTTCTTCCCAACTTCTACCACGCAGATACTGTCGTGGCGATTGCCCGCCGAATCTTGGGTTTGCTTGTTGGTACCACGCCGTGATTTCGTTGTGACGATAGGTCGGCAAACGAACGAGGTTCTCCGGACTCTCGACCATCGAAGAGGAAAACCCCTCGGCATAGGCTGCGGTTTTCTCCACGATGTGGTGAACCTCCGTCCCGGGACGACGACGCCACCGGCTGACGTCGCGTCTCAACTCGCTCAAGCTTTTCGGCTCGTCGAGATAGGTTTCGATCGGGCTGAAGAAATCATCCAGATAACCGACGGCTTCCAGCGCGGCCACGAAGGCGAGCAACCGCTTGTTGGAGCCGCGACCGAGAGCACGTCTCAGCCATATTGCCGAGCGCTTGGCCAGATTGTTCCTTGCGCGTACGAGCTTGGTTCTTGCTTCGGCAGATCCGGCGGATCTTCCAGGGGAGGACCGCCATTGTGTCCGATCCCGGCCCGGGCGGGAAGGCTGAACCGGCGCGTCTTTCCGGATGAGGTTCTGACTCCCGACCCAGCTCCCGAAGGTCCACCATCGCGCCAGCGTCCGGAAACGTGGCCGGAGCCTCTGGGATGACGCGGCTGGGTGGGGTCGAAATTCGCCCGGAGCGCCAGGACGAAGCGACGAGCCGCGAGTTCGGCTTGCAAATCCGCAACGGCCAGCCGCGTTGCTGCGATGGCACGAAGCGTATCCCTCAGCTCGAAATTATTGATTTCGTTCGCCACGCCGCCCCCCTTTGTCGAAGGTCGATCATGAGCTCACGGCACCAAGGGGAAGATATCTGAAGATCGGCGCCCGGCCCGATAGCGTCTCATCCGACTGAATCGAGCGGCGAATCCCGTCCTCTACCCAACAATGATATCTTCCCCCTCCCGCCCCTCGCCCATCATCCCCTCACCGCCGGCCCACGGAACGGGCACGAATGATCACCGGGATCGTTCGGGGGCCGGCGGGCGGTGTCCGCGGCGGCGTGCTCTTCCGGAGGGCGCCCGTCCCGGACGGTTTCGAGGCGCCGCTGGCCCCTCCTCCACTACGGGGGGAGCGCGGATCGGTCCGCTTGACCGGGGGCACCCGGGAAGCGCCAGCCGCCATCGCGACGACCCGTCCCCTTCGCGGCAGCGTCGGGGTCGCCCGAAAAGGCAGCGGGCCGAAGCGATGCATCGAGACCGGCAAGACACCGCGCGGGATGCCGGAGGCGGACCGTATCAATTCATAAGTTCGCAGGGTCTGCCTCCGGCATCCCGTCGTCCCGCCGGACGGCGCTCTCTGCCGCTTTCAGGCGGCTCGCATCCCCAGCCCCCGGCCGCTTTGCGGCGCGGGAACGCGGACCTGCGTCCATCGTCGGAAGCACCTGCCACACGCCACGATGCCGGCGTTGCGCGACCGGCTGCGCAGGGCGGCATCGGCAAGACGACCTCACCCGGTGACGAAGTAGTAGCCCGCCAGAAACAGTCCCACCGCGATGACGAAGATGCGCACCGCGATCTGCGGGACGCGCTTGGCGATCCAGACGCCGGAATAGCCGCCGAGCGCGACGCCCGGGATCATCGCCAGCGCCCCCGGCCAGTTGACCACCCCGCCGGCGACGAAGACGGCGATTGCGACGATGGCGATGACATTGGCCAGAACGTTCTTGATGGCGTTGAGGCGGTGATAGTCGCCGGCGTCCGTCAGCCCCAGCGTCGCCAGCATCATGATTCCCATGCCGGCGCCGAAGAAGCCGCCATAGATCGAGGTGACGAATTGCAGCGCCGGTGCCGCGAGGCCGCGTCGCTCGCTGGTGGCGGCCGCCTCGCGCGGCTTCGGCTTCAACAAGGGCCCGGCGGCGAACAGCCCCGTCGCGCCGATCAGCAGCCAGGGCACCGCGGCGGAGAACTGTTCGTTGTTCAGCCACAGAAGCAGGAGCGCCCCGAGGCACGAGCCGGCGATGGAGGCGACCGCGAGCACCGCGATGCCCCGCCAGATCGTCCGGATGTCCTTCAGATAAGGCAGTGTCGAGGTGAAATAGCCCGGCAACTGGGCGATCGACGAGGTGGCATTGGCCGAGATCGGCGGCACCCCGATGAGCGTCAGCGCGCCGAAGGAGATGAAGGTGCCGCCGCCGGCGACCGCGTTGATCGCGGCCGCGGCAAAGCCGGCCAGGAAGAGGAGCGCGATGGTGAGGAGGGTCATGGGCCAGAATCATGTGCGTATCGGTGAGGACGGACCCGTCATAGGGGATTTCGCCGCGTCATGCGCGCCAACGCCCGCCATCGTCCCGGGGCCGGGCCACGATGTCGGCGCCGTCGATGACGGCGGCCATCGCTTTCAGGACGCGCCGCCCGTTAGAGCATGATCCCGAAAAGTGGGAACCGGTTTTCGGAAAAGATCATGCGGCAAGAAGGGGCTAGAGCGGGATGTCGATCGAAGCTGATCTCATCCCGCTCTAGCCTGGCCCGGTCTTTCCTCTTGTGCGCCTCTTGCGGAAACCCCGCCGGGACAGGCAGGAAGGGCAACCCATCGCCACGTCGAATTGCCGGCCGGCAGCCCGGCGCCAGCCCTGGAGTTTTCCCGATGACCTCGCCGTTCACCCTCGTTCTCGACGCGCAATGCGCCCTCGGCGAATGCCCGGTCTGGGCGCCGGCGGAGAAGGCGCTCTATTTCGCCGACATCAAGGGCATGAAGCTCCACCGCCTCGAGCCGGAAACGGGGCGCCACACGATCACCGGACTGTCGGAGGAGATCGGCTGCTTTGCGATCCGCAAGGATGGCGGCTTCGTCGCCGGCCTGCGTTCAGGCGTGTGGCAGCTTTCGCCGGCCGGCGAGCGCGTCACCATGCTCGCGCCCAATCCGGAACCCACCACCACCAACCGCTTCAACGACGGGCGCACGGACCCGCGCGGCCGCTTCATCCTCGGCACGATCGACGAGAAGAAGGCCGGCGGCACCGCCTCGCTCTACCGCTTCGACCGGCGCGGCCTTCAGAAGATAGAGGGCGGCATCCTCACCTCGAACGGCCTGGCATTCTCGCCCGACGGCCGCACGATGTACCACTCGGACACGCCGCGCTTCACCATCTATGCCTATGACTACGACGCCGAGACCGGCGAAGCGTCGAACCGCCGGGTCTTCGCCGAACTCAAACCCGAGGGCGAGGATCGCGGACGGCCGGACGGCGCGGCCGTGGACGCCGAGGGCTGCTACTGGTCGGCCCTCTACGAAGGCGGCCGGGTGCAGCGCTACTCGCCGGCGGGCGAGCTTCTGGCCGAATATCAGGTGCCCGCGATGTGCACCACCATGATCGCCTTCGGCGGCGCGGACCTCAGGACCCTCTACGTCACCTCGGCACGGGACGGCCGGCCGGCGGAAGAGCTGGAGCGGCTGCCCCATTCCGGCGGCGTCTTTTCCATGCGCACCGAGGTGCCCGGGCTGCCGGAGCCGCTGTTCGACCCGGAGGTCTGACCGGCAATGATAAAAGGCCCGCTCGTGCGGGCGGGCCTTTCGGTAGGATCAGTTCTCGTCGCACGACATCTTCAGACGTCGGACGTGGCCGCCGTTCAGTCGACGAAGGCCCGCTCGACGACGTAGGTGCCCGGCTTGTTGTTGGCGCCTTCCTCGAAGCCTCTCGCCTGAAGCAGCCCTTCGATCTCGCGCAGCATCGCCATCGAGCCGCAGATCATCGCCCGGTCCGTCTCGGGGTTCAAAGGCTCGATGCCGAGGTCGGTGAACAGCTTGCCGTTCTCGATCAGCGTGGTGACCCGGTGGCCCCTCGTCTCGCCCTCGCGGGTGGCGCTGGCGTGGAACATCAGCTTGTCGCCGACGAATTCGCTCATCAGCTCGTCGTTCCTGGTGGTCTCGACGAGTTCGCGGCCGTAATCCAGCTCGGCGTTTTCGCGGCAGGTCTGGGTGAGGATGACCTGCTCGAACTTCTCATAGGTCTCGGGATCGCGGATGACCGAGGCGAAGGGGGCGATGCCGGTTCCGGTCGAGAACAGGAACAGGCGCTTTCCGGGAATGAGAGCATCATGCACCAGGGTGCCGGTCGGCTTCTTGCGCATCAGCACGGTGTCGCCCGGCTGGATCTTCTGGAGATGCTCGGTGAGCGGGCCGCCCGGTACCTTGATCGAGAAGAATTCCAGCTCTTCGTCCCAGGCCGGGCTGGCAATCGAATAGGCCCGAAACACGGGTTTCGCCGCATTCGGTAGGCCGATCATCACGAATTCGCCAGAGCGGAAGCGAAAGCTCGCCGGCCGGGTCATGCGGAAGGAGAACAGCCGGTCGGTATAGTGCTTCACCGCCGTCACCGTCTCGGCGAAGACGCCCGCCGGGATCGGGAATGCCGTCGTCTCTTCACTCGTCGCGACTGAACTCATGCCAATTGCCTCTCTCATCGTCGTCATCTGCCGCGCGGCCCCGCCGCCTCGCGCGGCGGCCTGCGGCCCCTGCCATCCAGGAATGGCGGCCGCGCCGAACTGTCCCGGCTGTATGATCGCGATGCCAGGGTGCGGTCAATCCGGCAGAACATAGTTGCTGCGGCGCGAAACCGCAGCGTCTGCCGTTTCAAAAAACCCGTCCGGCATGGAAAAATGGACCAGCTGCGCTCGCAGCGGCGATCCGCAGGCACCGGCACGACCTCGAACAGCCGCTCGCCTCGCATGCCGCAGCATCGGCGTTGTGTCGGGAGATGCGCCCGCGCCAGACCAAACCGACCGGCGCAGCGCCGTCGCTGGCGACCGGCCCCTCGCTGCAGGGTCTGGCGGCACGTGCCGCAGGCGTCACCGGGCCCACAGCCCGGCCAGGTCGAAGGCAGCCGGCCGGCAGTGCGCCGACCGGCCGAAACATGAAGGATCCCGGAGCACGCTGCCCCGGGATCCTCGTCGCAGGTGCGATCAGAAGCGGAAGGTGAAGTCCGCCCGAGCCTTGTTTTCCGACGCCTCGCCGGAAAACTCGCCGTGATAGGACACGCCGAAGTCGGCGCTGTCGCTGAGTTTCATGCCGACGCCGACGGAGACCTTGGCCGCATCGCGGCCGATCGGCGCGCCCTCGACCGTGAAGCTGCCGCCATTGGCAAGCGTCATCCGGGCCTCTGGCGCCAGATCGCCGAAGGCATGCCGCCAGCCGGCCATCGCGTCGACGGTCAGCGCGGTTCCGGCGAGGTCGAAGTCGCCCGAAGCCCTGAGGCCCACCATGGTAAAGGTGGCCTGAGCATCGCCGTCCTCGCCCGAAAGCGCCGCGGCGCCGCCGGTTTCGGAGAAGTCGTCCGTCGACACGATCGCATGGGACAGATTGACGAAGGGCGCCAGCTCAGAGGTCTCGCTCAAGGCCAGGCTGTAGCTGGCCTCGCCGAAGAACTGCGTCACGCCGGCATCGTAGTCGGCCTCCAGCTTGTCGGAGAAGCCGCCGAAATTGAGCGAGCGTTCCGTATCGACCTGGCTGAAGCTGTAGGCCGCGCCCGCCTTCACCGAAACCCCACCGAGACCGGTGCGGCCGTAGATGCCGACATGGTAGCTGTCGATGTCGGCCGAGCCGGCATTGCCGTCGCTGTCGAGGGACGAGCGTCCCCAGCCGGTCATCAGGCCGAGAAGCAGGTTATCTGCCACATAGCCGTCGCCGCCGAAGAAGACGCCGCCGCCGTTCAGGTCGTAGGACGCGGTGTTGTCGTTGCCGTCGAACTGGCCGAAGGCGCCGTAGCCCGAGGTCCAGATCCCGGTATTGCCCGCGCTCATGCGATCGAGCACCGTGTCGCTGACGATCCGGGAATTGGTGAGCAGCGCCGACTGGACGCTGCCGTGCAATTCGCCCGAGACCTGGTCGAAGGCGTCGCGGGCCTCGGCTTCGTTCATGAACAGGACGGCATTGTAGAGGGCGAGGCTAGCCGATCCCGCCGTCTGGTCGAGCGCGTCGAGCCCTGCGGCTGCGGCGCGCTGGTTGGCGGTCTCAGCCGCCGTGGTGAAGGCTTTGCCGCCCCATGTGGACAGGCGCAGCGTCACGTCGGTCGACGTGTAGAAGAGCTTGGAGTCGATGAAGGCGGAATCGATCAGCAGGCTGCCGAACTCGCCGGTCACGCTGCCGGCAGACAGGAACGTATAGCTCTGTCCTGCCGCATAGCTGACCGTCTTGTCGAGGGCGATGGCATTGACCGTTGCGCCGTCGATCGCGGCGGTGCCGCTGACGATGGTGCGGTCGGAGCTGCCATTGCTGGCGAGTTCCAGGTCGTAGGTGGATCCGGAGCCGAGCGACAGGTCGCCATTGACGGTCAAGGTGCCGATGGAATTGCCGGGCGACAGGCGGCTGCCCTTGCCGAGCGTGACACTGCCAACCGTGCCGATGCCGCCGAGGACGCCGCCCTCGGTGATGTCGAGCGCCCCGCCCCAGGAACTGTCGACGGAGAAGCGTCCGCCGCTGACGAGGGTCGTGCCGGTGAACTGCGAACCGTCACCGGTATAGGCAAGGTTGCCGGTGCCGCGCTTCTCGAAGCTGCCGGTGCCGGCGACATCGTTGGCCATGGTGCTGTCGACGAGGGTGTTGACCACCAGCTGACCATCCGCATCGACCAGGATGTCGCCGGTACCGAAGGCCTGGCCGTTGGTGCCGACCAGCATGCCGCCGGCAACGCGGGTGCCGCCGGCATAGGTGTTGAGGCCGGTCAGCATCAGCGTGCCGGTGCCGTCCTTGGTCAGCTTGCCTTCGCCGCTGATGTCGTTGCGCCAGGCGTCGAAGGCGTTGAAGCCGTCGAGCTCCTTGTCCATGGTGACGGTGACGTCGTCCCAGAAGGCGCCGTAGCCGTCGGCCGCGGCGAAGAGATTGAGACGGCCGTATCCTTCCGGATCGTCCATCACCGGCAGCCCCGACGGCAGGCCGGTGGTCGCCAGGACCGCACGGCGCTGGTCCGCCGTCAGATAGGGCATGCGGGTTTCCAGAAGGACCTCGGCGCCCTTCGGAACGTGCATCGGCTCGTCGGTGGCACCGATCGGAGCAAAGCCGTAGGTGAGGCGCTCGGCGACATAGGCGGCGTTGGCCTCGCGATCGGCGAAACGGTCCACCGACAGGTCGCCTTCATGGGCGGCGATGTAGAGATCGGCCGCCGTGGCGGAATCGGTCTCCTTCATCAGCCAGGCCTGCGCCTGCTCATAGGCGTCCTGCTTCAGGTCCTGCCAGTTGAAGCCGTCGTCGCCATTCTCGCGGTTGAGGTTGTAGACGACGGAGGCGGTGCCCAGCATGCGGCCACCGATGACGTCGAGGGGCGAATGCATACCGGCAAGAATGCGGCTGTCGCCCAGTGACACGGCGCGCGTCACCAGCTCCTGGAAGCGCTGCGGGACCATGTAGGCAAGGGCGAGCGAATCGCGCCAGGCTTCTGCGGTATGACCGCTCGGGAAGCCGCCGTCCTTGACAGGGTTCGGGTTCTTGGCGGGCTCCAGCGTGGGCAGGACGGAAACCTCGTCCGACCAGCGCCATGGCCGGGCATATTTGAAGTAGCGCTTCGAGGGCTCGGTCGAGGCGTGGTAGCCCATGCGGCCGACGAGCTCGACGGCGATGCCGAGATCGTCGTTGCCTTCCCACCAGCCGGCGCCGTTGTTGTTGCCCTCGTCGTCATATTTGATGGTGGTGGCATCGTCGGCGACGCCGAGGATCGTCGTGTACTGCTTGCTGCCCTTGATCCAGGCGTCCTTGAGCGGCCCAAGGCCCGTCAGGACGCTGTAGCCCTTGGCCCGGCGGTCATCGAGATAGGCGTCCTCGGCTTCCTGGGCGGTGCGGTTCCGGGTGGCGTCGATGACGTACTGGATGTTGTAGTCGTGCACGGCCTGATTCAGGACCTTGCCATCCGTCGCGCTGCCGGGAATGCCATCCCAGTCCGTCGCCGGGACGGCGGGATATCCGTAGCCGGCGTCGATGGCGTTGTCGGCATCGACATAAGGCGTGCGCGGCTGCCAGATCTCCAGGAAACCGCTCAGCAGCCTGACCGCTGCATTGGTTTCCGCGGTAGCATAGCGCGGATCGTTGCGCTCGTTCGAATATCCGTCGTCCACATAGGCCGGGACATCCTTGTTCAGATAGGCTTCCTGCGCCATGGCGACGGAAGGACAAACGGATAGCAGGACGGCGAGTGCCGTCGAGACATGCAGCTTTTCAGTGTTAGACAATTCAGGTCCCCTCTATCGACTGTCTTCGAACAGTCAGCGGGGCTGCCTATCTCGGCTCCGTAACATTCTCGTGACTTGAATAATTATCTGATATAATTGGAGTTTCAGGAATTTCGCGATTCGCGGCACCGCGTTTTCAACGCTTTGAAGTTTGTGCTCGTTATGACGTGAATGCAGGCCTGTCGTGAGCGCAGCTCATATTGCTCACTGTCCCGTATCCCGGGGAGAGAGAGGCCGATGAGGGCCTGGGCAGAAGCGGACGCCCCTCAAGCAAACGACGGCGCAGATGCCTGCACCGTCGCGTTGCCGGGACGCCCGGCCGCGCCTCTGTTCGGCAGTCCTATGGCCTGCTTGCCGTTGGCGCGGTTCTTGTCCTGCCGTCGGACCATCGCCTGCCACAGCCCATCAATGACCGTTGCCGTGCGCCAACTCTGGCGCGCCCCTCAAGCCGCCTCGTCGACCGGCTCGCTCGCCCGAGGCTTCGGCACGTAGTTGAGCACCGGCGCCAGCCAGCGCTCGATCTCTTCGACGCTCATGCCCTTGCGCCTGGCATAGTCCTCGACCTGGTCGCGCTCGACCTTGGCGACGCCGAAGTAGTGCGCGTCCGGGTGTCCGATATAGAGCCCGGAGACGGAGGAGCCCGGCCACATGGCGAGGCTTTCGGTCAGCTTCACGCCGATTTCCTTCTCGGCGTCGAGCAGCTCGAACAGGGTCAGCTTCTCGGTGTGGTCCGGTTGCGCCGGATAGCCCGGCGCGGGACGGATACCGGCATAGGGCTCGGCGATCAGCTCCTCCGGCGTATAGGTCTCGTCCGGCGCGTAGCCCCAGAGCTCGCGGCGCACCATCGCATGCATGCGCTCGGCGA
Source organism: Fulvimarina sp. (assembly GCA_002700095.1). Classification (GTDB taxonomy): domain Bacteria; phylum Pseudomonadota; class Alphaproteobacteria; order Rhizobiales; family Rhizobiaceae; genus Jiella. The sequence continues at coordinate 63,912 of PACL01000083.1, read as the reverse complement.
AGGCCTCGGCGAAACGGTCGGCCAGCGCCTTGACCATGATCGAGGCGTAGTCGTCATTGGCCTTGGCGAAGCGGTTGGAGATCGCCTCTTCCTCGATGCCGGCGGTCACGCAGAAGCCGCCGACATAGTCGGGACGGCCCGAATCCTGAGGCGCGACGAAGTCGGACAGAGCGAGATTCGGCCGGTCGCCGCGCTTCGACAGCTGCTGGCGCAGGGTGAAGAACGTCGCGCGTTCCTCGCCGCGGGTGTCGTCGGCGAAGACGCGGATGTCGTCGCCGACCGCATTGGCCGGCCAGAAGCCGACAACGGCCTTGGGCACGAACCACTTCTCATCGACGATCTGCTTCAGCATCGCCTTGGCGTCGGCGAACAGCGCGCGCGCCGCCTCGCCCTGGCGTTCGTCTTCCAGGATGCCGGGATAGCGGCCCTTCATCTCCCAGGTCTGGAAGAACGGCGTCCAGTCGATGTGCTCGGCGAGATCGGCGAGGTCGAAGTCCTGATAGACCTTGGTGCCGATGAAGGACGGCGCCTTCGCCTCATAGGCGGACCAGTCGATCTTCATCGCATTGGCCCGGGCAGCCGCGAGCGTCATGCGCTTCTTGTCGCGCTCGGAGCGCTCGTGGGCCTCGGCGACCTTCTTGTACTCCTCGCGGATGCCGGCGATCGTCTTGTCGCGGGTCTCTTCCGACAACAGGCTGGAAACGACGCCGACGGCCCGTGAGGCGTCGGTGACGTAGACGCTCTGGCCGCGCTCGTATTGCGGATGGATCTTCACCGCCGTGTGGACGCGGCTGGTGGTCGCGCCGCCGATGAGGAGCGGGATGTCGAAGCCCTCGCGCTCCATCTCCGAAGCCACATGCACCATCTCGTCGAGCGACGGGGTGATCAGGCCCGACAAGCCGATGATGTCGACCTTCTCGCGCTTGGCCGTTTCGAGGATCTTTGCCGCCGGCACCATGACGCCGATGTCGATGACCTCGTAATTGTTGCAGGCGAGGACGACGCCGACGATGTTCTTGCCGATGTCGTGGACATCGCCCTTCACCGTCGCCATCAGCACCTTGCCGGCATTCTTGCGCTGCTCGCCGCCGAGAAGCCGCTTCTCCTCTTCCATGTAGGGAAGGAGAAGGGCCACGGCCTGCTTCATGACGCGGGCCGACTTCACCACCTGGGGCAGGAACATCTTGCCGGCGCCGAACAGGTCGCCGACGATGTTCATGCCGGCCATCAGCGGGCCTTCGATGACGTGCAGCGGCCGCTCGGCGGCCTGGCGGGCCTCCTCGGTATCGACGTCGATATATTCGGTGATGCCGTTGACGAGGGCATGGGCGAGACGCTCGTTGACCGGCTTCTCGCGCCAGGAGAGATCCTTCTCCTTGGCCTTGCCGCCGCCCTGGCCCTTGTAGCGCTCGGCAAGCTCGAGCATGCGCTCGGTCGGGTCGCCGCCGTCGGCCGGCTTGCGGTCGAGGATGACGTCCTCGCAGGCCTCGCGCAGCTCCGGATCGATCGAATCGTAGACGGCGAGCTGGCCGGCATTGACGATGCCCATGTCCATGCCCGCCTGGATGCAGTGGTAGAGGAACACCGCATGCATCGCCTCGCGCACGGCCTCGTTGCCGCGGAAGGAGAAGGACAGGTTGGAGACGCCGCCGGAGATGTGGGCGTGCGGCAGGGTCTTGCGGATCGTCCGGGTCGCCTCGATGAAGGCGACGCCGTAGCCGTTGTGCTCTTCGATGCCGGTGGCGATGGCGAAGATGTTCGGATCGAAGACGATGTCCTCGGGCGCAAAGCCAGCCTCTTCGGTCAAAAGCTTGTAGGCCTTGGTGCAGATCTCGACCTTGCGCTCGTAAGAGTCGGCCTGGCCTTTCTCGTCGAAGGCCATGACCACGACTGCCGCGCCGTAGCGCTGGATCAGCTTGGCCTGGGCGAGGAAGGCCTCCACGCCCTCCTTCATCGAGATCGAATTGACCAGCGCCTTGCCCTGGACGCATTTCAGCCCTGCCTCGATCACCTCGAACTTCGAGGAATCGATCATCACCGGCACCTTGGCGATGTCCGGCTCGGCGGCGACGAGGTTGAGATAGTCGACCATCGCCTGTTTGGAGTCGATCAGGCCCTCGTCCATGTTGATGTCGATGATCTGGGCGCCGTTCTCGACCTGCTGCCGCGCGACCTCCAGGGCCGCCGGATAGTCGTTGTCCTTGATCAGCTTGCGGAAGCGGGCCGAGCCGGTGACGTTGGTGCGCTCGCCGACATTGACGAAGGGGATGTCGGAGGTGAGCGTGAAGGGCTCGAGGCCCGACAGCTTCATCAGCGGCTTCACCGTCGGGATCTGCCTCGGCTTGTAGGCCCTCAGCATCTCGGCCACGGCCTTGATGTGATCCGGCGTCGAGCCGCAGCAGCCGCCGACGACGTTGACGAGGCCTTCCTTGGCGAAAACCTCGACTTCCTTTGCCATCGCCTCCGGGCTCTGGTCGTATTCGCCGAACTCGTTCGGCAGGCCGGCATTGGGATAGGCGCAGACGAAAGTGTCGGCGGCGGCCGAGATCTCGGCCAGATGATCACGCATCGCCGCCGCGCCGAGGGCGCAGTTCAGCCCGATGGTGAAGGGCTTGGCGTGGCGCACCGCGTGCCAGAACGCCGTCGGCGTCTGGCCGGAGAGGGTGCGGCCGGACAGGTCGGTGATCGTGCCGGAGATCATCACCGGCAGGCGCACGCCCTTTTCCTCGAAGATCTCCTCGCAGGCGAAGATCGCGGCTTTCGCATTCAAGGTGTCGAAGATCGTCTCGATCAGAATGATGTCGGCGCCGCCGTCGATCAGGCCGCGCAGCTGCTCGCCATAGGCGATGCGCAGGTCGTCGAAGGTGACGGCCCGGTAGCCGGGATTGTTGACGTCGGGCGAGATCGAGGCGGTGCGGTTCGTGGGGCCGAGCGCGCCGGCGACGAACCGGCGGGTGCCGTCGGTCTGCTCGGCGCGGATCGCCGCGCGCCGCGCCAGCCGCGCGCCGTCGCGGTTCAGCTCGTAGACCTGATCTTCCATCTGGTAGTCGGCCTGGGCGATCGTCGTCGAGGAGAAGGTGTTGGTCTCCAGGATGTCGGCGCCGGCGATGGCATAGGCGTAGTGGATGTCCTCGATCGCCTGCGGCTGGGTCAGGTTGAGGAGATCGTTGTTGCCCTGCAGATGGCACTCGCAGGCCCCGAAGCGGTGGCCGCGGAAATCGTCCTCGCCAAGGCCGAGGAGCTGGATCTCGGTGCCCATCGCGCCGTCGAGGATGAGAATGCGTTCGCTGGCGGCCTGTTTCAGCGCTGCGGCGGCTTCGGACGGATTGCGGCCTTCGGTCATCGGCCCGAAGAGCTGTTCGGTCGTGGAAGTCATGAGCGTCGCTTATCCTTCTGGGTCGCCGTCCACATCACATAAAGATATTCTTATGTCAACAAATCGACCGGAGATCGGCGCTGCAAACGCCGCTCCTGCCGATGCGACCAGCTTCATGAGTCCTGACAAGCGAGCGGCTGGCGGGTCGCCGCAATAGCCGCTCATCCTGAGCTGCGAGCGGAGCGAGCCTCGAAGGGCGAGGAGCGCCGGGCTCCCGCCTTCCCGCCTGGTGCAGAACGCCTCGTCACCGTGGAGCCACGCCCTCGCCCTTCGAGGCTCCCCGAGCTTTGCTCGTCGGCTCACACCTCAGGATGAGGGCGACTGTGGGGGCGGCGCTCAGATCCGCGTCAGTGTCGCCTCGTCTTCCTCGCCATCGAAGAACACGTCGAGCGCCCGCCCGAAGGTCTCGTCCCTCGGATCGGCGCGGTGGAACAGCGTCATCGAGGAGTGGAACTTCATGTCGTCCGGCGAGCCGAAGATCGCATGGACGGTGCTGTCGGGGTGGGCGAGGACGGCTGCGGTGCATTCGGCGAGGCGGCGGCCGAGAAGCGCGTGGGCGAGNTAGTCCTTCGCCTCGTCGAGCGACTGGATCGCGTAGCGCTGTGCCATCGGCGAGGAGCCGAGCCCCGCGATCTGCGGGAAGACGAACCACATCCAGTGGCTCTGCTTGCGGCCGGCCCGCAGTTCGGCGAGCGCGCGGCTGTAGACCGGCGACTGCGCTTCGACGAAACGGTTGAGCGGCATGGCTGAGCATCCTTTCAGCGTCCGCGCCCGGGCGGACCAACGAAGCACAACGCCGAGGTCGGAACGGCCGTTCCTGCTGAGCCTAGCTCTACAGCCGCTTCTCGAAGAAGAAGTCCGGATAGGGATCGTCGTTGAAGCGGTCGATCTCGGTCCAGCCGGACTTGCGATACATGGCGATCGCCTCGGGCAGCGCCTTGTTGGTGTCGAGCCTGAGGAGCGGGATGCCGAGTTCCCGGGCGACNNCNTCGACCCGGTCCATGATCTTCCAGGCCAGCCCCAGCCCCCGCGCAGAGGGCGCCACCCAAAGCCGCTTCACCTCGGCGTATTCAGAACATGTTCCCTTCAGCCCGACGCAGCCGACCGGCATGTCGTCGGAGAAGGCGACGAGGAAGGCGCCGCGCGGGCGGACCATGGTCTCGGCGTCGGGGTCGGCGGAGAGGGTCACGTCGAAGCCGCGTTCGAAGCGCCGGCCGAGCTCGGCGTAATATTCGCCGAGGCAATGGCGGGCGACCGCCGATCTCGGATCCATCTCCCGCAATTCGATCTGGTCTCGGCCGAAAGCCGAGGCGACGAGATCCATCGCCGCCAGAAGGGCGTCCGGGTTGGCGTGACGCGCCAGCGCCCGCTCCGCCCGCTGGTTCGACAGCGCCTCATAGGCGGCGAATTCGGCTTCGCCCGCCGCAGTCAGGGCGACGACCCGCCGCCTTCCGTCGCCCGGATGCGGCGTCGTTGCGACCAGGCCTTCCTCCTCGAGGCCACGCAACAGCCGGCTGACCAGCCCCGAATCGAGATCCAGATAGGCGCGGATCTCGCCGACGTCGCACTTGCCGTGGCCGATGGCATTCAGCACCCGGGCGACGCCGAGCGGCCGGCCGCGGCCGAGAAAGGACTCATCGAGCGCGCCGACCTCGGTGACGACGGCGCGGGCGAAACGGCGAAAACGGGTGGTCGGGTCCAGAAACATGATAGCTGACTTAAGTCAGCTAAATTGCTCAGGCAAGCGAAATCGTGCTGATGGGGGAGGAGCACATCCGGTCGTCCCGAACGCACGGCGCCTCGAGTCGTCTGCTCGGGCTGGCCGCTCGGGCCGTCCGCTGTGCTCTTCCTCAGCGGATCGGTTCGTGCACCGTCACCAGCTTGGTGCCGTCCGGAAAGGTCGCCTCGACCTGGACGTCGTGGATCATCTCGGCGATGCCTTCCATTACCTGGTCCCGGGTGATCACTCTCGCCCCCGCCTCCATCAGGTCGGCGACGCTGCGGCCGTCCCGCGCGCCCTCGACGACGAAGTCGGTGATCAGGGCGATGGCCTCGGGATGGTTGAGCTTCACGCCGCGCTCCAGTCTCTTGCGGGCGACGACGGCCGCCATGGAGACGAGGAGCTTGTCCTTTTCGCGGGGGGTGAGCTGCATCTTGGCTTCCTCGATGATGGTCTGAGCGTCAGAGCGACCATATCCGCGGGACGGCGCTCTTTGCCAGTGCCGCGATGGCCGGAACCAGCCGCCGCCGCAGGAGATAGCCGGAGGGGGCGACGATGCGGGCGACGATCAGCCCGTCGACGAGGCTCGCGCCACCGGCCTCGCCGATTACCGCGCGCAGATTTTCGATCAGGGTTTCGGGCGCCTCGCGGCGCGCGACGAGCGTGGCGAAGGCGCGGTTGCCGGCGAGCGAGGCCGCGGCTCGGGACTGTTCGGCGATCGCGCTTTCGAAGCGTGTCTCCTCGGCGAAGACCAGCCTGCCGCCGAGCCGGATGCGCCAGCTCTCGCGGAACGAGCCGTGGGCGACATCCTCGCCCATCATTTCACGGCCGAGAATGACGCTTTCGGAAACGACGAAGCCGGCGTCAGTCGCTGCATCGAGGTCGAGCCGACGGGAGAGCGCGGCTTCGTCGAAGAGGATCGTCTCCTGCGGCAGCCAGGCGAGAAATCCGCCCTCGCCCACCTTCAGCCGCGTCGTCACCCTCGCCTCGTCGGAGCTCGCCCGGTAGATCCGCTCGCAGGCCTGGGTGGTGACGGAGAGGCTCGCGCCGGCACCGACGGTAAAGCCCTGCTCCAGCCGGTCGCCGCCGGTCAGCCCGCCGGAGGTGTTGATCAGCACGGCTTCGCTCGTCGCGCCGGCCACTTTGGGAAAGCGCAGCTTCAGGCAGCCCGCCTGGTGGAGATCGGCGAGCCGCGTCCGGCCATCGGCGAACTTGACCGTGAGGTCGAGGCGTCCCTCGGCGCGCTGCAGCCGTTGCGGCGCCGCCGGCTCGGCGCCAGCGCTGGTGACAAGGCCCGAGAGAAGGCCGGGATTGCCGTCATTCATGAGCACATGATGTCCCAGGGAGCGTCGTGGCCGCCAGCCAGCTTTTGGAGCGGCTGCCTTTCGGCGAGCCGGCAATCTAGCCAGCGGCCCGGACGATGGAAAGCGCCCCCGAAAGCCGACGCGACGCGCCCTCTCCTAGCGCCGTCCCTGGCCGCTCATTCTAGCGACGGCGTCGTCGACGAGGCGGTTGGCGACCTGCATCCTGATCGTCGCCTGGGCGCGGTAGAGCATCGGCATGCGGTCGGGATGATTCTTGCGGGCGAAGTTGCGCCGCGCGTCGAGGAGATCCTTCACCGAGCTGGCCGTCAGGATGTTCAACTCCCGGGCGATCTCGTAGGGGTCGGTGCTCGGAGCACCTGGCGGCGGCGGCGGCGGCGCGTCGTCGCGATCCTTGGCATAGGCCGCCTTCGCCTCGGCCGCCGATCCCTGGGTGGATTCGGACGGCTTGGAATCCGGCGTCCGGCCGGCCGGCCGGCGCGGGGGTTCCGGTGCCTTCGCGGATGCCGGCTCGGGCGGATCGAAGTCGGAAAAGTCGTCCTCGTCGGGCAGGTCCTCATAGGCCGCCCGCGCGGCGGCCGCACTGGCGACGCTGCCGGCCATCTTCGGCCCGCGCCGGATACCGATCACCGACATCATGCCGCTCGACGCCCGGCCGAACACGGTCCGCCAGCCCCTGTCTTCATGCTTGGCGACGACCCCTTCCAGGATCGCCTCGAACGACTGGTCCACCATGATACGCGGTGCTTCTCGCTGTGCGACACTCCCCACCACCATGGGGCCGGTCTCGTGAAGCTTTCGTAAAACTGGATCATTCGGCCAAGCTGACGATACAGGATCCGGCAGGCAGGCCCGACGGGATGCGGATCCGGGCCGGTGGGGCCAAGACCCGAACCGCGATCGGAACATTTCGCTCCCCCAGCGCCGCGACAGGGTCTATACCGCGCCGCGAGCGAAACGCTGACGCGAGGGATTGGCGATGCGGACGGTCTATGTGAACGGCGTCTTCTGCCCGGAGGACGAGGGCAGGATCTCGATCTTCGATCGCGGCTTTCTGTTTGCCGACGGCGTCTACGAGGTGGTCAGCGTCCTCGACGGCAAGCTGATCGACTTCGCCGGCCACATGGCGCGGCTCGCCCGCTCGCTGGGAGAGCTGTCCATGCCCGCTCCGGCGGACGAGACCGAACTTTTGGCCATCCACCGCGAACTGCTCGCCCGCAACCAGCTTGTCGAAGGCGCGGTCTACATGCAGGTGACCCGTGGCGCCGCCGACCGAGACTTCCTGTTTCCGCCGGAGGACACGCCGCCCTCGCTCGTCCTGTTCACCCAGGCAGGCAGCCTGCGCGACAAGCCCGCGGCCCGGACGGGCCTCCGGGTCGTGACGGTGCCCGATCTTCGCTGGGCGCGCCGGGACATCAAGACCGTGCAGCTGCTCTATTCGTCGATGGCGAAGACCGAAGCGAAGCGTCGCGGCGCCGACGACGCATGGCTGGTGGAAGACGGCTTTGTCACCGAGGGTTCGTCCAACAACGCCTATATCGTCGACGCCTCCGGCCGGCTGATCACCCGCCCCCTCTCCCACGCGATCCTGCCGGGCATCACCCGCACCGCCGTGCTTCGGCTGGCCGGAGAAGCCGGCATCCCGATCGAGGAACGGGCCTTCAGCGTCGAGGAGGCGCTTGCGGCGCGCGAGGCCTTCATCACCTCCGCTTCCAGCTTCGTCCTTCCGGTGGTCGAGATCGACGGCCAGCCGATCGGCGACGGCCGTCCGGGCGAAACGGCCGGCAGGCTGCGCGAGATCTACATCGAGGAAGCGCTGAAGACGGCGACCTGACGAAGGGCAGACCTGGAGCCGACGAAGGTCAGCGCCCGGCCGCTGCCTCGTCGTCGCCGCGCGGCGGGATCGCCTTCAGATAGGCGGCGATCGCCGCGCGATCCTCGTCGGTCAGCTTCGCCATGTTCTCCTGCACCTCGACCATCGCTCCGCCGACGGAATCGAAATCCGGCGTGAAGCCGCTTTCGAGATAGTAGGCGATGTCTTCCCCCGACCAGGAGCCGATTCCGGCCTTGGCCGGCGTGATGTTCGGCACGCGTCCCTTGCCTTCGGGATTTGGCGCGCCTGCCAGCCATTCGCCGGTTTCCAGGCCGCCGGCGCCGGCGAAGCTGCGCGGCGTGTGGCATTCGCCGCAATGGCCGGGCCCCTCGACCAAGTACCGGCCGGCATGGGCGGCTTCGGAGGCATCGGCCGGCAGGTCGACGACGGGCGAGCCATCGCCCAGAAAGGCGAGCTTCCATAGGCCGACGGCCGGACGGATGTTGAACGGAAAGGTCAGCTCGTTCGCCGGAGCCTCGCCGGAGACCTGCGGCAGCGTCTTCAGATAGGCGAAGAGGTCGGCGACGTCCTCCTTCGTCATCCGCACATAGGACGTGTAGGGGAAGGCCGGATAGAGATGCCGCCCCTCGGGATCAACGCCGCGCTGGAGAGCGTTGGCGAAGTCGGCGAGTGACCACCCGCCGATCCCGTCCTCGGGATCCGGCGAGATGTTCGGCCCATGGAAGACGCCGAAATCGGTCTTCAGCGGATCGCCGCCGGCAAGCCTCAGCCGGTCCTCGCCCTCGGCCTTGGAGGGCGCATGGCAGGAGACGCAGCCGCCGGCCCAGAAGATCCGCTCGCCCCGCGCAGCCTCGCCGCTGCCCTCCGCCGCGATCTGGTCGGGACCGAGCCGCTGGGGCAGGGTCAAGAGCTTGAACCCTCCCGCCCCTGCCAGCACCACGACGAAGACGCCGATCAGGATGTTGTTGAGCATGGGACGGTTTCGGCTCCGCAATTTCCGGCTTCGAACGGTTCGCAACGTCCGCAATGCGTGGCCGTGCGTCAACCGGCGCTGCCGCTACGATCCTTCACATCACCGTGGCGGCCTTGTTCGGGCTCTTGTGAAAGCAGCTGTGGATCGGAAGATGAAAAAAGGCCCGCGAACGATCGTCCGCGGGCCTTTTTATGATGTGTCGTTGTGCGCCCAACGCTCACGCCCGCGCCATTCGGCGGCCTACCATTCGCGGCAAACCGGGAGCGGCTGCCTCGGCAGGGTGAACACCAGAGGAGGAGATCTCGGCTCTGCCCTCCGGTCTCAGTGATCCCGGCCGGCAACCGGCCTCCGCTCCTGCCTTCGGTCACGAACCATTCTGGCGATGCGCGGGCTTCAGATCCGCCCGAGCACGAGCAGGACGAGGACGACGACGAGCACCAGCCCGAGGATGCCCGACGGGCCATAACCCCAGCCGCCCGAATAGCCCCAGGTCGGCAATGCGCCGACCAGCAGCAGGATGATGATAACGAGGAGGATCGTGCCGAGGCTCATGAGAAAATTCCTTCACACAGGCTTAGAATTCATCACAAACCTTTGAACTCGAATTGCGTTCCCGCGACGCGGAACCGGGATCGCCCAGACCGGAACCTGTCCTCGCAGCATGCTTGAGGAACGCCATCGCGATCCTTCGCTGCATCCGCTGGGGATCAGCGGGCATGTGATCATTCCGAGTTTCGGCAGGAGGCGGCGAAGACCGTCACGCCGGCCCGAGGCCGCCGATCGCGACGAAGACCGCCAGCATCAGGAAGACGATCGCCAGGACCATTGTCGGGCGATAGCCCCACTGCCGCGAATAGGGCCATGACGGCATCACCGCGATCAGCACCAGGAACACGACGATCAAAACGATCGGACCGTATCCAACCATCATCTGCACTTCCTCTTCCGTTTGCCCTTCCCCGACTGCCGGATTTGGCATGGGAAGGCGAATCCTCGCTCGGCCGCGATCGACGTTGTCGACGATCCTGTGCCCGTTTCGGAACTTTGGCCCTCTGCGACTTTCGTCTAGCCCCAGTCCCGGCACCCCGACGCAGCGCTCAAAACGCTGCCGATCTCGGTGCGTGGCAGAACCGATCTTCCATTGCTGCCAGACATGATGTCAGCCCGAGCAAACCCACCAGATCAGACTTAAAATACTGATCTAATTATATTTTTCCGGCTTGACGACAGCAGGTCGCCGGCCAGCCACGGGCCTGCATGAGGCGCGCGCCGGGCAGCCCGTGCAACATTGCAGTGCAGCATCGACGAGCGCCGACTTTTTTCACAGCCGAGACTTGCCACGCCCATGGCTGCCATGGAATTCATCATGCACACGGACGTGGCGCTCCTGACGAACGATGCCGCGCCGCTCACCCTGATCAAGAAGAACCGGCACAAAGGCGGTCGATGGAATATTTTCTGCAGCAATTGATCAACGGGGTCACCCTCGGGTCGATCTACGGGCTGATCGCCATCGGCTATACGATGGTCTACGGCATCATCGGCATGATCAATTTCGCCCATGGCGAGATCTTCATGATCGGCTCCTTCATCGCGCTGACCGTCTTCCTGGCGTTGGCGGCGATCGGCATCACCTTCCTGCCGCTGGTCATCCTCCTGATGCTCATCGTGGCGATGCTCTGCACCGCGGCCTGGGGCTGGACCATCGAGCGGATCGCCTACCGCCCCTTGCGCGGTTCCTTCCGCCTCGCCCCGTTGATCACCGCGATCGGCATGTCGATCTTCCTGCAGAACTTCGTCCAGGTGACGCAGGGCGCGCGCGTCAAGCCGCTGCCGCCGCAGATCCAGGGCGGCATCACGCTGATGGACTCGCCGAGCGGCATCGTCGTCCAGATCTCGTGGATCCAGATCATCATCATCGCGATGACTATCGTCCTGATGACCGCCTTCTCGCTGATCATCTCGAAGACCTCGCTCGGCCGCCAGCAGCGCGCCTGCGAACAGGACCGCAAGATGGCCTCGCTGCTCGGCGTCAACGTCGACCGGACGATCTCGCTGACCTTCGTGATGGGCGCGGCGCTCGCCGCCGTCGCCGGCATGATGTTCCTGCTCTATTACGGCGTCATCGACTTCTACATCGGCTTCATCGCCGGCGTGAAAGCCTTTACCGCGGCCGTCCTCGGCGGCATCGGCTCCCTGCCCGGCGCCATGCTTGGCGGCCTTGCCATCGGCCTGATCGAGACCTTCTGGTCGGGCTATTTCTCGGTCGAGTACAAGGACGTCGCCGCCTTCTCGATCCTCGCCATCGTCCTGATCTTCATGCCCTCCGGCCTGCTCGGCCGGCCCGAGGTCGAGAAGGTCTGAAGACATGACTGACACGACAAGCTCCGCCAGCGCCAACCGACCGGAGGGCGCCGAGCGCCTCTCCGAGGACCGCCGCGACGCCATGCGCGGCGAGCCGCCCTTCGTCGAGGCGCCCAGCGAGGACACGCGCCTCGTCCGCTCGCTCAAGGAGGCGGCGATCACCGCCGCCCTCGTCGCCGTCCTGACGGTGTTCTTCTTCGCCTTCTCGACGGACATCGCCGTCGGCGGCCTGTCGCTCACCGGCAATGTCTCGCTCTGGCTGAAGTGGATCGCCGTCGCCTTCGTGGCGCGCTTCCTCCTGTCCTACTTCGTCTTCGGCGGCGAGCGCCCGAGTATCGGCGGCTGGAAGAAGGTCGCCGCAGCCACCGCGAAGCTGCGGCTCGGCAAGATCGTCGGCGTCGTTCTGCTGCTCGTTGCCTTCACCCTGCCGTTCCTGCTCTCGACCTTCCTGCCGAGCCAGAACCGCTACCTCCTCGACCTCGCGATCCTCATCCTCACCTATGTGATGCTCGGCTGGGGCCTCAACATCGTCGTCGGCCTCGCCGGCCTGCTCGACCTTGGCTATGTCGCCTTCTACGCGGTCGGCGCCTATTCCTTCGCGCTGCTCGCCACCAATTTCGACCTCGGCTTCTGGGTCTGCCTGCCGATGGCGGGGCTGTTTGCGGCAATGTGGGGCATCGTGCTGGGCTTTCCGGTGCTGCGGCTTCGCGGCGACTATCTCGCCATCGTGACGCTCGCCTTCGGCGAGATCATCCGCGTCGTCCTCCTCAATTGGTACGACTTCACCGGCGGGCCGAACGGCATCCTCGGCATCCCGAAGCCCACCCTCTTCGGCCTCGAATTCTCCCGCGGCGAAGGCTCCTTCTCGGATTTCTTCGGGCTCGAATATTCCTCGATCCAGCGCTTCGTCTTCCTCTACTACATCATCCTGGCGCTGGCGCTCCTGACCAACTTCGTCACCATGCGGATGCGCAAGCTGCCGGTCGGACGGGCCTGGGAAGCCCTGCGCGAGGACGAGATCGCCTGCCGGTCGCTCGGCATCAACACCGTCAACGTCAAGCTCACCGCCTTTGCCACGGGCGCGATGTTCGGCGGCTTCGCCGGATCCTTCTTTGCCACCCGCCAAGGCTTCATCTCGCCGGAGAGCTTCACCTTCATCGAATCGGCGATCATCCTCGCCATCGTGGTGCTCGGCGGCCTCGGCTCGCAGCTCGGCGTCGTCATCGCCTCGGTGGTGATGATCGGCGGCATCGAGCTCCTGCGAAACCTCACCGGGCTCCAGGCGATCTTCGGCGCCGGCTTCGATCCGACCCAGTACCGGATGCTGATCTTCGGCCTCGCCATGGTGGTGATCATGGTCTGGAAGCCGCGCGGTCTCGTCTCCACCCGGTCGCCATCGGCCGTCTACAAGGAAAAGAAGACGATCGGCGCCGATCTCGTCGCACAGGGCGAGGGTCACTGATGCTGAAGGAAAACCGCAACTGGGCAGCCGATCCGGTCCTGTCCGTCGAGCACCTGACGATGCGCTTCGGCGGTCTCGTCGCCGTGGACGATCTGTCCTTCGACGTCGGCCGGGGCGACATCACCGCCCTGATCGGCCCGAACGGCGCCGGCAAGACCACCGTGTTCAACTGCGTCACCGGCTTCTACAAGCCGACCGAGGGGCGCATCGCGCTCCGCCGCAAGCACGGCGTCTCGCCGCAGGCGATCGGCGACCTGACGAAGAGTGGCAAGCAGTACAGCGAGGACGCCGACAAGGCGGTGTTCCTGCTGGAGCGCATGGCCGACTTCAAGATCACCGAAGTCGCCGGCGTCGCCCGCACCTTCCAGAACATCCGCCTGTTCGGCGGCATGACCGTCCTGGAAAACCTGCTCGTCGCCCAGCACAACAAGCTGATGCGCGCCTCCGGCTATTCCATCGCCGGCCTTCTCGGCCTGCCCGGCTATCGCCGCGCGGCGAAGGCGGCCCAGGATCTCGCGGTTGAATGGCTGCGCCGGGTCGATCTCATCGACCGGGCGGACGATCCGGCGGCGGACCTTCCCTATGGCGACCAGCGGCGCCTCGAGATCGCCCGGGCGCTGTGCACGGACCCGGTGCTGCTCTGCCTCGACGAGCCGGCGGCCGGCCTCAACCCGCGCGAATCGGCTGAACTCAACGGCCTTCTGAAGTCCATCCGCAACGATCACGGCGTCTCCGTGCTCCTGATCGAGCATGACATGGGCGTCGTCATGGAGATCTCCGACCACATCGTCGTCCTCGACTACGGCAAGAAGATCTCCGACGGCACCGCCGCCGAGGTGCGCAGCGATCCCAAAGTCATCGCCGCCTATCTCGGCGTCGACGACGAGGAAGTGGAGGAGGTCGAGCGCGATCTCGAGGTGAGCGCGGCGCGCCCGTCCGCCGAGGGAGGGACCCGATGAGCGCGGCACAGCACGTCGAGACGCAACCGGCCGGCGAACCGCTCCTCACGGTGCGCGGCGTCGAGACCTTCTACGGCAAGATCCAGGCCCTGCGCGGCGTCGACATCGATGTCCACCGCGGCGAGATCGTCACGCTGATCGGTGCCAACGGCGCCGGCAAGTCGACGCTGATGATGACGATCTGCGGCAATCCGCAGGCGCGGACCGGCCAGATCGTCTACAACGGCACGGACATCACCAACCTGCCGACCCACGACATCATGTCGATGTCGATCGCCCAGTCGCCGGAGGGCCGCCGCGTCTTCCCGCGCATGACGGTGATGGAAAACCTGCAGATGGGGGCGATCCTCGAGGACGAGAAATGGTTCGAGGACGACCTGCGCAAGGTGTTCGAGCTGTTTCCGCGGCTGAAGGAGCGGCGCGGCCAGCGCGGCGGCACCCTGTCCGGCGGCGAGCAGCAGATGCTGGCCATCGGCCGGGCGTTGATGAGCCGGCCGAAGCTCCTCCTCCTCGACGAGCCCTCGCTCGGCCTCGCCCCGCTGGTGGTCAAGCAGATCTTCGCGGTGATTCGCGAACTCAACGCCAATGAGGGCCTGACCGTCTTCCTGGTCGAGCAGAACGCCTTCCATGCCCTGCGCCTCGCCCATCGCGGCTACGTCATGGTCAATGGCGCGATCACCATGGCCGGCACCGGGCGCGAGTTGCTCGCCCGCGAGGAAGTCCGCAGCGCCTATCTCGAAGGGGGGGCACACTGATGACGCCGGAAATGGGCCTTCTGTGGGAAGTCTCCTTCGCCGAATTCCTCTTCGTTACCGTGATCCTCGGCGGCGGCGGCGCGTGGATGATCGGCCGCTCGACGGCCCTGACCTGGAGCGGCTGGGGCCTTCTCGCCTTCTATCTGATGCTTTTGACGATCGCGGTCCGCTTCATCCACTTCAGCCTGTTCAACGGCACGTTCTTCTTGCCGCTTTCGCACTTCGGCACCGGGCTATACTATGCCGTCGTCGACTATATCGTGCTGGCTGCCATTGCTGCGGCCGGGCGGATCTTCGTCAGGAACCGGCAGATGGCCCGGCAATACGGCTTTCTCGATCGAGTTTCAGGCTGACTCGTCGGAAAAGCTTAGGTTTTTTGGCTGGTTACGCTTCCATGACGAAGCGTTCCGGGCTTTAATCCCCGTCAGGTAGGGGGAGGTCGCTACCTGGTGCGGCGGTCTCGTCGCAAACTCGTTCAACACAGGGAAGGTTCGTATGAAGAAGGCACTTCTTTTAGGCGCGGCGCTCAATCTCGTCTTTTCGGGCGCAGCCTTTGCCGACATCACGATCGGCGTCGCCGGTCCGATGACTGGCCAGTATGCAAGCTTCGGCGAACAGCTGAAGATCGGCGCCGAGCAGGCGGTGAAGGACATCAATGCCGCGGGCGGCGTCAACGGCGAGATGCTGAAGCTGTCCGTCGGTGACGATGCCTGCGATCCCAAGCAGGCCGTGGCCGTCGCCAACAGTTTCGCCGGCGAGGGCGTCACCTTCGTCGCCGGTCATTTCTGCTCGGGATCCTCGATCCCGGCCAGCCAGGTCTATGCCGACGAGCAGATCGTGCAGATCTCGCCGGCCTCGACCAATCCGGACTTCACCGACAAGCGTCCGGGCGACGGCGTGTTCCGCGTCTGCGGCCGCGACGACCAGCAGGGCGAGGTTGCCGGCAACTACATCGCCAAGAACTTCCCCGACGCCAAGGTCGCGATCATCAACGACAAGACGGCCTATGGTAAGGGCCTCGCCGACCAGACCCAGAAGTTCTTCGAGGAAGCCGGCGGCAAGCCGGTCCTGACCGAAGCCTACACGGCCGGCGAGAAGGACTACACCTCGCTGGTCACCAAGATGAAGCAGGCGGGCGTCACCCTCGTCTATATCGGCGGCTACCACACCGAAGCCGGCCTGATGGCGCGCCAGATGCGCGAACAGGGCATGGACACGACGATCATGTCCGGCGACGCGCTGGTCACCGACGAGTACTGGGCGATCACCGGCGATGCCGGCGCCGGCACCCTGATGACCTTCTCGCCCGATCCGCGCCAGAACGCGGAAGCCAAGCCGGTCGTCGAGGCGCTCGAGGCCGAAGGCAAGACCGCCGAAGGCTACGTCCTCTACACCTATGCGGCGATCCAGGCCTGGGCCGATGCCGCCAACAAGGCCGGCTCGACCGACTACGACCCGATCGTCAAGGCGCTCGACGAAGGCACCTTCGACACCGTCATCGGCTCGCTCGAGTTCGACGACAAGGGCGACGTCACCCTGCCGGGCTACGTCATGTACGAATGGAAAGACGGCAAGTACGCCCAGCTGAACTGAGCCAGTTGGACTGAGCCGGTCGAACCGGGCCAGTCGAACCGAGACTGACGGCGGAGCCGGGCAACCGGCTTCGCTTTGGCTCATCGGCACGTGAACCGGCTCATCGGCACATGAAACGGAAAAGGCCGCGTCGGATCGACAGCGGCCTTTTCTTTTGTGCCCCATGCGCATGGTGCGGCGGTGGAGTTCCGCGACGGTGCGCAAGCGTGGTCATGGCGACGAGATTGTGTTGCCGCATGATGCCGAGAAGAGATTCCCACTTTTCCGCATCATTCTCTGGCCGCTCGGCAACCAACGCCGCGGCACTGACGCATCCGGCACTGACGACGAACGCCCTGCCCCGTCAGTGGCTGATCGCCCTGTCGAGCCCTTTCAGGCCCGCCTCCAGACCCAGCCTTTCGTCCTCGGAGAGGTTTTTCAGAACCGCGACTTCGGCCTCGATGATCTTCGGCAGGAGGTGGTTGAGCGCGGCCCTGCCGTCTTCGGTGAGCGTCAGATATTCGAAGCGCCGGTCAGAGGTCGCCCGCTCCCGCAGGACCCAGCCCCGCTGGTCGAGCGAGGCGACGGCCCGGCTGACCTTGGTCTTGTCCATCGCCGTCAGGTCGACGATGTGCGACGAGGTCAGCTTGGCGCGTTCGCTGCCGAGCGCCAGGAGCACGGCGAATTCCGGCGAGGTCAGGCCCTGCTCGCGCTTGTGGACCCGCGATGTCACGCGTCCGAGCGCCGTGGCGGCGCGAATCAGGCGGTTGGAAACGAGACGTCGGTCGGTTTGGTCAATCAGGCCTCCCATGATCTGGCCCCTTGGCTGAAAGGTTGTTGTTGGTCGCAGCGTCGGCAATGCCGAAGAACAGCCGACGATGTCGACACTCCGCATGTACGAACCCAGCCACGTTTCTTGGCGCTTCCTTGCTGACCCTGACGGTTGATCGAGAGGCGAACGCAACTTCAACTTTGCGCGGTTTGGGTCCAAGTTCAAGGTGCGACTGTTGAATTTCCCTCGCATTGGCCAAACGGACGACGCGCCTTGAATGTTGCGCGTCAACGTCAGCCGCGGACAGAGGCCGTCGCCCCGGCGCGGGCGCCGCCGAACACGCTTTGCTTTTCGGCCGCCAATTCCCTATAGCTTCGCGCCAATCCGAACAGAGCAGCGTATAAGGATAGGTCATTGTCCTCCACATTCGACCGGGTCGCCGACATCATTGCCGAAACCAGTGAGATCGACCGCGAGGAGATCACGCCGGAGAGCCACACCATCGAGGATCTGGGGATCGATTCCCTCGACTTCCTCGACATCGTCTTCGCGATCGACAAGGAGTTCGGGATCAAGATCCCGCTCGAGAAGTGGACGCAGGAGGTCAACGAGGGCGAGGTTCCGACGGAGGAATACTTCGTCCTGAAGAACCTGTGCGCCAAGATCGACGAGCTCGTCGCCGCCAAGGCGGCCGGCTGAGCCCGTCCGAAGGTCAAAAACGCAAGGGGCGGTGACCCTTTAAAAAACCTGAGCTTGCCGTCTATATGCCGCGAAGGCGGGCAGCGCAGTCGGATCAATCGGACCGTTGGATCCGTCGGCGAGCGGTCTCATGGCGCGAGGCGAGCCGGTGAGGGTCTGACCTCCAACCGCGGGGCGGGATCGACACGGCCGAGGCCGGCGCCGGCAGGGCCTCCCTTCCACACGGGACGCGAGACGGCGGACGGACCTTCGCCCTCAAGCATCGGGATCTATGGACACATCGCATGAATAATCCGTCAAGGGACGTCCTGATCACCGGGATCGGTCTGGTCTCATCCCTCGGCGAGGGCATCGGCGCGCATCTCGACGTCCTCGCCAAGGGCCCGGGCCTGCAGCCGAACATCAAGACGGAGGGCTACGAGCCTTACTTCGTCCACGGCCTGCCGGCGATCGACTGGTCGCGGCAGATCCCCAAGAAGGGCGATCTGCGCCAGATGGAGACCTGGCAGAAGCTCGGCACCTATTCGGCGGGCCTGGCCCTCGAGGATGCCGGCATTCCGATGGACGAGGCCGTGCGGGCCGAGATCGACATGATCGTCGCGGCCGGCGGCGGCGAGCGCGACGCCGCCGTCGACGCGATGGTGATGGAGCGCGCCCGCGGGTCCAACGACACCGAGAAGGTCATCAACGACACGCTCTCGACCGAGCTCCGGCCGACGCTGTTTCTCGCCCAGCTGTCCAACCTTCTCGCCGGCAACATCTCGATCGTCCATAAGGTGACGGGCTCGTCACGCACCTTCATGGGCGAGGAGGCCGCGGGCATCTCGGCGCTGTATTCGGCCAAGGCCAGGATCGCCTCCGGGCAGAGCGAGATCTGCCTCGTCGGCGGCGCCTTTTCGGCCGAGCGCAAGGACCTGATCCTGAATTTCGACCTCGCCGAACTGTTGCTCAAGGACGAGTGGCGGCCGGTCTTCGCCCGCTCCGGCGCCCATCAGGGCATCGCCGCCGGCAGCGTCGGCGCCTTCCTGGTGCTGGAATCGCCGGAGCATGCCGAAAGGCGCGCGGCGAAGGCCTATGCCCGGCTCGTCTCGGCCGTCGGCGATCGCGGTCGCCGGGATCCGGAGAAGACGGCGAAGCGCTTCGCGGCACTGCTGCCCGACGTCACCGCGCCGATGGACGACGTCATCGTCCTGTCCGGTGCCACCGGCCTCGAAGGCCTGACCTCGACCGAGCGCACCGTCCTTAGTGAGCGACTTTCCGGCGCGCCGGTGCGCGCCTACGGCACGATGCTCGGCCACTCCTTCGAGGCGCAGATGCCGGCGGGCGTCGCGCTCGCCGCCGGGGCGCTCGCCCGCGGCATGGCGATCCCCCCCTTCGACACCGGCGAGGAACGACCCTGCGAAGCCGCGCCCCGCCGGGCGGTCGTCACCAGCCTCGGCCATCTGCACGGCGAGGGCGTCTGCCTCGTCGAGGCGATCGAGGGCGCCAGCCGATGACGACGACTTCAAACGAGGGGGCTTTGACCGAGAGGGCATGCGATGCCGGCGCGGGCCGCGCGGCCTTGCGGCTGCAGCCCTCCTTCAAGACGATCAGGAGCGTTTCCCAATGAGCGCCAGCGACACCGACTTCCTCGGCCGCCCGGTCATCGCCGTCACCGGCCTCGGCATCGTCTCCTCCCTCGGCAAGGGCGTCGAGGCGAACTGGGAGGCGCTCACCGCCGGGCGTTCGGGCATCCACCGGATCGACCGCTTCTCCACCGACGGGCTGCGCACGACGATCTCCGGCAGCGTCGACTTCATGGGCGAGATGGGCCGGACCTCGACCGGCCTCTCCTACGCCATGGCCGAAGCTGCCGGATCCGAGGCGATCCGCATGGCCGGGCTGAAGGACGACGAATTCGCAGGACCGCTGTTTCTCGCCGCACCGCCGGTGGAAATGGAATGGCAGCATCGCCTCGGCATCGACCGGATGGACGGCGCCGAGACCGCGGAAGCCGGCTACGACCGGCTGCTCGAGATCGCCCGCAGGCATCCCGACCCGTCGATCTACCATCTCACCCAATGCAGCCGGATCTCCGAGCTGCTCGCAGACCGCCTCGGCACGCGGGGCCTGCCGATCACGCTGTCGACGGCCTGCGCATCCGGCGCGAGCGCCATCCAGCTCGGCGTCGAGGCGATCCGCCGGGGCGAGACGGATCGCGCCATCACCATCGGCACCGACGGCTCGATCACCCAGGAATCGCTGATCCGCTTCTCGCTGCTGTCCGCCCTGTCGACCCAGAACGACGAGCCGGAGAAGGCGTCAAAGCCGTTCTCCAAGGACCGCGACGGCTTCGTCATGGCCGAGGGCGCCGGCGCCCTGGTGCTGGAATCCTACGCCGCCGCGAAAGCCCGCGGCGCGACGATCTACGGCCTCATCCTGGGCTGCGGCGAACGTGCCGACGACTTTCACCGCACGCGCTCCAAGCCCGACGGCTCGCCGATCATCGCGGCGATCAAGGCGGGCCTCGCCGATGCCGGGCTTTCGCCCGACGGCATCGACTACATCAACGCCCACGGCACCTCGACGCCGGAGAACGACCGGATGGAGGCCATGGGCCTTGCCGCCGTCTTCGGCGACCATCTGAAATCGGTGCCGATCTCGTCGAACAAGTCGATGATCGGCCACACGCTGACCGCCGCCGGCGCCATCGAGGCGGCCTTCTCGATCCTGTCGCTGAAGGACGCGATCCTGCCGCCGACGATCAACCACGCCCATCCCGACCCCGCCATCGAGCTCGACGTCGTGCCGAACGTGGCGCGGCGCAAGGAAATCGGCGCGGTTCTCTCCAGCTCCTTCGGCTTCGGCGGGCAGAACGCCTGCCTCGTGCTCGGCCGCGCCCCCGGCGCCTGAGCACCCGCCACATCCAGAACGTCAGGGCCTTTTCATGCGCGCATTGCAGCTCTTCGGCGACCGCGACCTTCGAGCCGTCGACGTCTCCCCGCCCCCGGCCCCGGCAGCCGGCGAGGTGACCGTCCGGATCGCCGCCGTCGCGCTCAACCACATCGACGTCTGGGGCTGGCGCGGCATGGCCTTCGCCAAGCGCAAGCTGCCGCTGACCATCGGCGCGGAAGCCTCGGGCGTCGTCGAGGCGATCGGGCCCGGCGTGGCGTCCGTGCTGCCCGGTCAGCTGGTTTCGATCTACGGCGCCAAAACCTGTGGGCTCTGCCACCAGTGCCGGGCCGGTCGCGACAATCTGTGTGAAAACGTCGGCGGCGTGTACGGCTTCCACCTCGACGGCTTCGCGCAGGAACAGATCAACGTCCCGGCCCGCCTGCTCGTGCCCGCCCCGCATGGGTGTGACGCCATCGGTGCCGCACTCGCCCCGATCACCTTCGGCACGGTCGAGCACATGCTGTTCGACAATGCCAGGCTCCAGCCCGGCGAGACGATCCTCATCCATGCCGGCGGTTCGGGCATCGGCTCGGCGGCGATCCAGCTCGCCAACCGGATGGGCTGCACGGTGATCACCACCGTCGGATCGGACGACAAGGCGGAACGGGCCAGGGCACTCGGCGCCGACCACGTCATCAACTACCGGGTCGACCGCTTCGAGGGCGTCACCCGCAAGCTGACCAAAAAGAAGGGCGTCGACGTGGTCTTCGAGCATGTCGGCGCCGACACCTGGGCCGGATCCATGCTGTGCCTGAAACGCGGCGGCCGGCTGGTCACCTGCGGCTCGACCTCGGGCGTCTCCACCCAGATCAACCTGATGCAGCTGTTCCAGCAGCAGCTGAAGCTGTTCGGCTCCTTCGGCTGCCGCATGGAGAACATGGCAAACGCCATGGAGAAGATGGCGCGCGGCCTCGTCCGTCCGGTGATCGACACCGAGATCGGCTTCGAGGGCATCGACCTCGCCCTGAAGCGCATGGAGGGCCGCGAGGTGTTCGGCAAGATCATCCTGCGGGTTGGCCAGGACGGGGCCAGCGATGGGCCAGGCGACGGAAAAGCCGGCGCAACGCCCGCATGAACCCACGCCTCCTGAAACTCGCGCTGCGGACGAAGCGGGCGACCGACTTCGTCACCGCCAAGACGCTGTTCGGCCTGCTGCGGCTTCTGCGTCTGCTGCCCGCGGACACCGGACTGGCGATCGCCGACCGGGCGGCGCGGCTGCTCGGCCCCTTGTCCTGGCGCCACAAGCTGGCGAGGGAAAACCTCGCCCGCGCCTTTCCCGAGAAGGATGCGGCCTGGATCGAGGCGACGGCGCTGGCCAACTGGGGCCAGATGGGCCGGATCGCGGCCGAATTCGTCTATCTCGACGATCTCTTCGACTTCGATCCGGGCAGGCCCGGCGAAGGCCGGATCGAGGTTGCGGGCGTCGAGACCTTCATCGAGCTGCGCGAGCGGAAAGGCCCGTTCATCTTCTTCACCGGGCATCTCGGCTGCTTCGAGCTCCTGCCGATCGGTGCTGCCGCCTACGGACTGCAGTTCACCGCCCTGTTCCGCCAGCCCAACAACATCTATGTCGCCAGGCGCGTCCAGGCCGCCCGGCGCACCGCCGGCGGCCACCTGATCCCCTCCAAGGCCGGCGCCGTCTGGTCGCTGGCCGGCATCCTGAAGGGCGGCGGCTCGGTGGGCATGCTCGTCGACCAGAAGTTCCGCAAGGGCGTGCGCACGACCTTCTTCGGCCACTCGGTGAAGACCAATCCGCTCGTGCCCAAGCTCGCCCGCCAATACGACGCCGAGGTCTATCCGGCCCGCTGCATCCGGCTTGCCAACGGCCGCTACCGCCTGGAACTCCAGCCCCGGCTCGACCTGCCCCGCGACGCCGCCGGGCAGATCGACGTCGAATCCAGCTGCCAGGCCCTCAACGACGTGGTCGAGGGCTGGGTGCGGGATCACCCCGACCAGTGGATGTGGTTCCACGACCGCTGGCAGGTGATGCGGAAACGGAAGAAGCCAAGCAAAATCGGTTAGAATCCGGGTTTAAAGTCCATTTAAGGCAGCATGACGATTGACTGCAACTTCTGTTTTTGTGACTGTAAAGCTCAACGACTGGAGGACCGCGTTGTGGCCTTATTCGGAAAAACAGTTGCATTGCAGATTTATGCGCCAGAGTTCGGCAATCCCATCATTCGCCCAGTGAGCGCTCAAATCGGTTCGCAGATCGAATTCGCGGACATCGCGTATTTTGATATCGCTGGTGACCCATACCGGACCGTTGCTGCAAATATCGATTTATCTCAAGATACGATTTCATACCGTACATTGGAGGGGCCAGGCTCCTATTATGATGTACCGAGCGATGGTTTTAATGGCCTTTACTTCAAATTCTCGCAATCGAATATTCGGTCTGTAGAATTCATATCATCACGGAACACACTCGGAACTCCGGATGACTTTCTAACCTTTACGTCGAATTCCGTTGCAATCAATTTTGATGGGTTGTCGTACTCGTATGGTGCAGGCTGGACAATCCAAATATCGTTCGAAGAAACAGGAGGGGCAGGAACCGACACGCTCAATGGAGGCGGCGGTCACGATGTGTTGCAGGGGCTCGCCGCGAACGACATCCTCAACGGCTATGGCGGCAACGACATCCTCGTCGGGGGCTCCGGGGCGGACCGGCTGAACGGCGGGGGCGGCTTCGATACGGCGAGCTATCAGGGCTCGAACGCCGGTATCGTCGTCAATCTCGGCAACGGCACCGGCCGGTTCGGCCACGCCAACGGCGATACGATGACGAGCATCGAAGGCGTTCTCGGGTCGAACTTCGCCGACACCCTTCTCGGCAGTTCCGGGGCCAACACGCTGAATGGCGGCGGCGGCAACGACGTCGTCCGCGGCTATGCCGGCAACGACCGGCTGTTCGGCGGGGCCGGCAACGACCAGCTCGACGGCGGCTTCAACGCCGACACCCTCAGGGGCGGCACCGGGAACGACACCCTCATGGGCGGTGCCGGCGGCGACTTCATCGACGGCGAGGCCGGCAACGACACGATCACCGGCGATGCGGACGGGGCCAGAGACATCATCGGCGGCGGCGCGGGCGTCGATACGCTGGACTACAGCGCGATCACCTCGGCAATCAACGTCAACCTCGTCGCCGGTTTCGCCACGGGTGGCGCGATCGGCACGGACCGGCTGTTCGGCATCGAGCGGGTTCTCGGAGGAGCCGGCAGCGACCGCCTGACCGGAAACGATTTCACCACCCTCCTCGGCGGCGGGGGCGGTAACGACACGCTCGTCGGCGGCGCCGGCAACAACAGCCTCTGGGGCGGGACCGGCAACGACAACATCCGCGGCTTTGCCGGCTTCGACGTGCTCATCGGGGGCACCGGCAACGACCGGCTGCAGGGCGACGCCAACGCCGACACCTTCGTCTTCGGCAACGGCTTCGGCAGGGACATCATCGCCGACTTCGACGCGACGAATGCGGCCGAGAAGATCGACCTCTCCGCCGTCACCGCCATCGTCAACTTCGCCGACCTCGCCGCCAACCACCTGACCCAGGTGGGTGCCAATGCCGTCATCACGGACGGCTTCAACACGATCACCCTCAACAACGTCTCCGTCGCGACACTGGACGCGAGTGACTTCATCTTCTGAAGCGGAGGCCCGGACGAGGCAAGGCTCTCGTCCTCGAAGCGGTGATCGCGGCGGTCGCCGCTTCGAGGACGAGAGGCTAATCGGCCGACACACCGCGCCGGAAAGCCCCGAGGCCGGTGCGCAGACCTGACGACCTGCGGAACGGCGGCGCACCACCGCGTCCGGCATAGCGTTTCGCGATGGCGGTTCTGCAGCTTTTCAGCGGGGATTATCCCTCGAAGGCCCGGAAGCAGCGACCGGGGCGAGATGATTGTCGAAGGTCATGATCTCAGATCATCGCGCGGCACCGGTCCCGCCTTCATCCGCCATCTGCTACCGTCGGCCCCGGTCTTCGACCTGCGCCAAGGGGCATCAGACAGGCGCCGCGCGTGCACGAGACCCGCGGCACGGCAGCCAAGCTCTCGAACGCTGACATGAGCCGGCAACCCGTCGCGCCAACGCCGGGCGAGCAGGGCCGAAGCGCCTTCGACCGGTCATCGATGCCGTCCGCGCGATGCCTTCCAAGATTGAAGGCCCGGGCAGTCCGAGATCGGCGCCCGGAGACAGCGAATTCCCGCCCATCCGGTGAGATTTTCCGTCCGCCCGTCACTCACCCCGATGCAGATCCTTCGCATCGGCCGGCGCTGACGAAACCGGCAGGCCTATTTCACTCGTTCCGGCGGCGGACAGCCCCGCGTGGCTCAGCGCTGGACGACGATGCGGGTGTTGCGCATGCCGTTCTGCTTCACCAGCGAATAGAAGACCTTCGCATTGGCCGGGTGAAGGCGCACGCAGCCGTGGGAGGCGGGACGGCCGAGGCGGCCGATCGCGCCGGTGCCGTGGATCGCGTAGCCGCCATTGTAGAACACCGAATAGGGCATCGGCGACATGTCGTATTTGCGGGAGTACCACATGCGGTGGATCCGCTTGGCCGACCAGCTGCCGGTGGGCGTGCGATAGCCGCGGCGGGCCGTCGAGACGGGCCAGCGATACATCACCCGGCCGTTATTGATGACCGTCAGGGTCTGGGACGAGAGATCGACCTTGGCCACGAGACCGGCTTCGGCCGTGGAGATCATCGAGAAACACGACGCGAGCGCCAGCGCGATCGCCAGAGCAAACTTTTTCACAGCACAACTCCTGCCAACACATTGTCGTTTTCTTGCCCCGAAATCACCGTAATTTCACGAGCTCTGTGAATCAATTGCCAATGTCGTGATCGCAGGGGTTGCCGCTTGCGGCCACAGGGACGACAGGCCGTGCGCCCGGCCATGCCAGATGCGTCTGCGGATTGCGATTATCCGTTTTCGACTCCGATGGCGAAGGCCTCGTCGGGCGGTGCCGGAATCTCCCCCGGTGCGGGTGCGGCCGGTCGGGGACGGGCTTCGCCCAGCCGCCAGCGGTAGAGCATCGGTGTCCACATCGCAGCCGTCGCGCCAGCCGTCCTGCCGGCCAGGACCCGTCAGAGCGCCTCTCGCGCAGAGTGAGTTTTTCCGTCCCCGGCTGGGCGTATCTCTGTTGCGCACGAACCGCGATCGGGGCTCACTGGTGACAAGGAGGCCTCCGCCATGACCCGAGATCCCGTATCCCCCCGCCCTTCACCCGTTGTCCGGCTCGACGAGCTGACGCTGGTCACCCAGACGCATGGCGACCGCTTCGCCGCCTCGATGGCAGCGATTGCGGCACCGCTGGGCGCGACGCATCTCGGCGCCCGCCTCGTCGAGGTGCCGCCCGGCAAGGCGGCATGGCCCTTTCACAGCCACCACGGCAACGACGAGATGTTCGTCGTCCTGTCCGGGATGGGCGAGTTGCGCTTCGGCGCGGAGCGCTACGAGGTCGCGGCGGGGGCCGTCGTCGTCTGCCCGGCGGGCGGCGCGGAGACGGCCCACCAGATGATCGCGACCGGCAGCGAGCCGCTGCGCTACGTCGCCGTCAGCACGATGCGCGAGCCGGAGGTGATGGAATATCCCGACAGCGGCAAGATCGCCGCGTTCGCCGGCGCCGCGCCGGGGGGCGACAAAGCGCTGCGCCGGGTGGCCGCCTCGTTCCGGGCGCAAGACGCGGTCGACTACTGGTCGGGCGAAGAGGGGTGAGGTTGTTCCCTTGACCGGCTTGGTGGCCTGTTCACCGGCCCCGCCAAGTGTTTTCCCCCGCGACCGTCTGGCGCCAGACCGCTCAGCCGCGGCGCACGCGGTCTTCATCGAGGGCCAGGAGGCCGAAGTCGAAGTCGGAGCGGTCGTCCTGGCTGCGCCGGAGCAGAGTTCCGCTGCCGGCGACGAAGCGGCTCTCGCAGGCCCGGATCAGCGCACCGTCCGCCGCCAGCGCCGCATCGAACAGCCGAACGACGAGGCGGTTGGGGTCCGGCGAATGCCGGCAGAAGGGCGCGAGCGCCGCCGCCGCCTCGGCTGCGGGCATCAGGCTGGCGAGGATGCCGAGGCCGACCGCTGGCGCCCGCCGGACGCCCTGCAGGCCGTGCAGACAGAGGCTCGCCTCCTCCGGCAGCGCTTCGACGAAGGCGATGATCCCGCGGATCTGCTCGATGGTCGGGGCGCCGGCGGATGCGGGCTCCTCGACGTCGTCGAACTCGACCTTCAGGTGTCGGTCCGGGGAGACGTCCTTCGGCCCGAGATAGCTTCGCCCCGGCGTGACGATCGACAGGACATGGCTCGGCTGCAGCTCGGCATGGAAGCGTCGCGCTTCCGACTGCCCGCAGACCAGCATGCGGCAGGGCCAGCCGCGCGGATGGCGGCCGGCACTTGCGAGCGAATGAAACGCCGTGACCAAATCACCCTCCAAAGGCTCTGCCGACCGGCTTGCATCAGCCGATTATGCACTTCCCGGGCCGCTTGCGCCACGCCGAAACGCCCGGCGACCAAGGCGGCACCGCCCGGTTCGACGCGATCCCGGCCGGAGAAGGTCCTGCACCGGGCCGCCAGTCTCTTCCCGAAGCTGTGACACCGCCCTCGGGCGCAGAGACTTGACTGGGCAGGACGCCCTCAACGTCGGCAGGGAGCCATCTCGACATTCTGCAAAATAATTTTCGCCGTCTCAGGAACCCGGCCACGCGACGTGCATTATTCAGGCACCCCCAAGCGATCATCCCCCTCGATCGCAGCATGCAGACGAAAAAGGGCAGCTCCCCCTCGCTGCCCTTTTTCGTGTGTCCGGGACCCCGCATCACCAGTTTTCGTTTCGCCGACCGGGCAGCCTCCTCGAGACGGCGGCAGCGGCGCAGCCCGTCGTGACAGACTTGCGACGAGCTCCTGCGGCAGTCTCAGGCGGCGGCGATCTCCGCGAAGAACGCCCCCAACCGGTCGACGATCCGGTCCTTGTCGTTGTCGAGGGTCGCCACGTGGTAGGATTCGTTCAGCCAGAGCAGGCGGATGTCGTCCGACGAGACAGCGTTGACGATCTTCAGGGCATTCGCAGCCGGGACGACGTGGTCCTCGCGGCCTTGGACGACCAGGCAGGGGCAGGTGATCCGGCCGAGCAGATCGCTGGTCGCGGCAAACAGCACCATCGCCTCGGCCATGCAGGCGACCGGCACTTCCGGATAGGCGAGTTCCACGACCCCTTCCGCCTTGATGTCCGAGCCGATGCCCGGCAGCCGCGTCGGACGCGGGTTCAGCATCAGCGCCTCGGCGAAGGGCTCGGTCAGCTGGCCGGCGGCGGCGGCGATCGGCGCGATGCCGGCGACGAGATCGGGAAAGCGGGCCGCAAGGTTGAGCGTCAGCGTGCCGCCCATGGAGAGGCCGGCGACGAAGACCTTGCGCTTGCGCGCTGCCAGGGACGTCAGCGCCACCTCCGCCTCGCCGACCCAGTCGAGATAGCCGGTCGTCTCCATGTCGTCCGGCGAGGTGCCGTGCCCCGGCAGGCGCGGCCCGACGACGGTGAAGCCGAAGCGGCGATGGAGACCCTCGCCGAGATAGCGCATGCTCTGGGTGGTTCCGGTGAAGCCGTGCAGCACCACGACGCCGATGTCGTTCCCCTCGAATGCGAACGGCTCGGCTCCCTCGAGAACACTGACCATCGTTCCTCGCTCCCCACGTTCGACTGTGCGATCGTCCGTGGCACGGCAGCAATTCGAGATCGCCCTGCCCGCCTCCTCGGACCGGTCGGAATTGGCACCACCGGCGGAACGACGTCAATCCTTGCGCGCGGCTCCCAAAGGCCTCGGTCGGCTTGGTTCGAGTCTCCCTCGGGCGCCTTGTCGCAGTTGGCACCGCAGGCGAGGTCTGCCCATTGTCGCGCCACGCCGCGGCCCTGTCCGGTCAATCCGTTCGAAGATTTCGCGGATTTTGCCGGCCTGTGACCGGGCGCCGCTTGTCAGCCACCGGATGCCGTCCTATCGACCGGCCTTGATCGCCCGTTTCGAAAGCATCCCATGCAATCCGGCATCCTGCTCGCCTTCGCGGCCTATTTTTCGTTTGCCTGCGGGGATGCGACGCTGAAGGCGATCGGCCACCAGCTGCCGGTCTTCGAGGTCGGTTTCTTCATCTCGCTGATCGCCCTGGTGCCGGCGCTGTTCACCAAGCGGCCGGAGGACACCTGGCCGTCGGTCTTCGTGCCGAAGCGGCCGGGTCTGCTCGCGATCCGCATGGCAAGCGGCACCCTCGGCGGCATCCTCGGCGTCGTCGCCTTCACCCCCCTGCCGCTGGCCGAAGCCTATGCGCTGATCTTCCTCCTGCCGATCTTCGTGACGGTCTTCTCCTTCGTGGTCCTGAAGGAGGACATCGGCTGGCGGCGCTGGCTGGCGGTGTTGGGCGGTCTCGTCGGCGTCCTTCTCGTCGTGCGGCCGGGCTTTCGCGAGATCCTGCCCGGCCATCTCGCCGCCGTCGGGGTGGCGATCTGCGGGGCGATCACGGTGATCGTCCTGCGCGTCCTCGGCCCGAGCGAGCGACGGGTGACGCTGATCGGCGCGGTGCTCGTCGCCGCCGTCGTCGTCAATGGCGTCCTGATGCTGCCGGACTTCAAGACGCCGCCAGTCGAGACCTGGCTGCTGCTGGTCTTCGGCGGCCTCGTCGTCGGCCTCGCCCATCTCCTCCTGGTCTTCGCGACGCGCTTCGCCTCGGCGGCCCGGGTCGCGCCGACCCAGTACAGCCAGATCATCTGGGCGGCGGTGATCGGCGCGGCCTTCTTCGAGGAGTTCCCGGACTGGATCGCCATGGCCGGCATGGCGCTGGTCGGCCTCTCGGGGCTGTTCACCTTCGTGCGCGAGGCCGAAAAGACCGCCTGGCCAGAGAAGACGCCGCTGGTGCGCAACCGGTGAGGCGACACCCTCCTGCCTTATTTAAAATCAAAAATGTACGACCCGGCTTCTAATTCATCTTCATCGAAATCTATGGTCATATTCTTCAATGGATTCTCGTGATGTTCAATTCCTTCATTTAGGTATATTAGGGCGATTTTTGCTCGATGAAAGGTCTAATGTTGAAAACTATGTAGCGTTGCTACATCAGGAGATAATGCTCTTGGATGAATTGCATGTTATGTTCAAGAAATCAATTTTCAAATCTAGCCGCCTCAGAGAAAAAGAATCAATACATTTCATATTGAGCGAGATCAGCCGCACTTATCTTGTTAGGTCATGCGCCAATTTGACACGATCCCACGTAACAGAGGCACTTAATGCTGCACGAATTTCAATCGAAGCTACGGCATATGCGTATGCAATGGCCAGCGGCTTTCTGACAGAAGAGGAATATTTTAAAAATCCGAACAAACGGAACAATTTGTTTAAGAAAATCCGTACCGCAGAGCGATCTGGGCAATTTATAGATAGCAATATGGCGAGCTTGATGGAGTTCCGAAGCTTTTTAAGCGCAAGAGGGTCTCACGCCGACCCCTCGATATTGGTCGACCGATTCACGAGCGGCGACGATGGCAGTATCGGCATTCCGTTTTTTCAAAATCCGAGCGATGAAAGCCTGAGATATGATTTCCTTGGAGTTATTTGGTCCGGCTGTCTTTGTCTAAAATGCTATCTCATTATATCCAGAAATATTTTCGGCGATATCGTTGATAAAGAATTGGAAGAGATGGAAATATTTAAGAAGAAGACAGAGAAATACCACAGAGAGAATATCAGTTATCCGCTGCCTTCCGATATTCCAGCCTGATGCAGCCCCCCTCCCGTCGCGTTCATCAGCCTGCGTAATCTGACCGCGCTGAGGCCTGCTACGCCTTCGCACTTGCGAAATCGCGCGACGCGCCGCAATCTTGTGCATTGGGGCGGGCGGCGCTAAGCCGACGGCCCCATCAGGACAGTTCGGGAGGTGTTGTTCGTGGCCATTCGCAAGATTCTCGTCGCCAATCGGTCGGAGATCGCCATCCGCGTGTTTCGCGCCGCCAATGAGCTCGGTCTGCGGACCGTGGCGATCTGGGCGGAGGAGGACAAGCTGGCGCTGCATCGCTTCAAGGCCGACGAGAGCTACCAGGTCGGCCGCGGCGCGCATCTTCCCAAGGATCTCGGCCCGATCGAGAGCTACCTGTCGATCGAGGAGATCATCCGCGTCGCCAAGCTCTCCGGTGCCGACGCGATCCATCCCGGCTACGGCCTCCTCTCCGAAAGCCCCGAATTCGTCGATGCCTGCCACGAGGCCGGCCTGACCTTCATCGGCCCCTCGGCCGACACGATGCGCCGGCTCGGCAACAAGGTCGCCGCGCGCAATCTCGCCGTCGAGGTGGGCGTGCCGGTCGTGCCGGCCACCGCGCCGCTGCCGGACGACATGGCGAAGGTGCGCGAGATGGCGGCCGAGGTCGGCTTCCCGGTGATGCTGAAGGCCTCCTGGGGCGGCGGCGGCCGGGGCATGCGCGTCATCCGCGCCGAGAAGGATCTCGAGCGCGAGGTGATCGAGGCCAAGAGAGAAGCAAAGGCCGCCTTCGGCAAGGACGAGGTGTATCTGGAAAAGCTGGTCGAGCGGGCCCGCCACGTCGAGGTGCAGATCCTCGGCGACACCCATGGCAACGTCGTCGACCTGTTCGAGCGCGACTGCTCGATCCAGCGGCGCAATCAAAAGGTGGTGGAGCGCGCCCCAGCGCCGTATCTCTCCCACGAGCAGCGCCGCGCACTTGCCGCCCATGCCCGCAAGCTGGCCGACGCCACCTCCTATGTCGGCGCCGGCACCGTCGAGTTCCTGATGGATGCCGATACCGGCTCCTTCTATTTCATCGAGGTCAACCCGCGCATTCAGGTCGAGCACACGGTCACCGAGGAGGTCACCGGCATCGACATCGTCAAGGCGCAGATCCACATCCTCGACGGCCATGCGATCGGCACCCCGCAATCCGGCGTCCCGGCCCAGGCCGACATCAAGCTCAACGGCCATGCCCTGCAGTGCCGGATCACGACGGAAGATCCCGAGCACAACTTCATCCCTGACTATGGCCGCATCACCGCCTATCGCGGCGCCACCGGCTTCGGCATCCGGCTCGACGGCGGCACAGCCTATTCCGGCGCGGTGATCACGCGGTTCTACGACCCGCTGCTCGAAAAGGTCACCGCCTGGGCGCCGACGCCGCAGGAGGCGATCGCCCGCATGGACCGGGCGCTGCGCGAGTTCCGCATCCGCGGCGTCGCGACGAACCTCACCTTCCTCGAGGCGATCATCGGCCACGAGAAGTTCCGCGACAATACCTACACCACCAAGTTCATCGACGAGACGCCGGAGCTGTTCCAGCAGGTCAAGCGCCGCGACCGCGCCACCAAGCTCCTCACCTATCTCGCCGACGTCACGGTCAACGGCCATCCCGAGACCAAGCACCGGCCGATGCCGCCGCAGGATCACGCCGCGCCGGTGGCGCCGCTGTTCGACGCCCCGATCGCTCCCGGCACGCGGCAGAAGCTCGACGAACTAGGCCCCAAGGGCTTCGCCGACTGGCTGCGCAACAAGCCCGAGGTGATGATCACCGACACGACGATGCGCGACGGCCACCAGTCGCTGCTGGCGACGAGGGCCCGCACCCACGACATCGTCGGCATCGCCGAGGCCTATGCGCGCGGCCTGCCGCAGCTCCTGTCCTTGGAATGCTGGGGCGGCGCGACCTTCGACGTCGCCATGCGCTTCCTGACCGAGGATCCGTGGGAGCGGCTCGCCCTCGTCCGGGAGAAGGCGCCGAACATCCTCCTGCAGATGCTGCTCCGGGGCTCCAACGGCGTCGGCTACACCAACTATCCCGACAATGTCGTGAAGTGTTTCGTCGCCGAGGCGGCCAAGGGCGGCGTCGACCTGTTCCGGGTGTTCGACTGCCTCAACTGGGTGGAGAACATGCGCGTCTCGATGGACGCCGTGTGCGAGGCCGGGAAGATCTGCGAAGGCGCGATCTGCTATACCGGCGACCTCTTCGATCCCGAGCGCTCGAAATACGACCTCAAATACTACGTCGCGCTGGCCAAAGAGATGGAGGCGGCCGGCGCCCACATCCTCGGCGTCAAGGACATGGCGGGGCTCCTGAAGCCGGCGGCGGCGCGCGTCCTGTTCAAGGCGCTGAAGGAGGAGGTCGGGCTGCCGATCCACTTCCACACCCACGACACCTCGGGGATCTCCGCGGCAACGGTGCTGGCGGCGGTGGATGCCGGCGTCGACGCGGTCGACGCGGCCATGGACGCCTTCTCGGGCAACACCTCGCAGCCCTGCCTCGGCTCGATCGTCGAGGCGCTGAAGGGATCGGAGCGCGACCCCGGCCTGTCGTCGGATGCGATCCGGCGGATCTCCTTCTACTGGGAGGCCGTGCGCACCCAGTATGCCGCCTTCGAGAGCGACCTGAAGGGCCCCGCCTCGGAGGTCTATCTGCACGAGATGCCGGGCGGCCAGTTCACCAATCTGAAGGAGCAGGCCCGCTCCCTCGGGCTGGAGACCCGCTGGCACCAGGTCGCCCAGACCTATGCCGACGTCAACAAGATGTTCGGCGACATCGTCAAGGTGACGCCCTCCTCCAAGGTCGTCGGCGACATGGCGCTGATGATGGTCAGCCAGGATCTGACCGTCGCCGACGTGATGGATCCGAAGAAGGATCTCGCCTTCCCCGACAGCGTCGTCGCGATGCTGCACGGCGATCTCGGCCAGCCGCCCTCGGGCTGGCCGAAGGACATCCAGGCGAAGATCCTGAAGGACAAGCAGCCGATCACCGTGCGCCCCGGCTCGCTCATCCCCGAGGCGGACCTTGCCGAGGAGCGGGCGACGATCGAGGCCAAGCTGGAGCGCAAGGTGAGCGACCAGGAGTTCGCCTCCTATCTGATGTATCCGAAGGTCTTCACCGACTTCGCCCTCGCTGCCGATCTCTACGGCCCGGTCTCCATGCTGCCGACGCCGAACTATTTCTACGGCATCGTCCAGGAGGACGAGGTGCTGGTCGATATCGAGCGGGGCAAGACGCTGGTGATCCGCTGCCTTGGCTTCGGCGAGACCGACGAGAAGGGCATGCGCACGGTGTTCTTCGAGCTGAACGGCCAGCCGCGCCGGGTGAAGGTGCCGGACCGGGCCCATGGCGCCGCCGGCAACGGCGTCAAACAGAAGGCAGATCCGGCCAATCCGAACCATCTCGGCGCCCCGATGCCGGGCGTCGTGTCGACGCTGGCGGTCGCCGCCGGCCAGGAGGTCAAGGCGGGCGACGTGCTCCTGTCGATCGAGGCGATGAAGATGGAAACCGCCATCCACGCCGAGCGCAACGGCAGGATCGAGGCGGTTCATGTTGCGGCCGGCTCGCAGATCGACGCCAAGGACCTCTTGGTGGTCTACGCGGCGTAGCGCGGCGACCGCCGCTGCGGCCGGATCGCGGGGCGACCCGCGGCCCGCGGCCCGGCACGCGGCCCGGCGCCGGCTTGAATCAGATGACGAGGCCGTCGCGCTGCAGCGTCGCGACCACGTGATCGGCGCGGCTGGCGACCGAGGATTTCGGCAGCGTCTCGGTCCGGTAGCCGAGCTCCCGATAGGCGAGCTGGAGACGCTCGTATTCGGCCATCGCCTCGCCAAGGCCATGCCGGCGATCCGCGTCGCCAAGGAAGATCTCCGGCCAGGGCGGCGTCATGAAGACACGGCGATGGAACCTGTGCCGCCGTGCAATCCTGTCGAGGCAACGCTTGCCCGTGGCGTGTTCGAGCGCCGTCGTCGCATCGATCAGGCCGCGATCGAGGAACACCGGACCGACCGCCCCCGCAAGTCGCGTACAGTCCTGCTCGGCCATCGCCACGGCGCGGCGGGCGAAGGCCACCGGATCGAGCCAGGGCAAGGCCGATCCGCCGGTGCGGCGCTCCTCTGCGACGATGCGACGGCCGGGTTCCTCGACGACCCGCTGGCCGCGTCGAGCGAGTTCGGCGAGAAGGGTCGATTTACCGCCACCGGAGCAACCGGAGATGATGACGAAGTCTGCCATGGTCTCTTGTCGTTTCCGCCTGCGACTGCCGGACGAAGCGGGCCCGCCCCGCGGATGGCGGAACCGGCGTGCCGGCGAAACGCCGACGAGTTGCAGCAGGCGCGACGACGGATGCCGGTTGCCCAAGCAGATCCCCGGTTCAGAATTGTGGATCCGGGTTTCGGGCGGCGGGTGCCAGCGCAATCGCGTCAGCCGTGGAGAGGACCCTCCCCCCGATGCCGGGCCAAGTGCCCGTCCCGGCCGAGACAGCCGATCACCGCGTCTGGTGCGGGACGCCTTCGCAAGGAAGCATGGGCCGGGAGAAGGCCTCTCCGGCGAGGCGAACAGACGAGCAGGCGGCGAAGCGGTCGCTGCAAGTCGTCAGGCTCAGGCCGGAAAAAGGGATGGTGCCCGGGACTGGAATCGAACCAGTGACACTGCGATTTTCAGTCGCATGCTCTACCAACTGAGCTACCCGGGCGCCGCCGCCGATGCTCGCTTACAGCGTTTCTGCAAGGCCGATGCGGCGGGGAGTGGCGGCCTTATAGAAAAGCTTTCGGGCCCTGTCCAGCGGCAATCTCATGCCGGTCCGTGGAGTTTTTCATTTGGATGACAGAAGCTTCGCCGGAGCCGGGCGGGAGGCCGGCACCGGTGCAGCATCGGCGAGGGGTCCAAGGGGGCGAGGCACGGCGCATGGCGTTTCGGCGACCGCCATGGATCCTGACCTCGTGTGGCTTATCTTCCCCTCTCCCCAGCCTCCGGAGGCGATCATGCGCCAAAGCCCCGCCTTCCTCTTTGATCTCGACGGCACGCTGGTCGACAGCGTCTACCAGCACGTCCTCTCCTGGAAGGACGCGCTCGACGCCGAGGGCATTGCCCTGTCGGTCTGGCGGATCCATCGCAAGATCGGCATGAGCGGCGGGCTGTTCACCAACCAGCTGCTGCGCGAGATCGGCGAGGAGATCACCGAGGAGCGCCGCGAGCGGCTGCGTGAGGCCCATGCGGAGGCCTACAGGAGCCATTCGCGCAGCGTCGTGCCCCTGCCGGGGGCACGCGAGTTGCTCGACGCCCTGACCCGCGAGAAGCTCGCCTGGGCGATCGCGACCAGCGGGCGGATGGAGACGGCGAAGCACAATCTCGACCGGCTCGGCATCGACCCGGACGCGGTGCCGGTGGTCACAAGGGACGCCGTGAAATACGCCAAGCCCGAGCCCGACCTGTTCATCGCCGCGGCGGAGCGCCTCGGGGTCGCGACGGAAAATTCGATGGTGATCGGCGATTCGATCTGGGACATGCTCGCCGCCCAGCGCTGCCGGGCGCTCGGCGTCGGGCTCCTGTCCGGCGGCTATGGCGGGGAGGAACTGGAACGCTCGGGCGCGTTCCGGGTCTATGAGGATCCGGCCGATATGCTGGATCATCTCGACGAGGTCGGCGGGCGGACCTGAGGGGTCGGCACGGGCCGGTCAGGCGAGCCGCCGGTCTGCGGCAGCCCTGCCTCGACTCGGCAGCCCGTTCCCCCCGCCCATGGGCCGGAGCGCCGCGACCGTTGCCGCGGACTACCCGCTCAGGCAACGCCGAGGCGCAGGAGGTCGTGCAGGTGGACGATGCCGACCGGCCGGCCCTCGCGCACCACCATGACGGCGGTGATGTTGCGGGGGTTGATCATCTCCAGCGCCGCGACGGCGAGGGTGTCCGGCCGGATGGTCTTCGGATCGGCGGTCATCACGTGGTCGACGGTGCGGGCGAGCAGGCCCGGATCGAGGTGGCGGCGCAGGTCGCCGTCGGTGATGATGCCCTTCAGGCGGCCGTCCTCGCCGATCACGCCGACGCAGCCGAAGCCCTTGCGCGACATGGTGATGATCGCCTCGGACATCAGCGTGCCGGAGGCGACCAGCGGCATCGCCTCGCCGGTATGCATGATGTCGGAGACGTGCTTCAGGCTGGCGCCCAGCTGGCCGCCCGGATGGAAGACGTGGAAGTCGTCGGGGGTGAAGCCGCGGCGTTCGAGGAGGGCCACGGCAAGCGCATCGCCCATGACGAGCTGCATGGTCGAGGAGGAGGTCGGCGCGAGACCGAGCGGACAGGCCTCGGTCGCCCGCGGCAGGAGCAGCGTCACGTCCGCCTCGCGGGCGAGCGTCGAATTCGGCCGCGAGGTGACGGCGACCAAGGGAATGCGGAAGCGGCGGGAATAGGCGACGATGCCGTAGAGCTCGGCCGTCTCACCGGACCAGGACATGGCGAGGATCGCGTCGTCCTTGCCGATCATGCCGAGATCGCCGTGATTGGCCTCGGAAGGATGGACGAAGAAGGCCGGCGTCCCGGTCGAAGCGAAGGTCGCGGCGATCTTCGAGCCGATATGGCCGCTCTTGCCGACGCCGGTGACGATCAGCCGCCCGGAGACCGAGGCGATGAGATCGAGGGCCGCCTCGAAGCTCGCCGCCATGTCCGTCTTGATCAGCGCCGCGAGTGCCTTCAGCGCCTCGATCTCGGTCTCGATCGTGTGGGCGGCGGAGCGCGAACCGACCTGGTCGTTCGCGGCGGCAATCTCGACGTTGGGCAGGGACATCGTTCGTTCTTCTCGTCTTGGCCGGGCTGGCTGCGGCCGAGACGACCGACGCACCCGACGATGGAATGAAGCCTTCGGCTATCTGACGCAAACGTGACCGTATCGGGACGACGCGGCGATTCCTGTTTCGCGCAACCACCGGCGGCTAGGTTCTCCTCCCAGAAGTGTCCGATCTGCAACAATCGGTCAATGCCGCTGAACTCCCCATCCCGCCGAGTGGACGTGGGAAGCCAACAGACACGCCGGACGACGCGCGACGATGGACCAGAAAGACGGACGGGTTTTGCCGGTGATGCTGCTCTTGGCGGCCTGGCTTGCCGTGTCCGCCTCGCCGGCGCCCGCACAGGACCTGTCCAGCGACCAGTCGCTGCGGCGGACCGTCGAGGGCAATCCGAGCTCCAGCCGCCTTGCCGATCCGAATGCCGACCTGATCGAGGCGCTCGGCGCCTACAATCGCCAGGACATCACAGCGCCGGGCGAGAAAGGCGACGATCCCTCGCAGCTGCGGCAGGTCGCAGATCCCGCGGCCGAGGACGCGGCCGATCCCGGGCCCGACGCCGGTGCGCCCGGAACCCGCCCACGGCAAAGCTTCGACCTCGATGACGGCCCGCCCTCCCTTGTCCCCGGCGATGGCCTCTCCATGCCGGCGGGACGCGCCAACACCTCGGCAAGCCCCGCCGCGAGGGCCGGCGAGGAGCGGCGCGGGGACGGCGAGGCAGCGGACGACGGCGAGGCGGCTCCCAGTGAAAGCCAGGGCGACGACCTGCCCGATCCGCTCAACCCGGCGCTCGGCGCCGGCGTCACCGACGAGACGCGGGGCGTCCAGTCGATCCTGCGCAGCAACCAGGCGGCCGAGACGGTGGACCGCGTCCGCCGGCTGAACCGCGCCGACGCCGACGATCCCTTCGCGCCCATCGGCGTGCGGGTCGGCACCTTCATCCTCTATCCGGAGCTGATCCAGACGATCGGCGCCTCCAGCAACCTCCAGAACGAGAGGGATGCCACCAGCGGCGCCTTCACCGAGACGATCCTCTCCTCGCGCCTCGTCTCCGACTGGTCGAGCCACCAGGCCGAGTTCAACTCGCGCTTTTCCTACCGCAAGGACTTCGCAGGGGACGAGCAGCAGGATCCGAGCGCGGCAGTCGACGGCCGCCTGCGGCTCGACATCTCCCGCGACACGGTGGCGACGCTGCGCGGTGCGATCGATTTCGCCCGCGAGGACTATTCGGACGTCCTCGACGACGAATCCCTTTCCGGCCGGGCCGACGTGTTCTCCGGGTCGCTGGCGGCCGAACTCACCCACGACTTCCATCCGGTGAGCGTCGGCGGCACGCTGACGGCGGCGCGGCGGTCCTATCTGAGCCTGCCGGAGGGCAGCGTCGACGAAGACTATACGACGCTGAGCGCGGCGCTGCGCACCGGCTTCGACCTCTCCCCGGCCATCAAGCCCTTCGTCGAGGCGAGCCTCGGCCGGCGGCTCTTCGACGTGCCCCAGCCAAGTGAACGGGACGGCCCGTCGCGCGATGCCTGGTTGCCGGCGCTGCGCACCGGCGTCGCCCTCGACCTGCGCGACAAGCTGAAGGGCGAGATCGCCGTCGGCTATGCCTGGTATCTGCCGGACGACGAGGCGGCTCGCACGGCGAGCGCGACGACCCTCGACGCGAGCCTCGTCTGGTCGCCGCAGCGGGGCACGGACGTGACCCTCGCCGCCCTCACCAGCTTCGCGCCGGAGCTGACCGGCCAGTCGGCGACGACAAACTACGAGACCTCCCTCACCATCGCCCATTCCGTCGGCGCCCGCACGACGCTGACCGCGGCGGCACGGCTCGGCTATGAGGATTCGACGATCGAGAACGACGACAAGCTGCTGCTGTCGGGCGAAGCCGGATTCAACTACTGGCTCAACCGCCAGTTCGCCCTGACCGGCTCCTACGAGCACCGCCGGTCCTTCGCGGTCGCCGAGGACAGCCGCTACAGTGCCGACACCATCCGGCTCGGCATCACGCTACAGCGCTGAGGCCGTCGGGGTCGCCGGCTCTGGCGCCCGCCTGCGGGACGCTCAGGCGGGGGCTGGCTCGGCCCCGGAGCGACCGGCGAAGATCGTCAGCGCCGCATGCTGCAGCAGCATGATGGTCTTGGCGTCGCGGATCCGGCCGTCGCGGGTCATCTTGAGGGCTTCGGCGAAGGCGAGGTCGAGGACTTCGATGTCCTCGCCCTCCGCGGCGATGCCGCCGCCGGTGCCCGCCCGGTGCGAACTGTCGTAGCGGGCGACGAAGAAGAACAGCCGTTCGGTAACCGAGCCGGGGCTCATGAACACGTCCCAGAGCCGCTCGACTTCCCGCACCCGCAGGCCGGCCTCCTCCTCGAGCTCGGCCCGGATCCGCTCTTCCGGCGCCGCCGCATCGAGAAGCCCCGCCGGGGCCTCGATCATCAGCTCGTCGCAGCCGCTGACGAAGGCCGGGAAACGGAACTGCCGGATGAGGATCACCCGCCCCGCGACGGGATCATAGGGCAGGATGACCGCGCCATTGCCCCGGTCGTAGGTCTCGCGGGTCTGGCGTTGCCAGCTGCCGTCGGCACGGCGGAAATCGAAGACGGTCTTTTTCAGGACGCCCCAGTCATCCGCCAGGACGGTGACCTCGCCCAGCCGCACACGATCCGCGACGCTCATCCGGCCTCCCTTCGAGACTTGCCATTCATGTAGCTGGTGATGGGACGGGACGACCGTCGTCGCGGCCGAAATGCGGAGCGCGGCGGAACCGCGCGCCGGCAGGCGTTCATCGCGCCGAACGCCCCTTTGGGCGCAAGCGGCCGCCGGGCTCGCGCCCGGCAGCCCCAGACGGCGCCGGACCGGATCACTCGGCCGGCTTCACCGTGTTCATCAGCTTTTCCATGTTGCCGATGACCTTGTCGCGAATGTCCGTCCGGTAGAGGGCGAAGGCGACGTTCGCCTCGATGAAGCCTTCCTTCGAACCGCAGTCGAAGGTGCGGCCGGTGAAGGGATAGGCGGCGAAGTCCTGACTTTCGGCGAGCTTCAGCATGCCGTCGGTGAGCTGGATCTCGTTGCCCGCGCCCTTTTCCTGGGTAGCGAGAATGTCGAAGATCTCCGGCTGCAGGATGTAGCGACCGGAGATCGAGAAATTCGACGGCGCGTCCTCGGGCTTGGGCTTTTCGACCATGCCGGTGATCTTGAAGCCGTTGCCGACGGCGTCGCCCTTGCCGACGATGCCGTATTTGTGGGTCTCCTGCGGATCGCATTCCTCGACCGAGATGACGTTGCCGCCGGTCTTCTCGTAGAGCGCCACCATTTCGGCGAGGCAGCCTTTCTCGGCCTGCATGATCATGTCGGGCAGAAGGATCGCGAAGGGCTCGTTGCCGACGAGGTCGCGGGCGCACCAGATGGCGTGGCCGAGCCCGAGGGGCGCCTGCTGGCGGGTGAAGCTCGCGGTGCCAGGCTTGGGCTGGAGGTCGTCGAGGAGCTTCAGTTCAGCCGTCTTGCCGCGCTCGGCGAGCGTGTTCGAGAGCTCGACCTGGATGTCGAAATAGTCCTCGATGACGCCCTTGTTGCGGCCCGTCACGAAGATCAGGTGGTCGATGCCGGCTTCCCTCGCCTCGTCCACCACATACTGGATCACCGGCCGGTCGACGACCGTCAGCATCTCCTTGGGGATCGCCTTGGTGGCAGGCAGGAACCGTGTTCCCAGACCGGCCACGGGAAATACGGCTTTGCGGACCTTCTTCATCGAAAGGCTTCTCCTGAAATGCGACCGAAGGGTCGGTTCGATGAGCGCATCAAAATCTTGTGCGCCATCCCAAAGTCAACAGGCAGCCGCGACGAAAACGCAGTTCGACGGTTGGCCGGCGTCCGGTCGGCGCCGCTTGAGTCGAGGCAATAGGCAGGCAAGCGCCCCCCCTCGAGCGCCCTTGAAGCCTCGTGTTGCTCGCCCCGCAAGAGACGGCGTCAGCCTCGCGGCCGGCGCCGTCTCTTGCGGGGGTCCAGGTGTTTCGTTGCGGCGTTCAGAAGATGAAGTCGGTGGCGTCGAGATCGCCGATGGCGACGCCGTTCAACGTGATCGTGTTGAAGCCGTCCGTGATGACGGCGTTGCCACCGACCTGCGTCAAGTGGTTGGCCACCAGATCGGCGAAGCTGGTGATGTTCGTCACGCCGGACAGGTCGATCTTCTCCGCGGCATTGAGCGCTTCGAAGTCGGCGATGATGTCCTTGCCGAAGCCGTTGGCGAAGATGAAGGTGTCGGCATTGAAATCGCCCTGCATCCGGTCATTGCCGTTGCCGCCGAAAAACTGGTCGAAGCCGGCGAAGCCGCGAAGATTGTCGTTGCCGTCGCCGCCATAGAGCTTGTTGTCGCCACTCCCGCCGAGGATGACATCGTTGCCGCCAGCGCCGCTAAGGAGTGTTGTAAAGGAGTTGCCGGTGAGCTTGTCGTTGCCGGCGCCGGCAAGGATGCGCTCGACCTGGAAGATCCGGTCGATCCCGATCGGCGCTCCCATTGCGAAATTCAGGGCGAGGTTGACGTTGATCGCGGAGGTGACAGCGCTGTAGTCGACCGTGTCGATGTCGGTGCCGCCATCATAGATGTCATCACTGCCATCCGCATCTCCGACGATGATGTCGTTGCCTGATTCTCCATAGACCTTGTCGGGACCAGCGCCACCGCTGAGCGTGTCTCCACCGGCGCCGCCGAACAGCATGTCCGCATTGAAGTCGCCGAACAGTTTGTCGAGGCCGTTGCCGCCATAGAGTCGGTCGTTGCCGGCATAGCCGTGGATTTCGTCGAAGCCGCCTTCGCCGTTGATGACGTTGGCGCCGCTGTTGCCGAGGAGCGTGTCGGCACGCTCAGAGCCGATAATGTTCTCGATGCCGATCAGGACGTCGCCCTCGGCATCGCCAAAACTGCCCCTGCCGTTGGTGAGATTGATCCTGACGGAAAGCGATCCCGCATAGCTGGCCGTGTCGCTGCCACTGCCGCCATTGAGTTCGTCCGCCCCTGCCCCGCCGATGAGGGTGTCGTTGCCC
Organism: Fulvimarina sp.; assembly: GCA_002700095.1. Classification (GTDB taxonomy): domain Bacteria; phylum Pseudomonadota; class Alphaproteobacteria; order Rhizobiales; family Rhizobiaceae; genus Jiella. The sequence goes on along the minus strand of PACL01000083.1, from coordinate 21,586 downwards.
GCGAAAGCGAACAGCCGGTCGGTCTCGGCAGAGCCGCTCAACGTGTCATCGCCGCGGAACAACCTCTCGCCAAAGGCTTGGCCGAACAGATCCCGCGCCTCTGCGGCCGTGATGTCGACTGAACCGGCCTGCCAGATGCCTGAATAGTATATTTCCGGCGTGACAGAATAGTCATGATAGTAGTATTGGTGATATATTGCCGATACGTGACCTTCTACAAGATAAATATGACCCGTATTTGCATTCTCGGCGAACTTAAAATCACCAGTGTAGATCGTATATTCGCCTTGATCTCCGTCTTCGTAGCCGATCTGGATCGAATTTTCGGCGTAAAAGAGTATGTCTCCTAGTGCATCCGAGCCGACATCGGGGTCGAACATGTCAGCGTAGAATGAATAATGCGGCAGCGCATTGGTGGACACCGCATAGCTGGTCGAAAAATCAGCGCTCGCGACAGGTGCTTGTCCCGGTGTTTGCTGAACAGCTCCTGGTTTGACGTAGAAATTGATGGTGAAGTCGTCATTCTTGTCGATGACCTGTCGCTGGTGCAGTGTCACCGGCTGCCATAGTTCTCCCGTGGCAAAGGTCGGAATCCGTCCGTTGACGGTGATGACATTAGGCGCGAGATATTCGCCCGGCGTGACCGCCAGACCGCTGTCGAAGGTGTTCGTGCCGAACGGCGTATCAGCGAGGGTCTCTTCCACCCCGTGAAAATGAGCATAGGTCGTGTGATAGACCTCGGTTGCCGGATCATCGATGTCGCCAGGACCCTGCACGAAGATGCCTAGCGCGCCCAACGGGCCGTCCTCGATGGGAACGCCGAGTTCATTGAAGAAATTGAAGGCCGCCGTGCCGCGCAGGCCGTTAAAGCCGCTGTCGGCATTGTTTTCCGGCTCCAGGACCTGGATCGTCAGGAGGCCGGCGAGATTGTTGAATGCCGCCAAGTCGTAATGGACGTTGAAGACCAATGCCGGCTGCTGCGTGCCATCGAAGACCAGCGGCCCTGTCCCGTCGCCCTGGGTGAGGGTGATCTGGTCTGGAAGGATGAAGGTCCAGTCGCCATTCGAGCCCTGAACGATCTGCGTGTGTGTCATCGTCTTCCAACTCGTTTGCTTGCGCCCAATGAATGAGTGGCAGAGCGCGATTTCTTACGCAACGGTATTTTGGGATTTAATCTGAACGAAGAGACGCGTCACCGTGGCTCGAGGATAATCGGTTCGAAATCCTCTTCACGACGCATCAGACGCTTCTGTTTCTGCTTCCATGAGTGGTCTTCTTCGCGTGACGAATAGCGGGGCATGCCATCGCTTCATCGTCCGCTCCGGAGCGCAGCGGCATACCCCCGAAGCCGTCCCACGTGCAGCTCGTCTCGACCTCGAGCGTTTGATCGTCGTCCAATCGCAAAACCGGCGGAGGCCTCGTCGCGTGCAGACGCCTCTGCAGGAGGCCGCATGGCCCCCTGCATGATGCCGGCGGATCGCGATGCCGACATACCCATCCGAGCCCGCGCGGCCGCCTCCGGCACACGGCTCGCGAGCCGCGCTGCGTTGGTAAACATCCCGTTAACGACTTTGCTGCAGAATCGCCTTGCTTTCGTTGGATACAGACAAGCCCGAGAGGGACCCCATGCATTCGCCAAGGACGACCATGATTTTTGCCCGACTGACCGCCGGCTTCCTGGCCTTGATCCTGTTTGCCGCGACGGCGGCCCCGGCCAGCGCAGACGCCGGCTTCGTGCGCTGGATCCAGGGTTTCGAGAGCGTGGCCGCCAAGGCGGGGGTGTCGCGCGAGGTCTATCGCGCCGCCTTTGCCGGGATCACCGAACCCGACATGGAGGTGATCCAGAAGGCCCGCTACCAGCCGGAATTCCGCGACAAGGTGTGGGACTACATCGACAACCGCGTCAATGACGAGCAGGTCGCCAAGGGCCAGGCGGCCCGGGCGCAGCTGTCCAGCTGGCTCGACCGCATCGAGAGCCGCTTCGGCGTCGATCGCGACATCCTGCTCGCGATCTGGTCGATGGAGACCAATTACGGCCAGATCCTGCAGCGCCAGGACGTCATGCGCTCCCTGCCGCGCTCGTTGGCCACCCTCGCCTATCTCGACAAGTCGCGGGCGAAATTCGCCCGCCAGCAGCTGATCGCGGCCCTGAAGGTGGTGCAGTCCGGCGACATCAAGGTGAGCGAGCTGATCAGCTCCTGGGCCGGCGCCATGGGCCACACCCAGTTCATCCCGACGAGCTACCTCGCCTACAAGGCCGACATGGACGGCGACGGCCACGCCAACATCTGGGAATCCGTTCCGGACGCGCTGGCGACGGCGGCCAACCTGTTGCGCCGCAACGGCTGGCAGACCGGCCGCACCTGGGGCTACGAGGTCGTCGTGCCGCCGCAGTATCGCGGCAAGCTGGAGCGTGACAACCGTTCGATCAGCCAGTGGGCGAGCCTCGGCTTTCGCCGCGCCAACGGCAGGCCGTTCCCGGACGGCGGGGAGCGGGCGAACCTGATGCGCCTTGCCGGCGACAACGGCCCCGCCTTCCTGATGACCAAGAACTTCTTCGTCCTCAAGAACTACAACAATGCCGACAAATACGCCCTCGCCGTCGGCCTCCTTGCCGACCAGATCAGCGGCTATTCCGGCCTCGTCGTCGACTGGCCGCGGGGCTACAAGCCGCTGTCGAGCGACGAGCGCTACGAACTGCAGAAGCACCTGTCCCGGTTCGGGCTCTATGACGGCAAGATCGACGGCAAGATCGGCTCGGGATCGAAAGCGGCGATCATGGCGTTGCAGCAACAGGCCGGCATGCCTCAGGACGGGAATGCCTCGAAAGCGCTACTGGAATTCCTCCGCAAGCGCTAGACTTGTCGGATGCGGCACCGGCAGGGGCCACGTCGGACAACGGAAAACGGCAGGTCATGCGACGAATGACGAACGGGATGCGGAAGAAGCGACACCAGCGGTGGGCCGGAGCGATCGGCGCCTTGCTCGCGGTGTCGCTTGCCGTCGTCCTGGCCGTCGTCGTCGTTCCGGCGCCTCCGGCGGCCGCGCAGGAGCGGCCGCGCACGATCCTCGACATGCTCTTCGGGGGTAACGGCGCCAGCCGGCGCCCGCCGCGCGGCGTTACGCCCCGCTACCGGATCACCAATCCGGAGCCGTCGGAGCCCGCGCCCCGGCGAAGCCAGCGCAAACCGCGCTCGCGCGATGCCGGCCCCAAGCGTGCAGTCGCCGCAGCGGCGCCGCCACCGCCGCCAGAGACGACCAAGGCCGAGGACGCCGAGACCATCCTCGTCGTCGGCGACTTTCTCGCCGCCTCGCTCGCCAAGGGCCTGAAGGACGCCTATTCCGACAATTCGATGGTCGCCGTCACCGCCGCCGCCAGCGGTTCCTCCGGCCTCGTGCGGCAGGACCACTACGACTGGAGCAAACAGCTCGGGCCGCTGATCGAGGCCAACAAACCCGCCGTCGTGGTGATGATGGTGGGCTCCAACGACCGCCAGCCGCTCTCTGGCACGTCGGGCACCCTGTCGCTGCGCTCGCCCGAGTGGGACGCCGAATATGCCCGCCGGGTCGGCGAGATCGCCGAGATCGTCCAGAAGCGCCAGATCCCGCTCGTCTGGGTCGGGGCGCCGCCGTTCAAGTTCGACCGGATGAGCGAGGACATGGTCTATCTCAACGACATCTACCGCCAGGCCGCGCAGAAGGTCTCCGGCGAGTATGTCGACGTGTGGGAGGGCTTCGTCGACGAGAATGACGGCTTCGTCTACAGCGGCCCGGGGGTCGACGGCCAGACGGTGCAGCTGAGGAACTCGGACGGCATCACCATGACCGATGCCGGCGACGACAAGCTCGCCTTCTTCGCCAAGAAGGCCATCGACCGCTTCATCTCGACGAATGCGCCGCTTCTCTCGGGGGTGCCCGCCGGCATCGAGCTGCCGCCCATCGCCAATGCGGCAACGGCGGTTCGGGCGCCGCCGGTGTCCCTCAGCGATCCCTCGCTCGACGGCGGCGACGCGCTGCTCGGCGGCGGATCGACGATGGTGGGGCTGACGCTGGAGACCTCCCCGCGCGACAAGCTCGTCCTCATCGGCCGGGGCACCGGCAACATCGACGGGAGGGCGGACGACTTCGCCTGGAACGACAAGGCGGCGGCCGTTGCCGCCGACGACAAGCCCGTCGTCTATCGCGGCTCGATCGACCTCGACAAGGTCCGCCAGGAGCAGGGCATCAAGCCGCCTGAGGAAATGCCGTCGATCCTCGACGCGATCATCGACGACTGGGCGCAGAGCGGCCAGCAGGCAGAGGCCCCGCGTTAGAGCGGGATGAGATGAGCTCCGCTCATTATCTCGCTCTATCGTCCCGTTTGCGCATGATCTTTCCCGAAAACCGGTTCCCACTTTTCGGGATCATGCTCCAGTGGCGGCGGCCTCGAGCCGGCGCGCCGGCTGAAGGCCCGCAAGCCCCTGACTAACCGGCTGGCGACGAAGCCCGGCCTTGCGGGGCCCTCGTCGCCGGACCGATCACCGCGGCAGGGTGGTGGCGCCCATCAGGTCGAAGTCGATCGCCCGCGCCGCCTGACGGCCCTCGCGGATCGCCCACACCACCAGGGACTGGCCACGCCGCGCGTCGCCGGCGACGTAGAGCTTGTCCAGCGAGGTCAGGTAATGCTCGTCGTCGGCGGCGATGGAAACATTGCCGCGGCGATCCGCCTTGGTCGTGAGCCCCTCACCCGCATCGGCGAGGAAGCCGATCGCAAGCGGGCCGGCGAAGCCGATGGCGATGAAGGCGAGATCGGCCTTGATGACGAATTCCGTCCCGGCGATCGGCTTGCGGGCCGCGTCGACCTCGGCGCATTTGACGCCGGTGAGAACGCCGTCCTCGCCGATGAATTCGAGCGTCGCGATCTGGAATTCTCGCACCGCGCCCTCGGCCTGGCTGGACGAGGTGCGCATCTTGGTCGCCCAATAGGGCCAGACGGTCAGCTTGTCCTCGGTCTGGGGCGGCTGCGGGCGGATGTCGAGCTGGGTGACCTTGACCGCGCCCTGGCGGAACGCCGTGCCGACGCAGTCGGACGCGGTGTCGCCGCCGCCGACGACGACGACGTGCTTGCCGCCGGCCCAGATCTCCTCGGCGGGCCAGCCGCTGCTCTGGATGGTCTCGCCCCCGACCCGGCGGTTCTGCTGCACCAGATAGGGCATGGCGTCGTAGACGCCGGTCAGGCCGTCATGGGGAATGCCGCTGTTGCGCGGGGTCTCCGAGCCGCCGCAGAACAGCACGGCGTCGTATTCGGCCTTCAGTTCGGCGAGCGTGCGGTCGACGCCGACATTGACGCCGCAGTGGAACGTCACGCCCTCGCCGCGCATCTGTTCGACCCGCTTGTCGATCCAGTGCTTCTCCATCTTGAAGTCGGGGATGCCGTAGCGCATCAAGCCGCCCGGACGCGATTCCCGCTCAAAGACGTCGACGGCATGGCCGGCACGGCCGAGCTGCTGGGCCGCGGCAAGGCCGGCCGGACCCGAGCCGATCACCGCGACCCGCCTGCCGGTCTGGTGCGTGGCCGGCTGCGGCTTGATCAGGCCCAGCTTGTAGGCCTTGTCGGCGATCGCCTGCTCGACGGTCTTGATGGCGACCGGCGTGTCCTCGAGATTGAGGGTGCAGGCCTCCTCGCAAGGCGCCGGGCAGATGCGGCCGGTGAATTCGGGGAAGTTGTTGGTCGAGTGGAGATTGCGGATCGCCGTCTCCCAGTCGCCCTGGTAGACGAGGTCGTTCCAGTCCGGGATCTGGTTGTGCACCGGGCAGCCCGTCGGGCCGTGGCAATAGGGAATGCCGCAGTCCATGCAGCGCGCCGCCTGCTTGCCGACTTCCTCGTCGGACATCGGCAGGGTGAACTCGCGGAAATGACGGATCCGGTCGGACGCCGGCTGATATTTGTGGGTCTGCCGATCGATTTCGAGAAATCCGGTCACCTTGCCCATTCACACCCCACCTTCGCCGCTTCAACGGCCATTCTTCTGTGCCGCGCCGCATCATTGCCCCGATCGGACAAAGGCCGCAACGCGGATCGTGTCGGTTCATCGACGCATGCGCCCGCACCGCCCGGATCATCACCCGGCGATGGAATGCCTCCGAGCTGCAATAGCAACTTATCGGCCTCGATGCAGTCACCGCTCGACACGCGCCCGATCCGGCGCCGTGGCGGCGGCTGGCGTGCCGCTCTCCACCGCACGAGACGTCGCGTGTTCGTTAGGACAGCCCTACTGCCCCATTTGCCCATTCTCGGCAAGCCCTCCCGAACGGAATGCCCGGACAACGATGTCCTGAAAGTCGTTCTGCTGCATGGCGACCTCCCCATGTATGGGCGACGTTTCGCGCACCGGCCGCCTCCGTCGATGTCGGCAGGCCGCGACAGCAGCGGAGCGAAGGCCGGCTCCTGCCGCCCGCGGCCAAGCACCCGCTGCCGAAGCCTCAGCGATCGGCGCGTGTCCTTCTGCTGGGATAAGGAATCGGGCAGAAGATCTCCAGATCAGGGACCTCCATCACCGCGAGCGTGCGATCGCGCCGCGGCTCCAACGGGTCTGGGGCACCGCCGTCGTCAAGGGACGGCCGCGCATCCGCTGGGGGGGAAACCACGACAATCGTGACGCCGGGAAGAACCATCTTTCGGATCATGGAAATGCCCCCCTGATTGCACCACAACGGCAGTTTCTTCCACGACGAAAGTCGTATTCTCGGCCGGCGAACCGTGGCCCATCCAGCGTCCGGCGTCATCTGGGACCAGCGCGCCACCGCAAGATCTTGGTGGAAAACCCTCCCGGCACCCAAGATCATGGCCCGAGCGTGGCCGCCGCGGCACGACCCGAAGTCGCCGCCGGCGCCGAAAACTCAACGTCAGTTACGAACCCGTCCCCGTTCGGGATGCACCACGCAAAAATCCCCGGGCGCCGCGATGGCACCCGGGGACCGCGATCGTGGCGCGTTGCGGGATCCGGCTCAGAAGCACACCTTGACGCGCTTGATCTTGAAGATCGGCTTGCCGAAGTGGTTGTGACCGACGACGACCTTCCGCTTCACGATCTTGCAGTGACCGAAGCCGTTGCTGATGATGACGCGCTTGTGGAAGCCGTGTCCATGGCCGTGGCCGTGGCCGTGGCCGAAGCGGAAGCCGTGGGCCTCGGCGCCGCTCATTGAGGCGGTGGCGGAGACGACGACGGCGGCGAGAGCGATGAAGGTCTTGCGGATCATGATGGCGTTCCTTCTCGAGATGGGCGGGCTCGCCCGTAGGGACTGAAGGGCCTCGTGGCCCTTGGGGTTCATGGTGCGGCGGTGCATCTCGTCCGCCGATGGACTGAACCTAGCCGCCCCCTCTCCGGGCCGCAGTGACGAGGGTCACAAGGGAAACGCCTGGGCGATTTCCGCGGCCTCGAGAGCCGTGAGGCCGGCCATCGCCTGTCTGGAACGTGCTCTCTCGCCATTCCCGGCGCCGGGTATCAGGCGCCGGGTAGCAAGCGTCGTGACTCAGCAGCCTGCCGGCCTTATGATCGCGGGCCGAACGCAACCTCTCAACGAGGGCCTGTCATGGCTGCCGCCTCCAAACCGACGGACAAGGCCGCAGCGCTGGCCGGCTGCATGGTGTTCGAGGCCCTCAGCGCCGAGACGCGGGAGGAACTCGCCACCCACGCCTATCCGAAGAGCTTTTCCGCCGGAGACCTGATCTTCGCCGCCGGCGATCCCGGCCAGACCATGATGGCCGTGGTGAAGGGCTCCGTGCGCGTCGGCATCGTCACCTCGACCGCCCGCGAGGTCGTGCTGAAGGACTGCCACCAGGGCGAGGTTTTCGGCGAGGTGGCCCTGTTCGACAACGGTCCGCGCTCGGCCGATGCGCGGGCGCTGACCAATGTCGAGCTTTTGATGCTGGAGCGGCGGGACGTGCTGGCGGTCCTGTCGCGTCATCCGGAGGGGGCGCTGCGGCTCCTGGAGCTGCTCTGCGGCCGGCTGCGCCGCTCCGACGAGCGGATGCAGGAATTGGCCTTCCTCGACATCTCGACGCGGCTCGCCAGGGCGCTGCTGCGCATTCTCGAAGGCCCGGAAGCGGCCACCAAGCGGCCGGTGCGCCTGTCGCTCTCCCAGACGGAACTCGGCAACATGATCGGCAGCGCCCGCGAGAACGTCAATCGCTGCCTGAAGGGCTGGCAGCGCCAGGAGATCGTCGACCTGAAGGAGGGCTGGCTCATCGTCCTCGACGAGAAGAGCCTCAGGCTGATGGCCGATCTCGACTGATCCGGCGCCCGGCAGGAGATCCGGAAAGCCGGGCCTCAGCCCCGCCAGTTCGCCCCGCCGGCATCCGTCAGGAGGAACGCCTCGCCGCAGGCTTTCGCGAGGTTGCGGACGCGCAGGATGTAGCTCTGGCGCTCGGTCACCGAGATCACGCCGCGGGCGTCGAGCAGGTTGAAGACGTGGGACGCCTTGATGCACTGGTCGTAGGCCGGCAGGACGCATTTGTGCAGGCCGCCGGCCTCACCCGGGGCGCCGGCCGCCAGCACCGCCTTGCACTCGTTTTCCGCGTCGATGAAGTGCTGGTGCAGGATCTTTACGTCGGCGATCTCGAAATTGTAGCGGGAATATTCCTGCTCGGCCTGCAGGAAGACGTCTCCATAGGTGACCTTCTCGGCCCCCTCGCGGCCGTTGAAGTTGAGGTCGTAGACGTTGTCGACGTTCTGGACATACATCGCCAGCCGCTCGAGCCCGTAGGTCAATTCACCGGCGACGGGGGCGCATTCGATGCCGCAGACCTGCTGAAAGTAAGTGAACTGCGAGACCTCCATGCCGTCGCACCAGCATTCCCAGCCGAGGCCCCAGGCGCCCAGCGTCGGGCTTTCCCAGTCGTCCTCGACGAAGCGGATGTCGTGAAGGGCCGTATCGATACCGATTACCTTCAGGGAGCCGAGATAGAGCTCCTGCAGGTTCGACGGGTTCGGCTTCAGGATCACCTGATACTGGTAGTAGTGCTGCAGCCGGTTGGGGTTTTCGCCATAGCGCCCGTCCTTCGGCCGCCGCGACGGCTGGACATAGGCGGCGTTCCATGGCCGCGGCCCGAGCGCCCGCAGCGTCGTCGCCGGATGGAAGGTGCCGGCGCCGCCCTCCATGTCGTAGGGCTGCAGCACGACGCAGCCGTAATCGGCCCAGTAGCGATGCAACGTCAGGATCAGCGCCTGGAAGGAGCGGCGCGGGTCCATGTGGGGGGCGAGGTCTGACATGATGGGCGGTCCGGCATGAGCCCGCGCTACGAGACGCGGCAGGGGGAGAACAATTGCGTGCGAGTTGCCACGCCGGTGCGCGAGCGGTCAAGGTTCGACCCCCGGTGCTTGCCGAGCGGCGCGATCGGACCACCCTCGCCGAGAGGCTGCACCCGCCGTGGTGGGCCGAGCAACGGGACCGGAAGCGGGAACGGGAGGAGACGATGGCGGAGAAGATCTCGACCTATCCGACTTTCTGGCATCATTACCTCCGCGAGCATTCCTCGCCGAGGACCAGGGCGCTGCATGACATCGGGACGATGCTGGCGCTGCTCGTTCTTCTCGCCGCGATCGTCACGCCGGATGCCTGGCTGATTCTCGCGGCGATCGTCTGCGGCTACCTCATCGCCTGGATCGGCAACATGGCGATCGAGAGGAACCGCCCGGCGACCTTCACTGATCCCTTGTGGTCCCTCGGATCGGATTTCCGGATGTTCTTCCTGTGGATCAGCGGCCGTCTCGGCCCGCATCTGGAAGCTGCGGGCGTCACGGCAGGGCACCGGGCGCGGTGATCCGCCGCCTCAAATCCCGGCACAGGTCGTCACGCTTCCTTCGCCTCCCCCAAAACCGGCAACCGCGTCGCCTTGCCCTTCGAGCGATCGATCAGGAGCTTCGACACCGCGAGCAGCCAGGCGACCATGACCATGGCGACGCCGCGCTCGATCAACCCGTCGATCGAGGTCGGCGAGAACCAGAAGGCCGCCGCGCCCGCTACCCAGAGGACGGCGCAGGCGATGTTGAACCAGAACCAGCGGCGGCGATGGTTATAGAAGCCGGCAGCCGTCAGCACTGCCGATGCGGTGAAGACCAGTGCCATGAAGGCGACCACCGGCAGATGAATGACGACGCCTCCGGGCTCGCCGTCGCCATATTCGCCATAGGCGCCGATCACGACGATGAGCACCGCCATGAGGGTCAGCAGCCAGGAGCCGGCGGTCCAGGTCCAGTGGCCCCAATGCAGGCGTCGCAGGCCAGCCGAGGCGGCGAGGATGCCGGCAGCGAAGGCGTATAGCCCGATGTCCATGATGACGGCATAGTTGCCCGCGGCGTTCGCGCTGATCGTGTCGGCGATCATGCCCTCGCTCGGCTGGACGATGACCGCGACGATGTTGGCAACGACGGCGGCAATGCAGCCGAGAATGCCGACGACGCCGCAAAAGTAGAAGAGGCGCGGATGGCTGGCGTCGTCATGGCTTTCCTTGCCGTGGCCGGCATCGATGTCGAACATCGGTCTCGTGCTCCCTCTCGGCGTCGGGTCAGTGGTGCCCTTGCGCTGCAGCCGCGGCCCTCGGGGTTCGTCTGCGGGCTCACCCGCATCCAACCGACCATGGCGTAAACGGTTGGCACGAGGATGACGGGGCAGTTGTGGCGGCGTCAATGTCACGTCGGACGCAAGATGGCCGCGGCATCGGTCGCGGCCATCGAACGTCTTCAGTCTGGAAAGCCGCTCAGCTTACGGCTTCAGGACGACCTTGGTGCAGCCGTCCTTCTTGTCGCGGAACGTCTTGTAGAGTTCCGGCCCATCCTCCAGCGTGCCCCGGTGGGAGATGAAGGAGGTGGTGTCGAACTGGCCTTCCTGAATGCGCACCAGGAGGTCGTCGGCCCATTTGTTGACGTGGGTCTGGCCCATCTTGAAGCTCAGCGACTTGTTCATCGCCGCGCCGAAGGGGATCTTGTCGACGAGGCCGCCATAGACGCCGGGCACCGAGATCGTGCCGCCCGGCCGGCAGACATAGATCATCTCGCGCAGGACATGCGGCCGGTCGGTCTCGGCCATCACCGCCTGCTTGGCGCGGTCGTAGAGATGCTCGACGCCGTAGCCGGAATGGGCCTCCATGCCGACGCAGTCGATGCAGGCGTCCGGGCCCTTGTTGTCGGTCAGCTCGTTCAGCCGCTCGACGGTGCTCTCGTTCTGGAAGTCGATGGTGATGGCGCCCATCCTTCGGGCGATCGCCAGGCGCTCCGGCACCTCGTCGATGACGACGACCTGCTTCGCCCCCTGGATGATGGCGCTCTGCAGGGCGAACAGGCCGACCGGGCCGGCGCCCCAGATCGCCACGGTGTCCGTGGGCTTGATGTCGCAGTTCTTGGCACCCTGCCAGCCGGTCGGCAGGATGTCGCCGAGGAACAGCACCTCCTCGTCGGTCATGCCGTCGGGAACCTTGACCGGGCCGACATCGGCATAGGGCACGCGGACGAACTCCGCCTGGCCGCCGGAATAGCCGCCCGTCAGATGCGAGTAGCCGTAGAGGCCGGCGGTCGTGTGGCCGAACATCTTGGCGGCAACGTCGGCATTGCGGTTGGAGCGTTCGCAGACGGAGAAGTTGCCGCGCTTGCACTGGTCGCATTCGCCGCAGACGATGGTGAAGGGCACGACGATCCGGTCGCCGACCTTCAGCTTCTTGGTGTCGCGGCCGACTTCCATGACCTCGCCCATGAATTCATGGCCGACGATGTCGCCGGATTCCATGCCGGGCATGAAGCCGTCGTAGAAATGCAGGTCCGAGCCGCAGATGGCGCAGGCCGTCATCTTGATGATGACGTCGCGGCCGTCCTCGATCTTGGGATCGGGAACGCTTTCGCAGCGCATGTCATGCTTGCCGTGCCAGGTGATGGCCTTCATCGCGGGTGCTCCGTGAGATTCGAGTGTGTCTCGGCAATCCCGGGGAGTGCGGTCATGTTCCATGTCACTGGCGCCTGCATTCGGCAGGCGGCTAAGGGTCGTTGCGGATACCGCCTCAGGCGAGATCAGTCAGCACGGCCTCGACGACGACCGGATCGGTGTTCTTGGCCGGCCGATCAGGCCCGACAGCGCCTTGTCGTCGGAATAGAGGCGACCCTCTCGCCGGCGCCCCGGCTCGTCAGTCCTTGCGGACGCGGTAGACGCCGTCCGGGCCGCGCACGAGGGTGCCCTGGGCGCCGCTGCGCACTTCCGCCTCGGCCTGGCGATTGCGCTCGGAGACCTTCTCCGCATCGCGGGCCATCTGCTTGAAGCCGAGCCAGGCGGCGGCTCCGACGAGGCCCAGAAGTATGAGCTGCGGCATCGCTTCCATCATCTCCAAACGCACCTTCCATCGTCATTATGCGCCTTCGGGACCGCCGCGGCAAATCACCGGTTCTGGCGCGGCGGCATCGGGTCAGAGGCCGAAGCGGCCCCAGTGCGCGCGGTCTTCGGCCTCGACGAGCAGCCGGTCCGCAAAGCCCGCCCCGACCGAGGCGAGATCCGGCGTCAGCCCGGCACTGACACCCTTCGGCTTGCGGCCGAACAGCGTCCGGCCCTGGCTGATCAGCTCCATCTTCACGCTGTCGCCATAGCGCAGCCGCAGCGTCTCGCGCAGGTCGCCGAGCCCGTCGACGAGGCCGAGGTCGAGCCCCCGCTTGCCGGACCAGAACAGCCCGGAGAACATCTGGTCGTCATGGGCGAGCCTGGCGCCGCGCCGGGATTTGACGAGCTCGATGAAGGTGTCGTGGATTTCCAGCTGCAACGACTTCAGATGGGCGACGTCCTCGGGCTTTTCCGGCTGGAACGGGTCGAGCGTCGCCTTGTTCTGGCCGGCGGTGTGGACGCGGCGCTCGATGCCGAGCTTGGCGATCGCCTCGACGAATCCGAAGGAGCCCGAGACGACGCCGATAGAGCCGACGATCGAGGACGGGTCGGCGATGATCTCGTCGCCGGCGCAGGCGATCATGTAGCCGCCGGAGGCGGCGACGTCCTCGACGAAGACGAGGACGGTCTTCTTCTTTTCTTCGGCGAGGTCCCGGATGCGCTTGTAGATCAGCCGCGACTGGACCGGCGAGCCGCCGGGCGAGTTGACGACGATGGCGACGGCGGGCGCGGCCTTGTCGGAGAAGGCCTTTTCCAGGAGCGGCGCGGCGCTGGCGATCGACAGCGACGAGCGGAAGGCGGAGCCCGAGGCCATGATCGTGCCGGAGAGCTTCACCACCGGAATGGTCACGCCTTCCTTGCGAAAGCGCTTCGGGAGAAATCTCTTCAGGAAGTTTGCCAATTGAGGTCGCCTTCGGTGCTGTTCGGGATCGCTTTGACGCGATGTAAGCACTCGGCCGGCCTTCGCAAAGGCGCGCGGCTTTTCGGCAAGGCGGCGGCGTCGGCCGCGCTATCCGTTGGACGGGATCCGAGCCTCAGGCGAACAGCTGCGGCAGCTCCGCCGTGCCCGCCGATACTCGATCGGCGAGATCGCTCGGATGGCCCGCCCCGTCCGCGAGCGCGATGCCTTCGAGGAGCCGCAGCGGCGCGCGGGTGCCCTTTCTCGCGGCGACGACGATCCGTTCGGCCGGCGCGCCGGCCCGCGTGTGGACCGGCAGGATCGCCAGAGCCCCGAGACGGGCCTGCAGCGCGGCCAGCGCCTCGCCGAGAAGATCCGCCCGCAGCACGGTCACCAGCCGGCCCCGCGGCAAGAGCAGCGCGGCGGCGACAGCGAGCCAGCGGTCGAGCGGTATGTCGGCGGCGGGAAACAGCGCCCGCTCGCGCACCGGATCCGGCGGCCGGCGGTGGTTGGCCGGATGGAACGGAGGGTTGGTGAGGACAAGGTCGAAGGCCCCGTCCGTCAGCCCGGCCGCCTCGCGCGCCGCGCGCCGGTCTGCGATATCGACATGGGCGACCGCCAGTCGAGGCGCGAGCGGGGCGTTCTCGGCAAGGGCGAGCGAGCGCCGGCAGAGCGCGGCCATCACCGGCTCCGCCTCGACGAGAGTGACATGAGAGGCCGGCGCGCGGACCGCCGCGGCGAGGCCGACGACGCCCGAGCCGGCCCCGAGATCGGCGATGCGGCCGGACGTCTCGGCCGGGACCGCGGCAGCCAGCAGAAGCGCGTCCAGCCCGGATCGGTAGCCCCAGCCCTTCGGCTGCAGGACGGCGAAGGCACCGCCATAGAAGGCGTCGAGCCGGACCGGCCGGTCGTCCGGCTCGCCGGCAACCGGAGCCTCGACAGACGCCGGGGCCTTGAGCGCTGCGATCACGTCCGGCTCCCTCACCCCGCCTCGGAAAGCTCGTGGCCGAGGTCGGCGTCGCGCAGGATGCGCCGTGCCTGCTCGAGATGCTCGGCATCGACGAGGACGCGCCGCGGCAAGACGCCGAGCGAGCCGTCGAGGATGCTCATGTGCGAATCGGCGACGAAATGCGGGATGTCCGCGTCCTTCAGCAGCGCGTCGATGAAGGATATGAGGACCGCGTCATTGGAGCGCAGGAGTTCCTTCATGGCACGAGTTCCTTCATGGGGGATTCTCTCTCAGCTGTTCGCCGTGCCGGAACGCGGCCCTGCGCCATCTTTCGGCATGGTGGCGGCGCTTGTCGAGGGCAACGCACGAGAAACCGCCGGCTATCCCCTCCGCCCCAGCCTTCACTGGACAGGGAAAATGCGGCTTTGACGGGCCATCGAATGGACGCGGGGCGCCGCCGTGCCATCTACGTCGGCCAGAGTAGACGGCAGCGCGAGGGTCCCGGCGCCGGGCCGGCCTTGCCCAAGGCCGCGTCGAAGCCGTATGGCAGCGCACAAGCCACAGCGACGAGTGTTCGAATCAACGGAGAAGCATGGTGAGCCTGGCCATCCGCGCCGCGAAACGGCAGACCCGCGGGTCGATCGACCCGATCCTCGCGCTGACCAGGTCCGACATGGCCCGGGTCAACGACCTCATCCTGGCGATGGCGGGCTCGAACGTGACGCTGATCCCCGAGATCGCCGAGCATCTCATCTCCTCCGGCGGCAAGCGGCTGCGGCCGATGCTCACCATCGCCTCGGCGCTCGCCCATGGCTATGCAGGCGGCGACCACGTCAAGCTCGCCGCCAGCGTCGAATTCATGCACACCGCGACGCTGCTCCACGACGACGTGGTCGACGAGAGCGACCTGCGCCGGGGCAAGAGCACGGCCCGCACCATCTGGGGCAACCAGGCGAGCGTCCTCGTCGGGGACTTCCTGCTCGGCCAGGCCTTCAAGACCATGGTGGAGGTCGGCTCGCTGGACGCGCTGGCGATCCTGTCGGCCGCTTCCGCGGTGATCGCCGAGGGCGAGGTCTGGCAGCTCGCTGCGGCCAAGAAGATGACGACCAGCGAGGCCGACTACGTCGCCGTCATCGACGCCAAGACCGCGGCCCTGTTCTCCGCCGCGACCGAGGTCGGACCGGTGGTCGCCGGCAAGGGCGAAGCCGAGCGCGGCGCGATGCGCGACTACGGCCGGTCGCTCGGCCTCGCCTTCCAGCTCGTCGACGACGTCCTCGACTATGGCGGCAACGCCGTCGATCTCGGCAAGAACACCGGCGACGATTTCCGCGAAGGCAAGATCACCCTGCCGGTGATCCTCGCCTACGACCGGGGCGACACCTCGGAGAAGGCGTTCTGGCGAGGCGCCATGGAGGAGGGCGAGAACGACGACGCCGCCCTGACCAGGGCGAAGGAGCTGATGCAGCGCCACGGGGCGCTGGAAGCGACCATCGATCGGGCCCGCGACTATGGCGAGGAGGCCTATGCGGCCGCCGAGACCCTGCCGCCCTCACCGGCCCGCGAAGCCATGCTGGGCGTCGTCGACTTCTGCATCGACAGGCTGAACTGAGGGTCACCCCTCGGATCCCCTCGACGAAGGATCCCTCTCGCCCGGCGCCGCGTCGCAATGCGGCCAAGGTCTTTGTGCAACACGCCGAAGAGACTTGCATATTGCGCCGGCTTCGCTTCACCTCGCCGGACCATGTCGGCACTCGCCGTGCGATCGAAGCAATCTGCCGGACGCGATCGCTAGGACAACCGCACCGGCCCTGCCGGAGGAAAGGAACGCTCGTGACGCTTTCGCGCCTCTTCACAACCGTCTCGGCATCCGCGCTGATCGCGCTCGCGAGCGTCGGCACGGCACTGTCCGCCGGTCAGGATGCGGCGGCAACGCCCGGCCGCCCGCCCGTTGCGGTCGCCGGCTCCCTTTCCGGCGCCTATCTCGCCGCCAAGACGGCCCAGGCCAGCGGCGACCTCAAGACCGCCACCGACTTCTACACCCAGGCGCTGTCCATCGATCCGACCTCGGAGACGCTGCAGCAGGATGCGATGTTCGCCTATCTGGCGGACGGCCGCTTCATCGACGGCGTCGACATCGCGGCGAAGCTGCGCGACGATGCGACCGTCTCCAAGGTCGCCCGGATCACGCTCGGGGTCGACGCCCTGCGCAAAGGCGACTTCGAAGCCGCGATCGCCGAATTCGACATCGTCAATCCGAGCGACCTCGACGCCCTCCTCCTCGCCCATCTGACGGCCTGGGCGGAGATCGGCGCCGGCCGGGTCGACGAGGGCCTGTCGCGGATCGACCAGACCCAGGGCACGCCCTGGTACGGCATCTTCAACGACTACCAGAAGGGCCTCCTCGCCTCGCTCAGCGGCCGGCCGCAGGTCGCCCGCGGGGCGCTCGAAGACGTCGTTGGTGACCAGACGCTCGCCCGCACCTCGCCCGACGCCTATCTCGGCGCCGCCGACGCGCTGGCCCGGCTGGAATCACGCGAGGGCAACAAGGATGCCGCGCTGAAGGCCGTCGACGCGGGCCTCGCCATCGCGCCCAACTACACGCCGCTGCAGTTCCTGCGGGACCGGATCGATCGCGGCGAGACCATCGAGCCGGCCGTCGCCTCGGTGCAGGAGGGCGCCGCCGAGACGCTCTACGTCCTCGGCCAGGCGATCAACCGCGGCGATGGCCGCGACGTGGCGCTCCTGTATTTCCAGCTTGCCCGGGCGATGGCGCCGCGCAATCCGGCGGTGCTGACGGCGCTTGCCGGGATCGCCGAGCAGGCCGAGCAGCTCGACCTCGCCATCGCCTACTACAAGGAAGTGCCCGAGAACTCGGCCTTTCGACGCACCGCCGACCTGCAAATCGGCCTCGACCTCTGGTATGCCGAGCGCAAGGAAGAGGCCAAGGCGCATCTCGAGCGGGCCGTTCGCGACTATCCGGAGGACGTGCGCGCCCACACCGCGCTCGCCGACGTCCTGTCGGCCAACAAGGAATATGCCGCAGCCGCCGAGCAGCTGGATCTGGCGATCGAGCTCGCCAAGGCCGACGATGCCGAGACCTGGAACCTCTATTACCAGCGCGGAATCGCCTTCGAGCGCCAGAAGCTCTGGGACAAGGCCGAGCCGGACTTCAAGAAGGCGCTGGAGCTCTCCCCGGACCAGCCGCAGGTCCTGAACTACCTCGGCTATTCCTGGGTCGACATGAACAGGAACCTCGATGAGGGCCTCGACATGATCAAGCGGGCCGTCGATCTGCGCCCGAACGACGGCTACATCATCGACAGCCTGGGCTGGGCCTATTTCCGCCTCGGCCGCTACGAGGAAGCCGTCGAGCAGCTCGAGCGGGCGGTGCTGATCACGCCGATGGATCCGACCATCAACGACCATCTCGGCGATGCCTACTGGCATGTCGGCCGCCGCCGCGAGGCGAGGTTCCAGTGGGAGCGGGCCCTCGTCGCCAAGCCGGAACCCGAGGCCGAGCAGCGCAAGGCCATCGAGGCGAAGCTGAAGGATGGCCTCGACGACCCGTCGGCCGCGACCATCAAGGCCGATGCCGGCACCGACCCCGCGCAGCCGGCGATGCCCGGCGCGGCCCCGGCCGAAAGCCCTGCCATGAGCCCGGCCGAGGCGCCGGAAGCGGATTCGCCCGATGCACCGACGGATGCCGACCCGGATGCCGCGCCGGCGACCGGACCGGACGCCGGGCCTGCGCCGGCCAACTGACGGACGGTTTGTCGACGACGACGGCAACTGACGGGAAAGCCAGCGCCATGGACGCCGTGATCCTGCCTTCCGGGCCGCGCTTTGCTGCCGCCAAGGTCAATCTCGCGCTCCATGTGGTCGGCCGCCGCGACGACGGCTACCACCTGCTCGAAAGCCTCGTCGTCTTCGACGACATCGCCGGAGACACCGTCACGGCCACGCCGCGCGCCAGCGGGAACGACGGCGAGCGTGACGGCGAAGATGCGTCCGCCGGCGGCCGTGTCGACCGGCTGAGCGTCGAGGGGCGTTTCGCTTCGGCCGTTCCGGCGGGCGGCGACAACATCCTCCTCGCTGCGGCGGCTCTCGCCCGCAAGATCATGCAGGACTTCGGCCGCAGCCTGCCGCCCCTGGAGATCCACCTGACGAAGACCCTGCCCGTCGCGGCCGGCATCGGCGGCGGCTCGGCGGATGCGGCGGCGCTGATCGACCTCGTCTCCGGCGACTTGCAACAGGATGCCCGCGCCGCGCTCGCCGCTGCCACCATCCGCCTCGGCGCCGACGTGCCGATGTGCATCGCGGGCCGGCCGGCCCGCATCACCGGCATCGGCGAGACGATCGAGCCGGTCGCAGCCATGCCGAAACTCGCCATGCTGCTGGTCAATCCGGGCATCGCGGTCGAGACCGCCACGGTCTTCCGCATGCTGGCGCGGCGCGACAATCCGCCGATGCCGCCGGTGCCGGCTGGCGGTTTCGCCTCGACGGACGACCTCGTAGCCTTCCTCTCAGAATGCCGCAACGATCTCGCCCTGGCCGCCGGCTCGCTCGCCCCTGGCATCGAGATGGCGCGTGCCCGGCTCATCGAGGCCGGCGCGCTGTTTGCCCGCATGTCCGGCTCGGGCGCGACGGTGTTCGGCCTCTATGCCGACGACGATGCCGCCTTGCGGGCCGCCAGGGCGATCCGCGAACATCATCCGGACTGGTGGCTGTCACGCGGCCAAGCGATGGAAGGGAGCCAAACATGAGCCAGAGCCAACGCAGCTTCGTGCCCCTCTCCATCGCCATCCTGACGGTGTCCGACACCCGCAGCCTGGCCGACGACCGGTCCGGCGACACGCTTGTCGGTCGGCTCGGCGAGGCGGGGCACCACCTCGCCGACCGCCAGATCGTCACCGACGACGTCGAGGCCATCCGCGCCGTGGTCGGGGCGTGGTGCAGGCGGCCGGACGTCGACGTCGTCATCACCACCGGCGGCACCGGCTTCACCGGCCGCGACGTGACGCCGGAGGCGCTGGAGCCGCTGTTCGAAAAGCGCATGGACGGCTTCTCGGCGATCTTCCACCGCATCTCCTATGACAAGATCGGCGTTTCGACGATCCAGTCCCGGGCCACCGGCGGCGTCATCGACGCGACCTTCGTCTTCGTCCTGCCGGGCTCGCCGGGGGCCTGCCGCGACGGCTGGGACCACATCCTGAAAGACCAGCTCGACTATCGCCATCGCCCCTGCAACTTCGTCGAGATCATGCCGCGGCTGGACGAGCATCTGCGCCGGGGCGCCGGGCGTCCGTAGCGCCTGATCGGCGGCTTCTGCGTCAGGGCGAAGTGCCCTTCGCCGCAAACAGGCCGAGCACCGCCTCGCGATAGGCGATAAAGGCCTGATCCGACCCTTGCGGCGGCGCGGGCCGGACGGCCGGAGCCGCGGGAACCGTGACGTTTTCCGCCCGAACCGGCGCCCGGCCGCGGCGCCTTGCCGAACTCATCGTCCGCTCCGCCCAGTCGACGACGTAGCGCACCTTCTGGCCGGCGAGGAACGGGTTCGCCCGGATCACCCCGGCGCCGACGACGTCGATAACGTCTGCGTCGGGATCGGCCGACAGCACCGTCGCGGCCCCCTCCATGCCGAGGAAATGCGCAAGATAGAGCCGCCCGGCGGTGATCGCATGGCCGCGCCGCAGGAGATAGGCTTCGCCCTCGCGGGCGAGATTGCGGATCATCTCGCGCGACAGGGTCGGGTCGTAGCGCAGTTCCAGGATCTCGCGCTCCGACAGGCCGCTAATCAGATCCGGCCGTTAGGTGCGGATCATCCGCAGCCAGGTGGAGGAGATGAACTGGCCGAGCCCCGTCGCGCTCGACAAGGGGTTCCTGGCGTGGGCATTGCCGCCGCTCTCCACCCGGACGATCCAGCCGACCAGCTGGTCGACCGCCCCGTCGCCCGAGGCGGCCGACGCCGGATCGGCAGTGCGCAGCGGCGAGGCGCGTGCGTCGCGGGACATCGGGTCGACCGCCATTCCTGCTCCATCACGCGTTCGACCTGACCCAAGGCCCTGCGCTCGGATCCCCGCGCCGGGTCGAGCCCGCCGAAAAGGATGCGCCAGCGCAACTGCCACCCGGCGCGGGCCCTGTTCCGGCCGATCCGCTCGGCCCGGAAGGCCGTATCGATCCGGTGGGTGTCGGCTTTGTCGTCAGCCGCCATCGTCGCCGCCCTGCAGAAACAGGCGGCATGCTAGCTCAAGGCGAGGCGCTTCTCTATCCTGAATCGGTCATAAGAACATCTACGCCTACTGGAAGTCGAAGGCGGAAAGCCCGGTGACCATCTCGTCGAGGCCGAGCGGGCGGGTGAGAGGCGGTTCGGCCCGGGCGAGGCAGCCCTGCCGCTCGCACAGCCGGCAGGCCGGACCGATCTTCACCGTCGACGGCTTCTCGCCGATGTGCCGGCCATAGACCGTCTCGTCCTTGAAGCCGATGTCGCAGCCGATCAGGATCGCGGTGCGGCGCGGCCGCTCCTCGAAGCCCCCCGAGAGGCCTTCGAGGGTCCGGGCAATCAGAAGAAACTCGGCCCCGTCCGGCATCTCCGCCCGCTCCACCAGGATCTGCCCCGGCTGGGCGAAGGCCGCATGGATCGGCAGCTTCGGGCAGCCGCCGCCGAAGCGCTGCAACGGAAAGCCGCGGGCGCCGGCCCGGCGGAACCGGTTGCCGGCATTGTCGACCTCCAGCATGAAGAAGGGCACTCCGGGCGCGCCCTGCCGCTGCAGCATGGTGAGCCGGTTCGCCGCCTGCTCGAAGGAGACCTGGAACCGGCCCTTCAGGACGTCGATGTCGTAGGCGGCGCGTTCGGCCGCGCTCTGGAAGGCGCCATAGGGCATCATCAGCGCATGGGCGGCATAGCGCAGGAGCTCGAAGCGCGCGAGCCGGCGGGCCTCGTCGCTCGCGAAGCTGAAGGTGCGGCTCTCCGCCTCGATCACCTCGCCGATGGCGAGCTGGCAGACCTCCATGGCGGTCTCGCGGGCCCGGTCGGCGGTCGACAGCCGCTCGGAGAGGAAAAGCCGGCGGGAGTGCCGGTCGAAGCGGCGGCGCCACAGCGGCATAGTCGCCAGCGGCAGGACGCGCACCGACACTTCGTGCTCTTTGCGCAGCCAGGCGCGCATGGCACCGAAGAGATCGTCGCCCGCCGCCAGTCGTCCATGCAGCGCCTCGGCCGCCGTCTCGATGGCGGCGAAGAAGTTCGGCCGGGTCTCGAACACCTCGTGCACCTCGTCGATCGGCAGGCGGGGGCCCCCCCCCCCCCCCCCCCCCCCCCCCCCCCCCCCCCCCCCCCCCCCCCCCCC
>PACL01000082.1 GCA_002700095.1 Fulvimarina sp. | reverse complement strand
CTTCAAGATCCATTCCGGCGACATGGTCTATGTCGCCACGGCCCCCTACGTGCCGATCAAGCAGGCCTTCGACGCCTTCAACGGCATCGTCTCCCCCGCCGCCAACACGGTCAGCGCCGCTGCCATCGCCGCGATCCGGCTGGATCAGTAAATATCAGGGGCTCGGGAGATTGACTCCCTGGCCGCTGGTATCGAGCCCGCGCAGCGCTTGAGGCGTAACCTCTGGCGCCGGTCGAAGACCGGGGTCGACGGACAAGGCAGGCGGAGCGCATCTGCGCGTGTGATGCCGCCAGGGCGGGGCGCGCAGGTGCCGCCTGGTCGCCATCACGCTGGACATGCGGCCGCGTCCGCATTCGGTCGCGAGGGTCTCGCACGGCCTTCTGGTCGCCGAGGGGAGGCCGGAGGCGACGCGGATCAGCTGCCGTCGTCGAACCGGTCGACGAAGCCGCGGTCGATGCGGTCCTTCAGCCAGAAGGCGAGGCGCGAGCGGATTGCCAAGCCGTTGCGCAGGGCGATCGCCTTGCCGCGCGAATCGGCGAGCAACATCAGATACTGGCTCTGCGCCCGGTAGCGCCTGAGCGCGCGGCCCTCTGCGGCGCGGCGGAGGTTCTCGGCCAGCACCGGGCCCTCGCGTACGGCGAAGACGCCGGCCTTCGGCCGGTGCTGGCCGAGAAGCGTGACGCAGTCCCCGGCGGCGAAGAGGCTGTCATCGTCCTCGGCCTGCAGCGTCGGGCGCACCTTCAGGAAGCCCCGCTCGTCGACGGCGAGACCCGATCGGCCCAGCATGTCCGGCGCGGCGGCCCTGGTCGTCACGATCGCTGCCTGCGCGCCGAGCGACCTTCCGTCCTCGAGAATCACCGCATCGGGATCGATCCGCACCGCCCGGGCGCCCTCGACGAGAGCGATTCCGGCGTCGTCGAGCGATCGGCGCGCCAGGCGCCGGCCGCGCGCCGGCACGCCTCCCAGTAGCTCACGGCCGGCGGCGAGGGTGACCCGGACACCGCCCTTTGCCTGGGCGGGCACCCCGTCGGCGCGCAGGCGCAGGGCATGGGCGAGTTCGAACCCGGCCGGCCCTCCGCCGACGACGACGAGGTCACGGGTGCGCCCGTCGCCGAGGCCGGCGAGGAGACCGTCGAGCTTGCGGCGAAAGGTGGAGATCGGCTTGACGATCAGGGCATGTTCCGCAGCGCCTGCGATCGCCGCCACATCCGGCACGATCCCGATGTCGAGGGAGAGGAGATCGTAGGGAACGGGCGCATGACCCTCGACGACGACCTGACGCAGGCCGCGGTCGATCGTAGTCGCCGAGGCATGGACGAAGCGCGCACCCGCCCGGGCGGCGAGCCGCTTCAGGTCGATCTCGCCGCCATCGATCGCATACTGGCCGGAGACCCGGCCGGGCAGCATGCCGGAATAGGGCGCGAAGGCCTCCCGGGTGATCAGCGTCAAGCGGGCGCCGGGGAGCGGCGCTCTCGCGAAGGCTTCGAGGACGAAGAGATGGGCGTGGCCGCCGCCGATGAGGACGATCTCGGTCATGGCGTCAGCTTGTCGCCGATGCCGGAACCGGCGGCAAGGGCGCCGATGTCGCGCCACCTGCGGCCGGTGGCGCGGGCCGTCTCAGCCGAAGACGCCGCAGATCACGGCGCTGCAGAGGAGCACCGCCCCGGCCAGCTGGATGAGCTCGACGACAGGAGCCCGCCGCCGATAGCATCGCCGCTCGCCGCCGATCGGGCGGAACCCGTCGTCATCGCCGCCCTGGCGAAGCGCCTCGGCGGCGCAGCAGGCGGTCAAATGCCGCCCCCGTCGTCGACGACCGTCGGATCGACGCCCGCCGATTCCGGCAGCCGGTCGGCGCCGAAGGCGACGGCGAGGAACGGCCGCAGCACGAAGTCGAGCAGCGCCAGAACCGGCACCATGAGCAGCGGCATCTGGAAGATCAGCGCCAGGAAGCCGACCAGGACCGAGCCGGCGATCCGGGCCCGGATCTTCGCCATGCGGTGCTTGCCGTCACCCCTCGCGGCCTCGCCGAGCCAGAGATCCGCCAGGCGGGCAAGGCCCGTCCGTGTCTCTGCGGGAGACGCCCTGCGCGGGCTCTCCGCTTCGCCGACGCTGCGCACGACGCCGAGAGCCACCGTCTCGTTTGACACCGGATCGATGAGGATGAAGGCGCCGAGGTCGCGGTTCTCGCCATAGGGCAGGGCGACCACCGGCCTCTCCGCCGTCAGCGTCACCCGGCCGATCTCGTTCATCGACAGAGCGTCTGCGGGCTTCGCCTCGTAGGAATGGATGTCGATCGCGGCATCGAGGTTGGTCAGCGTCGCGGGCGTCTGGGCGCTGGCGATCTTGAGGATCAGCCGGCTTCCCTGGATCAGCGGCCGGCCCGCCATCCAGAGGAGATCGCCCGAAAAGCTCCGCGACACGCCGGCAGCGGCCGCCTCGGACACCAGCACGTCGCCGCGCGAGACGTCGATCTCGTCGGTAAGGGTGACCGTCACCGCCTCGCCGGCCTCGGCGCTGTCCACTTCGCCGTCCGGACCATGGACGCCCTTGACCCGACTTCTGCCGCCGGACAGGACCGCGACGACGGCGTCGCCCTTCGTCACCTTGCCGCCGACGATCGAGCCGGAGAAGCCGCGGAAGTCGAGATTGGGGCGGTTCACCCACTGAACCGGCAGCCGGAACGGCTCGGCGCCGGCGTCGAAGGTTTCCGGCTCGACGGTCTCGAGGCGCTCGAGCAGCGTCTCGCCCCGGTACCAAGGCGTCTTCGGCGAATGGGTGACGATGTTGTCGCCGGCCTTGGCCGAGACGGGAATGAAGGTCACGTCGGTGAAGCCGAGCGCCGGCAGGATCGCCTCGTAGCCGCGCTTGATCTCCTCGAAGCGCTCCTCGGAATAATCGACGAGGTCCATCTTGTTGATCGCGACGATGACCGACTTGATGCCGACCAGCGAGGTGATGAAGGAGTGCCGCCGGGTCTGGGGAAGGATGCCCTTGCGCGCGTCGACGAGGATAACCGCCAGTTCGGCCTGAGAGGCGCCGGTCGCCATGTTGCGGGTGTACTGCTCGTGGCCGGGTGTGTCGGCGATGATGAAGGCGCGGCCCGCGGTCGAGAAGTAGCGATAGGCGACATCGATGGTGATGCCCTGCTCGCGCTCGGCCGACAGCCCGTCGACGAGGAGCGCGAAGTCGAGATCCTCGCCGGTGGTGCCGAACTTCTTCGAATCGCGCTTCAGCGCGTCCATCTGGTCGTCGAAGACCGAATTGGTCTCGAACAAGAGGCGGCCGATCAGCGTCGACTTGCCGTCGTCGACGGAGCCGCAGGTGATAAAGCGCAGGAGCGAGGCCGCGGGCGAGACCAGCGGCTGCATGGTCTTCTGCGGATCGATCACCGCGCCGTCGGACACCGGATCAGCCCCGGTGTCGGGCGCTGGGCCGGCAAAAATCTCGTCTTCGAGGGCAGCGGGGGCCGAGTGTTGGGCGAGGTCGGCCTCGTCGGGAAGGCGGCGTGCCTGTGTCGGGCTGATCATCAGAAATAGCCTTCCTGCTTCTTCTCTTCCATCGAGGCGCCGGAATCCTGGTCGATGACCCGGCCCTGGCGCTCCGAAACGCGCGAGCCGCGCATTTCGGCGATGACGTCGTCGAGATTTGCCGCGGTGGACTCCACCGCTCCCGTCAGCGGGTAGCAGCCGAGGGTGCGGAAGCGCACCATCATCGTCTCGACGGTCTCGCCGGGCTTCAGCTCCATGCGCTCGTCGTCCTTCATGATCAGCGCACCGTCGCGCCTCACGATCGGGCGCGGTGCTGCGAAATAGAGCGGCACGACGGGGATGGCCTCGATGGCGATGTAGTCCCACACGTCCTGCTCGGTCCAGTTGGACAAGGGGAAGACGCGAAAACTCTCGCCCTTCTTCTTGCGGGTGTTGAACAGGCGCCAGGGCTCTGGCCGCTGGTTCTTGGCGTCCCAGCGGTGCTCCGGGGTACGCAGCGAGAACACCCGCTCCTTGGCGCGGCTCTTCTCCTCGTCGCGCCTCGCGCCGCCGAAGGCCATGTCGAACTTGTACTTGTCGAGCGCCTGCTTCAGCGCCTCGGTCTTCATCACGTCGGTGTGGACTCGCGATCCGGACGCGAAGGGGCTGATGCCGGCCCTGACGCCCTCCTGGTTGGTATGGACGATCAGGTCGACGCCGAGCTCCTTCGCCCGCTGGTCGCGGAACGCGATCATCTCCCGGAACTTCCAGGTCGTGTCGACATGCAAGAGCGGAAACGGCGGCTTGCCCGGCCTGAAGGCCTTCATGGCGAGATGCAGCATCACCGCCGAGTCCTTGCCGATGGAATAGAGCATCACCGGATTCTCGGCGCTCGCCGCCGCCTCGCGGATGATGAAGATCGATTCGGCTTCGAGCCGCTGCAGATGGGTCATGTGCTTCATGGTCGAAGCCTCTTCGTTTCGGGCGGCGGCAAGGGGGGACCGCTGCAGTGAATTTCGTCTGTCGATCGGGGCCTCGAGCGCGGCTCGATGTGGCTTCCTGGACGCGCCGACGGAGCGAAAACTCCCTCATCCTGAGGTGCTAGCCCGGCAATGCCGGGGGAGCCTCGAAGGGCGAGGCGGGTTTTGCGGGCAGGACTTGGTTGTCTCTGCACATGACGTTGGACCGGCAGCGCCGAGCGCCCCTCGCCCTTCGTGGCTCGGACCTCAGGATGAAGGGCTGTTGGAACGGCGCGATCTCGTGCCTGTTCTCAGATGCTTGCCATGACTTCGAACACGGGAACTTCGAGCACGGACGCTTCCGAGTAAGGCGCCATCTCGTCGCCCCACCGTTGCCCCCTCTTCCTGAGGTGCCGCCGGAGGCGGCCTCGAACGACGAGGCTTGCCTCGCCCTCAGATCCCCGCGCCTTCCGCCACCGTCGTGCGATCCGGCACGTGGAGGCCGCATTCGCGCTTGGTGTCGTCTTCCCACCACCAGCGGCCGGCGCGCTCCGGCTCGCCCGGCTGGATCGCGCGGGTGCAGGGGGCGCAGCCGATGGAGAGGAAGCCCTTGCCGTGCAGCGCGTTGATCGGCACGCCGTGGTCGTCGTTGAAATGGGCGATCTTCTCGCGGGACAGATCGAGCAGCGGGTTCGCCTTGATCAGCTTCTTCTGGGTTTCGTAGCTGGCAAACGCCATGCCGAGGCGGTTCTGCGACTGGTCGCCGCGCAGGCCCGTCACCCAGGCCGCAGCACCGTCCAGCGCCCGGCCGAGCGGCTCGATCTTGCGCACGCCGCAGCAGTTCAGGCGGAACTCCTTGGCGTAGTAGAAGCCGTCGATGCCCTGTTCCTCAATGAGGTTCTCCAGCGCCTCCGACTTCGGATATCTGGCGTGGATGCGCTTGCCGTACTTCTCCTCGGTCGCCTGCCAGAGACGATAGGTCTCGGGAAACAGCCGGCCGGTATCGAGGGTGACGACCTCGATCTTGATGTTGTTCCTGAAGATCAGATGGGTCAGCATCTGGTCTTCGAGGCCAAGGCTGGTGGTGAAGACGATGCGGCCCTTCACCTTGTCCCGCAGGCACTGCAGGCGCTCGAGCGGCGAGAGGGTGGCAAATTCCGCGTTCAGCGTCTCGGCGAGGAGGTTCGGATCCTGGATCATGGTCATGCCCCTTTGCGGGCCGCGAGGCGTTTCTGAAGGATGCTCGGGCCGCGCCCGTATCCGGTCTGATAATGCTCGGTCATGGTGTCCTTGGCAGCCATCCACTGCTGCACCGGCTGACGGTTCGCCATGGTCTCCGGCAGTTCCACCTCGGTGAAGCCGCAGGCGAGCGCATCGGCGAACTCGTCGGCGATCAGCGGGCCCGAGGCGCGCAGCGTCCCCGAAAAACCCTCGCGGACGATCTTCTTCGCCAGGGAGAAGCCGCGGCCGTCGGCAAAGGCCGGGAACTCGATGGCGACGAGCGCGACGTTGCCGAGTTGTGGCTTCACGTCGTCGATCGGCGTCGAACCGGGGAGGAAGACGCCGAACTCCGTGCCCGCCCGAGCCTTGGCGAACTCATCCGCGATCGCCAGCGGGATCAGCACCGGGCCGTCCACGGCGAGCGCCGCATCGATGGTGTCGGCCCGGGTGAAGCGGTCCTCGACCGCGCCGGCTTCTGTGATCAACGTCATGATTGCGCCGCCTCGCTCTCGACCGCCCGGCTTTCGATGAAGGCCGTGAAGCCTGTCTTGAAGGGTTCGGCGCCGGTGCGGCGCACCGTCTCCATAAAGCTCTCGCTCCCCTGCTTCTCGGCCAGATAGGTCTCGACGATCGCCTCGATCGCCGCCGGCACGTCCTCGGCGTCGATGCCGGGGCCGAGCCGTTCGCCGAGGGCGGCATGCTCGGTCGCATCGCCGCCGACGGTGATCTGGTAGTTCTCGCGGCCGCCCTTTTCGAGGCCGAGAATGCCGATCGCGCCGACATGATGGTGGCCGCAGGCATTGATGCAGCCGGAGATCTTGATCGGCAGCTCGCCGATCGCCTTCTGGCGCTCCTGATCCGCGAAGGTCTTGGCGATCGCCTGGGCGATCGGGATCGATTTTGCCGTCGCCAGCGCACAGTAGTCGAGGCCCGGGCAGGCGATGATGTCGGTGATCAGCCCGGCATTGGCCGAGGCGAGACCCGCCGCCTTCAGAGCCGCATGAACCGCCGGGAGATCATCCTTCTTCACATGGGGCAGAACGAGGTTCTGCGAATGGGTGACGCGGAACTCGTCGAAGGAATATGTCTCGGCGATGTCGGCGAAGGCGCGCATCTGGTCGCCGCTCATGTCGCCGGGCACCGCGCCGATCTCCTTCAGCGCGATGGTCAGCGCAATGTAGCCCGGCTGCTTGTGCTCGAAGGAATTCTGCTCGACGAAGCGGTCGAACTCGGGATCGATCGCCCGCGCCTGTTCCAGCACCTGCGAGGCCTCCGGCAGGGTCTCATAGGTCGGGGCCGCGAAATAGGCGGCGATCCGCTCGACCTCTTCCTCGGGCGCATTGATCGTCGGGCCGTCGAGCCTGGCGTATTCCTCCTCGACCCGGGCGCGGAACTCCTCCTCGCCGGTCTCGTGGACGAGGATCTTCACCCGCGCCTTGAACTTGTTGTCGCGCCGGCCTTCGGAATTGTAGACCCGCATCACGGCTTCGAGATAGGCGAGCAGCTCGTCCTTCGGCAGGAACTCGCGCACCACCTTGCCGATCATCGGGGTGCGGCCGAGGCCGCCGCCGACGATGACCTCGTAGCCGACCGCGCCCTGATCATTGCGCTTCAGCTTCAGGCCGATGTCGTGGACCATGATCGCCGCGCGGTCGTGCTCGGCGCCGGTCACGGCGATCTTGAACTTCCGCGGCAGCCAGACGAACTCGGGATGCAGGCTCGACCACTGGCGGATCAGCTCGGCCGTCGGCCGCGGATCCTCGACCTCGTCCTTGGCGACGCCGGCGAACTGGTCGGACGTCACGTTGCGGATGCAGTTGCCGGAGGTCTGGATGCAGTGCATCTCGACGTCGGCAAGGAGCTCCAGGATGGTCGGCACGTCCTTCAGCTTCGGCCAGTTGAACTGCAGGTTCTGGCGCGTGGTGAAGTGGCCGTAGCCCTTGTCGTAGGTCTCGGCGATATGGGCGAGCATGCGCAGCTGCGCGGAATTCAGCGTGCCATAGGGCACGGCGATGCGCAGCATGTAGGCGTGGAGCTGGAGATAGAGGCCGTTCTTCAGCCGCAGCGGCTTGAACTCGTCCTCCGACAGCGAGCCGTCGAGGCGCCGCTCCACCTGGCCGCGGAACTGGGCGACGCGTTCGCGCACGAAGCGCTCGTCGAATTCGTCGTAGCGGTACATTCAAGCGTCCTTTGTCGTCTGTCTCGCCGCGCGGGCCGGCGCCTTAAGGTGGCGCAATGTCGGGGTGTCAGCGAAGCGGCGGAAACTCGGCCTGCTTGCCCATGTCGGGATGGATCGACGGGCCCTTCTGGCGCATCACGTCGCGGAAATGCTTGGCGACCGGCAGGCCGCTGTCGGTCAGGTCGACAGGGACGAGATAGGGATCGATCACCAGATTGGCGGCCGCGGCGGCCTTGCCTTCGGCCTCCATGGCCGCGGCCGTCTCGGCGTCATGGGCGATCTTCGCCGCCGATGGGTCACGGGTCCAGCCTGCGTCGGTCTTGAAGACGGTGTCGCCCTCCAGAAGGTGGCTCGCCATCAGGATCGCCGGCAGCTTTTCGCCGCGCACCTTCGATCCCGCCCGGTGGTCCTTCGCCATGATTACCTCTCCGTCGCCGCGATGCCGACCGGTCAACGCATCCGTCGCCGGGATGGATGCGTCTCCCAGTCTGGTCCCGTTCTAGATAGGCCGGATCGGCGCAAGGATCACCGCAGGCGATTGCCTTGTGAGCAAGGGGAGGGGAACAGATTTTCGGAGCGCGGCGACTGGAGAGAAGATTCGTGCAGGAGGGTTTTGTCCGCCGTCGCCAGGACAGATCCAGCACGCCTCAGGGGTAGTCTCGGTAAGGCCGCGCGCGAGGGCGATGCCGTGCGGGCCCTCGACCGGACCTTGGTGCCTACGATGCTGCCGCCACCGAATTGGCTTGGCTGCAAGCGGCCTCGGCATGCCCCGTGGCGCCATCGCGCTCCGGCACTATGGTGAGAGGCGGCAACTGCCGTCACAACGCCCTGAGGGCAGCAGGTCAGATGCATCCATAAGGCGACTCGTGCCCCCGGGGAATACGCGGACAGTTTTCTGTCGTCGGTCGCGGAGCCTGCAGGGCTCCGCATCGCTGGCCGCGGGGAAAAGCTGGGGGCGGGAGAGCCCCCTGGTTCTTCAGGTGCGTCCGCGCTTGATCTTCTTCTTAGGCGCGGCCCGCGTCGGCGCCGCGGGTGCATCCGGCTCATCGGCTTCGCGGGCAAGTCGCATGGCCTTCAGCTTGGCCGACTTCTCGCGGGTCGCGTCCGTCTCCTGCCGGATCAGGGTCATTGCCGACCCCTTCTCGTGGCGGTCGGCGGGCGCACCGAATACGCGTTCGGCTCGTGCCAGAACTTTTTCGTTCATCTTGGTCTCACTCGTGGTCGGGCGGTCCTTGCCGCCTGCGTCCGTATGAAGGGCCGGGACGCATCGGGCCCTTAAGGCCGCCGGATCGTCTCATCCGAAAGCTGCGGCGAAGGACTGCCTCGTTGCAAGGCAACATAGGGCGGCGCGGTCGTTCGGACAGCCGCCTTGCCGGTCACCGATCGCGGCTTGCGCGGCGTCGGAACGGGGCAGACCAATGCGGCTCCGCCTCCCGGACGGCCCAGTGCGGCTGGATTGCCGCCGGGTCTCCAATAACAAAAAAGGCCGGGCGAACCCGACCTTCCTCTTCTGCTCATCGGCGCTGCCAGTACATCCGTGGTCAGCGGCTCGGAGCAAATGGCTCAGACGGCCTGCAGATTGTCGGCCGACGAACGGCCGGTGCGGCGGTCGGTGACCACCTCGAACTGCAGCTTCTGGCCCTCGACGATGGTGCCGAGGCCAGCCCGCTCGACGGCAGTGGCGTGGACGAAAACGTCCGTTGCGCCGCCTTCCGGAGCGATGAAGCCGAAACCCTTCTGGGTGTTGAAAAACTTGACGGTACCAACAGGCATGACGATCTCCTTCGTATCGACATAATGATGCGGATCAGGCCGAGTGCCCAGTCCTTGGCTTTCGATTTTGAAGAGAAGATCAGCCGGTGCGCCTCTGTCCGATACGGGTGTCACGAAACACCTTATGCCGAAGCGGCTGGCGCGGAACCGAAATTTTACAAGCAAGATCGATAGGCGGAATATGCCTCTCCTTTGTGGCCAGCGCAAGGCGAAGGTCATGTTTTATTTTCGGCGAGCTCTCTCTGTGGATCTTCGCAGCAAGTCCCGGCGGGCCCCTCCGGCCTGCGCCGGATTGATTTCCGGCCGCGGCCTGCTCGATCTCGGAGACCTTTCGGAACGCGCTTGATTTTCAGTGAGCTTTTCGGCGGGCGGGTGGTTGTCGCCGGGCGACCGCCCGACTAGCTTCAATCGGACACGTCTCAATCCTCGGGAGGTTACGGGTGTGGGCCAAGGCAGCACGACTGCTTCTACTGGTGGCTGGAGCGGCGCTCGCATTCGCGCCCGGCCGCAGGCGCTCCGCAGGTGGTGACGCCGCCAGGGCCCCGCGCTCCGACCCGTCGAAGCGCCGCTCCGATGGGCTTGACGCGGGCGAGGGGAGCGATGCTCCGGCGTTCGCCACGCGCCCTGTTCGCCGCAATTTCGCCGAAGCTGGTTCCGCCGACCGGGCCGCTCCTGCCGCAACCGCGACACCGCCAAACCACGACGGGCCAACGACCATGAGCGCAAACGATCCCAAGGCGACCGCCGAAGGTCTCGAGACCGACCATCCGGTCGCGGCCTCCCTCGAGTGCAGCGAGCGGCTGAAGGGGCGCAGGGACGCGCTTCCGGGCAAGACGATCGAGGACCCGCTGGCCGACAAGCACAAGGCGGCGGCCTTCGACCGGGACTTCCGGACGCTCGACTATTCCCATCTCACCGCGGACGAGGCGGCGCGCGAACGCGAGCGCGAGAGGCTGCGGCGCGACCAGTCCTCCTGGCATCCGACCTCGCCGGGCGCTCGCCGGACCGCAGCTGAGCCGGTCCAGCATGCGCAGTTCTCCGCCTTCGGTGGAAGCATGGTCTCGGCCGAGGTCGTGCGCGGGCGGAGCAACGAGCGGGTGCCGGACATGATGCCGACGCTGGCGCCGGATGCGCCGCCGGCCAAGCCCGAGAAGCCGCGGAGCATTCATGCCGAGCGGCGGGCGAAGATGGCCTTTTCCCATCCCGACGGCCCGACGCCGGCCAAGGAGGAGAGGCGGCTGCCGCCCGACCCTCTGGCGGAAAAGCACAAGGCCGAAAAGTTCGACAACGACTTCCGCACGCTCGACTATCGCCGCCTCGGCAAGAAGGCCCAGGCGCCTTCACGCATGCCGGGGATCGAGCCCGACGGCATTCTCGACAAGGCGAGCCTCGTCGACGACCGCCCGAATGCGAGCACCGCGCCAGCCGGAGAGACGCAGCCCGCCGCCTTCCGCACCACCGGTGCCCAGGCGCCGCTGCAGACCATCGCTGCGGACGGGGGAGCGGCAGCTCCTTCCTCGGACGCCGGAACGTCCGTCGCGGCGAGCGCGCCCCAGGGCCTGCCGGCGCCCCGCCACGGCAATCCCGACGACCTGACGCGCATCGACGGGGTCGGTACCGCGATCGAACGGCTGCTCTTCGACCGGGGGATCTATCATTTCGACCAGATCGCCGGGCTGGAGCCCCATCAGGTGGTATGGCTCGAGCAGGAACTCGGCTTTCCCGGACGCATCGGCGAAGAGCGGTGGATCGATCAGGCCCGCCGGCTCATCGAGGGGTGAGCCCCCAAGCGGCGGACGGGCGTGCTTAACCCCTTGGCGCCGGTCTACGACCGGGGTCAGGGGTATCAGCTGTCCGGGCAGTGCGCGCCGGTCGCGGCCCAGGCCTTGTAGAGTTCGCCGAACTGCTTCTGGGTGCCCGGAACGGGCTCGCGGCCCTTGCCCGGATGCCAGCCCCAGCCGACCAGATCGTCATTGGCCATGTGATCGACGAGCTCGGCCAGCGTCTTGCCGCCGTTGCGGTCCTCGTCCTTGATCTGCCGGCAGATGTCGCCCAGCGAGCGGCCCTGCCACGCCATCTCGATCGGCGCGAGATGCCAGTTCGGATTGCCAGGGATCGACTGGATATTCTCGCTCTGGGCGACCACCGGGACATTGGCCGGGCCGTGGCAGGTGTTGCACATCATGCCAGGCTCGCCGAAATTGGCGTCGCCGCGCCGGACCGGCGGCTGATGCAAATGCATGTCCATGCCCTGCAGCGGCCGGTCGCCGGCCGGGTGGCAGTTGACGCAGCGCGGATGCAGGAGAACCTTGCCGGTCTCCTGGAAGATCGCGATCGAGCGTTCCGTCTGATCGGCGATGGCGTCGAAATCGGCAACGCTCTTCAGGCTTTTTTCGTCGGCCTCGTCGACCGGCGGCAGCGCCGGGGTCGAGGGCGCCGGCGCCTCGGGGGCGCGATCCTGGGCGTTGCCCATCGACGAAATCGCGATGGCCGGAGCGAAAATGAGCGCGGCAAGAAGCCCGGCCCGTATCTTGTTGCGCATCGTGGTCCTGATCTGTTCGTTGTCTTCGCATCCTCGCCGCGGCAGGCGGCAGGATCGTGTCGGCGACGTCGAGAGGTTCGCGGCGGAAGGAACGCGAGCGTCCCGACCGGTCGGATGCGGCGGGATATCTCGCACCGAACCCCGAGGGCCGCCGGGAGATCCTGCCATCGATCCGGGAGCCACGTTACATGCCTCCCGATACAGGTGTTTCGCCATGGTGCCGGTCCGCGAGGGGCGGGCCGGCTCGCCCTCAGGCGATCGGGCCGCTGGCCAGCGGCAGCCTCTGGACGGGCTGGCCGGTCAGCTGGCGCCAGGCATTGGCGACGGCCGGGCCGATCGGCGGGACCCCCGGCTCGCCGACGCCCGTGGGCGGCTCGGTCGAATCGATGATCGCCACCTCGACCTCGGGCATCTCGTTGATGCGCAGCGAGCGGTAGTCGTCGAAGTTCGACTGCACCACTCCGCCGCCCTCGCCGAGATCGATGGCGTCGAACAGGATCGCCCCGAGGCCGTAGCCGATGCCGCCCTCCATCTGGGCGCGGATGACGTTGGGATTGATGGCGACGCCGCAATCGACGGCGCACCAGACCTTGTGGACCTTCGGCACGCCCGCCTCGCCAATCGAGACCTCGACGATTTCGGCGACATAGGTGTCGAAGCTCTTGTGGACGGCGACGCCGCGCCGCCGGCCCTCCGGGACGGGCGAACCCCAGTCGGCGATCTCGGCGACCTTCTTCAGGACGCCGGCATGGCGCGGCGCGTCCTTCAGGAGAGCCAGCCGGCCCTCGACGGGATCCTTGCCGGCCCGATCGAGCAGCCGGTCGAGGAATGTCTCGACCGCGAAGGCGGTGTGTGTGTGGCCGACCGAGCGCCACCACAGGACCGGAACGCCGAGCTTGGGCTGATGCGCCACCACCCGCAGGTTCGGGATCGCGTAGGGCATGTCGGCGGTGCCCTCGACCGTGGTGCCGTCGAGCTCGTCCTTGTTCATGATCGACTGGCCGACGATCGTATGGTCCCAGCCGGAGATATTGCCGTCCCTGTCGATCGCGCCCCGGATCGAATGCAGGTAGATCGGCCGGTAGAAGCCGCCGCGGATGTCGTCCTCGCGGGTCCACATGTGCTTGACCGGCCGCTTCATGCCCGAGGCTTTGAAGACGGCTGCCGCCTCGCGCATGTAGGGCGAGCCAAACTGCGCCCGGCGCCCGAAGGAGCCGCCGGCAAGCTGCACGTTGACGCGCACCTTGGCGGGATCGACGCCGCAGATCTCGGCGATCGCCGCCTTGTCCTGGCCGGGAAACTGCGAGCCGTTGTAGCAGTCGATGGAGCCGTCCTCGGCCATCATCAGCACCGCGTCGAGCGGCTCCATCGGGGCGTGGGCAAGAAACGGGAAGACGATTTCCGTATCCATCGAGGTGATGCCCTCGGCGGAGAAGGCGCCGTCGACGTCGCCCTTGTTGCCCGCTTCGAGGGAGCCGGCCTTCATCTCGGCGCGATAGTCTTCGTAGATGCGCTGGCTGGACCGGGTCTCGGCCTTGGAGAGGTCCCAGTCGATCTTCAGGGCCGCGCGGGCCTTCAGCGCGGTGAAGGTATCCTCGGCATAGACGGCGACGCCCTGGGGCAACTGCTTCACGTCGACGACGCCCTTGATCCGGCGGGCCTCGCCGTCGTCGAAGCCCTTCACAGTCGCGCCGAAATGGGCCGAATGGGCGACCAAGGCGATCAGCATGTCGTCGGCGAGGACGTCGAGCGTGAAGATCGCCTTGCCGTTGGTCTTCTCGTCCGTGTCGAGCTTGTGCCGGTCCTTGCCGATCAGCACGAAGTCCTTGGGGTCCTTCAGCTGGACGTCGCCGGGCGGATCCATGGCGGCGGCCTTGTCGGCGAATTCGCCGAAGCCCGCGTCCTTGCCGGAGCCTTCGTGCCGGATGTGGCCGGCGACAACGGTGATCTCGCTCGCCGGAACGCCCCACTCCTGCGCCGCGGCGGCGACCAGCATCGCCCGCGCCGTGGCACCGGCCTTGCGCAACTGCTCGTAGGAATTGGCGATGGAGGTCGAACCGCCGGTGCCCTGCAGCCCGAAGGCGAGGTTCTTGTAGACGTCGTCGTCGGCAGGCGCCGCGGCCACGCGCATCTGCGACCAGTCGGCGTCGAGTTCCTCGGCGACGATGGTCGTCAGCCCGGTATAGGGACCCTGGCCCATTTCGAGATGCTTGGAGAGCACCGTCACTGTTCCGTCGGGCGCGACGCGCACGAAGGCGTTGAGATCGGCATGGGGTCCCTGCACGTCCTGGGGCACGCCCCGGATCAGCGCGGCGCCGGCCTGCCGGCCGACGAGGGTGAGGCCAATGACGAGGCCGGTCCCGGCGAGAAAGGCGCGGCGGGTCGGCCGAATGGTCTGGATGCCCATGGCTCAGCCCTCCATCGTCTTGGCGGCGTCGTGGATCGCCTGCCGGATGCGCTGATAGGTGGCGCAGCGACAGATGTTGCCGGCCATCGCGCCGTCGATGTCGTCGTCGCTGGGGTTGGGCGTGAACTGCAGGAGCGAGATCGCCGACATGATCTGGCCCGACTGGCAGTAGCCGCATTGCGGCACGTCGATCGCCCGCCAGGCTGCCTGGACGGCTTCGGCTTCGGTGCCCTCGACGCCCTCGATCGTCGTCACGCTCGATCCTTCGAGGGTGGAAACAGGGGTGACGCAGGAGCGCCGGGTCGAGCCGTCGACATGGACGGTACAGGCGCCGCACT
Source organism: Fulvimarina sp. (assembly GCA_002700095.1). GTDB lineage: Bacteria > Pseudomonadota > Alphaproteobacteria > Rhizobiales > Rhizobiaceae > Jiella. The sequence continues at coordinate 69,627 of PACL01000082.1, read as the reverse complement.
GGGCGATGCCGCAGCCGTATTTCGTCCCCGTCAGCCGCGCCGCATCCCGGATCACCCAGAGAAGGGGCGTATCGGGATCGCCGTCGAACGAAGTTTCTGTGCCGTTGAGAGTGAAGGTGACCACGTTTGTCTCCTGGTCGCTCGTTCCGACGGGCGTCCGACGTTACGTGCGGACTCAGCCGCTTGCGCGCGAACCTGCCTGCCCTGATTTGATAGAGTCCAAACTAAACGGTTGAACGGACATCGCAAGTGGTAGGGTGACAGGATTCCGTGATCGCGATGAATGCGCCCCGCCAGGGCGTTGATGCTTCAGAGCCCTTGGGCCCGAGGCTCCACCTCTCGCAACCCGGTGGGCCAGAGGGAAGGGTCTGACCGGCGACGTTTGTCCTGCCCCAGAAAAGCGTGCGGACCGGCGGTGCAGGGGAGGACGGCCTCGGCTTCGGCCACAACGCAAAAGCGGCCGCCCCTTACCGGGACGGCCGCCAGATCATTTGCGAACGATAACGGTCGCTGTCAGTGCGTGCCGGTCTGGTCCTTCACGGCATCCTTGACCTTGCCGTAGTTCTTCTCGGTCTTGCCTTCGACCTGATCCATCTTGCCGTCGGCCTCCATGCGGCCGTTGCCGGTGACCTTGCCGGCGGCTTCCTTGACCTTGCCGCCCAGTTCCTTGGCCGCGCCCGAGATCTCGTTCTTGTCAACCATTGTCGTTGCTCCGATTGGGCCACCGCTCATGGGGTGACCGATGCGGATGAAACGGCGATGGGTGCCTGCATGTTCCGTCCCTTGGCGCCCTATCTTCTCGCAGGCGCGCGCGGCTTGCCGGGCGCATTGCTGGAGGCATTGCACCGGCACATGGCCGAGAAGCGATACTCTCGGCCTGCGTGGAACGGGGAAGGGCCCCGAGGGGGCGTGAGGGCGGCCTAGGTCGCGGAGTATCCGCGCCGCCCGAAGGCCGGCCGCGACGCGCCTTCCCCATTGCGCCTATGGGACGCCGCGAACGCACCGGCGGAAGCGGCGCTGTTCTGGCCAGAGGACGACCTTGCCTGGGAGCTGCCCGTGTAGGTCGGCCAGGCCAGCCGCGGCGAGGCCGCCGGACCCGGTTCGCCGAAGACATCCAATGCCTCGCCGAGATCGCCATATCCGCCGAGGCCGGGCGGCGGGCCATAGCCGTTGCTCTCGGGGGAGCCGGACTTGAACGCACACAGGATCATGATCACCGTACCGGCGACCGGCACGAGGCAGAGCAGCGCGACGAAGCCGCTATAGTCCATGTCGTGCAGCCGGCAGACCGTGGTCGCCGCTCCGATCCAGCACTGTGCGAGGATCAGGAGCACGCCGAAGATTGCGATCAGCAGGTTTTCCCCGCTCTGGTTCGCCGCCAGGAACAGCGCGGCGAGGCCCAGACCGACGAGGCCGGCGCTGAAGAACAGGCCGAGCCACCAGGTCGCTCGACCGATACGCCCGTCAAAGCTGAAAAATCGAGACACCGCCGCCACTCCAGACCGACCACGGATCGATCCTGGCTCCCTTGCGTAAGGAAACCGTTTAGAAGGCGCTGAACGGGGCTCTTCGTTACAAAAGGATGGGATCACGAGTTCGGCGCCGATGCCGTCCTGGCGAGGCTCCGAGGTCCTGGCGCGATGGGAAGGCGCGGCGAAGTTCCGTCGGTCACGCCTGTTTCGACGGACGTCGCTTCAGCCACTCACGCAAAGAAACGGCCCGGATCGCGATCGCGCCGGGCCACTCTCACCGCAGGATGCGGGTCGATGAGGTCGCCGTCAGCCGGCCAGCGCCGCGCGGGCTTCCCTCAGCTGGTCGAGCCGGTGCTGGGCAGTGGTCTTCGTCTCCGCCGTCTCGGCGTCGGCGACGTCTTCCTCGGCATCCCGAATGCTCTGGTCGAGCGCCTGCATGTCGACGTTCTCGACATTCTCGGCATGTTCGGCGAGCAGCGTCAGACCGGTCTCGTTGACGTCGGCAAAGCCGCCGCGCACGAAGATGCGGCGGTCCGCTCCGCCCTCGGGCGTCACCACGACGATGCCGGGCTTCAGCGTCGTCATCACCGGCGCGTGGTTGGCCATCACCGTGAAGAAGCCTTCCGTGCCCGGCACCGAGACCGCCGTGACGGCCTCCGACATCAGGAGCTTTTCCGGGGAGACGAGTTCAAACTGGAAGCTGTCGGCCATCGGTCTTTGGTTCCTTCGCGGCGGCCTCGAAATGCCGAACCGCCGTTTCGAACTTGTCGCGGCAGCCGGGATTGCAGAAGCCGACGACCGCGTCGTTGTAGGTCGTCAGAGAATCGCCCGCGATCGGATTTCCCGACCACGGGCAGGTCTCGTTGATCGCGTCCTCCAGGCGAAGGCCGCGATCGTTTCGCATCAGGCGGCGTCCTGGGCCAGCTTCTTGGCCTTCTCGACCGCCATCTCGATGGAGCCGACCATGTAGAAGGCGGCTTCGGGAAGATGGTCGTACTCGCCCTCGACCAGGCCCTTGAAGGACTTGATCGTGTCCTCCAGCGGCACCAGCTGGCCGGGCGCGCCGGTGAAGACCTCGGCGACGAAGAAGGGCTGCGACAGGAAGCGCTCGATCTTGCGGGCGCGCGCCACCGTCAGCTTGTCCTCCTCGGACAGCTCGTCCATGCCGAGAATGGCGATGATGTCCTGCAGCGACTTGTACTTCTGCAGGATCTGCTGGACCTTGCGGGCGACGTCGTAATGCTCTTCGCCGATGATCATCGGGGAGAGCATGCGCGACGTGGAGTCGAGCGGGTCGACCGCCGGGTAGATGCCCTTCTCGGAGATCGCACGGTTGAGAACCGTGGTCGCGTCCAGATGGGCGAAGGAGGTGGCCGGCGCCGGGTCGGTCAGATCGTCGGCCGGGACGTAGATGGCCTGCACCGAGGTGATCGAGCCCTTGGTCGTCGTCGTGATGCGCTCCTGCATCTGGCCCATGTCGGTGGCGAGCGTCGGCTGGTAGCCCACCGCCGAGGGAATGCGGCCAAGCAGCGCCGACACTTCCGAGCCGGCCTGGGTGAAGCGGAAGATGTTGTCGACGAAGAACAACACGTCCTGGCCCTGATCGCGGAAATGCTCGGCGATGGTCAGGCCGGTGAGGGCGACGCGGGCGCGGGCGCCCGGCGGCTCGTTCATCTGACCGTAGACCAGGGCGGCCTTGGAGCCCTCGGCCGAGCCGTCATGCTCGTGGGGATCCTTGTTGACGCCCGATTCGATCATCTCGTGATAGAGATCGTTGCCCTCGCGTGTGCGCTCGCCGACGCCGGCGAAGACCGAATAGCCGCCATGGGCCTTGGCGACGTTGTTGATCAGTTCCTGGATCAGCACCGTCTTGCCGACGCCGGCGCCGCCGAACAGGCCGATCTTGCCGCCACGGGCATAGGGCGCGAGAAGGTCGATGACCTTGATGCCGGTGACGAGGATCTGGCTCTCGGGCGACTGTTCGATATAGGCCGGGGCCGGCTGATGGATCGCGCGCTTGGATTCGTAGGAAATCGGGCCGACCTCGTCGATCGGCTCACCGATGACGTTCATGATGCGGCCGAGAGTGCCGTCGCCGACGGGGACCATGATCGGCTCGCCGGTATCGGTCACGGGCTGGCCGCGGACCAGACCCTCGGTAAGATCCATGGCAATGCAGCGCACGGCGTTCTCGCCGAGATGCTGCGCCACCTCGAGGACGAGGCGGATGCCGTGGTTGTCGCATTCGAGCGCGTTCAGGATCTGCGGCAGTTCGCCATCGAACTCGACGTCGACGACGGCGCCGATCACCTGATGGACGCGGCCTACGTTCTTGTCAGCCATGTAAAGAGGCCTCCTCTCGATAGGTGTCAGAGCGCTTCGGCGCCCGAAATGATTTCGACCAGTTCCGTGGTGATCTGCGCCTGGCGCTGGCGATTGTAGGAGACCGACAGCCTGTCGATCATGTCGCCGGCGTTGCGGGTCGCACTATCCATCGCACTCATCCGCGCGCCCTGTTCGGAGGCGGCGTTTTCGAGCATCGCATGAAGGATCTGGACCTTGATGTTGCGCGGGATCAGCGCGTCGAGAATGGCGGCCGGCTCCGGCTCGTATTCATAGACCGCGGCGACGCCCTCGCTGCCAGTTTCGGCATCGGCCCCCGAGAGGTCGGCCGGGATGACCTGCTGGCCCGTCGGCACCTGGGTGATGACGTTCTGGAACGCCGAGTAGAAGATGGTGCAGACGTCGAATTCGCCCTTGGCGAAGAGGTCCATGATCTTGTCGCCGAGCGTATCCGCCTCGTTGAAGCCGATCTGCTTGACGTCGCGAAAATCGATCCGCTCGACGATCTTGCTGGCCAGATCCCGGCGCATGATGTCCCAGGCCTTCTTGCCGACGGCGATGAACTTGACGGTCTTGCCTTCGGCTTCGAGCTTGCGCTGGTGCTGGCGCGCCAGCTTGACTATCGAGGCGTTGAAGCCGCCGCACAGGCCACGCTCGGCGGTGAAGACGACGAGCAGGTGCACGTCGTCCTTGCCGGTGCCGACCATCAGCGGCGGGCCGTCACCTTCGACGGCGCCGGCGATGTTGGCGAGAACCGAGGCCATGCGGTCGGCATAGGGCCTCGCCGCGGCCGCCGCTTCTTCGGCCCGACGCAGCTTCGCCGCCGCGACCATCTGCATGGCCTTGGTGATCTTCTGCGTGGATTTGACCGACGCGATGCGGTTTCGAAGGTCCTTCAGTGATGCCATGGTCTGGCGCAGTCTCCCGCTGGCTCGGCCTTGCCCCTCGGGGCAAGGCCTTCAGCCTCGTTTTCCGGATCAGGCGAAGGTCTTGGCGAAGGAGTCGATCGCCGATTTCAGCTTGCCGCGGAGCTCGTCCGACAGCGCCTTCTCCTTGGCGATCTGGTCGAGGACGCCCTTGTGCTCCGAGCGCATCGCGCCGAGGAGACCCTCCTCGAAGTCGCCGACCTGGTCGACCCGCAGCTTGTCGAGATAGCCCTGGGTGCCGGCGAAGATCACCACCACCTGCTCCTCGGTCTTCAGCGGCGAGAACTGCGGCTGCTTGAGCAGTTCCGTCAGCCTCGCACCGCGGTTCAGCAGTCGCTGGGTCGCGGCGTCGAGATCCGAGCCGAACTGGGCGAAGGCGGCCATCTCCCGATACTGGGCGAGCTCGCCCTTGATCGAGCCGGCAACCTGCTTCATCGCCTTGACCTGGGCGGCCGAGCCGACGCGCGAAACCGAGAGGCCGACGTTCACCGCCGGGCGGATGCCCTGGTAGAACAGGTTGGTCTCAAGGAAGATCTGGCCGTCGGTGATCGAGATCACGTTGGTCGGGATGTAGGCCGAGACGTCGCCGGCCTGCGTCTCGATGACCGGAAGCGCGGTCAGCGAGCCGTTGCCGTGGGCATCGCCCATCTTGGCGGCGCGCTCGAGCAGGCGGGAATGCAGGTAGAAGACGTCGCCCGGATAGGCTTCGCGGCCCGGCGGGCGGCGCAAGAGCAGCGACATCTGGCGATAGGACACGGCCTGCTTGGACAGGTCGTCATAGCCGATCACCGCATGCATGCCGTTGTCGCGGAAATACTCGCCCATGGCGCAGCCGGTGAAAGGCGCGATGTACTGCAGGGGCGCGGGCTCCGAAGCGGTCGCGGCGATGACGATGGAATATTCCATCGCGCCGCGCTCTTCCAGGGTGCGCACGAACTGGGCGACGGTGGAGCGCTTCTGCCCGACGGCGACGTAGATGCAGTAGAGCTTGTCGGTCTCGCGGTTCTCGTCGTGAGCCGGCTTCTGGTTCAGGAAGGTGTCCAGAAGGATCGCCGTCTTGCCGGTCTGCCGGTCGCCGATGACCAACTCGCGCTGGCCGCGGCCGATCGGGATCAGCGCGTCGATGGCCTTGAGGCCGGTCGACATCGGCTCGTGCACCGACTTGCGCGGGATGATGCCCGGTGCCTTGACGTCGACGCGGCGGCGCTCGGCGCCCTCGATCGGGCCCTTGCCGTCGATCGGGTTGCCGAGACCGTCGACGACGCGGCCGAGCAGGCCCTTGCCGACCGGCACTTCCACGATGGCGCCGGTGCGCTTGACGGTATCGCCTTCCTTGATCTCGCGGTCGGAGCCGAAGATCACGACGCCGACATTGTCGGCCTCGAGGTTGAGGGCCATGCCCTGGATGCCACCGGGGAACTCGACCATCTCGCCGGCCTGGCAGTTGTCGAGGCCGTAGACGCGGGCGATGCCGTCACCGACCGACAGAACCTGGCCGACTTCCGAGACTTCCGCCTCGTTGCCGAAGTTCTTGATCTGGTTCTTCAGGATCGCGGAAATTTCCGCGGCGCGGATGTCCATCAGCCGACCTCTTTCAGTGCAAGCTTGAGCGAATTGAGTTTGGAGCGGAGCGAGGTGTCGATCTGGCGCGAGCCGATCTTCACGATCAGTCCGCCGAGGATGGCCGGGTCGACGGCCTCGCGCATCATCACGGTCTTTCCGGCGTAGGACGACACCGCCTCGGAGAGGGCGCTGCGCTGTCCTTCGTCGAGCGGATGGGCACTCGTCACCTCGACCTCGACCTCGCCGCGATGCTCGGCCGTGAGCTCGCGGAACCGTCGGATCATGCTGGGAAGAACGAACAACCGCCGATTGGCCGCGACGACCTTGAGGAAATTGCTGGTGAGCGGGCTCGCGCCGACTTCCACGACGATCGCCGCGATGGCGCGGAGCTGCTCGTCCGATGAAAAGGCCGGGCTCTCCACCAGACGGCGGAAATCGGCATTGTCACGGATCAGGCCTTCGAAGGAACCGAGCTCGGATTCGACCGTCTCGAGCGAATTCTCATCGAGTGCGAGTTCGAACAGGGACTGGGCGTAGCGGTCTGCGACCCCCGAAACGGGAGAGGATGATTGTGCCACGGACGACCGTTTCTCTTTCGCGTTCTTCAACTCCCCTGCCGCATCGGGTTATCCCCGCGCCGCAAGGTCTTGAAACCGTTGGTTGGATGCCAAGCGGACTGCCAACGAGATGCCGGCCCTCCCCCTTCAGGCTGCGTCCGTCTAGCATAGGGATTTCACCGCGACAACACGCTTCGGGCCGGCAATCGGACGGGTTTTGAGGGTTATTCACGGAGCTTCCGCTGCTGAGGGGCGGCGGCTTCGATCACATCGCGGGGCGGGCGAAGTCCGCTCAGGAGGAAATGAAGCCGAAGGCGGGGGCAAGCGCCGCCGCGGCAAGCACGATTTCCAGGAGAAAGTAGAGGATCGCGCGGAAGGTGGCGCCGTCGGTGAGCAGCGATACCAGTCGGCCGAAGGCGGAGAACAGCCAGCCGGCGCCGAGCGCCAGTTGAACGAAGGGCTGATCGTAGAGCGCCGCACTGACGAGCCCGACGCCCAGCCAGAAGCCGGCAAGGCTCGCCCGCGATCCGCCAAGGGCATCTCGGCTGCCGGCGCTGGGCGCCAGCCCGATGGCCGACAGCATGAGGCGCGGCGCGAACAGGGCGGCGAGGCCGAGGAGGACGGCGGCGCATGCCGCCGCGAAGGGCAGCCAGCCGGCGGTATCGGCGGGAAGGGAAAAGGCCATTCTGGATCCTTCGACGTGTCGAACAGGCAAAGAGGCAAGGCTCGGTTCCGCCCGGACGAAGCCCGTGCCCGCGCTCCCGTCAAGGCGCAAGGCCGGACGGCCGCAGGTCTGGTGGCTCCCAAAGCGGTTCGTCGCATGGGTGGGGACTGACCATCTCCTTCGGTCGGGCGTCATCTCGATATATAAGTTGCGTCCGGACCAATTGCGCCGCGGTGCCGGCAAAGGTGCTACGCTTGCACATGCGGCTCGTGGTGTCACATTGTCGGTTGGGTGATACAGCGCCGTACTTCTGGTCGGGTCGACGGGGCTTCCTTCAGTGGCGGGCTCTCGACCCTTAGATTGCACGTCTTGCGCATCCCGGTCTTCGCCTGATGATGCGCATTCGAAGAGCGTGGCCAGCCTTCATGGCGGCCCTGCCATTCTGCTTCTGACGGTCTTTTTTCAGCCGCCGCTGCCGGTGATGTTGGGGTCCGCATTTTCGTCGAGCTGCCATCGCCGAAGCTCGACTCGGTTGGTTCATGATGCTAAGAGGCGCGGCGAAATTGCCCGAGCAGAAGGTCCGATCTTTGCCACTCGTACTGCTGGTCTGTTCGTCGCTATGGTCCGATTCAACCTCGCCTTGTCCAAGCGGAGCGATTTTTCCTCCCGATCCGCATGTCTCCTCCCAAGTCCCTGATCTAGATATCTACTTATAAGGACGCGATCTCATGCCTGCATCTGACGACATCATTGGCCGGTACTTCCGGGGTGATCAGGGTCCTCTCGATATCATGCAATATTCGCAGTGGCTCGCAACGATCGAGACTGCCGAGTATTACAATCAGCATGCGCGTACAGCTCGGGCATTCCCGAACAAGAACCAGCTTCACAAGTGGGCGATGTCGCAGCGCCCTCCGGCCATGGGTCTGCATCTCGAATTCGGAGTCGCGAGTGGCAAGACCATTAATCTCATTGCCTCCTGCACCAAAGAGAGGGTGTATGGATTCGACACATTTACGGGGTTGCCCGAGGACTGGCGGACGGGATTTGCCGGCGGAGCGTTCGATCAGCGCGGCAATCTGCCTGAGGTCTCGGAAAACGTCGAGTTGATCGCCGGGTTGTTCGAGGACACCCTTCCGCCTTTCATGGCCAAGCACGGCGCAGACAAGATCGCCTATCTTCACGTCGACTGCGATTTGTATTCGTCGTCGGTTACGATCTTTAAGAACTGCGTAGACCGGCTTGTGAGTGGCTCCATTGTCGTTTTTGACGAATATTGGAACTACGGTGGCTGGCAGCATGACGAGTTCAAAGCGTTTCAAGAATTCGTCGAATTTTCTGGCGTAAGCTACAGCTATATCGGTTTTGTTCCCAGCAGCCAGCAGGTTGCCGTCCGGATTAATTGATCTCCTGAAGCTGGGTCGTAAGCGGGCCCTTCCTCCTTTTCTCCTTTCATTTGTTGGCGGCCTGGATCTTCATGCTCGAAAACACTCTTTACCTTGCGGCCAAGCACGTAATGTTTGATCAATTGGAGAAGCTTGGTCATCAGATCATTTCGGTTTACGAGGAGGATCTGCAGCCGTTTGTGACCGGTGATCATAATATCTCGAATTGCCCGCCGAACTGGAAGAAGACGCATGATCATCTAGCGCCGGAGATCGCTGTTCTGGAGAATTGCTACCTTTTCCCGAATGGTGCGGTTCTCACGGAAGACAGTCTGTATATCGGTCGAGAGGCCGTTTTCACGATCGACCCGTGGCGAAAGCGTCACGGGTCATTCATTGCGAGCGAGATCGCAGAAGACGACTCGTGCCACGTCATCGAGCCGTTCAGCGTCGTCGAACTCAGTGGAACCTACTTTTCATGTTTCTGCGCACATGCCCGCAATCATGGACATTTCGTTCACGACGTTCTGTCCCGGGTGTATTACGAGGAGCTGGGTGCGATCGAACCCGGTCAGGTGACCCTGCTGACGCAGCCGTTCCTGTTTCCTATGCAGGAGTTGATGTTCAACGCGGTCTACGGGGCCTTCGATCGCCAGACATTCGACAACACCCATACGCTGAAGGTCGAGCGGCTTCTCGTGCCTCGGAATATGTGTCGATCCAGTGCCTTCAACCCTCGAGCCATCGCAGCCCTGCGACGGCGTTTGGCCTCGTCTGACCTCATCGGCAACATCTCCGGAATCGCGGCCGAGAAGGTCTACATTTCGAGGCGCGATGGCACCAAGTCGTCCGGTGGTCGCGATTTCGTCAATCATCTGGAGATCGAGGATCTGTTCAAGCAGGCGGGCTATCTGATCGCCGAGGTTTCAAAGATCACGGCCCCGCAGCAGGCAGGGCTCTGGCCGGGCGTCAAGACGATTGCCGGGGTTCACGGCGCAGGCCTCATGAACATGATCATGTGCGAAGATGCCGACTATCTCGAGCTCTTCGGCTTTCCGAGAGGGCCCGACTTCACCATGCGTTGTGCCGTTGCGGCCGGGCATCGCTGTCACGCCGTTGGCGGCGTTGCAGGGGACAATGCGACGGTCCGGCTCTCGGAGGGCGATATCCGTAACTTCATCGAGGCGGCCGTTTGATGCGGAACATACTTATAGTCGGCGCTGGATTCGCCGGGGCGACCTATGCCCGCCTGGCGGCCGAAGATGGGTTGAACGTCACGGTGATCGACCGGCGCAATCACCTGGCAGGCAATGCGCATGATCACATCGACGCGAATGGCGTGCGGGTCCACACCTATGGGCCGCATCTGTTTCATACGTCGAACAGCAAGGTCTTCGAGTGGTTGACCGGTTTCGAGGAGTTCGTCCCTTATGAGCACCGCGTCCGGGCCCGGCTGCCCGACGAGAGGCTGGCTCCGCTGCCGATCAACCTGGACACGCTCGAACTGGTGTTCGACAAGACGTTTGCCACCTCTTCCGAGGCGGAGATGTTCCTGAAGGACATCAGTCTCGAAATCGAGACCCCGCGGAACGCAGAAGAATACCTGTTTTCCCGTATCGGTGTCGAGCTGACCAACCTGTTCTTCAGGCCCTACACCGCGAAGATGTGGGAAATGGACTTGTCCGAGGTCGCGCCGAGCGTCGTTGCACGCATTCCCCTCCGGTTCGATCGCCAGAACCTTTATTTCCCCAATGACAAATATCAGGGGCTCCCGAGAAACGGCTACACGAAACTGTTCGAGGGCATGCTTCAGCACGATAATATCAACGTGCAGCTGTCCCGCGCCTTCGACAAGGCGATGGAGGCGGAATTCGATTTCTGCTTTCTGTCGAATGCGATCGATGAATATTTCGATGAAGCCTTCGGACCGCTGCCGTATCGGTCGATCAAGTTCCGGCACGAGGACCGCATGCGGGAACCGTCGGTCGATGCAGCGACGATCAATTACACCGATCATTCGCCCTACACACGCGAGACACACTGGTGGCTCTTGCCCAACCAGCAGGAACGGCCGCGTGAAACGACCACTGTTACCGTGGAGCAGCCTTGCAGTTACGTCGACAACGCATTTGAGCGCTACTATCCAGTGAAGACGCAAGACGGGCGCTTCGATGCCGTGTACGAGAAATACCGAACTGAAGCCGAGAAAAATCCGAAGGTGTCATTCATAGGGCGCTGCGGGACTTACCAGTATCTCAATATGGATCAGGTGATCAATCAGAGTTTCCAGGGTTACGAACACTGGAAGCGTCGGGCGCTCGCGTAGTCGCCCCATGCCTCGCGTAGTCGCCCCATGCCATGCTCGCATCGCCTCCACGAAGCGTCGCTTGCCTCTCGCGCGGTGCGGCGCGGTGGATATGGCGAAGGGCGGGTCGCCATAATGGCATCGAGACGGTCATCCTGTCGTACGGTTGAGGCGGTATCGGGATCGGTTGAACTGGAAGGCGGTTTGCATGACGCCACTCCCTGGTCCCCTGGAGGAGGTTTTCCGAACGATGCCAGCAATGCAAACGTGAGCGAGCGGTTGACATGAAAATCTTGGTTGTGGGCGGCGCCGGCTATATCGGCTCCCATACATGTCTCGATCTGCACGCGAAGGGCTTCACGCCGGTCGTGTTCGACAACCTTGAGAATGGCCACGAGGAATTCGTGCGCTGGGGGCCGTTCGAGCGGGGCGACATCCTCGATACAGACCGCGTTCACGAAGTGATCGCACGATATCAGCCGGAGGCGATCGTTCATTTTGCGGCGCTGATCGAAGTCGGCCAGTCGGTCCAAGCTCCTTTGGCATTTTACCGCAACAACGTCGCCGGAACGATATCGCTGCTCTCGGCCGCGCGACGGGCGGGCGTGCGTCGCATGGTGTTCTCTTCGACCTGCGCGACCTATGGGCTGCCGCAGCACCTGCCCCTCACCGAGGGCCATCCGCAGCGCCCGCTCAGCCCCTACGGCCGAACCAAGCTCATGGTCGAGGACATCCTTCGCGACATGAGTGGGGCCGACGACTTCCGGTCGGTCAGTCTGCGATACTTCAATGCGGCCGGCGCAGATCCTGAAGGACGGATCGGCGAGTGGCACGAGCCCGAGACCCACGCGATACCGCTGGCATTGGAGGTGGCTCTGGGACGCCGCCGGGACTTCAAGATTTTCGGGGATGACTACGACACTCGGGACGGGACGTGTGTTCGCGACTATGTCCATGTCATGGACCTTGCCGACGCTCATAGCCGGGCGGTTCAGTATCTACTCGACGACGGAGCATCGATCTCGATCAATCTGGGGACAGGGACCGGGACGACCGTCAAGGAACTTCTGGACAAGATCGAGGCGGTGACCCGGCGCAAGTTGAACGTCGTCGAGGCGGCGCGCCGGCCCGGCGATGCGCCCGTCCTCGTCGCCGACAACGAACTCGCGCGAGAGGTGCTGGGGTGGTCGCCACGATACGACCTTTCCGAGATCGTCGGGACGGCTTGGAACTGGCATTCGCGAAGCAACATGTGATCGCCTTCCGGCGTCCGGTGGTGAGAGATGGTCTGGAACATGGTTTGGCTAGTGTCGTCCCCCGGAGCCGCGAGAGACGATGCGCAGAGGGAACCGTCGATCTGGTTGGCGAGCTCCACCACGGATGCGACGCGACCGCGCAGTCTCGGAAGGGCGATCTCGGAGGAGCAATGGCAGCTCCGTGCTGCCAGAGCCGCCTTCTTGTGCCGGAATGAACGCAGGGAAGTCCTCGGGCCTCACCGCCAGGGAGACGTCGAGCGACGATCGTAGCAAGTCTTATCGGTAAACACGGCAGCAGATTGAAGGCAACCTGATGACACCCACCGAGATCGAATCCATCTTCGCCAAGTACCACAAGCCCAACTGGGGCTCGGTATCCGTGGATGAAACCCTGTTCATCCGCGATCTCATCGATCGCCACAAGCCGAAGAGCTTCGTCGAGTTCGGCATGGCGTCGGGTCTGTCCTGCGCGCTGATCGCCAAGGCGATGGACGATGCCGGCATCGACGGTGTCATCCACACGATCGACCACGACGACACGTTCTTCGGCGACAAGACCAAGCCGAACGGCTTCCTGATCGACGAGATCTACACCGGCAGCCGCGTCAAGGTGCACAAGCACAAGTTCAAGCGCAGCATCGACCTTGACGATCTCGATCTCGGACCGTTCGAGATGGCCTTCATCGACGCGGCGCACCCGCATCCCTGGCCGCTGATCGACACGCTCTTCGTGCGCCCGCACATGACCGGCTCGAAAACCGTCATCCATCACGACCTCGAGCTTTTCACCAAGCAGCGCGTGGTGCTGGGGATCGGCCCGAAATACGTCTGGGACCAGTTTCCGGAGTCGGCCCGCCAGCGCGGCGAGGGCGGCGCGTCGAACATCTTCTCCGTCTCCCTCGACATCGACGACGCGACCTTCGAGAGGATCTTCTGCGACGGCATCCTTCTGCCCTGGACCTCGCAGCTCGGCCCGATGGTCGTCCACCGGGTCCGCAAGGTCGTGGAGCGGACGCTCTCGAAGCGGGCGCTCGACGCATTCAACGAGGCGATGATCCGCTTCAACGCCCCGAAGAAATAGTCGCAGGCGGGTGCAGCCCGGACATGCCGGCAGGCGGTTCGCTCGGCGAGCCGTCGTCGGTTGCGAAGGCTCTTGCCGGCCTGGGGGCGGAACGGCGAAGCGAGCCTCTCGCTTCTTGCGGCGCATGAGCGGGCGGGCGACGCCGGGCCTGCACCTTGCCCCCGGCGGCTGCTATGGCCGGTGCTGTGGCAGGGCGAGGGCGACGCCTTCGGCAGACGTTTCCTGTTGATCTGCCATGAGCGACTGGTCCGATAGCTAAGGTGCGAAAATCCGTGCCGGACATCGGGGGCGGTCTGCCCATGTCCGGCCTGGATTTCGTTCGGGGGTGTCTCATTCGCGCGGAATTTTCTGCCATTCATGCCGGCGAGCGACGCAGGCCGGTCGGTCTCCGCCGGCATCGCCGCTGGCCGGCCGCCTGCGCGGTCGCCGCAACGCTGCTCGCCCTGCCCGCATCTGTCTTGGCCGATGACGGCGCCGAGGCCACCCTGCCGCCCCAGCCGCAGCTGACCGGTTCGGGCAAGGCCTATCGGGAGGCGGTGGAGGGCCTGCGTCTGCAGACGGAGATCCGCTATCTTTCGCCGGATGCCGATCTCGATGCGGCCGAAGATGCCAGCGGGCGCCCGCTGGACGTCGATCCCGGTTCGATCCCCTCCGGGCTCGAATGGGGCAGCAAGGCCGTCCTCGTCCTCATCGTCCTTTTGCTCGTCCTCTTCCTGTGGCTGGGGCGGGGCCAGATCGCCGACCTGATGGGGCCGCGCGACCGGCGCATCGGTTCTGCCGGCGCAACCGTCATCCAAAGGCCCGACAACGAGGTCGATCACGACCTGATCGCCCGGCTGCGCCGCGAGGGTGACCCGCGAAAGGGCCTGCGGCAGGTGCTCGAGCGTTTTCTGGAACTTGCCGCTGAGGACAATGCGATCGTCCTCAAACGGTCCTTGACGACACGCGAACTGGTGCAGCGCCTGCCCGGCAGCTGGTCGCATCGCGTCGAACTGGAAGGCCTCGCCCGCCAGACCGAACTCGTCCTGTTCGGCGGCCGCGAGATGGACATCGCCAGCTACCACCGCTGCCTGGACGTCGCGGCGCCCTTCCTGCGCAGGACGGCGGCATGACCGGCGCCGCATCGGAGACCTCCCCGAAGGCGGCAGATGGACGTGGCGAGACCGCCAGGATGGCGGGGATCCTCGCCGTGGTGGTCGCGGTCGTCGCGTTGCTCATCGTCCTCGGCGCGCGGCGGCCTTTGGAAGACAGCGCGATCGGCCTGGCGGGGCTGGAGCGGTGGCTCGCAGACAAAGGCGTGCCGACCGTCTCGGCCATTGGCGACGGCACGGCGGCCGATACCCTGCGCATCCTGCCGATCTACGATCCGAGGATCCTCGGCGAGGGAGCGCTGCAGGAGGACGGGGCCGAGGACGAACGCGGCTCGCTGGCGCCGCGGCCGCTGTCTGGGGCCGAATTCGCCGCGCGGGCACAGGCGGGGCCGATGCTGGCGGTGCTGCCGAAATGGCGGGGCGGCATCGTCAGCCGCGGCGTTGCCCACCCTGACCTTCTCGTGCCTCTCGGTGCCATGGCCTTCTTCGGCGAGCGCCCGGTGGCGCGGTTGCCGGAGCGGGGGCTCTCCCGTCTCCTTGTGTACGATGCCGACAACGCCGAAGTGCTGCCGGACGCCGCGACGCTCTATTCCGGCCAGGTGTTGAGCCCAGCCCTCGACGAGAAGTGCCGCCCCGTGCTGATCCTGCGGGACGAGGGCGGCCGTGACCTCGGCACGCTCCTTGCCGACTGCACGGGCGCATCGCTGGTGGGATCGAACAACGCCCTTTTCGTCCTGTCCGATCCCGACATCTTCACCAATGCCGGGCTCGCGAATGGCGACAATGCCGCGCTCGCCCTGTCCCTCGTCGAAAGCTTCGCCGGCAATGCCAAGGTCTTCGTCGAGACCGACACGGCCCGCGCCCCCGACGCGGCCTCGGCCCCCTCGCAGACCGGCGGCGAAGATCCGCGCCAGCGGACGCTGGCCGATCTCGACCGCTTCTTCGTCTATCCCTTCTCCACCTTCTGGATCGGGCTGGTGCTCGTCACCGGCCTTGCGCTGTGGCGCGGCAGCCGGCGATTCGGACGCCCCCAGGAGGACGAGGAGCCGGCCGAGGCCTCCAAGCGCCGCACCATCGATGCGTCCCGCCGCATCCTCATGCTGGCGCGGGCCGACGCGGCGCTGGTGGACGGGCATGTGAAGGATCGCATCGAGGGGCTGGCGAGCGGCCTGTTCGGCGCGGTGCGCAGGCAGGCAGGCGGCGACGCGGCGGCGCTCACGCGCTTCCTGTCGCGGCGCGCGCCGGACCTCGGCGAACGATTCGCGGGGGCCTATGCCGCCGTTACCGAGGAGCACCTCACGGAACGTTCCCGCTTCGATGCGCTCGGCGCCTTCGAGGCCGTCATTCAGGAGATCTGGCATGAATTTGGACGAGTTGCGGACCCTGCGCGACAGGATCGCCGCTGAGATCGAAAAGGCGGTGCAGGGGCAGGAGGCGATCGTCGAGCTGCTGCTCGTGTCGCTCTTCGCCCGCGGGCACTGCCTGATCGAGGGGCCGCCCGGCACGGCGAAGACCCTGCTCGCCCAGTCGCTGGCGGCGGCGCTCTCCCTCGATTTCAAGCGCATCCAGTTCACGCCCGACCTGATGCCCGGCGACGTCATCGGCTCGAACATCTACGACTTCGGGTCGCGGCAGTTCGAACTGGTGCGCGGGCCGATCTTCACCGACATCCTTTTGTCGGACGAGATCAACCGCGCCCCGCCGAAGACCCAGGCGGCGCTCCTGCAGGTGATGAACGAGCGCCGGGTAACGATCGACGGCACCGACCATGCGGTCGGCAGCGTCTTCTTCGTCGTCGCCACCCAGAACCCGATCGAGCAGCAGGGCACCTATCCGCTTCCCGAGGCCCAGCTCGACCGGTTCCTGTTCAAGCTCGAGATCGACTTTCCCGGCGAGGAGGCCGAGTTCGCGATCCTCAGGCGCCATGCCGGCCAGCCCCTCGACCACGATGCGCGCAAGGCCGCAATCGTGCCGGTCGCGGGGCTTGCGGAGATTCGTGCCGGCCAGGCGCTGGTCGATGCGATCCGCCTCGACGACGAGATCCTGCGCTATGTTCTCGGCCTTTGCCGCGCGACCCGCGCCGACGTCGACATCGCCTATGGCGTCTCCACCCGGGCAGCCGACGGGCTCTGCGGCGCGGTTCGCGCCCGGGCGGCCCTCGACGGGCGCGACTATGCCATTCCCGACGACGTGAAGCTCCTGTTCGGGCCGACCATGCGCCACCGTGTCGTCCTCTCGCCGACGGCCGAGATCGAGGGCCGCAGCCCCGACAGGGTGCTCGCCGCCATCCTCGAACAGATCCCGGCGCCGCGCTGATGCGGCCCTCCCGCCTCCTGCTCCTGATCTCCGGCCTGATCGCGCTGGCATCGCTGGCGCTGGTGGTGCTGCCGGGCGCGCCGGCGGAGCTCATACCGATGGTGTGGGCGGCCCTGGGGCTTGCCGTCCTCACCGACGTCGTGCTGACGCCCGGCCGCCGCCGGTTCATTCTCGAGGCGCCGGCGACGCGGGAGTTGTTCGTCGGCGACGCCGCGATACTGGACTTTCGCCTTGCTTCGGCGAAGGGAGCGGGACGAGGGCCCGGCTCATCCGTCGTGCGGATCGCCTGGCCCGGCGGCCTCGCCGGGCCGTCGCAATTCGTGCTTCATCCTGCGGGACATGTCTCTTCGGTGCAGGTGACGGTGGAGGCCCGCCGGCGCGGCGACTTCGCGCTCGGCGAGGCGGCGGTGATGCGCCGGAGCCGGCTGCGCCTCCTCGACGTCGTCGCCGCCTATCCCTGCCCGACCCGGCTGGTCGTCGTACCGAATGTCCGGGCGATCACCTCGGGGGAGATCGACGTCCAGATCGCCACCGAAGCCTTCGGCAGCCGCGCCGCCCTCGTCCGCGGCGAGGGATCCGAGTTCCACCAGCTGCGCGACTTCGTCGCCGGCATGGACAGCCGCACCATCGACTACAAGCGCTCCGCCAGGCACGGCGCGCTGGTCGCCCGTGAGATGCGTGCGGAGAAGAACCACAACATCGTGCTCGCCCTCGACAACGGCCATCTGATGCGCGAGGAGATCGCCGGGCTGGCGAAGATCGACCACATGATCAACGCCGCGCTGGCGCTCGGCTGGGCCGGCATCCAGGGCGGCGACCTCGTCGGCCTTTACGCTTTCGATGCGCGGCCGCGTCTCTATCTGCCACCGAATGGCGGGCGCCGGGCCTTCGCGCAGCTGCGTGCCAGGGCGGCGGAGCTATCCTACCGGGCGATCGAGACCAACCACACCCTCGCCATGACCCATCTCGGCCAGCGGCTGTCGCGGCGCTGTCTCGTGGTGGGGTTTTCCGATTTCGTCGACACCACCACTGCCGAGCTGCTGGTGGAGAACGTCGCGGTCCTGAATCGTCACCACGTGATGGTCTTCGTCTCCATCCGCGATCCGCTGCTCGCCGGCTACCGGCACCGGCCCGTCGGAAATCTCAGTGACGTGGCGGGCGCCGTCGCCGCCGCCGGGCTGGAGCGGGAGCGCCGGCTGGTGCTGGAACGGCTCGCCCGGCTCGGCGTCTTCGTCGTCGACACCGATCCCGGCGGTATCACCGCGCGGCTCGTCTCCACCTATCTCACCATCAAGGCGCGGGAGCTGATATGAGCGCACCTGCCATCCGCTCGACCCGCTTTCGCGACGAGCGCGAGGCCGACTGGAAGCGCCTCGGGGCGATCGTCGAGGCGGCCGAGAAGCGGGGCCTGTCGCGGCTGTCCTTCGACGACGCGCGCGATCTCGTCCTGCTCTACCGCCAGGCCACCAACTCCTTGTCGGTCGCCCGGGAGATCTCCCTCGATCTCGCCGTGGTCCGGTATCTCGAGAGCCTTTGCGCCAGGGCCTATCTCGTCGTCTACGCGCCTCGAGAGAACCTGTCGGGCCTCTTTTCCCGCTTCTTCGCCCACTCGGCGCCGCAGGCGGTGCGCCGCTCGGCGGTGCCGATCGCGCTGGCCTTCCTGCTGATGGCGGCAGGGGCGGTGGCGGCCTATCTGCTGACTGGCCGGGATCCAGCCTGGTTCTACGCCTTCGTGCCCGGCGACCTCGCTTCCGGACGCGGGCCGGGCGCCAGCGCCGAGGCGCTGCGCCGGGTGATCTATGGCGAGGACTACCAGCCGCTCGGCGAACTCGGCGCCTTCGCCACCTATCTCTTCTCCCACAATACCAAGGTCGCCCTGTTCGCCTTCGCCCTCGGCATCGTCTTCTGCGTGCCGAGCGTCGTCCTGCTGCTCTACAATGGGGCGATGCTCGGGACCTTCGTCCAGATCCATGTCGACAAGGACCTCGGCCTCGACTTCATGGGCTGGCTGACCATCCACGGCGTCACCGAGCTCTCGGCCATCGCCATCGCCAGCGCCGGCGGCCTGACGCTCGGCTATGCCATGCTGTTTCCCGGGCCGAGGAGC
This sequence comes from Fulvimarina sp., assembly GCA_002700095.1. GTDB lineage: Bacteria > Pseudomonadota > Alphaproteobacteria > Rhizobiales > Rhizobiaceae > Jiella. The sequence continues at coordinate 50,561 of PACL01000082.1, read as the reverse complement.
CGCCCGGCTGCGCTGCGCCATGCCGGGCGGGACGCGGTCAAGCTCGCCGTGGTCGCGGCGGTCATGCTGTTTTGCGCCGGCCTTCTCGAAGGGATCGGCCGGCAGGTCGTGACGGACTTCTGGGCCCGCCTCGCCATCGGCTGGGGCGTCGGCCTCCTCTGGCTCGCCTGGTTCTGCCTGGCCGGGCGGGAGGGCCGAGCCGCGGCCCATCCGGAGCCCGCCTGATGGCCCTCTGGCGCCGCAGGACCGACGCCAAGGCCACGGCTGCGGCCCGCCAGAGGCTGTCCGGCCTCGACGGCAAGCGCCTGACGCTGACGCCGCCGGAGGGCGTCGTCCTCAATCTCGACGTCGCCAGCCTCGGGGCCCGCTTCGGCGCCCAGTTCGTGGATTTCGTCATCACCACCGCGGCGACGATCGGCATCGTTCTGGCGCTGCTCTTTGCCGGCATCGTCAGCGGCGCGGCCTTCGGCGCCATCGCCTCCCTGCTGGTCCTCCTCTTCGGCGCGCCCTACTACGTCCTCTGCGAGCTGCTGATGAACGGCCGCACGCCGGGCAAGAAGCTGCTCGGCCTGCGCGTCGTCTCCCGGAACGGTTCCGGACTTTCCACCCATCAGGTCGTCGTGCGCAATCTCACCAAGGAGGTGGAGGTGTTCCTGCCGGCGGCCTTCCTGATCGGCGGCGGCGAGGACCAGCTGTGGTTCAACGTCGTCATGCTCGCCTGGCTTCTCGTCGTCGTCGCCGTCCCGATCCGCAGCAAGGCCAATCGGCGGATCGGCGATCTCATCGCCGACACCGCCGTGGTGCTCGATCCGCGGCCGCTGCTCCTGCCCGACGTCGCGGTGAGTGCGGGCGAGGCGGCGCGCGAGCGCTTCGTGTTCTCCAGCCGGCAGCTCGAGCTCTACGGCGCCTACGAGCTGCAGGTTCTGGAACGGCTCCTGCGCGGCGGCGAAGAGGCGAAGGACAGCCGCGAGAGGCGGCAGGGCCTCGCCCGGATCGGCGAGCGGATCCGCGCCAAGATCGGCTATGAGGAGAGCGTCTCACCGGCCGATGAAGAGGCGTTCCTCCAGAGCTTCTACGTCGCCCAGCGAGCCTTCCTCGAACAGAAGAAGCTGATGGGCGAGACAAGGGTGGACAAGTTCCACCGCACGCAGGAGACACAGGCCGGCGGCCGGTGATCCTCACCGCAGCCCCTGCCGGAGCTGTGCCGCGGCATCCTCCGGCCCGACTGAAAGACCCATCGACGAGAGGAAATGAGATGACAGCCGTCGATACCGACATGACATTGCCCAGGCCGCGTTTCGGCGTGGGCGCCAGAATGAGCGACACCTTGGCGATCTTCTTCGGCCATTTCGCCGTCTTCGGCGGGATCGGCATCGTTGCCGGCATCCTGATGCAGATCCCGACATTCCTGGTTCTTGGTGCCGATGCGCTCGATCCCATGGCTCCTGGCGCCGACGGGCAACTGATCGACCAGAACCCGTTCCTGTTCATCGTCATCGTGCTGGCCGTGCCGCTGCTGGTCTATTCGGTCCTCACCGCCGTCCTGGTGCTGGCGGCCTACGACGCGAGGGCCGAACGGCGCGCCAGGATCGGGTCCTATGTCGCGACCGGACTTCGGCAGATCCTGCCGCTGATCGTGATGTCCATCGCGGCGTGGCTTTTGATCGGCATCGGCTTCGCTCTGCTGATCGTGCCCGGCCTGTGGCTCCTGGGGGTGCTGTCGGTCTTCGTGCCGGTGATCATGGTCGAGGGCAACGGCTTCGGTTCGCTCGGGCGCAGCTCAGCCCTGACGAAGAACTATCGCTGGCCGATCATCGGCCTCTTGATGCTCGTCTATATCATCGTCTACCTGGTCACGATCGCCGCCACGGCCGTCGTGGCATTCCTCGTGCCCGGCGTCCCGATCCTGTTTCTGCTGCTTCAGGGCGCGGCGAGCGGGCTGTCGATGGCCTTCGCCTCGATCGCCGTCGCCGTCACCTATGCAAGGCTGCGGGAGATCAAGGACGGCGTCGGCTTCACCGATCTGGCCGACGTCTTCGCCTGATCCCTCAGGCGTGCCGCTGGAAGTGCACGGTCGGGCGCGAGCCCGGCCGCAAGCCTCGCGCGGCGGTCTAACAGACGATCCGCCATCGCGGCGGAACCGCGAAACATCATGCCAGCCCGAATCGAGCAATTGGCGCGGTCGGCGCAGGTGCGTCTCAGATCAGCAGGAGGCGGTGCTTCAGCGGGCTGAAGGTCATGCGGTGGAGGGGCGAGGGGCCATGAGCTTCGATCGCTGCGAGATGGGCGGCGGTGCCGTAGCCCTTGTGCTCGGAAAAGCCGTAGCCGGGAAAGGCCAGGCACGCCCGCCGCATCATCCGGTCGCGCACCACCTTGGCGACGATCGAGGCTGCGGCGATCGACAGTGAGGCCGCGTCGCCGCTAATGACGGCCGAGGCCTGGCAGCGACAGCCGGGCGGCACGTCGCGGCCGTCGACGAGGATGTGATCGGGCGCGGCGCCGAGGGCGGCGACGGCCCGCCGCATGGCGATCAGCGTCGCACCGCGGATGTTGTAACGATCGATCTCGGCGGCGCTGGCGCAGGCCGAGGCGACGATCGACGTCTGGAGGATGCGCAGGAAGAGTTCCTCCCGCCGCTCCGATGTCAGGGCCTTGGAATCGTCGAGGCCGTCCGGGATGTCATGCGGATCGAGGATCACGGCCGCGGCCGTCACCGGTCCGGCGAGGGGACCGCGCCCGGCCTCGTCGACGCCTGCGACGAGGCTCTGCCCGAGCGAGATCAGCTGACGCTCACGCTCGAAGTCCGGCCCCTTGGCGCCGACCGACTGGCGCTGACGCCGCGTCGTGCCGGCCGGTGCCGCTTTCGGCGAGCCTGCCGCGGCCGCTGCGGGGCGGCGCTTCGGCGTCTTGGGGAGAACAGGAGAATCGGAGGAATGCGCGGTCATCGTGCGGCGGAGACTCGCGCATCCTCCGATCCCATGCAAGGCCTTGAAAGGCTCCCGGGGGCGCGGGAGCCCGAAGGCCCGGGCCCGAACGCAAGCGGGCGTTCGGGATCTGCGAGCCGGCATCGTCGAACGATCCCGGCACGCGGCCCTGTCGCAGTCGTTGCGGCGACTACAACAGGGCGAGTTGTACGCCGGCGGCCTTCGGCGGCGTGAAGAGATCGGTCTTCAGCTTGACGCGGTCGGCGTTGAGGTCGAGGCGGCGGGCGGTCATCTCGAAGCGGCGGCGGATCTGGAAGGCGTAGGGGCCGCTGCCCTTCATCCGCTTGCCCCACTCGGCGTCGTAATCCTTGCCGTCGCGCATCGAGCGCAAGAGCGACAGGACATGGCGGTAGCGATCCGGGTAGTGCCGCAGCAGCCAGTCCTTGAACAGCGGTGCAACCTCCAGCGGCAGCCGCAGGAGCACGTAACCCGCCTCCTTCGCGCCGGCCGTCACGGCGGCCTCCAGAAGCCGCTCGATCTCCGAATCATTGAGGCCGGGGATGATCGGCGCGGTCATCACCATGGTCGGGATCCTGGCTTCCGAGAGCGCCCTGACCGCCTCGAGGCGCTTGGCCGGCGTCGCCGCCCGCGGCTCCATCGCCCGCGCCAGGGTCCGGTCGAGGGTGGTCACCGACAGCGCCACCTTGACGAGGCCCTTGGCCGCCATGCGCGACAGGATGTCGATGTCCCGCGTCACCAGCGCCGACTTGGTGACGATGCCGACCGGATGATTGGCCGCCTCCAGCACTTCGAGGATCTCGCGCATCACCCGCCGGTCCTTCTCGATCGGCTGGTAGGGATCGGTATTGGTGCCGATGGCGATCGACTTCACCTCGTAGCCGGGCTTGGACAGCTCGCGCTCCAGGAGTTCGGCCGCGTTCGGCTTGACGAACAGCTTGGATTCGAAGTCGAGCCCCGGCGACAGGCCCATATAGGCGTGGCTCGGCCGGGCGAAGCAGTAGACGCAGCCATGCTCGCAGCCCCGGTAGGGGTTGATCGACCGGTCGAAGGAGATGTCCGGCGAGGCGTTGCGGGTGATGATCGTCTTCGGCTTCTCGACCTGCACCTCGGTCTTGAAGGCAGGCAGGCTGTCCAGCGTCTCCCAGCCGTCGTCGAAGGACGAGCGCGAGAACGGCTCGTAGCGCCCGGACGGGTTGATGCCCGCGCCGCGGCCGCGCCGGCGCTCCGCCGGAACGCGCAGATTGGCGCCATCGACGATGTGGTTCGCGATCTCGATGCCGTTGGCGGTGGAAAAGGCCGCGCGATCGGCCGCCGTGATCTGCTGCATGTCCTGCCCTCCAGTCGTTGGGCTTTCGCATTCGATGAACGAATCATTAAAGCCAGAACGAGAACATTACAAGAACAAAATGCGATCGGGCTGGCATGGTTCCGCAACCTGCGTTACCCCGGCCGGATGCTGAGCGTATTCATCGACTGCGGGCCGGACGACCAGAAGCTGGCGTCCACATTGGCGAGCCTCGTTCCCGGGGCGGTGGAGGGCCTCGTGCGCGAGGTCGTCTTGGTCGATCGCCAGATGGGGAGCGATGCCCGCAAGGTCGCCGATCATGCCGGATGCCGGGTGATATCTGCGGAAGACCTGCGCGAGGCGGTTCGCACGGCGAAGGGCGAGTGGCTGCTGCTGGTCGAACCGGGCGCGCGGCTGATGCCCGGCTGGATCGGCGCGGTGGTCGAGCATGTCGAGGCGGTTCAGGCGGGACGGTCGGTGCCGCCCTGCGCCCGCTTTCGCCGGGCGGCGATCGATCAGCCGCGCTTCCTGCAGCGGCTGCGCCGGATCCGAATGGCGCTGGCGGAAGGATTTCTGGTGCGCCGCAGCCAGGCGGTCGGCCTCGCCGGCCAGGCCGGTGCCTTGCCGACGCTGGAGCGGCTGGCCAAGGGCGTCGCGGTGACGAGGCTGGATGCCGAAATCCGCCCGGCGCAGGGCACGCGGGGATAGAGCACGATCGGCAGGAGCGACGCCCGGTTCTGCGCCCCGATCCTGCGGAGACGAGCGGACAGGGCGCGATCCGATTCGCAGAGCCCGCGGCGCAAGACCGGCGCCTGCCGCAGATGCTGTCGCTCTCGCCGGGAGAGGTGACCCGTCCGGCCGACGCCTCGCGCCACTGGGCGGAAGTTGCGCCGGATGCGCCTACTCGGCCGCCATGGCGGCGTCGTGCTCCTCGGTCAGCCCCAGCCAGTCCTCCTCGCAGGAGGCGAGCGTCTTCGCCGCATCGGCTCGCTGCTTGTTGAGGCTGGTCGCCCGCGCCGGATCCTTGGCGTAGAGCGCCGGGTCGGCGAGCTTCTCGTCGTAGTCGGCGATGGTCTTCTGCAGACGGGAGATCTGGATCTCCAGCTGGCTGATCTTCTTCTTGAGCGGCTTCAGCGCCTCGCGCCGCTCGGCCGCCTGACGGCGCTGGTCGACCTTGGAGACCTGCGGCTCGATCACGACCGGCTCGGTGCCCGCACCGCCCGCCGACCCGCCGCCCGAGCGCGAGCCGGAGAGGATCAGCTTCTTGTAGTCCTCGAGGTCGCCGTCATAGCGCGACACGGTGCCGTCGCCGACGATCCACAGGCGGTCCATCGTCGCCTCGACCATGTGGCGGTCGTGGCTGATCAGGATGACGGCGCCGGGATAGTCGTTGAGGGCGTGGACGAGGCTCTGGCGGGCCTCGATGTCGAGATGGTTGGTCGGCTCGTCGAGGATCAGGAGGTTCGGCGCGTCGAGGGTCGCAAGGCCCATCAGGAGCCGCGCCTTCTCGCCGCCGGAGAGCTTCTCGGCGGCGGTGTCCATTTTCGCCGTCGGCAGGCCCATCTGCGCCACCTTGGCCCGGACTTTCGCCTCCGGCGCCTCGGGCATCTGCCGGCGCACGTGCTGGACGGCGCTTTCCGCCGGCCGCAGGTCGTCGATCTGGTGCTGGGCGAAGAAGGCGATCTTCAGCCCCGGGGCGCGGGTGATGGTGCCGGCCTGTTCCTTCAGGCGGTCCGCGACGAGCTTGGCGAAGGTGGACTTGCCGTTGCCGTTCTGGCCGAGCAGCGCGATGCGGTCGTCGGTGTCGATCCTGAGATCGAGGCTCGTCAGGATCGGTCGGCCCGGCTGATAGCCGACGGCGACGTTTTCCATGCGGATGATCGGCGAGGCGGGCTGCTTCTCCGGCGCGGGGAAGACGAAGGGCGTGACGTGCTCTTCGACGATCGACTGGATCGGCCCCATCTTCTCCAGCGCCTTCAGCCGCGACTGGGCCTGGCGGGCCTTGGACGCCTTGGCCCGGAAGCGCTCGACGAAGGACTCCATGTGCTTGCGCGCTGCGTCCTGCTTGGCGATCGACTTCTGCAGGAGTTCCAGCTTTTCGGCCCGCTGGCGGGCAAACTGGTCGTAGTCGCCGCGATAGAAGTTCAGCTTCTGCTGGTCGAGATGGACGATCGAGGAGACCGCGTTGTTGAGGACGTCGCGGTCATGGGAGATGACGAGGACGGTATAGGGATAGCGCTGGACGAAGTTTTCCAGCCACAGCGTGCCTTCCAGATCGAGATAGTTGGTCGGCTCGTCGAGAAGCAGGAGGTCGGGCCGCGAGAACAGCACCGCCGCCAGCGCGACGCGCATGCGCCAGCCGCCGGAAAAGGACGAGGCGGGCCGGGCCTGCGCTGCCATGTCGAAGCCGAGGCCGGAGAGGATCGCCGACGCCCGCGCCTCGGCCGAATGCGACTCGATGTCGGCGAGGCGCGTGTGGATGTCGGCGATACGGGTGGGATCGCTCGCGGTTTCGGCTTCCTGGAGAAGCGCGAGGCGCTCGGCATCGGCCTTCAGCACGATCTCGATCAGCGACTCTTCCGTGCCCGGTGCCTCCTGGGCTACCTGGCCGAGCCGGGTGTTCTTGGGAAACGACACCGACCCCGTCTCCGGCGACAGATCGCCGGTGATGATGCGGAACAGCGTCGACTTCCCGGCGCCGTTGCGCCCGACGAGGCCCGCCTTGGTGCCGGTCGGCAGGGTGAGGCTGGCATGGTCGATGAGCAGGCGCCCGGCAACCCGCGCGGTAAGGTCGGTGATCTGAAGCATGGCGGCCTTTTGCCACGCGGCGCGAGCCGGCGAAAGGGGCGTTTGGGCCGAGCCGGGCGGGCGCCGGCAAAATTTACCGCCAGCTGACGGCGGGGGCGGGATCTCGGCCCGGCGACGTCCGACCGTAACGGGCCCTGCGCATCGCTCAAGCTTCGCCCAAGCCACCTTCCCTTAACTCCGGCTCAATCGGCCTGCCAGCCGACGGCCGCGACCGCGCGCCGGACGGAAGGCGACAGGTTCCGCCCGTTCGCCCCGGCCCGGCCTTCGAGAAGGTCCCCGCCCTGGCTCTTCGCAACCCGCGCCCCGAGGGGCGCAGAAAGGGACGTTCGCATGATTTCCGTGGTCTCCGTCGGTTCGCTCAAGACATCAGGATCCTCCACCGTCGCGCTCACGCTGGCCAGCGTGGCCGCCGCTGCCGACATCCCGGTGCTCCTGATTGATGCGGCCCGCGACGGCGACCTTGCCGACTGGGCAGCGCGGGGCGCCGTGCCCTCGAAGATCTGGGTGGAGCGCAGCCGCGACGAGGCAGCGATGGAGCGGCTGGTCCGTGCGGCGCGCAAGCGCGGCGACCTCGTCGTCATCGATGCGGGCGACGAGGCGGCGATGATCCGGATGGCCGCCCGCCTCTCCGACCGCGCGCTGATCCCGGTGCGCTTCTCGCCGCTGTCGGCGCAATATGCCGTTGAGACCGACCGCATGCTTGCCGACGACGCCGGCCGCGGCCGCCGTTCGCGCGACCGCTGCTTCGTCGCCAGCGCCGTCGCCACCATCCCGAGCCGCATCGCCCGCAGCGTCGAGACGATCATCGCCGAGAGCGCCACGGCGCGGCTGCCGATCGGCCTCGTCCAGCGCGCCGCCTATGAAGCGCCGTTCCTGCTCGGCGGCACGATCTTCACGCTGGAGGAAGAGGTCGCCCCCGGTCTCGACCGCGCCCGGGCGGAGGCTGCGAGCCTCGCCTACGAGATCGGCATCCTCGGTGCACGCCAGGAGAAGGCCTCGCCGGCGAGGCGCGAGATGGTCCGCAAGGCGGCCTGACCGCCTCGCCCCCCACTCGCGCGCGGGGACCGGCAGCCGCTTTCCCGCTTTCGACGGTCCCCGCGAGGGCGACGTCTCCGGGACCCCGCTTCGGCGGGGTTTCGCGTTTCGGCCGGGGCGTCTCCCCGGCCGGCACTCCTTCATCCCGCTCTTGCTGCCCCCTATCTTCGACCCGCCGGTCATCCTCAAGCATCGGCCGCGAAGGCAGCCGTTCGCGGTCATGCCGCTCCCGTGAGCGGCCCGCTTGGCGTCGACTGACCTTTACGATAACGTCAAAGATGGGAGGAATGCCGCATGAACAAACCCTGGCTCGCGCACTACCCTGAGGGAGTGCCGTCGGAGCTCGCCGACATCGGCTATCGATCGCTCGCCGATCTGCTCGACAACGCCTTTTCGACCTTCGCGGACCGCAATGCCCTGCATTTCATGGGGGCCGTCTTCACCTATCGACGCTTCGGGGAGCTGGCGCGCGATTTCGCCGCCTATCTCCAGACGCTCGGGCTGAAGAAGGGCGACCGGATCGCGCTGATGATGCCCAACGTGCCGCAATATCCGGTGGCGATCGCCGGAGCGGCGATGGCCGGGCTGACCATCGTCAACGTCAATCCGCTCTATACGCCCGGCGAACTCGCCCATCAGCTGAAGGATTCCGGCGCCAAGGCCATCGTCCTCCTCGAGAACATGGCCGCGACCTTCGCCGCCTGCCGCCAGAAGACCGACGTCGAGCACGTCGTCGTCACGGCGATGGGCGACCTCTTGCCGTTCCTGAAGGGCACGATCGTCAATTTCGTCGTGCGCCGCGTCAAGAAGATGGTGCCGGCCTTCGATCTTCCCGGATCGGTCTCGTTCAAGCAGGCGCTGGCGACCGGCGCCAAGGGCAATCCCGTCAAGGTGGACGTCGCGCCGGAGGACATCGCGGTCCTGCAATATACCGGCGGCACGACCGGTGTCGCCAAGGGCGCGATGCTGTCCCACCGCAACATCGTCGCCAACGTCTTGCAGTCGGAGGCGTGGAATTCGCCGGCCCTGAAGCATCTGGCGCCAGGCGAGCAGTCGGTGACCGTCTGCGCGCTCCCGATCTACCATATCTTCGGCTTCACGGTGAACCTGATGCTGTCGGTGCGCAACGGCGGCGCGTCGATCCTGATCCCCAATCCCCGCGACATTCCGGCGACGCTGAAGGCGATCAAGCCGTTCCGGTTCCACTCCTTCCCGGCCGTCAACACGCTGTTCAACGCGATCGCGCTGCATCCCGAAGCGAAGAGCGTCGACTGGTCGTCGCTGAAGCTCGCCGTCGGCGGCGGCATGGCCGTCCAGGCAGCCACGGCCGAGCGCTGGAAGAAACTGACCGGCGTCTCGATCTGCGAGGGCTACGGGCTGTCCGAGACCTCGCCGTCGGCCTGCTGCAATCCGACGGACCGGTCGGAATACACCGGCAACATCGGCGTGCCGCTGCCCTCGACCGAGCTGGCGGTGCTCGGCGAGGACGGGACGCATCTGGCCCCCGGCGAGGTGGGCGAGATCGCCATCCGCGGGCCGCAGGTCATGGCCGGCTACTGGAATCGCCCCGAGGAGACCACGGCGGTGATGACCGCCGACGGCTTCTTCCGCTCGGGCGACGTCGGGGTAATGAGCGCCGACGGGCTCTTCAAGATCGTCGACCGCAAGAAGGACATGATCAACGTCTCGGGCTTCAACGTCTATCCGAACGAGATCGAGGAGGTGGTGACGCGCATGCCGGGCGTCGTCGAGGCGGCGGCGATCGCCATTGCCGACGAAGGATCCGGCGAGGCGGTCAAGCTGTTCGTCGTGCGCAGCGACGAGGCGCTCGACGAAGGCGCGATCCGCTCCTACTGCAGAGAGAACCTCACCGGCTACAAGCGGCCGCGGATCATCGAGTTCCGCGACGAACTGCCGAAATCGGCGGTCGGCAAGGTGCTGCGGCGCGAGCTCAGGAGCTGATGTCGCGCCCCACCGGGGCAGAGGCGAGCTTTCAGCTCGCCGCCTTCTCCTTGGCCGTCTTCGCCGTGGTGAAGTTCTCGTCTAGGGCATAGCCGGCGCCGCGCACGGTGCGGATCGGGTCGCGCTGGCGGCCGCGGTTGATGGCCTTCCTGAGGCGCCCGACATGGACGTCGACGGTGCGTTCGTCGACATAGATGTCGCGGCCCCAGACGCCGTCGAGAAGCTGCTCGCGGGAGAACACCCGGCCCGGCGACTGCATGAAGAACTCCAGAAGCCGGAACTCCGTCGGCCCGAGCTTGATCTCGCGGCCGGCCCGGCGAACCCGGTGGGTCTCCCGGTCGAGATCGATGTCGCCGGCCGACAGGTGCGTCGCGATCTTCTCGGGCTTGGCGCGCCGCAGCATCGCCCGGACCCGGGCGACGAGTTCCGGCGTCGAGAACGGCTTGACGACATAGTCGTCGGCGCCAACGGAAAGGCCGCGCACCCGCTCGGACTCTTCGCCGCGCGCCGTCAGCATGATGATCGGCAGGCGCTCCGAGGCCTCCCGCTGGCGCAACCGCCGGCAGAGCTCGACGCCGGACAGGCCCGGCAGCATCCAGTCGAGGATGAGGAGATCGGGGAGCTCCTCCTTGAGGCGCAGATCGGCCTCGTCGCCGCGGGCGATCACGTCGACCTGGTAGCCTTCCGATTCGAGGTTGTAGCGCAGGAGAACCCCCAGCGCTTCCTCGTCCTCGACCACGGCGATGCGTGCGCTCATTCCGTCACTCTCCGGCGGCGCCCGGCGGGGGCGGGGTGGTCAGGTCGGAATGGGCGAGAGACGCCGTCACGTCGCTCTTCGGCCGCTCGGCTGACATCTGCTCGCCGGTCTTGATGTAGTAGACCGTCTCGGCGATGTTGGTGGCATGGTCGCCGATCCGCTCGATGTTCTTGGCGCTGAACAACAGATGGGTGCAGGCGGTGATGTTGCGCGGATCCTCCATCATGTAGGTCAGGAGCTCGCGGAAGATCGAGGTGTAGACGGCGTCGATGGCCTCGTCGCCGTCGCGCACGGCGAGCGCCTGGGTCTCGTCGCGCGTCGCATAGGCGTCGAGCACCTGCTTGAGCTGATCGAGGGCGAGATCGGCCAGATGCTCGATGCCCCGCACGAGCTGCATCGGCTGGGTGTGCTCGTGCACGGCGATGACCCGCTTGGCGGGGTTCTTGGCGAGGTCGCCGATCCGTTCCAGATCGTTCGAGATCCGGATCGCGCCGACGATCTCGCGCAGGTCGATCGCCATCGGCTGGCGCTTGGCGATGGTGCGGATGGCGCGCTCGTCGACTTCCCGCTGCACGGCGTCGAGCAGCAGGTCGTCGGCGACCACCGACTGGGCGAGACCCCAGTCGGAGCGCATCAGCGCGCTCACCGCCTGCTCGACCATGCGCTCGGCCTGGCCGCCCATCTCGGAGATGCGGCGGATGATGAACTTCAGCTCGTCCTCGTAAGAGGTGACGATATGTTCGGCCATGCTGGCGGCCTCCCTCGTGGTTGCCCGGTCAGCCGAATCGGCCGGTGATGTAGTCCTGGGTGCGCTTGTCGTCGGGATTGGAGAACATCTTTTCCGTCGGACCGCTCTCGGCGAGATCGCCGAGATGGAACATGGCGGTCAGCTGCGAGACGCGGGCCGCCTGCTGCATGGAGTGGGTGACGATGACGATGGTGTAGTTCTCGCGCAATTCGTCGATCAGTTCCTCGACCGTGGCTGTGGCGATCGGATCGAGCGCCGAGCAGGGCTCGTCCATCAGGATCACCTCCGGCGACACCGCGATCGCCCGGGCGATGCAGAGGCGCTGCTGCTGGCCGCCGGACAGGCCGGTGCCGGGCTCGTCGAGTCGATCCTTCACCTCGTTCCACAGGCCGGCCTTGCGCAGGCTGGTCTGCACGACCTCGTCGAGATCCTGCTTGGAATGGGCCAGACCGTGGATCTTCGGGCCGTAGACGACGTTTTCGTAGATCGACTTCGGGAACGGGTTCGGCTTCTGGAACACCATGCCGACGCGTGCGCGCAGCTCCACGACGTCGATGTCGGGATCATAGACGTCCTGGCCGTCGAGCAGGATCTCGCCGGCGACCTTGGCGGCATCGATCGTATCGTTCATCCGGTTCAGGCAGCGCAGATAGGTGGACTTGCCGCAACCGGACGGGCCGATGAGGGCCGTCACCTGGTGTTCGGGAATGTCGAGCGATATCCCGTTCAGAGCCTGCTTGGCACCGTAGTGGACGGTGACGTTCCGGCTCTTCATCTTGATCGGTTTGGCAGCTTGCACGGCCGGATCCCTGTTCAAAGTCGCTTGAATGTTTTCCATCATCTCCGGCTCCTACCAGCGTCGTTCGAAGCGGCGGCGAAGGAAGATCGCCGTCAGGTTCATGATTGCCAGGAAGCCCAGCAGGACGATGATCGCGCCGGAGGTGCGTTCGACGAAGGCGCGCTCGGCTTCATTTGCCCACATGTAGATCTGGACGGGAAGGGCCGTCGCAGGATCCATCGGGGTTGCCGGATAGTCGGCGACGAAGGCGACCATGCCGATCAGCAGCAGCGGCGCGGTCTCGCCGAGGGCCTGGGCGAGGCCGATGATCGTCCCGGTCAGGATGCCCGGCGCCGCGAGCGGCAGGACGTGGTGGAAGACCGTCTGGTTCTTCGAGGCGCCGAGGCCGAGGGCGGCCCAGCGGATCGACGGCGGCACCGCCCGCAAGGCGGCCCGGGTGGCGATGATGATCGTCGGCAGCGTCATCAGGGTGAGCACGAGCCCGCCGATCAGCGGGGCCGATCGCGGCAGGCCCATCCAGTTGATGAAGACGGCAAGGCCGAGCAGGCCGAAGACGATCGAGGGGACCGCCGCGAGGTTGTTGATGTTGACCTCGATGAGATCGGTGAACTTGTTCTTCGGGGCGAACTCCTCGAGATAGATCGAGGCCGCGACGCCGATCGGCAGCGCCAGGACGAGAACGATCATCATCATGTAGAGCGAGCCGATGATGGCGACGCCGAGGCCAGCGGTCTCGGCGCGCGAGGAGGCGCCATAGGTGAAGAAGCCCCAGTTGAACCTTTGCTCGATGGCGCCCTCTGCCTCCAGCTTCTCGATGTACTGGAGCTGCAGGTCGCTGATCGGGCGGCGGTTCTCCGGGACGTCGAGGTCGTACTGTCCCTTCAGGGCGCTGTCGAGTTCGGAGCTCGCATAAAGCCAGACGTCCTCGGTCGTCCCGATCTTCGACAGGTCGTTCATGACGATGTCGCGCAGGGCAACGCGCGTGCCGGACGAGATCAGGCCGTTGGCGGCGTTCACGGCCTGCTTGTTGGCGGGATCGATCCCGAGCAGCTGGACGAGACCGTCGCGGGCGAGCTGGGGATAGTTGGCCATCAAAAGCTTGGTCTGGCTCTGGTTGGCCTGTTCGGCGGTGCCGAGAACCTGCTCGGAGAAGGTGATCGGAACCTTGATCTCGGTCTGCCAGAAGGCGGTGTAGCCCTTCGAGATGATGCTGGTCATGAGCATCACCAGGAAGGCGAGACCGATGGCGATGGCGATGATGCCATAGATCTTGAAGCGTCGCTCGGCGGCGTAGCGCTTCTTGATGCCGATGTCGCGCCGGGGAGGACGGGCTGCAGCCGTATCGGCGATGCCGTTCGCGGTGGCGTCGCTCATTCGTACTGCTCCTTGTATTTGCGCACGATGTAGAGCGCGTAGATGTTGAGGCACAAGGTGATGACGAACAGCGTCATGCCGAGTGCGAAGGCGACGAGGGTCTGCGGCGTGTCGAACTCGAGGTCGCCGGTCAGCTGGGCGACGATCTTGACCGTGATCGTGGTCATCGGTTCGAGCGGGTTCAGCGTCAGATTGGCGGCGACGCCCGCCGCCAGCACCACGATCATCGTCTCGCCGATGGCGCGCGAGGCGGTGAGGAGGATGGCGGAGACGATGCCGGGCAGTGCCGCCGGCAGGATCACCCGCTTGACCGTTTCCGACCGCGTCGCCCCGAGGCCGAGCGAGCCGTCACGCAGCGACCCGGGGACCGAGGTGATGATGTCGTCGGAGAGCGAGGAGACGAAGGGGATCAGCATGATCGCCATCACCAGGCCGGCTGTCAGCACGCTCTGCGCCTGGATGAAGCTGGCATAGTCGCCGGTGAGGAGGCCGCTGACCTGGGCGGAGAGATCGCGCAGGAACGGCCCGACGGTGACGAGGGCGAAGAAGCCGTAGACGATGGTCGGGATGCCGGCGAGCACCTCGAGCAGCGGCTTGACGAAGGAGCGCGTGCGGTTGCTGGCGTATTCGGCCATGTAGATCGCGGCGAAGAGCCCGATCGGCACGGCGATCAGCATGGCGACAAACCCGATGTAGAGCGTGCCGGCAAGAAGCGGGATGAAGCCGAAGCTGCCGGCGTTGCCGGTCGAGCCCACATTGGAGAAGCGCGGCTCCCAGGTCGTGCCGAAGAAGAACTCCGCCGCCGAGATCCGCGAGAAGAAGTCCACCGTCTCGAACAGCATCGAGAAGACGATGCCGACCGTCGTCAGCACGGCGATCGAGGAGGCCGCGATCAGCGCCCCCTTGACGACGGATTCGACGATGTTGCGCGCCCGCAGCCTGACCGCGATCTGGCGGTATCCCCAATAGGCTCCGCCTAGGGCGAGAGCGATGACGACCGCGGTCATCGCGAGGCGGCTCCAGAACTGCATGGCGTTGAGATGGAGCGCCATCGGCACCATCCAGTCGGTGCTCGCGGAGGCGACGGGAACGCCGCGCTGGCGCAGGAGATCGATCAGATCCTTGACCGGCGTCGTGTCGGTGACCGTCTGGCGCTCGTCTGCGGGCAGGACCTGCAGGCCGGTGCCGAGGGACTCGACGATGCCGTAGGCGAGATCCTCGGTCAGCTGGCTCTCGGCCAGGACGCCTTCGGGGAAGCTGCCGCGGACGTCGGCGGCGATGACGATCGGGGAGACGACCAGCCAGGCCGCGAGGAGGAGGAGCGACGGGATGATCGCCCATGAGGCCACGAAGGAGGCGTGGTAGATCGGTCGCGAATGGGGCCGCATGCCTTCGGGAGCCATCTGGCTCCGGCTGCGCTGATAGCCGAGATAGGCCCCGACGAGGCCGATCGCGAGAACGATGAGGATGATCGTGAACGTGGACACGGGGGCAAACTTTCGCCGCGGCGCTGCAGGGAACGAGGGTTGGTCATCCGCCTCGTCCGCCCGCTGGAGGGGGCAGGAGGGCGAAGGGGTCCTCGTACGGCGATTCCGCCGACCGCTCGTGCGGCCGGCGGAACTGGCCTCTCGCTAGGCGAGAGGATGTCTGCGAAGTCCGATCAGGACTTGGTGCCGAGGAGGACGCCGTTCTCGAAGTTCGAGATCTGCTCCTGGCGCTCGGTCTCCGGAAGAGCGACGAGGCCGTAGTTGACGGTCGGCGAACCTTCGCCGGTCATCTGCTCGGAGAGGAAGAACTGGACGTATTCCGACAGGCCCGGAACGACGCCGAGGTGGGCGCGCTTGACGTAGAAGAAAAGCGGACGCGACACCGGATACTCACCCGAGGCGATGGTCTCGGCCGAGGGGACGATGTCGTTGATCGTGGCGACCTTCAGCTTGTCCTGGTTCTGCTCGTAGAAGGCGAGACCAAACACGCCGATGGCCTGCTTGTTGGCTTCGATGCGGGCCAGGGTCTCGGTGTAGTCGCCCGAGATCTCCGACACCGAGCCGTCGTTGCGGATCGAGGTGCACGCCTCTGCGGTGGCATCCTTGTCCATGCCGCTATCCATGAAGGCCTGCTTGGCGCCGGAATCCTCGCAGCCCTGCATCAGGACCTTTTCCTCGAACACTTCGCGGGTGCCGTGGTTGGAGGCCGGGATGAAAGAGGTGATCTGCTGGTCCGGGAGCGAGGCTTCGACCTGGTTCCAGGACTTGTTCGGGTTCTCGACGACCTTGCCGTCCTGCGGGACCTTGGCGGCCATTGCCGTGAAGACCATCGCGGGGGTGAGCTTGAAGTCCGGGCCGGAGGCCGACGAGGCGAAGACGATGCCGTCATAGCCGAACTTGACTTCGGAGATGTCGGTCACGCCGGCGTCGGCGCAGGCCTTGATCTCGCTGTCGCGGATCGAGCGCGACGCGTTCGCGATGTCGATGGTGTCGGGGCCGACGCCCTGGCAGAACTGCTTCAGGCCGGCGGAGGAACCGCCGGACTCGACGACCGGGGTCTGGTAGTCGGGGAAGGTCTCGCCGAAGTTCTCGGCAACGATCTGCGCATAGGGCAGAACCGTCGAGGAACCTGCAACGTGAACCTGCTGGTTGCTCTGGGCGAAGGCCGAACCGGAGAAGGCGGCGGCGGCAGTGCCGAGCGCGAGGCCGGCAAGAAGGGTCTTGTTCATCGAATTGGTCTCCCTGTGGAGGTTGTGCGTGCGAACCTTGGGGGCTTCAGCCAGCTTTGGGGCTGCTGTGGTTCGGCGCCATAGCTACAGGCTGCGCAAGACCTGTCTATGACAGAGAGATTGCCGTTGTGTGACAGATTAAGTATCTTAAAATTATTGCATTTCTAACGTTTTGGCCGATTCGGCGTCATTTTCGGCAAAAGCCGGGAAGCGGGCGGTAAAGGTCGAGCCATGGCCGACGACGGAATCCACGATGAGGCGGCTGCGGTGGCGCAGCAGGATGTTCCGGACGATCGACAGTCCCAGCCCGGTGCCGCGCTTGGCCCGGGAATTGCCGACGTCGACCCGGTAGAACCGCTCGGTCAGCCGCGGCACATGCTCGGCCGGAATGCCCGGCCCGAAATCGCGCACCGAGGCGTCGACGACCGGCTGGCCGCGCTCGGTGGCACGGCGCAGGGAGATCTCGACGCGGCCGCCCTCGGCGCCGTATTTGCAGGCGTTCTCGATGAGATTGGCGAAGACCTGGATCAACTCGTCCTCGTCGCCGACGACGAGGACCTGGTCCTCGCAGCTTTCGAAGCCGAGCTCGACGCCGAGCCCCTCGGCGAGAGGCGTCAGCTGCGACCGCACCTTGGCGAGCACGGCGACGAGATCGGCCTGGGACTGCGGCGCGACGTGCCGGCGCATCTCGATGCGCGACAGCGACAGGAGATCGTCGATCAGCCGCGACATCCGCGTTGCCTGCTCGCGCATGATGGCGAGGAACCGGTCTCTCGCTTGCGGATCGTCCCGCGCCGGCCCCTGCAGCGTCTCGATGAAGCCGGAGAGCGAGGCAAGCGGCGTGCGCAGCTCGTGGGACGCGTTGGCGACGAAGTCGGAGCGCATGCGCTCGACCCGCCGCTCGGCGGTTCGGTCGTGGAACAGGACGAGGAAGAAGACCGGCGGCATTCCCTGGGGGGCGGGAACCGGCAGGACCTCGACCAGCCAGTGGCGCTCGATGGGCCGCCGCTCCTCGAGGATCGCGGTCGTCGCGACGGCGTTGGTGATCGCCGTCTCGATCGAGGCGAGAAGTTCGGGCGAGCGGAAGCGGAGCGACAGGGGATCGGCGAGGGCCATGTTGCCGAAGGCGACGGCCGAGACCGGATTGCGGTAGCGGATCAGAAGGTCCCGGTCGATGATCAGCGCCGCCTCCTGCAGCGCCTCGAGCACGGCCTTCATGCCGCTATCGGGCCAGGTCTGATCGGAGGGCCGACCGTCCCCGTCGTTGCGCCTCGCGCCCTCCCTTGCCGGCCACATGATGGTCAGGACGAGGATCACAAAAACCAGCGCCGCGGTCAGCGCTGCATGGGGATGCAGGAGCGCCAGGGCGAGGAGCGAGAGGGCTGCGATGAAGGTGAGGCGTTTCCTGCGCATGCCGTCTTCGTGGGTTCGTCGTTGGAGGAGCGTTCCGTCGCGGCGCCACGCCCGGGCTGGCGGGGCCCGAATCGTCCGGCCCTATCCGACGCTCCTTAGCATGCCAATGTGACCGTCAGGACGCGCCGCCGTCCCCGGCGGCGAAGGGGATTGGTACAGCCCGCCGCCTCACGAGGCGTTGCGCAGCTTCAGGCCGAAGAACATCAGATCCTTGCCGTCGGCGCCTACCGAGGGATCGAGGGCGATCTGCCCGCCGGTCACGGCTTCGGGCGGAAATTCCAGATGGAACAGGAAGTTCTCCTCCGGCAACGCGGTGGTGAAGCGTTGCCGACCGCAGACCGTCTCGCCGCCGAACAGGCAGCGCAGGGTGAAGGTCCGCGGCTTGCCGTCGGGCGAGCCGACGACGATCTCGCCCTCCACCTTCTTGCCGGCGAACTGGCGCGCCACATCGCCGGCCATCGGCAACTCGATCTCCCGGGCGACGCCCGCGGTAGTTGCGGTACCCGTTTCACCCTCTGCTGCCGGGCCGTCGGACGGCGCCGTCAGCTGCAGTCTCGGCTGCTCCCCGGCCGGTGCGACATCGGTGATGGCGGCGTCGCTCGCGGCGAATTCGCGAAGCGCGGCGGGCGTATAGACGTCGAGCCAGGCTGGCGCCGCATCCTGCGTCGGTGCCGTGTCGGTGTTTTCGCGAATCGCCTCGGCAACGGACAGGCCGCCATCCGCGCCAGCCTCGCTCTGACCGGTCGTCTCGACCGTCCGGGACGAGAAGAACGGCAGGACCATCCAGACCGCCGCTCCGACGAGGAATACGAGGAGAAGGGTGATGACGAGGCTGACCAGGAGGCGCGGGCGGCGCCTCGAGGCATGCGAGCCGGCGTCGCCTTCCTCCTCCTGCGAGCCGTCCTCGTCGTCCACCAGCCTTTCGCGGCCGGCAAAATTCGGCTCGGCGAGTTCGTCCGAGCTCGGTTCGCCAGTCGTTCGATCGTCTGCCGTCGCATCCTTGGGCCACCGGTCGGTGCCCGCCCGCCCGGTCCCCGGCGCCGCGGCGGCTCCGTCGTCAGCGCGGGGCGCAGCGTCGGCGTCGGAAGAGCTGCCTTCGGCAGGCCCGTCAAAGGACGCACTGCCATCGGCAAAATCGTCCTCGATCGATTCGATCGCGGCGATCAGCTCGCGGCGATGCCTCTCCTTGGCCTCCTCCGCCATATCCCGGTCGGCCTCGAGGCGCAGCAGCGCCCGCTCGGCGGCCTCGTAGATCTGCAGGCGGAAATCCGGATCGGAGCCATCTCCCTTCGCCAAGGCGCGCCGCAGACTGTTTTCGATCGCGCTTCCCAAAAATTCCCAACCTTCTTCGGCCGGCCGACGCCAAACGCCGGCTGCTGTGCCCCTGCGTGGATATGTAACAGCCGTTGGCATGGTTGCAAATCCTTGCCACACAGCGGCTTTTCGCACTGCGACAAGCTGTGGCCTTTACCCGTCGGCCCAGCAGCCAATGTTCGTCGGACGAAAAATTCAGGCAGGACGCAAATGGCCGACAAACCCACACCCGACGTTCCCAATCGCATCGCGGCGCACGGGGTGATCGGCGACATGAACACCATCGCCCTCGTTGCCGAGGATGGGACCATCGACTTCCTGTCTCATCCGCGCATCGATTCGCCCAGTCTCTTCGCCGCGCTCCTCGATCCGGCGAAGGGCGGTCGCTTCGCCCTTTTCGTCGAGGACGGGNCGATCAACTACCGCCAGATCTATCTCCCCGACACCAACATCCTCATCAGCCGATTCCTCGGCGACGAGGGCATCGGCGAAGTCTGCGACTACATGCCGGTCGACGCCTCCGGCCGCATCGTCAGGCGCGCCAGGGCGATCGTCGGGCCGAAGACCTTCCGGCTGTGTGTCTCCCCGCGGCCGGACTATGCCCGGGCGAAGCCGGTCCTGACGCCGGTCGAGGGCGGTGTCTCTATCGCCTGGGTGGGGGAGGGCGGCGAGGACAGCGTGACGCTCTACGCCTCGTTCGACTTGACGATCACCGGTGACGACATCGACGCGAAGGTCGATCTCGGCGAAGGCGAAAGCTGCTGGGTGGTACTGTGCCCGGGTCGTCCCGACGCGCCGCCGGTCTGCGACCGCTATGTCCGCCGCTCGTTCTCGAGCACCCGCGACTACTGGCACAAATGGGTCAATCGCGGCACCTATCCGACCTTCTGGCGCGAGCTCGTCGTGCGCTCGGCCCTGACGCTGAAGCTTTTGACCTCGTCCGAATTCGGCTCGATTGCGGCGGCCGCTACCTTCGGGCTTCCGGAGGTTCTGGGCGGCGAACGGAACTGGGACTACCGCTATTGCTGGGTGCGCGATTCCGCCTTCACGCTCTATTCTCTGTCTCGCCTCGGCTATTACGACGAGGCCGAGAGCTTCATCCACTTCCTGATGGAACGCGCCGTCGAGACTGGCGAGTCCGGCCTGCAGATCATGTATCGCATGGATGGCGACGTCGAAGTCCCGGAGAGGGATCTCGATCATCTCGACGGCTATGACGGGTCGCGGCCGGTGCGGATCGGCAATGCCGCCTACCAGCAGCGCCAGATGGACATCTACGGCGAGTTTCTCGACGCCCTCTACATCGCGACCAAGGCGAGGGGTAAGCCGGCCTATTCCGTCTGGGCGAAGATCTCCCGGATCGTCGACTGGCTGTCGCGCAACTGGCATCTGCCTGATCGCGGCATCTGGGAGAGCCGCGGCGTGCCGAAGGAATATCTGTCCTCGCGGCTGATGTGCTGGGTGGCGCTGGACCGGGCCCTGAAGATCGCCGAGATCCATTCGATGCCGGCGGACATCCTCGCTTGGCGCGGCGAGCGCGACAAGATCCAGAAGACCATCATCGAGGACTTCTGGAACCCCGAGGTCGGCGCCTTCACCCAGTTCAAGGGCTCTTCGACCCTCGATGCGGTCGTCCTTTTGATGCCGCTGGTCAAGTTCATCAATCCGCGCGATCCGATGTGGACGTCGACCCTGAAGGCCGTGCGCAAGCATCTCGTGCGCGACTGCCTGGTGAAGCGCTACATCAACACCGACGAGAACGACGACGGGCTCGAAGGCGAGGAGGGGGCCTTCACCATCTGCTCCTTCTGGTATGTCGAGGCCTTAGCGAGGACCGGCTACGTCGCCGACGCCCGCCTGCTGTTCGAGAAGCTGCACACCTATTCGAACCATCTCGGCCTGTTCTCCGAGGAACTGTCTGAAACCGGCGACCATCTCGGCAATTTTCCTCAGGCCCTCACCCATCTTTCCCTGATCTCTGCAGCCATCTGGCTCGATCGGACGTTGAACGGCGACAAGGCCAATCCCGGCTATTTCGAGTTCAAGATCATGGAGGATCCCGATGGCACCTTCTGACATGGCGCGCCTCGACGGACAGGCGGCCCTCGTCACCGGCGCCTCGTCCGGCATCGGCCGCGCCTCGGCGCTGGCGCTGGCGGCGGCAGGCGCGAGCGTCGCCGTCAACTACCGCGGCAAGTCCGAAGAGGCGGACGCGGTCGTCGCGCAGATCGAGGCGGACGGCGGCCGGGCGGTCGCCGTGCAGGCCGACGTCTCGAAGGAAGACGAGGTGGCGGCGATGTTCGCCGAGGCCGAGACGGTGCTCGGGCCCCTGGAAATCGTCATCTCCAATGCCGGCATCCAGAAGGACGCCAGCATCGGCGACATGACGCTCGACGACTGGAACGCGGTGGTCTCGGTCAACCTCACCGGTGGCTTCCTGGTCGGGCGCGAGGCGATCCGCCGCTTCCGCGCCAAGGGCCGGCGCCCCGAAATCAGCCGGGCAGCGGGCAAGCTGGTGTTCGATTCCTCGGTCCACCAGGTCATCCCCTGGGCGTTTCACGTGAACTATGCCGCAGCCAAGGGTGGCCTCCACATGCTCATGCAGTCGCTCGCCCAGGAGGTCAGCCAAGAGGGGATCCGGGTGAACTCCGTGGCGCCCGGCGCGATCGCCACCGCGATCAATGCCGGGGAGCGCGACGAGCACAAGGCGGACATGCTGAAGCTCATCCCCTATGGCCGCATCGGCGAGCCCGACGACATCGGCCGCATCGTCGCCTGGCTGGTGTCGGACGCGGCGGACTACATCGTCGGGCAGACGATCTTCGCCGACGGCGGCATGACGCTCTATCCGGGCTTCCGCGGCAACGGCTGAAAAGGCCGGAACTTCGAAAGACACGCTGCGGCTCGCCGCTCGCCCGCGTGCAGAGACGGCGCCGGCCTGCTATGTCCGCACGAATGCCGCGGTCGGTCAGGGTTTTCCCGACGGATCCGGCGATCGGAACGGAACAAGGAGCAGCGTCATGGCACTCGACGGACGCGTCGCCATCGTCACCGGCGGGGCAAAGGGAATCGGCTACGCGATCGCGCGCCGCTTCCTGCATGATGGCGCCAAGGTGGTCATCGCCGACAACGACGAAAAGGCCGGCAACCTGGCGGCCAGCGAACTCGCCGAACTCGGCGACATCGTCGCCGTCGGCTGCAACGTCGCCGAGCGGCTGGACGTCCACAATCTCGTTGCCGCCGCGCTCGACCGCTTCGGCGACGTCGACATCCTCGTCAACAATGCCGGGGTGGTGAACAAGGCCGCCTTCCTCGATCTCGACGAGGCCGAGTTCTCGCGGGTTCTCGACATCAACCTGAA
Organism: Fulvimarina sp.; assembly: GCA_002700095.1. GTDB lineage: Bacteria > Pseudomonadota > Alphaproteobacteria > Rhizobiales > Rhizobiaceae > Jiella. The sequence continues at coordinate 28,044 of PACL01000082.1, read as the reverse complement.
GGGCGCCTTCCTCTGCGGCCAGGCCGTCGCGCGCCACCTCGTCGACAAGGTAAAGCGCGGCGGGCCGGCCGGCGCGATCATCAACATGTCCTCGGTCAATGCCGTCTTCGCGCTTCCGGACCAGGTGGCCTATTCGGTGTCGAAGGGCGGGCTGAGCCAGCTGACCAAGGTGATGGCCCTGTCGCTTGCCCCTCACGGCATCCGCGTCAATGCGATCGGGCCCGGCTCGATCATGACCGATCTCTTGAAGGGCGTGGTCGAGGACGAGGCCGCGACGCGCAAGGTCCTGTCGCGCACCCCGCTCGGCCGGATCGGCGAGCCCCGAGAGATCGCCGCGATCGCCAGCTTCCTCGCCTCGGACGAGGCCAGCTACATCACCGGCCAGACCATCTATGCCGATGGCGGGCGGCTGCCGCTCAACTACACCGTCGAGGTTGGCAAGCGCGACGACGACTGATCGCGGGCCTTGCGCCGCGCCTTCCGGTGCGGTGCATGCGCGGCGATACCGACAAATATTCGCTGCGCTTACAAATGTTGTTAACGGAATGATGGGAAGACCGGTCCCGCCTGGGAACGCGGACCGGATCGTACCTTTCATGGTCGTTCAACATCATGCCACCGAGCGCTGGAAATTCCTCTTCTGGGCGGTCGCTCTCAGCCTTTGCGGCCTTGCTGCAATGAATGTGATGGCCTTTCTCGAAGCCGTCGATCACGACCGCCCGGCCAGTATCGTCGTCATCGAGACACTGGCCTGCCTCGCCGGGCTGATGGGGCTGTTCGAGCTTCGCAAGGCCTTCGTGACGATGCTCGAGGCGCAGGTGCGGATCAATCGCCAGCAGGCGCGGGCGTATCGCCAGGATGTCGTCACGGGCGCGTTGAACCGCGCCGGCTTCATCGCCGAATGCGAGGCGCAGCTGCGCACCCGCAAGGATGGCTTCGGCTACTTCCTCCACATCGATCTCGACTATCTGAAGCGCATCAACGACAGCCTCGGCCACGCCAAAGGCGATGCCGCGCTCCGGCACGCCGCCGAGGTCGCGCAAGCACTGGCGCCGGCCTGCGCATTCGGAAGGCTGGGCGGCGACGAGTTCGCGTTGCTCGTGATGAAGCGCCCGCACAAGGAGGCGATGGCCTTCGCCAACGAGTATCTCGCCCGGCTCGCCATGACCGTGTGGCACCAGAGCCAGCCGATGAACCTGTCCGCCTCCATCGGCGTCGCGCTGCTCGACGGCGAGATCTCGGGCTTCGACGAGATGGTCCAGCGGGCCGACCTGGCGCTCTACGAGAGCAAGCGCAACGGCCGGGCGCAGGCCACCCTGTTCCGGCCCGAGATGGTCACCGATCTGCGCTACGCCAGGCTGATCGAGCGAGAGCTGCGCGCGGCGATCCTGCTTGGCGAACTCGAACTCGCCTATCAGCCGTTGTATCGCGGCGACGGCACGATCATCGGCTTCGAGGCGCTGGTCCGGTGGCGTCACTCGTTGCGCGGGGTGATCGCCCCGTCCGAATTCGTTCCGGTCGCGGAACGCTCCGTGCTCATCGATCTCCTGGGCGAATGGGTGCTGCGGCGGGCCTGCACGGACATGCGGGACTACCCGGATCTCGATTTCTCGGTGAATTTCTCCGCTAACCAGTTCAAGCGGGACAGCGTCGTCACGATGGTGGCCGCGGTCCTCGCCGAGACCGGAACCTCGCCCGAACGACTGGTGATCGAGATCACCGAGAGCGCGGCTATGGGGGCGAGCGAGGACGTCCGGGAACGGCTGACCGCCATCCGCAATCTCGGCGTCAGGATCGCTCTCGACGATTTCGGCGCCGGCTTCAGCGGTTTTGCCTACCTTCAGTCCTTTCCGGTCGACGCGATCAAGGTCGACCGCGCGTTCATCTCCAAGCTCGGGACCAATTCAGCCTCCAACGTCCTCGTGGCGGCCCTGGTCAGCGTCGCCCATGCGAGCGGGATCCGGGTCGTCGCGGAAGGCGTCGAGACCGAGGAGCAGCATCGCCTCGCTTTGCTTGCCGGTGCCGATGTCTTTCAGGGCTGCCATCTCGCAGAGCCGACGAGTATCGGCGCGGTCCGGGAGCTTTGCCACGGGCCGCACGCGGCCGTGGCGGCTCTGGCGCCCCGGGCCATGGCGTCGGGCGGCTAGAGCATGATCCCGAGAGGTGGTTGCCGGCTCTGGGAAAAAGATCATGCGGGATCAAAAAGCTAGAGCGGCATGGCGATTCGAAGAAAAGCCATCCCGCTCTAGAGCGCGAGGCGATCAGCTCGATCTGCATCCCGCTCCTTCCTCCTCTTGCCGCTTGATCTCCCGCGAAGCCGGTCACCGCTTTCCGTGGACCATGCCGTCGGGCGCCGACGCCAGGACCGACGCCGGGTGTGCGGGGGGGCGCTTCGTCTCCGCTGGGTTCCCGAATGCGGTCGCCCGGCATGGTCGCCGGCCGGCTCCGGGGCATCCCGGAGCCGAATGGCCTCCGGCTTCCGTCACATCTTGCGGAAGGACACGAAGCGGGCGGCCTCGACCAGCGAGGCGGCCTTGTCGCCGAACGGCACGAGCATCTCCTCGGCGCCGGTGACGAGCGCGGCGAGGCGATCCTCGAGGGCGCGCTTGCCGTAGATCTGCGCGAGGGTCTGCTTGCCCTGCTCGCGATCCTTGCCGGTCGCCTTGCCGACCACCGCGGGGTCGCCGTATTCGTCGAGGATGTCGTCGGCGAGCTGGAAGGCGATGCCGACATTCTCGCCGTAGCGGCGCATGCGGGTGCGATCGTCCTCGCTGGCTCCGGCGACCAGCGCCCCGGCCTCGCAGGCGCAGGAGATCAGGGCACCGGTCTTCATGGCCTGCATGCGGGTGATCTCGATCTCAGAGCGCGGCTTGGCGCCAGCCTGCATGTCGAGGATCTGGCCGCCGACCATGCCCGACGCGCCCGCCTTCCTGGCCATCAGCGTGATGAGCTTGAGCCGGATGTCCGGCGAAATCGTCTCGACGGTGCTGACGAGGCCGAAGGCCAGGGTGAGCAGCGCGTCGCCGGCGAGAATGGCGGTCGCCTCGTCGAAGGCCTTGTGGACGGTCGGCTTGCCGCGCCGCAGATCGTCGTCGTCCATGGCGGGAAGATCGTCATGGACGAGGGAATAGGAGTGGATGCATTCGATCGCCAGACCGACCTGCATCGCCGTCTTGGCGTCGCCATCGAGGATCCGGGCCACCTCGCAGACAAGGAACGGGCGCAGCCGCTTGCCGCCGTTCAATACGCCGTGCCGCATGGCGTTGAGCAGATGGTGTGGCGTTCCCGCGACCAACTGGTGGGACGACAGCACATCGTCCAGAAGATCGCCGACGGCCGCCGCATGGGTCTTGAGTATCGCTTCGAAATCGCCGGGTTTCATCTTGTTCATCTCTTCTCGATATGTGTGTCTTACGTTCACGGGTGGAGGCTTTTTCGATCTCTCTCCAGAAGCCATTGCGCCTGGTTTATAGCGCCGATAAGTAAAGGCAGCCCTTCCAGCGCTGCGTCTCCACCGTCATCGTCGAACCCATCGAACGTCCCATGCTGAAAACGACGAAGCGCATCGCCGCTTGGGTCCTCCTCGTCCTGATCGTCCTCATGGCCATCCCGCTGGTGCTGACGCCGGTCTACGCGATTCGCGGCATCCATCCGGTCTCGATGCTGATGCTGTGGGACAACGTCACCATCCGTCCGGTTCTGCGGGACTGGGTGTCGATCGACGACGTCGCGCCGGTGATGCTGCATTCGATCGTCATGTCCGAGGACGGCCAGTTCTGCCGTCACCGCGGCGTCGACTGGGGGGAGATGATGGCGGTGGTCGACCAGGCCCTCGAGGGCGAGGAAACCCGCGGCGCCTCGACGATCACCATGCAGACGGTCAAGAACCTCTTTCTCTGGAACGACCGCTCCTTCATTCGCAAGGGAATGGAGCTGCCGCTCGCGCTCTATTTCGACTTCGTCCTGTCGAAGCGCCGGATCATGGAAATCTACGTCAACATCGCCGAGTGGGACACCGGCGTCTATGGCATCGAGGCGGCGAGCCAACACTATTTCGGCAAGCCGGCGGCGCAGCTGACGGCCCGCCAGGCGGCGCTCCTGACCGTCTCGCTGCCGGCTCCGGACGCGCGAAATCCCGCCGATCCGAGCGCGACCCTGCGCAAGCTGGCGCGGCGGGTGGAGCGCCTCGCGGCGCGCTCCGGCGCCTATGTCGGCTGTCTCGACGCGGGCTGACCGGTTCGGGCGGGGCCAATCCGGCTGGCTGGTTCGGCCGCCCATCTCTGTTGATGAGGGCGGGCCGGAGTATCGGCTGGGTCCGCGGGATCCTTCCGGCGGAGCGGGGCGCGGTGCGGCCCGGCGGCCGTCATCATCTGGTCACGGCGGGCCTTTCCTTTTGCCTCGGTCTTTGCTATGGCCAGCCTCGAATTCCCGTCATGCCGGTGTTCCCGTGCGGCCTTCGGCCCATGAGGGCGCTTTTCGACGTGAATCCCGGGCCCGCCGGCGACAAGCGCGGATGGACCGGACGGATGTAGACCTGAGACGAACAAGACGCGACCGGCCCTTCGTTCCGACGAACCGGCGCCGGAATTGGAGCAGACCATGGCCGTACCCAAACGGAAGACGACCCCGTCCAAGCGCGGCATGCGCCGCTCGGCCGACGCCCTCAAGGCGCCGACCTATATCGAGGACAAGAACTCCGGCGAGCTGCGCCGTCCGCATCACATCGACCTGAAGACGGGCATGTATCGCGGCAAGCAGATCCTCACCGTCAAGGACTGACACGGGGGCATCGCCCGCGACCTGCCATATCGGTCGGCGTGGGACTCTCGACAGTCGACGATCAAGCCGGGTCCGCCCGGCTTTTTCTTTGCGTGCTTCACGCCCGCCGCGACGTTCCGGCTCCTGGTCGTCGCCGCCCGCCCAAGCGTGCCGCCGCGCTTGCTGCCTCGTATCTTGGGCAGATGTGCCCGCCTGCCGGACAGCTGCGACATCATGCCGTCGGCATTTTCCGAATTTGACATTTGTCCGGGCGGACTTCGTAAGTGGCGGCCGCCAGGAATTCGCTCCGGCCGGCCGGACAGACATGCAGAAAGACCGATGAAGCCGAAGAGGGACGCCGTCGACCGGGTCGCCCAGATCTGCTCCGCCCTGCGCCGGGCGATCATCGAGCGGGCGCTGTCGCCGGGCGACAAGCTGCCCGAGGACCAGCTCGGCGAGAGCTTCGGCGTCAGCCGGACGATCGCCCGCCAGGCGCTCGGCCAGCTGGCGGCCGAGGGTCTGGTCAATCTCCGGCGCAATCGCATCGCGGTCGTGGCGACGCCCACCGTCGAGGAAGCCCACGACACCTTCGAGATCCGCATTGCGCTCGAAGCGCTGGTGGCCGATTGTCTCGCCGCCGCCATCAGCCCCGAGCAGATCGCAGAGCTGCGCCGGCACATCGCCGATCAGGCGGCGGCCGATCCGGTCAGTCCCTCGGCGTCGATCCGCCTCGCCACGGATTTTCACGTCCTTCTGGCCGGGATGACCGGTCGCCCGATCCTCGAGCGATACGTGACCGAGGTCGCCTATCGCAGCGGCCTCGCCCTCTCGGCCTATGGCCGACCGCATTCGAACGATTGCGCCATAGAGGAGCATCGCCAGATCGTCGATGCGCTGGAGAAGGGCGACGCCGCAGCCGCGGCCGCGGCCATGACGGGCCATCTCTCCGCCGTCGCCGACCGTGCGATGATCCGCGCGCCGGAGCGGCCCCCTCGTGACCTCGCTGCGATCCTCGCCCCGTTCGTCGCCGGCTGATCCGGTCCGGCTCCGGACATCTCAATCCCTGCACGAGCCGACGGTTCGACGCGATGGTGAGCGGGCGCGTCTATACGCGTCCTGTCCGCCCTTCCGCGGCGAAGAAAATCTGCGCCCCCACTTTCTTTCGTCCGGTGAAAGTGCATACACTTGGTGGTGAAAAGTGCATGCAAAAAACTTGGGCAGCCGGCTGCTTTTTCGCGCATGGCTGCGCATCTCCCCGAAGCCGGACAGAAAGGTTCCTGACATGATCGCAAGACGCTTGTTCCTCGCCGCCGCCCTCGCGGCCGGCCTGTCGGCATCGCCGGCCTTCGCCGAGACGCTGACGGTCGGCGCCAATGTCGGCAACGTGCCCTGGGAGTTTCAGGACCAGAGCGGCGAGATCACCGGCTTCGAGGTCGAGCTCGTCAAGGAGGTCGCCTCGCGCCTCGGCTATGACGGCGTCGACATCCAGAACATCCCGTTCAACGGCCTGTTCTCGGCCGTCCAGTCCGGCCGCATCGCCGTCGCGGTCTCCTCGATCACCATCACCGACGAGCGGCTGAAGTCGGTCTCCTTCGCCCAGCCATACTACGACAGCGACCAGTCGCTGGCGGCCAAGGCCGATGCCGGTATCGCCAGCACCGCGGACCTCAAGGGCAAGACCGTCGGCGTCGACACCGGCTCGACCGGCGACATGTATGCGACCGAGCGCGAAAAGGACTGGGGCCTGACCGAGATCCGCCGCTACGAGGGGCTCAACCCGGCGATGCTCGATCTCCAGGCCGGCCGCATCGACGGCTACGTCTCCGACATTCCGGCGGTCGCCTATTACCTCAAGGACAAGCCGGCGATGAAGGTCGTCGAGCGGCTGACGACGGGCGAGCAGTATTCGATGATGTTCGCCAAGGATGCCGAGCTGGCCACCAAGGTCAACGGCGTCCTCGATACGCTGAAGGACGAGGGCTTCATCGCCAAGCTGCACGAGAAATGGTTCGGCACGGTGCCGGAAGCCACCACCAGCACCGTCGAAAAGCGGCCGATGCCGACCCCGAAATCCTGATCTCATCATCCTGACGGCGGCTCCGCCGCCGGCCGTCGAGGGCTCCGGCGCGGGACGATGCGCCGGAGCCCTCTCGCCATAGTCCCGTCGCGAAAGATCCCGATGGACCTCGTCACGACCTTCTTCAACTGGCCGATCTTCGTCCGCTCGCTGCCGCTGCTGCTCGACGGGCTGTGGCGGACGATCGCGCTGGGCTTTCTGTCGATCGTGCTCGGGCTTGCCGGCGGCCTCATGCTGGCGCTGGGCCGGATGTACGGGCCGCGCTTCCTCAAGGCCGTCATCATTGCCTATGTCGACGTCTTCCGGGCGCTGCCGGTGCTGGTCTGGCTGGTCATCGTCTACTATGCGCTGCCCTTCGTCGGCATCAGCCTGTCGCCCTTCGCCAGCGCGGCCTTCGCCCTGACCACGGTTTCGAGCGCCTATACCGCCGAGATCTACCGGGCCGGCATCGACGCCATCCCCCGCGGCCAGTTCGAGGCGGCCCAGGCGATCGGGCTCTCGGCCTTCGACCTGATGCGCGACGTCGTCCTGCCCCAGGCGATCCGCATCGTCATCCCGCCGCTCACCAACAATTCGATCAACGTCATGAAGGACACCGCGCTGGCCTCCGTCGTCGCCATGCCGGACCTCTTGAAGCAGGCGACCCAGGCGCAGGCGCTGGCTGCCAACCCGACGCCGCTGATCGGCGCGGCCTTCCTCTACCTTTTGCTGCTGCTCCCACTGGTACGGCTGGTGGCGATCTTCGAAAAGCGGCTCGGCCGTTCGGGGCGGCGCTGATGACGACGGTCACAAGTCCTTCGCCGATCATTTCGATGCGCGGCGTGACCAAGCGCTTCGGCGAATTCTCCGCGCTGAAGTCCATCGACCTCGACGTCGCGCCGGGGGAGGTTGTCGTGCTGCTGGGGCCGTCGGGTTCCGGCAAATCGACCCTCATCCGTTGCATCAACCTCCTCGAGACCTATGACGAGGGCGACGTCGTCGTCGACGGCATCCGGGTCGAGGAGGGGCGAAATCTCAGGCAGGTGCGCGAGGAGGTCGGGATGGTCTTCCAGGCCTTCAACCTCTTTCCGAACCTCACCGTCCGCGACAACGTCGCGCTCGGTCCGGTCCGGGTGCGCGGCCTGTCCTGGCAGGCCGCGCGGGAGAAGGCGCAGGCGCTGCTCGCCCGCGTCGGCATCGGCGAGCAGGCGGAGAAATATCCCATCCAGCTCTCCGGCGGCCAGCAGCAACGGGTCGGCATCGCGAGGGCCCTGGCGATGGAGCCACGCATCCTTCTGTTCGACGAGCCGACCTCGGCGCTCGATCCGGAGATGGTCGGCGAGGTGCTCGACGTCATCCGCACCCTGGCCGGCACCGGCACGACCATGCTGCTCGTCACCCACGAGATGGGGTTCGCCCGCAAGGTCGCCGACCGCATCGTCTTCATGGAGGCCGGGGAGATCAAGGAGATTGCCTCGCCGGACCGCTTCTTCACCGAACCTTCGAGCGAGCGCGCCCGCGCCTTTCTCGATGCGGTTCTCAACCACTGAAATCTCTCAGCGCCGCTTGCGCTTCAAGCCGGCGCCCGTCGCATGAAAGGCAGCCCCGATGGCTCTCGATCTCGAATTCGTCCGATCCCAGTTTCCCGCGCTCGCCGGCGAATGGGTGTTCATGGACAATGCCGGCGGCAGCCAAGTGCTCCGCACCGTTGCCGAGCGGGTGTCAGACTATCTCCTGACCTCCAACGTCCAGACCGGGGCGAGCTACGCGCCGAGCCTTGCCTCGACGGCGCGGGTGCGCGAAGCGCGAGGCGCCTATGCCCGCTTCATGAACGCCGCGGACGCCTCCGAGATCGTCATGGGCGCCTCCTCGACGGCGCTGTTTCGCTATCTGTCCGAAGCCATGACCGGCAGGCTCCAGCCGGGCGACGAGATCATCCTGACCAATGCCGACCACGAGGCCAATATCGGCCCTTGGTTGAAGCACGCCGAGCGCGGCGTCGTCGTCAGGTTCTGGAACGTCGACCCGGACAGCTTCGAGCTCGAGCTGGACGGCCTGAAGGATCTCCTCACCGACCGCACGAAGCTCGTCTGCGTCACCCACGCCTCGAACATCCTCGGCACGATCAATCCGATTGCCGAGATTTCCGCGATCGCCCATGCCGCCGGGGCCGAAGTGGTGGTCGATGGCGTCGCCTATGCGCCGCACCGGGCGATCGACGTAAAGGCGCTCGGCTGCGACTACTACATCTTCTCGAGCTACAAGGTGTTCGGCCCGCATTTTGCGGTGATGTGGGCCCCGAATGACAAGCTCCTCGCCCTCGACAACATCTACCACTTCTTCATGACCAGGGAGTCCGTGCCCTACAAGATCGAGCCGGGCAACATCAACTACGAGGCGGCCTGGGGCGCGATCGGCGCGGTCGACTATGTCGAGGCGCTCGGGCGCAAGGCCGGGGCGGGCGAGGGGCGCGTGGCGATCGAGGCGGGCTTTGCCGTCATCGCCGAGCAGGAGCGGATCATCACCGCGCGGCTGATGGAGTTTCTCGCCAGCCGCAATTCGGTGCGCATCGTCGGGCGCAAGTCGAGCGCCGTCGCCGACCGCGTCGCGACCGTCAGCTTCACCGTCGAGGGGCAGGATTCCAAGGCCGTGGTCGAGGCCGTGGATGCAGCGAAGATCGGCATCCGCCATGGGCATTTCTATGCCTACCGGCTGATCGACGACCTCGGCCTGATGGCGAATGGCGGCGTCGTGCGGGTGTCGATGGTCCACTACAACACGCTCGCCGAGGTCGATCGCCTCGTCGCGGCGCTCGAGCCGAAGCTCTGACGGCGAAAGGGGATCCCGCAATGTTCGACCTTCTGATCCGCGGCGGTACCGTCGCCACCGCATCCGACGTCTTTCAGGCCGACGTCGCCGTCAAGGACGGCGTCATCGTCCAGATCGGCCGCGATCTTGGCGAGGCGAAGGAAACTGTCGACGCCACCGGTCGCTATGTGCTGCCCGGCGGCATCGACAGCCATGTCCATATCTCGCAGCCTTCCGGCGAGGGCATCGTCATGGCCGACGACTTCGAGAGCGGCACGCGCTCGGCGCTTTACGGCGGCAACACCACCGTCATGCCCTTCTGCCTGCAGAAGAAGGGCGAGGGCCTCCGCTCGGCGCTGAACGACTATCACGCGCTCGCTGAAGGCAATTGCTACACCGACGTCTCCTTCCACATGATCATCTCGGATCCGAGCGATCAGGTGCTCGGCCAGGAACTGCCGGCCCTCGTCGAGGACGGCTATACCTCGCTCAAGGTGTTCATGACCTATGAGGATCTCAGGCTCTCTGACGCCCAGATCCTCGGCGTTCTCGACACCGCACGGCGCACTGGCGCCCTGGTCATGGTCCATTGCGAGAACGAGGACGCGATACGCTATCTCATCGGCCGCCACGAGGCCGACGGCGACGTCGCCCCGAAGGCCCATGCGACGACCCGGCCGATCGCGGCCGAGCGCGAGGCGACCCACCGGGCGCTGTCGCTGGCCGAGATCGTCGACGTGCCGTTGGTGATCGTCCACGTCTCCAATCGCGAGTCGATGGAAGAGATCGAGCGGGCGCGCCAGCGTGGCCGCAAGGTGATCGGCGAGACCTGTCCGCAATATCTGATGCTGACGGCGGACGATCTGGACGGCATGGACTGGGAGGGGGCGAAATTCGTCTGCTCGCCGCCGCCCCGCGACGAGGCCAGCCAGGACGCCTGCTGGGACGGCATCGAGCGGGGCGTCTTCGACCTCTATTCCTCCGACCACTGCCCGTTCCGCTACGACGATCCGGCCGGCAAGCTGAACCCCAGGGGCCGGGAGTCCTTCAGGCACATTCCGAACGGTATCCCGGGCGTCGAGACACGCCTGCCGATCCTGTTTTCGGAAGGCGTCATGAAGGGGCGGATCGATCTGCCGCGCTTCGTCGCTTTGTCGGCGACCAATCACGCCCGGACCTACGGCCTCTATCCGCAGAAGGGCACGATCGCCATCGGGGCGGACGCCGACATCGCCATCTGGGATCCAGCCGAGAGGCGCACCATCCGCCACGCCGATCTCCACGACGCTTCCGACTATTCGCCCTATGAGGGGATCGAGATCACCGGCTGGCCGACGACCGTCATGCTCGGCGGCCGCGTCGTCATGGCCGACGGCCAGCTGACCGGAGAGGCCCGGGGCGGCCGGTATGTGGCGCGGGAACGCCCTTTCAGGGGGAATGGCTTGCCTGATGGTTCCGGCACCGGGGCCTGATCGCGAAGCTTTCCGCGCGGCGCGGCATCTCCAACGCTTTCAATGAGCGCGGGGTAGTTTCCCGGGACATGCTCTGGTGGAGCGCGCCGGGGATTTGATACGCCTGTGGATGGCGGCATCGTGCCGGGGCCGGCCTGTCGGGCTTCGCTGGCGCGCCGCCCCGAGCGGGAAGACGGAGGCGGACGATGGACGAGGCAGGTATCCTGCGAGACTTACGGGCGATCCTCGGCGACAGGGGCGTCGTCGCCGACGCGGCCGGGATGCAGCCCTACCTCGAAGACTGGACGGACCGCTTTCACGGCCGCGCCCTTGCGGTCGCCCGCCCGGCCTCGACCGAGGAGGTCGTCGGCGTGGTCGCACTCGCCCGCGAGCACGGGCTCGGCCTCGTTCCCCAGGGCGGCCGCACCAGCCTTGCCGCGGGCGCGACGCCCGATGCGTCCGGCGGCAACCTCCTCCTCAGCCTCGAGCGGATGAACCGCATCCTCGCCATCGACCGCGTCGGCCTCAGCGTCGCCGTCGAGGCCGGTGCCATCGTCGACACCGTGCGCGACGCCTTGCGCGAGGTCGGCCGCGACCTGCCGATCTCCTTCGGCGCCAGCGGCTCGGCGACCATCGGCGGCGTCGCCGCGACCAATGCCGGCGGCGCGAACGTCCTGCGCTACGGCATGACCGGCCGCTTCGTCCTCGGCCTCGAGGCGGTGCTGGCCGACGGCACGGTGGTCGGCGGCGTCACGCCGCTCCACAAGGACAATGCCGGCCTCAACTGGCCGCAGCTCCTGGTCGGCAGCGAGGGCACCCTCGGCATCGTGACGCGGGCGGTCCTGAAGATCCATCCGCTCAACGGCCATGTCTGCGCGGCGCTGCTGTCGGTCGCCGACGTCGCAACCGCGCTGACGCTCTACGAACTGGCAGTGGACCGGGTCGGCGAGCGGCTGTCGGCCTTCGAGCTGATGTCCGGCTCAGCCGTTCGCCGCGTCGAGACGGCGCTCAAAACCGCCTCGCCGATCCCGGTCTCGCCCTGGATGCTGCTGATCGAGGCGGCGAGCGTTTCGGCCAGCGTCGAGGCGGATTTTGCGAGCTTCGTCGAGGCGGCGATGGAGGCGGGGCTGGTCGAGGACGGAACGATCGCCGCATCGGGTGAGCAAGCCGCCGCCTTCTGGCGGCTGCGCGAGAGCCTGACCGAGGCCGAGGCGAAGACCGGGCCTTCGGCCAAGCACGACGTCTCGGTTCCCATCGCGGCGCTGCCGGAGTTCGTCGAGGCGGCGACGGCCGCGCTCGCCGAACTGGACCCCGGCCTTCAGCCGAACGTCTTCGGCCATGTCGGCGACGGCAACCTGCATTTCAACGTCCTCGGCGTCGACGAGGCGACGCGTCACCATGTGAACCAGAGCGTCCACGACGTCGTCGCCTCGTTCGGCGGGTCGATCTCGGCCGAGCACGGCATCGGCCAGTACCGGCTCGAAGAGGCCTATCGCCTCCTTCCAGACGCGCAGCTGCGACTGCAGGAGCGGCTGAAGCAGGCGCTCGACCCCGGCGGCCTCTTCAATCCCGGCAAGGTGTTCCGCCGCAGGCCGGAATGACGGCGGGCGTCTCGCGGCTTGCGGCGCTGGGTCCTCGCGAATGCCGGGGCATGATCGATACCCTCGCGGCGCCCCGATCATGCCCCGTCGGCCTCAGCCGAGCACCCGCTTCAGCGCCGGGATCCGGCGGATGACGAGGAGGTCGAGGGTGAGGACGGCGAGGAGCGTCGCGCCCACCAGCGGAAACAGCCCGGACAGGAGCAGCGTCAGAAGGACGACGCCCTTCGCCATCGGCACAGTCTCCTGGTGAAGGGTGGGGGCGGCGAGGCCGAGGCGCCCCTTCGGCCGCCGCATCCACCACAGGACGATGCCGCTCGCCGCCATGAAGATCACCGCCAGGCAGAACAGCGTGTTCAGAGCGACGTTCCAGCCGCCCATGTCGCCCTGGTGGAGCGCGATCGCGACCGCCATGGCCTTGCCGGGGAGCGAATAGTCGGCAAAGCCGACATCGGCGAGGATGTGGCCGGTGAAGCGGTCCACATGGACGGTGCGGTCGACGGTGGGGTTGGGGGAATCGTCGCTCATGGAATCCTGCGAGATCGTCCAGACGCCGGTCTCGCCGGATGGCAGGTTGACCTGGAAGCGGCCCTCGGCGCCGAAGCCGAGCTTCTTCGCGAGTGCCGCGATCGTATCGATGCCCACGGCGGTGCCGGCGGGCATGCCCGCATGGCCGGCCATCGAGCCGGAGGCGGGCATCGGCGTCTGCTCGAGGGCCCAGGGCACCTCCTTCATGGCACCGTGGTTCATCGCCGCATGGGTCTCGTCCGACAGGGGCACGGCGTCCCACTTCGCCGCCGGAAAGGTGCTCCAGGCCTGGGTGTACTTCTCGCCCCAGATGCCGGTCCAGGACATGCCGGAGATGAGGAAGCCGAGAAGCACGACCGAGAGATAGAAGCCGAGCGTCGCGTGAAGCGACTTCATCAGCCGGCGGCCGCGGACGGCAAGGTTCGGCACCAGCATTCGGCGCAGTCCGCCCGCATTACGTGGCCACCACAGATAGAGACCGGTGACGACGAGGACGACGCCGAAGCCCGCGGCGATCTCGATCAACCGGTCGCCGAGCGTGCCGATCAGCAGCGAGCCGTGGATCTCGTCGGCGAACTCGTACCAGCCGGCGCGGCGCAGCCAGCTGTCGAGGACGTGGCCGGTCGAGGGATCGACGGCGACCATGCGCGCATCCTCGCCGCGATCGACGCGGAACAGCGCCGGGCGGTCGGCCGCCAGCGGCGCGAGGTACTGCTTGAGCGTGCCGCCGGGTACGGCGGCAAGGGCGGCGTCAGCCTGCATGGAAACCGCGACGGGCTGGCCCGGCGAAACGCTCAGGCTGCGCTCGCCGTCGCGGCCGTCGAGGACGCCGATCCACAGCATGATCAGCCCGGTGACGGCGAGCATCAGGAGGAACGGCACGACGTAGAGGCCGGCATAGAAGTGCCATCGCCAGACGGCGCGGTAGAGCGCCGGGGCGGAGCCGCTCTGTTCGGCCGAGCCGGCGCGGTTAAGGGAAATGTCGGACATGGAAGAGTTCCTTGAGAGGGGAGAAGCGAGCCGCGGCGGCGTCTGCGAGGCAGAATCGCGCGGCGTCGCAAGGGGTTTGCGTGAGCCGTCCGGGCAGCGCGTCGGCGATGCGGGCGCGGCGGGCGGCTCGAACGGGAGGATGAGCGTCGACGCGCAGCGCCCCTCCGCGTGACGGCCCGTGCCAGGGAGCGGACGGGCGGCGGCGGGGCAGCGCTGGGACGGTGGCGCAGGTGGCGAACGTTGCGCCCAGATCAATGGCGGAACGCGACGCCGCGCACGCACGAGCCGGCGGCGGCCGCAGCGGGAGCCGCGGTCGGCCGGTTCAGATGGAGCTGTGCGGAGGGCCGCGCTGGAGCGGCAGGCCGGGAGGCGGCGCCCGCGGGCCGAAGGCTTCGGCGCGGGGTGTCCAATGGGCCGCGACCGAGGCCGCGGCGGGCGCGACCGCGATCGGCCGCGTGGCATCGTGCGGGGTCAGGAAGGCTCCGGGGCCGGCGCAGGCGATGGCGCACTGGCAGTCGGTGCAGCAGTCATGGGCGGGCGAGGGCGCCTCGCCGGTCCCGCCTTCGGCGTCATGACAGATGACAAAGGCGCCGGTCGCCGCGGCGGCATCGCTCGCCGCGCAGGCAAACAGCGCCCCGACACCCTGGAAGAGGACGACCTGGACGAGGATCAGCATCGCCGCAAGGGCGCTCGATCGATCGGCCAGGAGACGTCGGAAGGCGAACATGAGGGCCGGAACCGTGAGCGGCGGGGCGGGAGCGACGATGCAGCGACTCGCGCGGCCGCTCCATCCTTTTGACGGTTACGGCAAGGGCGGCGTCAGCTCAAGCCACGAACCTTGGCCGAGGGGCCGGTGGCTTCCGGACTCAGCGGCAGTCGAGCGCGACCCGCGTCGACAGGAGTTCTGCGTAGTTGATGCCGTCGGCCGGGATGCTCTGCGACTTGCCGAGGCCCGCGACCTGGTTCATCCAGGCCGTCGCGCTTTCGCTGGGATGGTCGGCGTCCAGAGTCGCCCGGCAGGCTACGGGAAGCCCGGTCAGCTTGACCTGCTCCTCGCTCCCCACGTCGAAGGAGACGTAGTAGCTGGGATCGTAGATCGACAGCGTCAGCTCGGCGGCGGCGAGGGGCACCGGTTTTTCAGGCCTCATCTGCGTCAGGATCGCGAGATGGCCCTGCTCGAACCGGGCGCTGAAATGGTCCGGCGGCGAGAGCGCCAGCGCTGCGCCGGGGTTATCCGAGCCGGCACTCTTCAGGACGGTGAAGAAGTCGTATTCCTTGGCCGAGCCGAGCACGGTTCCGGCCACCGCGTTCAGTTCGTCGTCGTCGAGCGTGCCGTCGCCATTCGCGTCGAAGTCGAACAGCAGCGAGGAGGAGAACAACTCGTCGAACACCCAGGCCGTGCGGATCGCGGTGAGATGGTCGCTATCGTCGCTGACGAACTGCACCGAGGCGGTGACGAAAACGTGGGGATGGGCCGATGCCGGGACAGCGGACAGGCCCGTGGCGGCGAGGGCGGCGAGAGCGCAGAGGCGCAGGCTGGATCGGCGTCTTCGCGGCATGCCCGTCTCTCCGGATAACAACCTCCTGCGCCTTGCATCAGTGCGTCATGGCGAGAACAAGGCCGCCGCCGGGGAGGAGGCCGGACAAGCCTTCGCGGCTTCCGCTCCGGATTGTCGCCACATTGTTCGGGCGATCTCCGCCCGGCGCAGCGAACGGGACGGAACCGGCATGACGGGAATACCACCTCTCGGCCTCCTCGCCGCCGTCTTCGCCGTCGCCTGCCTTCCCGTGCCGGCATTCGCTCACCCGCATGTCTTCGTCGACGCCCGCATGGAGGTCGAAGGC
Source organism: Fulvimarina sp. (assembly GCA_002700095.1). Classification (GTDB taxonomy): domain Bacteria; phylum Pseudomonadota; class Alphaproteobacteria; order Rhizobiales; family Rhizobiaceae; genus Jiella. Next base: position 12,010 of record PACL01000082.1, on the reverse strand, counting down.
GACGGCAAGGGCCACCTCACCGGGCTGAAGAACATCTGGGCGATGGACGAGTTGTTTTCGGCCAGCGTCATTCCCGACTTCGACGCAAACGCCAATGGCCGGCTCGATCCGGACGAACTCGCTGCCGTCGGCGAGCAGGTGCGCAAGTCGATCGCCGAATGGGGCTTCTACACCTTCGCCAGGATCGGCCCGCAAGAGCTCGCCCTCGTGCCGCCGGAAAAGTTCGACGTCCGCTGGGACGACAAGACCGGCAAGCTGATCTTCCGCTTCACCATGGTCCTCGATCACCCGGCCGACCTGACGGCAGCGCCGGTGACGCTGAGCAATTTCGACAAGACCTATTTCGTCGCCTTCGACTTTCCGGACATCGGCCGCTTCGCCCTGAACGGCTTTCCGAAAGCCTGCCGGGAGCGGATGGTGACGCCGACGCCGGGCGAGGCCGAGAAGATCTGGATGGCGACGCTGGCGCAGCTCGGGCCCGACGACAGCGTGCCTCCTCCGGAGGACGGCATCAACTTCTCCGAGGCGCTGGCGACGCGGCTCGAACTCGACTGCCGTCAGACGCACCGGTGGCGCTCGGCGTCGCCCCCAGGAGCCGGAAGGGCCGCTGAACGCCGATCGCGCTTGGCGCCTTCCTCTGGCGGGGATGTCTCTTGGGCGATGGTCCGCGCAGAGCGATGTGGGCAGGAGATGCCGTCATCTGCCGGGAACTGCAGTCATCGGGCGACAAAGCCGCCCCAATACCCTGGATCGTGGCGGCAGCAACCTGCCGTGATGCGGGAAGACAGGCAAGGGCCTGAGAATGGTGGGCGCGACAGGGATCGAACCTGTGACCCCTTCGGTGTGAACGAAGTGCTCTCCCGCTGAGCTACGCGCCCTCCTGGCGTCCCGTCCCCGTGAAGATCGAGGGACGAGAGATCGCCTCCCGCGCGGCTCCGGCGGAAGGTCCGCCTCACACTGTCCTGGAATCCGCGCTCGGCGCCGACTGGCGACGCAGGAACAGCCTATAGGGCGCACCGGCCTCGTCCGTCAATATCCGATCGCGTGATGGAGACGGGGTGGGATGTGCGGCGATGTCCTGAGGCGTGGGAGCTTTTTGGTCCGACCGGTGGACCGGACACCGGATCGCACCCGGGTTCGGCGGCCCGGCCGAGGCGCGGCTGCCGGCTTGCGCTCCTCCGATCAGTCCCTTGTCCGGGCGGCGAGGATCCGCTGGACCAGCACGGGGGTCAGCTCGGCATAATCGCCGATCTCAGCCGAGGCCCTGTCGCGGGCGGCGCGGTCCGGCGCATAGCCGAAATCGACGAGCACGGAGGGAATGCCCGCCGCGAAGGCTGCCTCGATGTCTGCCGCCGAATCGCCGATCATCACCGCGCCTTGCCGGGCGCCGCCGGCCCGCGCGATGGTCTCTGTGACATGGCCGGGATGCGGCTTGCGGAACCGGACGGTATCGGCGCCGCAGATGGCGGCGAAACGGGCCGACAGGCCGAGCGTCTCGAGGAGCAGCTTCGCCAGCTCCTCGCGCTTGTTGGTGCAGACGGCGAGGCCGAAGCCCGCGGCGGCGAGAGCGTCCATCGCCGCGACGACGTTGGGATAGGGCCGGGAGCGATCGGCGATATGGGCCTCGTAGTGGCCGAGGAAGCGATCGAGGGCCTCGATCATCTCCGGCTCGGACAGGACGAGGCCACGGCGCTCATAGGCGGCGGCCAGCATGGCGCGGGCGCCATGGCCGGCATGGGGCCGGACGACCTCGAGCGCATCGGCTTCGTGGCCGGCCTCGCCGAGGCAGTGATTGAGCGCGGCGGCGAGATCGGGCGCCGTGTCGATCAGCGTGCCGTCGAGGTCGAAAATGACGAGTCCGGTCATTGCGGCAATCTTTCGTCGCAGGCCGTGGAAGGCAAGGTCAGGCCGTGGCAGGTCGCAGGGTCGCAAGCCGGTCGCCGCCCCCGGCGCTTATGGTGATAGGGACAGTCGGGCGTCAAGCCGACACCTGCCAGACCTCCCGACCAGAGGCCGTGCCGGACTCTGCGATCCTCGACGCCGGGAGGAATCCCAAGACAATAGACATGCGCTTGGAAGTAATCCGCTCTTGATGCGTGACGCAATATCGAGTACATAAGAGGAACATCCGCTTCTTCGCCCGCACTACTCGCCGCTTTCGGCCAACGGCAAGACGGTGCTTGCGCTATTGCATCGGCGACGGCCGCCGTCGCATCGCCGGCTGCCGATGGCGCCGCGGCCGCCGGGGGACCGCACAAATCTCGACCCGGCAGAACGGCAGCGCGCGTTTTCCTCGGCATCGATCGACCAATCCGAACCCGGCACGCTTCCGCGTACCGGGTTTTTTGTTGCCCCTCTTCGAAGGAGACTGCCATGACATTCGAAGCCTGGCTGCAGAGCCGGCTGACGGCGCACGGATTTGCCTGCGGGCCGATCGATGGCGTCGTCGGGCCCGTCACCATCGCTGCGATCCGCGCATTCGAGGCGTCACGGCGGTTGCCGGTCGATGGCCGGGCCGACGAGGCGGTCGTCGCGGCGCTGCGACGGTCGTCGAGCCGGGTCGATCCGGAAACGGCCGCCGCAGTGGAGAACCGGGTGGTGCCGGAAGCCGAGATCCAGAAAATCGCGCTCGTCGGCGACATCTGGCCACGCCAGTCGGGTGTGCCGGCGTTCTACGGGGCTGTCGGAACCCGGCAGACGAAGGTGGCGATGCCGTTCGAGATGGTGCTGGCCTGGTCCAAGGCGACGCGCATCAGGTCGATCACCCTGCATGAATGGGTGGCTCCATCGGCCGAGCGCGTTCTGCAGACCATTGCTGCCCTTTATTCCGCTTCCGAGCGCGAGGCGCTGGGGCTGAACCTCTTCGGCGGGTCGCTGAACGTTCGCCGGATGCGCGGCGGCTCGGCCTGGTCGATGCATGCCTGGGGCATCGCCATCGACTTCGACCCGGAGCGCAACCAGCTGAAATGGGGAGCGCCGAAGGCGCGGCTGTCCCATCCCGATGCGCTGCCCTTCTGGAAGGCCTGGGAGACCGAGGGCTGGCTGTCTCTCGGGCGGGTGCGCAACTACGACTTCATGCATGTCCAGGCCGCAAGGCTCTGATCCGTTCGGCCCGGCTGGGAAGCGCCTCCCTGCGACCGACGCGCCTTCCGGCGCACCACCACGACTTCGCCCAAACTCGGAGAACCACGATGACCTTCGCCAATATCGCCAAGGCGATCGGCGCCACCGCCGCCACCATTGCCGCCACCGGAACGACCGTCTTCGCCGCGGTGCCCGAGGGCGTCGAGATGCCCTGGTACGCCTGGCTCGGCCTCGGCGTCTTCAACGCCCTTCTCGGCTTCGCCATCGTCTATGTCGCGCCGAAAAACGCGCCCGCGAGCCCGAGGGAGGCGCCATGATCCTCGTCCATGTGAAGCGGAAGGCCAGGAAGCGGGCGTCGGAATGGTTCTGCGCCATCAACCTCGCTCTCTTCGGCCTGACGCTTCTCGCCCCGGGGGCGCTCTTTTCGGCGCCGGCCTATGCCGCCTTCCAGGCGGTGCTCGGCGAGACGGGGACGGGCGTGCTGGCATTCGGCCTCGGTCTCGTCTGGGTCGGCGGGCTGGTCGTCAACGGCGCGCGGCAGGGGCTGACCTCCACGGTGCGCGCGACATGCTGCTTTGCCGGCGCGATCGTCTACGGCCTCATCACCGCAGCCTATCTGATCGGCGCGATGGGAAGCGGGGTGCTGTCGCCGCCCGTCGCCGGCAATGGCGCCATCACGATCCTGGCGCTCTGTTGCCTCTACTGGATCGGCGAGGAGAAGGGCTGCCGCAACGATGCTTGATCCCCAATCGCTTCCGCCCCATCCCGGCCTTCCCGAATGGGTGCTCTGGATCGGCGGCGGCCTCGGCGTCACGGTTTCCACCGTGGTCCTGAAGCTCGGCCTGAAGAGGGGCGAGAGGACCGGCGCGACGGGCGAGCCCGCCCGGATCGAGGCCGCCCTCGTCGATGGGGTCTCGGTGAGACACCTCGCCGGGGCGGTGGAGGGGCTGTCGACGACCCTGCGCGACCTCGACGGGCGGCTCGGCGAGCGCGTGCGCGAGGCCGGCAAGAGCACCGCCGAACGGGCCGAGGCGCTGGGCGATCTCCTGCGCGACCTCACCCGCGAGGTCCAGGAACTGCGGCTCGAACTGCGCCAGATCCGCGGCGAACTCAGCCGCGGCTGAGCCGGCGCTCCGGCCGGTCCCGCGACTGCGTCGTCCCGGCCGGATTCCACTTCAAATGCCGTCTATCTTTCCTTATGTCAGAGGCGAACCGCCCGGTGGGCCGAAAGCTGAGGAAACACGACATGTCCTTCAACGACCGCGGACAGGATTTCGAGTCGCGCTACGTTCACGACCAGGAGCTGAGGTTCCGCATCGAGGCGCGGCGCAACAAGCTTCTCGGCCTGTGGGCCGCGGAAAAGCTCGGGATGACCGGCGATGATGCGAACAACTACGTCCAGGAGATCATCAACGTCGCCTTCCAGACCCCCGGCGACGACGGCATCTTCCAGAAGATCCGGGCCGATTTCGACGGCGCGAAGGTCGAGCAGTCGGACCACCAGATCCATCGCCACATGAGCGAGTTCCTGGTCGAGGCCGAGCGGCAGGTGCGCGAGGACTGATCCGGATCCGGCCGGGGGNTTTCCCGGCCGGTCGCTGCGCTGCTCCGGGGTCTCCCACGAAGTCCGAGAGACACCCTCGGGATGTCGGAATTCGAGCCGTCTTGCGCGCTACCTTGGCTCGAACGACTGCCGGACCGACCTGCAGCGCGTCAGGCGGAGGGCCGTGGCAGCCCGCTCATGAACCGCCCGAAGGTCAGAAGTCCTTCGGGCCACGGGCCATGGCCGCTTTCGGCATTGATGTGGCCGACCTCTCCGGCATCGACGAATTGTGATCCCCATGCGGCCGCGATCGCTTCCGCCGCCTCGAAGGACGAGAAGCCGTCGTTGCGGCTGGCGACGACGAGGCTCGGAAACGGCAGCGGCTCGCGCGGATAGGGGCCGAAGGTGCGAAGGTGCTTCGGCCGGATCGTCTCGTCGGCGACGTCGGGCGGCGACACGAAGAAGCCGCCGGCAATCGGCCGCGAGATCTTCGGCAGCGCCTGCACGGCGGCGGCGACGCCCAGCGAATGGGCGACGAGCACGACGGGCCGGTCGCAGGCGTTCACCGCCCTGGCGACGGCGTCTGTCCAGTCGTCGAGGACGGGCTTGGACCATTCCGCCTGGACGACCTGGCGCGCGGTGGAGAGCTTGCGCTCCCACCGGCTCTGCCAATGGTCGTCGGGCGATCCCTTGTATCCAGGGATGATGAGGATGTCGGCTTCGGCAACTCGCATCGCCCGCAGATGCGAACAGAGCGCCGCGAAGTCAAGCTGTCGCGTCGCGTGTTGCTGCGAACCGGCCGTCGATCGCTGAAGCGCGTGGTCGCCGCCTTTCAGCCTGCCGGAACGAAGGCGAGCTCGAAGGTCACCGGCGAAGACGGCGTGATGGCGATGTCGCCGGCCGCCTCGCTGAGCTTTTTCAGGCCATCCTCCATGCCGAAGTCTGCGGTGGAGATCGTCACCGGCTTGGCGGAACTCACCGAGACGAGATCGTTGCCGAGCTTGGAGATCACCACCGGCACCGTCAACTCCTTCGACAGGCCCCTGATCGTCAGCGTCATCGGCAGGTCGTAGGTGACCTGCGCCTCGTCGAAGAGCGAGGCGATCGCAGCCGGATNGATCTTCGCGGCGATCGTCGCTTCGGGAAACTGCTCCACGTCGAACAAGAGGAAGCGCATCCTGACGTCGCGGATGTCGATGCCGGTCGCCACCGATTCCAGCCGGATCTTCACCTCGGCGTCGCCTTCGGCCGAGATCTGGCCGGCGAGGTCGCCGAAACTGTGGGTCTCGATGACCGTGCCCTTCTTGATGGTGACGAAGTTGAGCCGCGAGCGGGCCTTGTCGAGGGACCAGCCGCGGGCGAAGAACGCCTGCCGCACATCGATTTGCGGCGATGCTGCGGCGCGTGCGGCCTCCGGTGCCGCGGCCGTCGCCACCGCGACGGCGGTGTCGTTCGCTGCGCCCTGCGAAGCCGCCTTCACCCAACCGTCGACGTTGTATTTGACGTTGGCGACCGTGTAGAATTCGAGTCGGTGCCACTTGTGGCCGGTCGCATCCGACCTCTCCTCCGTCACGCAGGCCTGGGTCGCCTCCGGCAGGATGGCGATGGCGAGACCGGCACCGGCATCGGGCTTGTCGTATAGCTCGGTCTGGGTGTCGATCGCCTCGTAGAACTCGCAAGATTGCGCAGCACCGGCGCCGGAGAGCACGGCTGCGAACAAGCCTGCGGCCGTCATCACATGTCTCTTCGCCATGGGGCGTTCCTTCCTTCAGATCGTCGCACCGGCAGATCGCCGGGCTGGCAGATTGTGGTTTCCTGCAGGGTCGGCACTGGCGGATCCAGGCACTGGTCGTCCCGCCGCCTCAGGCAGTCGCCGGCCTATTGGCAGCCGCTGGCCGCCCATGTTGCCAGGGCCTTCTTGTAGGGGCCGCCATAGGGGTGCTGGATGCGGATGATGCTGGCCGGATCGGCCTGGTAGGATTTGCCCTGGTCGCAGAGCCGGTCCTTGTTCCACTGGTGGCAGGTGGTGCACTGCTTCTTCCAGCGGGGGTCGGGCAGCCCGTCGATCGGCGAGAACAGCGGCAGGGAGTTCGCCAACTGCTCCAGGCTGCGGCCGCGCACGGGGAACGGCCCGAAGGGAACCGGATCGGTGAAGTTGAGGGTTTCGACCTGTTCGGCCGCGGGCTGGGCGTCGCCGTTCGCCGTCCCGCCGTCGACGGGCGTGACGCCCGATGCGTCGCCATCGGCGACCGGCGTCGGTTCGTTGGCGCCGGGTGAATCGACCCTGGCGAGATAGCGCAGCGAGGTCCAGCCCTCGATCTTCTGGGTGGCGCTGCCGTCGGGGCGGCTCTTGGACACCACGAAGCCCCACTCCTGTCCACCCGCCGGCTGGTTCTGCGCGATGCAGACGAGCTCGTTGGAGCGCAGCACATCGAGGATCGTGCCGAAGACGTTCGGCTCGGCCCGCATGTTCAAGAGCCGGGCCTCGACACGGTAGGTATCGCAGGACTGGGCGATCGCCGGCGCGGAGAGGGTCATGGCGCCGAGGATGGCTGCCACGAAGTAGTATAACCTTGACATGAGAGACCTCGTTACTGGGACTGCGGGGGCGAAAGGGCTTCGGGCGGCGTGACAGGGCGTCGCCTGGTAGGGCGTCATCTCGCGGGGCGGACGGAAGAGGTGGCGACGCCGCCGGGCGGCGCCGAGACCTGCAGGAGGCCGGCGCCGCAACCCTGCGGGCATTCGGTGCTGGATCGGGCGAGCGCGCTGGTCGCCAAGGCGCGGCGAACCTCCTCGCTGGTCATCTGCGGGCGTTCGGAGAGAAGCGCGGCGACGGCCGCCGCGACCAGTGGTGCCGCCATGGACGTCCCCTGCTTCAGGCCGTAGCCGCCGGCCTGCGTCGAGACGATCGATACGATGCCGTCGCCAAGGCCGTTGCCGTCGTCGTCCCGATCCGCGGCGCCGCCCGGTGCCAGGATGTCGATGCGCGGGCCGAAATTCGAATAGGGCGCGATCACGCCGCGCATGTCGGATGCGGCGACGGTGATCACGCCGTTGCAGCTTGCCGGCGTGACGCCGCGCGCATCCTGGGCCTCGTTGCCGGCGGCCACGACGATCACCGCGCCGGCCGCGAGCACCTCGTCGACAGCCGCCTGATAGGCGCTCGCGCAGGCGCCGGGGCCGCCGAGCGACATGTTGATCACCCTGGCCGGGTTCGGATTGGCGGGCACGCCCGGAACCGGCAGGCCCGCGGCCCAGCGCATCGCATCGATGATATCGGATTCCAGCCCGCCGCAGCGGCCGAGGGCGCGGACCGGGAGGATCCGGACGGCGACGCCGGCAAGCCCGATGCCGATCCGGTTGTCGGCCTCCACCACGCCGGCGATGCCGGCGACGTGGGAGCCATGCCAGGTGCTTTCGGTCGCCGGCGAACCGGCGAAGCAAAGGCCGGCGTCGCTGCCGTCGCCGGGGTCGGCCGGGTCTGCGTCGCGGCCGTCGCCGTCATTGCCGACGAGATCGAGGGAGATGAAGTCGTAGCCCGGAAGGACACGGGTGGTGGCGACGTCCTCGTGGCCCGAGACGAGGCCGGTATCGATGATCGCAACCACCGGGCCGGCGATGTTCGTTCCGCGATGGTTGGCGCGGTAGGTGAGGAAGCCGGTGCCGCCGGGCACCCGGTTGGCCGCGACGACGAGGGCGTGATCGAACAGATGCCACTGCAGGACGGCGAACGGGTCGTCCGAAACGGCCGGCACGGCGTCCGCTTGGGGGGCTGCCCGCCATGGGTCGGCGCCGGTGGCGGGAACAGGGGCGGGCGCTGATGCCGCGCCGCGGTCGTCCTGTGCGGGGTTGCGCAGGCCGTCGAGGCGCGGCGGCGTGCCGCCTCCGAGAATGGCATTGATGCTGTCGGCCGTGGCGGATCCCTGGTTGGCGAAGAACATCCGGTTCGGCTCGACGGCTTCCACCTGTGGCATCTGGCGAAGCGTTCCGACGAGGCGGGCCGCCTCGGGTGTGAGGCTGGCGGCGAAGTCGTCCTGAGTTGCCACGACGCCCGGCGTTGCGGTCCGGCCGTCCTGTTCCCGGGCGCCCGTGGGCAGGTCGAGAACGAGGCTGCGACCGCTGGCGGCGCTCGCCGCCTCGATTGCCGCAACGACGGAGGCCATGGTGCCGTCGCTGGATTCCAGCTGCCGCCGCGCCGCCTCCAGCCGCAGGCTCTCGCGGCTCTCGCCCTGTTTCAGGGTGACGAGGACGCGGGTCGGATCAATGAGGCGCGGCGGGTTCTGGGCGAGCGGCGGGCCGACGCGGGGATCGATCGTCGGGAAGGCCTGCGAGGGGCTCTGCTGGGCCATGGCTTCACCGCTCGAAAAGCTGCCTGAAAAGCCGGTCGCGAGAGCTGCGGCGAGGATGCCGACGCCGCCTCGAACCACGATGCTTAGCCGGCGGTCACGAAGGGTGCGATATGGTCTGGGCATATCCGGAACTCTCCAGGATCATCCGACGGGGGAAGGCACTTGCGGGAAGGGCGGGACGACCCGTCACCGCCGTCGTTGTCGCCGCTCAATTCGGACCGGACGCGGGCGGCGGCATTCAGGGTTGCGCCCATCGCTCCATCCAATCGCCGGCGACGAGGCATCATCGGCCTTCGAGCCCGGCTCCGGGGCCTGCTTTGGGAACATTCCAGGGCAGTTTCCGGTCAGTCTTCGAAGACTAGTCGACGCAGTTCGGTTGGCGGGGCGCCCGCCCTTGCAGGGAGGGCGCCCCGCCGTTGATCAGTTCTCGCGGATGCCGAGGGCTTCGACGACGATCTCGTTCGAGCCCTGGGTCTGCGGGTCGGCGACGACGCCCATCAGTTCCAGCATCAGCCGGATGTTGCGGAGCATGCGCTGCTGGTCGGAGCGGGTCTTGTAGGAGAAGGTGATCTCCGAGAAGTCCGAGCCGGTGACGTCGAGGTCGAGGGCGCATTTCCAGTAGGCCATGTACTCCTCGACGGCGTTCATCTGGCGCTGCTCGAAGCCGCGGAAGGTGACCGAGAAGGTGGTCGGGATGTTGTCGCAGCCGCTGCCGGCAGCGCCGCGGCTGGGCAGTGCGGCGACATCGCCGATGGCGTCGTTGATCGGCGCGTTGTCGATGGTCTCGACCTGGCTGGCGCCGCTGCCGCCATACTGGCGGCCGAGAAGGCCGGCGATCTGGAGAGCCAGCTTGTTGCCGGCATTGCGGGCCAGCTTCTCGCCGTTCTGGGAGACGAATTCCTTGATGCAGTGCGGATCGGCCGGGGTGCCGTTGAGGCCGGCCGCGCAGCCGGTGAAGGAGACGCCCTGGGTATCGAGGTCGAGGTTGTCCGAGCCGACGAAGCGGCCGCTGCGCACGTCGAGGGCGCGGTAGTTCAGCGCCATCTGCAGCTTGACGATGCCGCTGTAGGGCTCGGTCACCGCACGGGCGTAGATCGTGTAGGGGACGACGATGTCCATCTGCGGATTGTTGACCGAGCGCACCACCGAGATCAGCTCCTCGTCGGTGCGGCGCTGGCGATCCTGCTGGTAGAAGTTCAGCGTCAGGGCGGTCTCGTCGTAGACGTCCATGCCCTCGATGCCGTATTGGCGCAGCCGCGACTGATAGGCCGGGGCGTTGAGCGTCTGGTTGATGGTCGACAGCACCGCATTCTGGATGCGGGTGTTGCGCACGAGGCTCTCTGGATCCCAGTCCTCCTGCATCACGAGAAGATTGATGGTGGCGGCCTCGGCTGCGCCGGCGAAGGCGCAGATGCCGAAGATCGCGGCGGCGGCGGTTTTAGCGAGCATCTTCATTGGGGCTCTCCGGTGTTTCGAAAGGGTTGGGCAGTGGGTACGGCCGGCGCGGCATTGCGGCCGGGCGGCAAGGGCGATGATCGTTCGTCGCTGGCCCTCCCTTCAGTTCTCGATCGCCGAGTTCTGATCGTCGGCGGCGCTTGCGGGGGGACGGGCGACGGGCGTCGCCTTGTCGCCCCTCGGCGCGGGTGCCGGATCAGGCAGTTCGACGGCAACGGGCGTGGGCTGGCTGCTGCCGGCGTCGCTCGGAACGTCGCTGCAGGGAACCGGCGTCGGGCGATTGCCGAAGTCGTCGAGGCCGGTCCTTGCCGGACGCGGATCGACGATGCCTTCGGTGCCTTCGCAGTCGACCGCGGCGAGCGACGGCGGCGAGCCGTATTCGGCGAGGCCGAGGTCGCGCTCGCTCGGCGCCGGACCCTTGCGATAGGTCGGCCGCGGCGCCTCGAAGCGCTCGGAGGTCGGGCCGGAATAGCCGTCTTCGATCAGGGTGATCTCGACCCGCCGGTTGATGCCGTCGCGGGGCCGCTTGCGGTCGGCTAGGCGGGTCTCGCCGAAGCCGACGACGATCAGGCGATCGGGATCGATGCGGAAGTTCTTGACGAGATAGCGCTTGGCCGACAGGGCCCGGCTTTCCGAAAGCCACTGGTTGTAGCCGTCCTTGCCGGTGGAATCGGTGTGGCCGGCAATGAGGTACTGGCCGCCCTCGAGCTCGCTCGCCTCCAGCGCATAGCCGAGATCGTCGAGCACGTCGCCGGTCTCGGCCGTGATGTCGAAGCTGTCGAAATCGTAGTAGACGGCGAGATCGACCGAATGGTTGTAGTTGAGGTAGACCGTTCGGCTGCCGCGGTCGGGCAGGGGGATCTCCATCTGGATGATGCGGTTGGCATAGGCCGCGTCGGAATAGCGGCTGCGGGCCGCGGGCTTGAGGGTCCGGACGATCCGCTCCGCCCGTTCGCTCATCTGATGCGGCTTGCCCTGCTGGGCGAGCGCCGGGGCGCCGGCGCCGACGAAAACCGGCGCCGCCGACAGCATCAGCGCCGCCAGGAGCACATGCGCAAGACGGCCTGCCGGCCTTGCCTCCGCCAGGGTGTTCTGCCCTGCCGTGCGACCGTTCCGGCCTGTCGTCGAACCCGTCATCCTCGCCATGTCCTTCAGCCTTTTGATGCGGTTGATCGGTTGCTTCGTGGAGTGGAAGCGCCAGGGTGTTTTGCGTCGCCCGGTCATCGTCCGAGCAGCAGTTCGTTGTAGGTGCTCGCCGGATCGCTGCCGCCGATGATCGCGTTCGGTGACGTGGCCGGCGCCGGCTGGAGGCCCCCTGCGGGCTGCGGCGTCGGCTGCACCGTGGAAGCGGGACCGGCCGCGGCGGCATCCGGCGCCTGCGGGGTGGCTGCGACGACGGGCGGGACCGGCGCCGGGGCGCCGCTGGATGCCGGAGCGGCTTTCAGGAGGGCACTCCGGCCTAGGACGTCGGCGATGTTGGAGCCTTCGTTGAAGCTCGACGGATCGTTCTCGTTCAGCCCGCCGGTATGGTGGATGCCGACGACCTGGCGATCGGAATTGAAGATCAGCGCGCCCGACG
>PACL01000081.1 GCA_002700095.1 Fulvimarina sp. | reverse complement strand
GGCTTCTGTTTGAAGCGGCCGAATTCTAGCGATGGAGGGCGTGTATGGCCCAGATGAATCTTCCGACCATCTCGTCGGGCGACGGCGGACTGACCCGCTACCTCGAAGAGATCAGGCGGTTCCCGATGCTGGAGCCGCAGCAGGAATACATGCTCGCGAAGCGCTATGCCGAACATGACGACCGGCAGGCGGCGCACAAGCTTGTCACCAGCCATCTAAGGCTCGTTGCCAAGATCGCAATGGGTTACCGCGGCTACGGACTGCCGATCGGCGAAGTCATCTCCGAGGGCAATGTCGGCTTGATGCAGGCGGTGAAGCGCTTCGATCCCGAGCGGGGCTTCCGGCTGGCGACCTATGCGATGTGGTGGATCAAGGCGTCGATCCAGGAATACATCCTGCGCTCCTGGAGCCTGGTGAAGATGGGAACGACGGCCAACCAGAAACGGCTGTTCTTCAACCTGCGCAAGATGAAGAGCAAGATCCAGGCGCTCGACGAGGGCGACCTGAAGCCCGACCAGGTGGACCAGATTGCGACGAAGCTCGGCGTGTCGGCCGAGGAGGTCATCTCGATGAACCGCCGGCTGTCCGGCGACTCCTCGCTGAATGCGCCGATCCGGGCAACCGAGGGCGAATCGGGCGAGTGGCAGGACTGGCTGGTCGACGATTCGGAATCCCAGGAAGAGGTGCTCGTCCGCCAGGACGAGTACGACCAGCGCCGCGGCATGCTGCGCTCGGCGATGGGCGTCCTCAACGACCGGGAGCGGCGGATCTTCGAGGCCCGGCGCCTCGCCGAGGAGCCGCTGACCCTCGAGGCGCTGTCGGGCGAGTTCGACATCTCCCGCGAGCGCGTGCGCCAGATCGAGGTGCGGGCCTTCGAGAAGGTCCAGAAGGCCGTCCGCGACAAGGCGGCAGCCGCCAACGAGGCGCTGACGCCAGTCAGCGCCTGAGCCGTCGGGCCGAAGCGCTACGGCAGGCATCGATACGAGATGGATGATGGAGCCGGGGCCAGCGCCCCGGCTTTTGCATGTCCGGGTGCAGCCTCGCCCTTGGCCGGGCCGCGGAATCGACTGCGGGGCGACCCTGTGCGCGTCAGCGCAGGGACGGCAGCTTGCCGATCGGAAAGATGCCCACCGCCACGACGCCGTTCCGGACCCTCAGCTCGATGGAGGTCCGGCCATCGGCCTGCCGCCCCGCCATCGGCAGGGCCGAGGCGATCCCGGCGGCGATGTCCTTCAGGTTCGGCGCGACGGTGGTGACCAGCCGCGCGATCTCCTTCGGTTCGGCGATCGCCAGCTGGAACTTGCCCGACACCTGTCCCTCGTCGTCGAAAGAGAAGTCGCCGCTGAGTTCGGCATTCGCCTCTCCCATCTCCAGAAGCAGGGAGCGCAGCGAGATCTGCCGTCCGGCGAAGAGCTCGCGACCGGTCAGGCCGCGCGCCGCGCCCGACAGCCAGTCGCCGGCACCGCCGATGGTGAGATCGGTGCTGGCATCCAGCGGCGGCAGGTCCGGCGCACCGGCGAAGGTCAGCCGTCCGCCATTCATCAGGGTGAAGATGTCGAGATTGCCGTCCCGGCGGCGGGCGTGGGCTTCGCTGTGGCTGGCCTCGACCACCTGGGTACTGCCATTGGACGGCTCGACGAGGGCGACCTTGGGATCGTCCGTCACCAACGCGAAGTGATCGAGCCCCTCGCTCCAGAAGGTCGCCGAGGCCTGGCCCAGCGTCCAGCGGATGTCGAGCGGCGGCAACTGTGGTGCGGAGACGCGCATCGGTCCGTCGAGCTCGCCGACGATACGATTCGGCCGGTAGATCTGCGCCGCGGTCCGCACCGCGCCCGCCGAGATCCGCACGGGTCGATCATCGTTACGCACGATCGAGAGGGCATCGCAACGAAAGCCGATGCGGAACGGGAAGCCGAAGACGTCGCGATTCGGGCATTCGATCTCGGTGCCGCGGCTGCGCGCTGCAGCGATGCCACGGCTCAGCTCGTCGTCGAGGCGGCCGGCGAGGTAGAACCAGGCGCCGCTGATCGCCGCCATCAGGCCCAGCGCGACCACGATCACCCAGAGCAGAGCACGGCGAGCCGCCGAGGGACTGTCGCTTGACGGGGCCATCCCGTTATCCTCTTAAACGGAGCCTGGACTGCCGGACGCAAGATGCGAGGGCGATGCGAGGCAATGGAAGATTTCTGGGTATTCGGTTACGGTTCGCTGATCTGGCGACCCGGTTTTGACTATGTGGAGCGCGCAAAAGCAAGGCTTGCCGGCTACCATCGCTCCCTCTGCGTCCATTCCTACGTGCATCGGGGCACGCCCGAGCGCCCCGGCCTCGTCTTCGGCCTCGATCGTGGCGGTTCTTGCGTCGGCATGGCTTTCCGCGTCGATGGAAGGCTGCGCCAGAAGACCCTCAACTACCTGCGGGCCCGCGAACTTGTCACCAATGTCTATCGCGAGGCGGTGCTGCCGGTGCGGATGGCGGATGGCCGGCAGATCCGGGCGGTCACCTACATCGTCGATCGCGGCCACGCCCAGTATGCCGGCAAGGTCGACGCAGCGCAGGCCGCCCGCATCGTCAGCAACGGCCACGGCCAGTCCGGCCCCAATGTCGACTATGTGAAGAGCGCCCACGAGCACATCGCGGCCATGGGGCTGAAGGATCGCTGGCTTCAGGACGTCGTCTCGCGGCTCTGAGGGGTCCCGCCCGCGGCGCCGGGCCGGCGCGAACCGCCCTGCCCCGATCCGTCGAAGCCGTCGTCCCCGCCCCATCCGGCGGCCAGCAACAGCTCGCGCGAGCGGGTCTCGATGGCGCCGCGCAGGGCCGCGATGAAATGCTGCCGGTCGAGCCCCGGCTCGATGACGGCAAGAAACTCCCCATGGATCGTGCCGGCTCGCTTGATGAAGCTGTTGCGCGGCCACAAAAGCCCCGAATCCACCGCTACCGGCACCACCGGGAGGCCGAGGCCCTCGTAGAGCCGGAAGACGCCCTGCCGGTATTCCACTTCCGCGCCCGGCGCCGTCCTCGTGCCTTCGGGAAAGATGATGATGCGACGGCCCTCTTCGACCGCCACGCTCGCGGCTTCCATCATCTGGGCGACGGCGCCGCCACGCCTCGCTCGGTCGACCGGAATCATCTTCATCCGCCGGGCAAAGCTGCCAAACAGCGGGATGTTCATGAGCTCCTTTTTGAGGATGAAGGTCGGCCGGTCGACGACGACGAGGAGGGCGAGGATCTCCCAGACCGACTGATGCTTGGAGGCGATGATTGCTCCACCCGCCGGAAGATGCTCGAGGCCGGAGAGATGCGAGCGCGCACCGGCGACGTGGTCGAGCAGCCACAGACCCGAGCGCGCCCAGTTGCGCACGATCCACCAGCCGGTCTCTTCCCGCACGAAGAAGAAGACCGGCGACCAGAACAGCAGCTGGACGGTGAGATTGCCGTAGAAGAGGATGTTGAAGGCGATCGAACGCAGGAGCGTCATGGGCAGAATGGTTCCCGGCGAGCTAGCGCCCGTACGGCGCGTTCGAGGCGTTCTTAGTCTCCGAAGGCCGCGAAGCAAAGGCTGGGACGGCCTCTTCTCGATGGCGCGAGCTTCGGCGCCGGACTCAGCTCGCCCTCAGCCCCTGTCGAGGCTGGCGACGGTCGCTGCAGCCTCCGGCTCCTGCTGCGCCAACCCGAAGACGCCTCGCATGCGGGTGGCGATCAGCTTGCCGTATTCGGTGATCAGCAGCCGCAGCCCAGAACTCGTCGGCAGGCTCTCGCGGCCCCACAGGTCAGCGCGCCGAACCGCGACGGGAGTGATCGAGCGGATCCCCGGAATCCGGTCGAACTCCACCATCGAGCGGGGCATGTGATAGTCGCTGGTGACGAGGATGAGATCGCGGTAGCCGCGCTTTTCGGCCCAGCGCCCGGCCATCGCCGCGTTGCCGATCGTGTCGGCGGCGACGTAATCGATGTCGACGCAGCAGTCGAACCAGGCCTTGTCGGTGCCGGACAGGCGGGCGAGCGTCGAGGCGCTGGTGCCAGGGTGGACACCGCTGATCAACAGCCGCCGACCATGCCCGCTGCGCAAGAGGTCGAGCCCATAGTCAATCCGCATCGCGCCGCCGGTGAGGACGACGATGGCATCCGCATCCGGGTCCGGCGCCAGATTGGCCAGCCGGTCCACCTCCTCGGTGAACCGCCAGAACCCTCCGAGCAGGTAGCCGGAGACGCCGGCGGCCAAGAGCAGGAAGGCAAGCCGCTTGCGCAAGCGAAACCGCGGGCCCGGCGCGCGCTTCCTCTCCGGCTCCTTGCGGAGGCCGGAAGAACCGAACCGTGGATCAGCCACAACGCTCATTCGTTCTCCGCATCGGGCCGTCTTCGGCACCGGAACGTAACCCGCGTCGCGCAAGGCGCGGGACACTTCTCGCCTGATGCCGAATGCTGCACGTGCCTTCGTTCAGGTCGCAGGATGGCATCGGTTCATCGCAGTTGCCAACCCGGAGCGAGACGAACCGTCTCGCGGCGAACCGGCCGCTGCGCCCGCGGCCGAACATCCTGCGGCCGGAAGGAACAGTGTCGGCCATCAGAGTAAACCATCCGTTAACTCTCCACCGGCGAGATCATGTCGATCTCCGCGAGGTGGCGGGTCACCGTCCAGCGTGACGTCAACGCAGTCAGTGTGGCGACGGTTGCAACGAGCAGGGCGACGCCGGCATAGCCCGTCCAGCCGATCGAGAAGGACCCGAACAGCGCGCTGATTTGGTCGGCTTCGGCGGTCTGGCGGTTGGCCTCGGTCAGATGGCCGATCACGACGAAGAGGACGACGGCGGCGACGCCGCCGGTCATCGCGCCGATCAGGCCGAGACGCAGGAAATGCCGCTCGAACTCCCGCGCGATGAAGCTCGACCGGGCGCCGACGAAATGCAGGACCTCGACGATCTGGCGGTTGCCCGACATCGCGCCGCGAGTGGCGAAGATCACCGTCAGCGTCGTCGCCACGATGACCAGCGACAGGATGAAGACGCCGATCAGGACGACGGTGCGCGCCATGGTGACGAGGCGCGACACCCAGGCCCGGTGATCGTCCAGCTCGGCCTGCGGCACCGCCTCCTGCAGCTCCTGGCGCATGAAGGCGAAGTTCGGCGGCTCGCCCGAATCGATCGAGACGATCACCAGCCGCGGCACCGGCAGCTCGTCGAAGTCGACGCTGTCGCCGAGCCAGGGCTCCAGCAGGCGGCTGGTCGCCGCCTCGTCGAGCACCGACGCGCCGCTGACGCCCGGCGTCTGCAGGGCGATCTGCCGGACGGTCTCGAGCGCCGTCGGCATGTCGAGCCCCTCGGCGGGCTTCACCTGCACGGTGATCTCGTCGGAGATGTCGTTCTGCCAGCGCCCGGCCGTATCGGATACGAGGCTGACCGCCCCGACCGTCAGGGCGGCGAGAAAGGTCATGATGGCGATGACGGTGGTCAGCGCCCGGCCCGCGACGTTGCCCGCCGGGACGATCGGGGTCTGCCGCTCGCCGCCGATGCGCTGCAGGAGGCGCCGGATCCGCGACCGCAGGGCCGCGGTGGGAAGGATCGCGTCAGTCATAGATTTCCAGCCGTCCATCCTCGAGCACGAGCCGGCGCGCATCCACCTGCTCCATCAGGCCGAGATCGTGGGTGGCGATGACCACCGCGGTGCCGGACCGGTTCAGCTCGAGGAAGAGCCGCAGGAGACGGCGCGCCAGCGGCGCGTCGACATTGCCGGTCGGCTCGTCGGCCAGGAGAATGTCCGGCTGGTCGATCAGCGCCCGGGCAATCGCCGCGCGCTGCTTCTCGCCGCCGGACAGGACGATCGGCAGGGCGTTGAGCCGCTCGCCGAGTCCCACCCACTTGATCAGGTCGACGACGTCCTGCCGATATTCCCGCTCCTCCTTGCCCCGCACCCGCAGCGGCAGGGCGACGTTCTCGTAGGTCGTCATGTGGTCGAGGAGACGGAAATCCTGGAAAACGACACCGATCCGCCGCCGGATCGACGGCAGGTCGCGGCGCGACAGGGTGGCGACGTCGCGGCCGAGCACGGTGATCAGGCCGCGCGTCGGCCGCAGCGCCAGGAACAGCATCCGCAACAGGCTGGTCTTGCCGGCGCCGGACGGGCCGGTCAGAAACTGGAAGGACTGGCGGCGGATCTCGAACGTCAGATCCCGCAGCACTTCCGGTCCCATGTCGTATCGGAGGCCGACGTTCTCGAACCGTATCAAGCCGAAGCCTCATTCTCATGCGTTGGCAGTTCCGACGCTCAAACGGCACCAACATGGCCATTTGAGGTTCGGCGCCGGGGTTTTGCCGTCGCCCCGCGTTCACCGGTCGTTAACCATAAAACCTTACGGCTTGCTGGATCGGCCAGTGGAGGGTTCCATGCACGATCAGGACGGCAGCATCGTTTCGCAGATGTCCAGTTCGAACGGCCGAGCGCAACGCTCGCCCGGCGAGCGCTGCATCGACGGCGTCGCGGAGGTCACCTCCAGGCGCCCGATCGGCAAGGAAGCTCGCGCGCGCTCGGCAGAGCCCGCCGGCCCCGCAACCGCCTTCGGCCGCCGCGACGCGCGGCCGGCAGCCGGCGGGACGGCGAATCGTATGGATCGCATCGACGCCGATGACGCCGCGCCCCCGATCGAGGACGCGATCCTTCTCACCCCATCACTCGACGCATCCTTCGCCCCCTCCCTCGTCGAGGCACGCCGCAAGCGCGTGATACGGCGAGCGATCCCGGGGCGGATCGGCCTCGCCGTCTGCGCATTCGCCTTCGGAGCGATCCTGCTGCCGGCGTTCCTGGTTTCGTTTCCCGAGACGCCGGTCGCGGCAACGTCGAGCAACGGCGGCGGCTTCGACGTCCGGCTCGGCGATGTGCAGGCCGCCCTCTCCAGCCATGGCGACGGCAAGATGCTGCGGATCGAAGGCCGTATCGTCAATCCCGGCACCCGGCCCGCCGCCGTCCCGCCGCTGCGGATCGACTTCGCCGACAGCGCGGCGGGGTTGCGTTCGCGGATGCTTCAGACCAGTGTCGCCCGTCTGGAAGCCGGACGCTCGATCGATTTCGTCAGCATGATCGCCGTGCCGGCCGAGACCGAGGGAGAGGTACGGGTGGGATTTTTCGGAACACGGGGCGAAGGCGACCAGTGATCACGGTACGCGGAAAGACGATCGACGTCCTCTACAGCGCCGAGGCGATCGAGGCGGAGGTGCAGCGGCTGGCACGCGAAGTCGCCGCGTATGCGAATGACGACCTCGTGGTGGTGTCGGTGCTGAAGGGCGCATTCGTCTTTGCCGCCGACCTCGTCCGCGCGATGCATCACGCCGGCATCGCTCCCCAGGTCGAGTTCATCTCCCTGTCGAGCTATGGCGCCGGCACTGTCGGCGGCGACGTGAAAATTCTCCGGGACATCGATGCGGACGTCGCGGGGCGGCCGGTCCTCATCGTCGACGACATCCTCGAATCGGGCCGCACCCTGGCCTTCGCCCGCGAGCTGCTTCTGGCTCGCGGTGCGACGCGGGTCGATCTCGCCGTGCTCCTCGACAAGAAGGGGCACCGCAAGGCCGACATCGAGGCCGCCCATGTCGGCTTCGACTGCCCCGACTGCTTCGTCGTCGGATATGGCATGGATGTCGGCCACGCGTTTCGCGAACTGCCCTTCATCGGCCACGTCGTCGGCTGACGCTACGACCCGGTCATCATGCCGGCCCCGCAGACGCGTGCGACGCGTCGCGGCTCCGCTTCGACAGGCGGCGATCCGGGGTGCGGGAGGGGGCAAGCTTCACACAAGCCAGAGCGACGACCTTATAAGTCCAGTCGACTCATCATGGATGAGGGAGTTTTCCGTGGCCAAGCTGCTGATCGCCGAAGACGACACGGGCGTGCGCCTTCTGGTGGAGAGGGCGCTGCGCCTCGAAGGTCATGAGGTCATCGCCGTCGAGGACGGCGAACTGGCGCTGGAAATGCTCGAGGCGCATGACGGCGCCTTTGATCTTCTGCTCTCCGACATCCGCATGCCGGCCATGACCGGAATCGAGCTCGCCCATGCGGCTGCCGTCCGCTGGCCGGATCTGCGCATCCAGCTGATGACCGGCTATGCGGAACAAAGGGAAGCGGCCGAGGACCTGGCCTCGATCATCGTCGGGGTGATCGAGAAGCCGTTCAGCCTCGCCGAGATTCGTCGCCATGTCGGTCGGATCCTGGCGACACCGCTCCGCCGTGGCGGTCCCGTTCCTGAACGCTACTGCGCCTGAGCCCTTCGCGAAGAAAGCTCAC
This sequence comes from Fulvimarina sp., assembly GCA_002700095.1. Classification (GTDB taxonomy): domain Bacteria; phylum Pseudomonadota; class Alphaproteobacteria; order Rhizobiales; family Rhizobiaceae; genus Jiella. The sequence continues at coordinate 33,021 of PACL01000081.1, read as the reverse complement.
CGGCCCGATCGCGGGCGGATTCGTCCGCCGACGTGTTCGCGCTGAGGAAGCGGCGACGGTCGTCGTCCTGCCCGTGAATGATACGCCAGGCTGGGGCGGGCGAAAGACGCCCGAACCGTCAGTGCAGTTCCACCTTGCGCCGGTATTCCTGAATCTGCGTCGTCCGCAGACCGGCAAGCCCGTGCTGGTCGATCGACATCTGCCAGGAGAGGAACTCCTCGACCGTCAGCGTATAGCGTGAGCAGGCCTCGTCGAGGCTGAGGAGCCCGCCCCTCACCGCCGCAACGACTTCCGCCTTGCGACGGATGACCCATCGCCTGGTGTTGGAAGGCGGCAGGTCCGCCAGCGTCAGCGGGCTTCCGTCCGGCCCGATGACATATTTTACCCGTGGTCTAACCTGATCGGTCATTGCACTCTCGATACACTGATACTCTACTCAAAGACCCAATCAGGCTGAGCCTACGCGGCTGGTCTAAAAAAAGAGTCAAGCCACGCGTAAGCTTTCGATAAGAAGTTGCTGAAAATTCTCGCGAACGCGGGGCATGCGGGCATTCTCTCGGAAAACTTGACGCGGGTCGCCAAATTTGTGCCAATCGCGTGCGTTGAAAGCGCGGCCCGGATCGCCGATATGGCGGTCACCGATTTCCGTTCGGATGGCCGCCGCGTTGTCGCCAGAGGCGGAGCGACCGGACCGAACGCCGCGAAAGCCCGACCATGTCCCTGAACAGCCTCGATATCGCCAAGTCGCCGGAAGACACGAGGGTGGTCGTCGCCATGTCCGGCGGCGTCGATTCCTCCGTCACGGCGGCGCTCCTGGCCGAGGCGGGCTACGACGTCGTCGGCATCACGCTGCAGCTCTATGACGGCGGCGCCGGCCCGCGCCGCGCCGGCGCCTGCTGCGCCGGCCAGGACATCCACGACGCCCGCCGGGTCGCCGAGACGCTCGGCATCGACCATTACGTCCTCGACTACGAGGAGCGTTTCCGCCAAGCGGTCATCGATCCCTTCGCCGACAGCTATCTGGCGGGCGAGACGCCGATCCCCTGCGTCGCCTGCAATCAGACGGTCAAGTTCCGCGACCTCCTGGCGACGGCGGAGGATCTCGGCGCCGATGCGCTGGCGACCGGCCACTACATCGAGACGCGCCGACGGGGCGAGCATCGGGCGATGTTCCGGCCGCGGGATCTCGACCGCGACCAGAGCTATTTTCTTTACGGCACGACGCAGGCGCAGCTCGACTTCCTGCGCTTTCCCCTCGGCACGATGACCAAGGACGAGACGCGGCAGGTCGCCGAGCGCTTCGGCCTGTCGGTCGCCGCCAAGCCCGACAGCCAGGACATCTGCTTCGTCTCCAAGGGGAAGTATTTCGACGTCATCCGCAAGCTGCGGCCCGACGCGGGCGAACCGGGCGACATCGTCCACCTGGACGGCCGCACGCTCGGCCGGCACGAGGGCATCGTCAACTTCACCATCGGCCAGCGCCGCGGCCTCGGCATCGCCGCGGCCGACCCGCTCTATGTCGTCGCGCTCGACGCCGCGACCGCGACCGTGACCGTCGGTCCGCGCGAGGCGCTGCTGACCCGGCGGATCCGCCTGCGGGAGGTGAACTGGCTGGGCCAGCGTCCGCCGCAGGCCCATGCGGGCGCCGAGGGCGAACTGTTCGTCAAGGTCCGCTCGACCCGTCCCCCTGCCCCGGCGCGTATCGTCGCGGCCCAGGACGGCGCCGTCGAGGTCGAGCTCGTGCTCGGCGAAGACGGCATCGCCAGAGGCCAGGCCTGTGTCTTTTACGACGGCATGGAAGCCGGTGCCGAAGTGCTCGGCGGCGGCATCATCGCCGAAAGCCTGCCGGTCGGGCGGGTGGCTGTGACGGAGGCGGCGGCAACGGCTTAAGCGGCTGCCGCCGGACCATTCGGCGGTGTTGAGGTGGCTTGAAAGTCAGGCGTCGCGGCGCGTCGCCCTGCCGACGGCCTGACACGCCAGCCAACCAGACCCGGACTCACCCCAGCGGCGACGCCTCGTTCAGGATCCGAACCGTCTCGACGGCTTCAGCCGCACCGGTTTCCGGCTGGCGGCGGTGGACGATGCAGTCGATGAAGTGGCGCAGTTCGCGGTCGAGCGGCAGGCCGGGCGAGACCGGCAGATGGGTCACCGGTGCATTCTCAAAGGAGAACACCTCGCCGTCGCGCCAGACCTCGTGGCCGTAGAGCGCCAGCTTCTCGCCCTCCGGAGCGAGATCGTCGAACACGATCATGCCCTTCGTGCCGATCACCGAGAAGCGCCGGTCGCGGTAGGGCGAGACGCGGGAGACGTGCACCTCGGCCTTCAGACCTCCGGCGAACTCCATCACCACGTCGGCGATGTCGGTGGCGTCCGACAGGACCGTGCGCCGCATCGCGGTGATCCCGAGGGGCATCGAGCCCGCCATCTTCAGGATCAACGAGAGATCGTGCGGCGCGAGATCCCAGACCACGTCCATGCCCAGGAATCGCCCGAGGCCCATGCGGTTGGCGATGATGTGGCGCACCGTGCCGATGCGCCCCTCGGCGACGCTGGCGACGAGCTTCTGGAACACCGGGTGGAAGCGCAGGACATGGCCGACCATCAGGATGCGGTCGGCCTTCCTGGCCACCGCAGCCGTCAGCTCGGCATCGGCGACGTCGAGCGCGATGGGCTTCTCGATGAGGACGTCCTTGCCGGCCGCAAAGGCCGCCCGCGCCACCGGGCCGTGGACGCTCGCCGGCAGGGCAAGCACGAGCGCGTCGATGTCCGGGGACGCGATCGCCTCGTCGGGGTCCAGTGCCGGAACGCCATGGCGCATGGCGAAGATCTCGGCCCGCTCAAGGTTGCGGTCGGCGACGGCGGCGAGTGCGCCGATCTCGGCCAGCGTCCGCACATGGTTCTGGCCCCACTGCCCGCAGCCGATGACGGCGATCCTTGGATGCATGGTCTTCCAGCCTTTCCTATCCTGCTCGTTCGACCGGCCGAAGACGCAATGCCGGGAAACATCGCTCGCGCCGCCCCCCGTCAGGGGCAGCCCCGTACACCCGTCGCCTGCCAAGGGCAAGCCGTTAGCCAGCCATACATCTGCCTGCCCTGACGGCGGCGTCCTTCAGCTGCGGTCCTCGATCTTGTATTCGCGCATCTTCCGGTACAGCGTCGACCGGCCGATGCCGAGGCGGCGAGCGATCTCGCTCATCCGGCCGTCATACTGCAGGACCGCCAGGCGGATCAGGTCCGCCTCGACGTCGACCATGCGGCGCACTTCGCCCTCGCTGTCGCGCAGCGGGAATTCGGGCTCGCCAACCGGGTCGCCATTCTGCTCGCCTGCCTGGCCGGGCCGCAGGCCTACCATGCGCTCGTCGTGCCGGGCGGCCACGGGTCCGGACGCAGACATCATGTGTCCATTCGGCGCCGGTGCGAGGGTTCGCACGAGCGCCCGCTCCGACGCGCGGTCCGACGGCTCAGAGTGAAGCGCACCGACCGCCATCAGCGCCTCGACATGGGCGAAGTCGCCGAGCCCCAGCGTCTCGTTCTCCGACAGGACGACGGCCCTGTGCAACGTGTTCTCCAGCTGCCGGATATTGCCCGGCCAGTCATAAGCCTCGAGCAGGGCGAGCGCCTCATCGTCGATGCCGGAGACCGGCGAGCGGGTCTCGACGTCCCTCAGCCGGGCAAGGATCTGTGCGGCAAGGCCACGGATCTCCGCGCGGCGCTCGCGCAGGGCCGGCATGCAGATCTCGACGGCATTCAGCCGGTAGTAGAGGTCTTCGCGAAACCGGCCCGCCGCCACGGCTTCGGCAAGGCTCCGGTTGGTGGCGGAGATGATCCGGACGTCGACGCGCAACGGCGCCTTGGCACCCACCGGATCGATCTCGCCCTCCTGCAGGACGCGCAGCAGCTTCACCTGGGCGGGCGGCGCAAGCTCGCCGATCTCGTCGAGGAACAGCGTGCCGCCGTCGGCCTCGACGAACTTGCCGCGATGCTCGGTGCTGGCGTCGGTGAAGGCGCCCTTGGCGTGGCCGAAGAGAATGCTTTCGACGAGGTCGGCCGGGAGCGCGCCGCAGTTGACCGCGACGAAGGGCTTCGACGCCCGCTCGCCGGCGGAGCGGATGGCTCTCGCCAGCCACTCCTTGCCGGCCCCGGTTTCGCCTTCGACGAGGATCGGGATGTTGGACAGAGCAGCCTTCGCGGCGATCTGCAGCACCGGCCGCATCACCGGCGACGCGCCTTCCACCGAAATGCGCGAGTTGCCGCGCTTCGGACGGGCTGCGGCATGCATGCGCACGGCATTGGCGAGGGTATCGCGCAGCCGCTCCGGCGCCACCGGCTTGACGACGAAGTCGAAGGCGCCGGCGCGCATAGCCTCCACCACCGTGTCGATCGAGCCCTTGGCGGTCTGGACGACGATCGGCACGTCGTAGCGGCTGCGGCGCATCTCGGCCATCACCTCCATGCCGCTCTTGTCCGGCATCATCAGGTCGAGCACGACGGCGGCGATCTGGCCGCCCTGGCGCCCGCCGAGCGCATCGAGGGCGGCGCGCCCGCCGTCGCAATGAAGCGGCCTCAGCCCCATGCGGGCGACGTGGGCGTCGAGCAGGCGACGCTGGATGGGATCGTCGTCGACGATGAGGACGATGTCGGTCATTGACGCCTCCGGTCTCGTCTTGATGCGAGAATGACCCACTTTGGCACGCACGGCTAAAATCCGACTGAACAAGCGCGGACAATCAATTCTCTGAAATTTCTGTCGAATTTGATCCAAATCCGGTCCGCCGAGTTGGACGCCGACCACATCGGGCCGCAGTTGGCGCGCAGACTTGGCCGCAGGCGCCGGAACCGGTATTGCGGGTGAAGGCTCGCGCAAACCGGCGGTTCGCAACCGCTCATGAGATGACGAAAGTGATGTGACGACGATGAAGACGACGATCACGCCGGCCCGCTCAGCAGTGGAAGCGGCCGCTTCCGAGATGGGCGCATTGCCCGAATGGAACCTCGCCGATCTCTATCCGGCCATGGACAGCCCCCAGCTCGTTGCCGATCTCGATGAGGCCCGGCAATTGGCGAAGGCCTTTCAGGAGCGCTGGCGCGGCAGGCTCGCGGACGCTGCGGCCGCGCCCGACGGCGAGCTGGTCGAGGCGATCCGGGCCTATGAGGGCCTCGAGGAACTGCTTGGCCGGATCATCTCCTATGCGGGGCTGATCTATTCGGGCGACACGTCGGACCCGCAGCGGGCGAAGTTCTACGGCGACACCCAGTCGAACGTCACCGACATTGCCTCCAAGCTCCTGTTCTTCGCGCTAGAGCTGAACCGCATCGAGGACGGCGTGATGGACGCGGCGATGGATCGCGACCCGGCGCTTGCCCACTACCGCCCCTGGCTCGTCGACCTGCGCAAGGACAAGCCGTTCCAGCTGGAGGACCGGGTCGAGGAGTTGTTCCACGACAAGTCGGTCACCGGCGCCGGCGCCTGGAACCGGCTGTTCGACGAGACTCTGACTTCTCTGCGCTTCACCGTCGACGGCGAGGACATGGCCATCGAGGCCGCCCTCAACATGCTGCAGGACAACGATCCGGAGCGGCGCCGCAAGGCCGCCAATGCCCTCGCCAACGTCTTCTCGGAGAACCTGCGCGTCTTCACGCTGATCACCAACACGCTGGCGAAGGACAAGGAAATCTCCGACCGCTGGCGCGGCTTTACCGATGTCGCCGACTCGCGGCATCTCGCCAACCGGGTCGAGCGCGAAGTGGTCGATGCCCTGACCGCCGCCGTCGACGAGGCCTATCCGCGCATCTCCCACCGCTATTACGCGATGAAGGCGAAGTGGCTCGGCGTCGACCAGCTGGAATACTGGGACCGCAACGCCCCGCTGCCGGACGCCAAGCGCCGTGACATTCCGTGGGATGAAGCCCGCTCGACGGTGCTGTCGGCCTATTCGGGCTTCGCGCCGGAAATGGCCGAGATAGCCGAGCGCTTCTTCGACAATTCCTGGATCGACGCGGCGATCCGCCCCGGCAAGGCGCCCGGCGCCTTCGCCCATCCGACGGTACCGAGCGTCCACCCCTATGTGCTGCTCAACTATATGGGCAAGCCGCGCGACGTCATGACCCTGGCCCACGAACTCGGCCACGGCGTCCACCAGGTGCTCGCCGGCCGGCAGGGCGCGCTGATGGCGCCGACACCGCTGACCCTTGCCGAAACCGCCTCGGTATTCGGCGAGATGCTGACCTTCCGGTCCCTTCTGGATCAGGCCAAGACGGAAGCCGAGCGCAAGACGATGCTCGCCTCCAAGGTCGAGGACATGATCAACACGGTGGTCCGGCAGATCGCCTTCTACCAGTTCGAGCGCAAACTCCACACTGAGCGGCGCGGCGGCGAGCTGACCGCCGAGCGGATCGGCGAAATCTGGATGGACGTCCAGGGCAGGAGCCTCGGCCCGGCAATACGCCTCGGCGACGGCTACGACACCTACTGGACCTATGTGCCGCACTTCATCCACTCGCCCTTCTACGTCTATGCCTATGCCTTCGGCGACTGCCTGGTGAATTCGCTCTACGCGGTCTACCGAAACTCCGAGACGGGCTTTCAGGAGAAGTATTTCGAGATGCTCAAGGCCGGCGGCACCAAGCATCACTCGGAGCTTCTGGCGCCCTTCGGCCTCGATGCCTCCGATCCCGCCTTCTGGTCGAAGGGTCTCGCCATGATCTCCGGCTTCATCGACGAACTGGAAGCGATGGGCTGACCCCGTTCAGCCAGGACGCAACGATGATCGTCTGTCAAAAGGCCGCCTTCGGGCGGCCTTTTGCTTTCCGGGGCCGACCCGCCGCGAAATCGGCCCCTTTCCTTGCCATCCGCAGGCATCCCCTAGTTTTCGCAGCACCGCCTCGGAAAGGAGCCCTCATGCGAAACCTCTTGGCCGCCGCGTTGGCCCTCTGCGCCATGGCCTTGCCGCTGCCCGCCACCGCCCAGACACCGCCGAATGTCCTCATCGTCGGACAGATCGCCGAGCCGAAGTCGCTCGACCCACAGGCGGTGACCGCGACCAACGATTTCCGCATCCTGGTGAACGTCTATGATGGTCTCGTGCGCTTCAGGAAGGGCACGCTGGAGATCGAGCCGGCGCTGGCGAAAAGCTGGGACATCTCCGACGACGGCACCACCTACACCTTCCACCTGCGCGACGACGTGACGTTTCAGGATGGCACGCCCTTCGACGCAGAGGCGGTGAAGTTCACCTTCGACCGCATGCTGAAGGACGACCATCCGTTTCACGACACCGGACCGTTTCCCCTCGCCTTCTTCTTCTCCGCCGTGGACAGCGTAACCGCCGAGGACGCCAAGACAGTCGTCTTCAAGCTGAAGGAACCCTTCGCGCCCTTCCTGTCGAACCTTGCCTATCCGACCGGGCTGATCGTCTCGCCGGCGGCGGTGAAGGAATACGGACAGGATTTCGGCCGCCATCCGGTCGGCACCGGAGCGTTCAAGTTCGAGGGCTGGGATCCGAATTCGAAGGTCGTGGTCTCGCGCAACGACGATTACTGGGACGGCGCGCCGCAGATGGAAGCTGTCGTGTTCCGACCGATCGCCGACGCCAACACCCGCGTCGCGGAGATGCTGTCGGGCGGAATCGACCTGATGGTCGAGGTGCCGCCGGACAGCCTAAAGCAGTTTCGCGACGACGCTGCCTACCAGGTCTACGAGCAGGCCGGCCCGCATCTGTGGTTCCTGATCCTCAACACAAAAGAAGGCCCCTTCTCCGACAAGCGCGTGCGCCAGGCGGTCAACTACGCAATCGACAAGAAGGCGCTGACCGAGGACGTGCTGCAGGGCACCGCCACCATCGCGGACGGTCCGATCCCCGCCGCCTTCGAATGGGCGAATGACGGCTCGGTGGAGCCCTATCCTTATGATCCCGAAAAGGCCAAGGAGCTGATCCGGGCGGCCGGCGCCGAGGGCAAGACGCTGACCTTCTACGTGCCCGAGGGCGGCTCCGGCATGCTCGACCCGGTGGCGATGGCTACCGCGATCCAGGCCGACCTGAAGAAGGTCGGGCTCGACGCCCGCATCCAGACCTACGAGTGGAACACCTATCTCGCCAACGTCAATCCGGGCCTCGAGGACAAGGCCGACATGGCCGAGATGGCCTGGATGACCAACGACCCGGACACCCTGCCCTTCCTGGCGCTGCGTACGGACGCGATGCCGGACAAGGGCGGCTTCAACTCGGGCTACTATTCCAATCCCGAGGTCGATCGGCTGCTTGACGAGGCGCGCCGCACGACGGACCAGAAGAAGCGCGGCGAACTCTACGGGCAGGTGCAGCAGATCGTCCATGACGACGCCCCCTGGGCGTTCATCGCCAACTGGAAGCAGAACGCCGTGTCGACGGCTGGTGTGCAGGGGTTCGAGCTGGAGCCATCGTTCCTGCTCGTTCTGAAGGACGTGACGAAGGGGTGAGGATGGTCCCCGTTTCGTTTTTGCGACCGATCTTCAGTGGGGCGGCAGTTGGCCCCCCTCTGTCCTGCCGGGTATCTCCCCCACAAGGGGGGAGATCAGCAGCTTCACTGTCCGCCTCTCGATATCGGCGGGTGTTGCTGGCCGCGCCGTCGACAGGTGGACGCCCCGCAGCCGCGAGATCGATCTCCCCCCTTGAGGGGGAGATGTCCGGCAGGACAGAGGGGGGTATCGCCGGCAGAGCGCTGAAGGATGACGACGCGGCGGAGTTGGCACTGCGGTGCTATGCGGTCGCCCGCCCATGACCGCCACCATCGCCCGCCGCCTCCTTGCCGCCATCCCCGTCCTGTTCGGCCTCTCCGTCGTCGTCTTCGGGATGATCGCGCTGATCCCCGGCGATCCGGCGACCGCCATCCTCGGCTCCTATGCGACGCCGGAGAACGTCGCCCGACTCAACGCCTCGCTCGGCTTGGACAAGAGCCTGCCGCAGCAGTATCTCGCCTGGATGTCCGGCGTCGTCAGCGGCGATTTCGGCCGATCCTACGCGCTTAATCGTCCGGTGATCGACATCGTCCTGGAGCGCTTCTCGGCGACGCTGCTGCTCGCCGGAGCATCGCTTCTCCTCGCCACCCTCTTCGGGCTTCTCGCCGGTATCGTCTCGGCGGTGCGCCAGTTCGGTCTCGCCGACAAGGCGATCACCCTCGTCGTGCTGATCGGCATCTCGGTGCCGTCCTTCTGGCTGGGGCTGCTGCTCATCCTGTTCTTCGCGGTCAGGATCAAGCTGTTCCCGGCGAGCGGCATGGTCGCGATCTATGGCGGCGGCGGACCGCTCGACATCCTGCACCACCTCGTCCTGCCAGCGATAACGCTGGCCCTCGTCGCCACCGGCGTCATTGCGCGGCTCACCCGCACGGCGATGCTGGAGGTGCTGCGCCAGGACTACATCCGCACAGCAAGGGCAAAAGGCCTGACCGAGCGCCGGGTGATCTATCGCCACGCCTTCATGGCGGCGCTGGTCTCGGTGATCCCGGTCATCGGGATCCAGGCCGGCTTCGTCCTCGGCGGCGCGGTCTATGTGGAGACGGTGTTCCAGTGGCCGGGCATCGGCGCGATGCTGGTCAATGCGATTTCCCAGCGCGATATCCTGCTCGTCCAGGGCGGCGTCCTCGTCGTCGCGGCCTCCTACGTCCTGTTCAACCTTCTGGCCGACGTCTGCCAGACTCTGCTCGATCCGAGGCTGAAATGACCGCGGCTGCGACGACGCCGGGAGACGCAACGCGCCCGCAGGAGAGGCGGCGCCGGGAGTGGCCCTCGACCTTCGCCCTCATCCTCAACAACCGTCTCGCGGCGGCAGGCCTCGGCATACTTGCCGTCATCATTCTCGCGGCGCTCGCTGCCCCGATCCTGCCGCTCGCCGATCCGAACGCCACCGACCCCGCCAACCGCCTCGCGCCGCTCTTCTCCGACGGCCATCCCCTCGGTACCGACGCGCTCGGCCGCGACATGCTCTCGCGGCTGATCTGGGGGACGCGGGTGTCGCTGCTCGTCGGCTTCTCCGCCTCGCTGATCGCCGCCTTTTTCGGCTCGGCCATCGGCCTCGTCGCCGGCTATGCGGGCGGGCGAACCGACCAGCTCCTGATGCGGCTGATCGACCTGATGATGGCGTTTCCCTACATCCTCCTGGCGCTCGCCATCGTGGCGATCCTCGGGCCGGGGCTGATCAACGCGCTCTATGCGATCGCCATCGTCAACGTGCCGTTCTTCGCCCGCAATATCCGCGGCATCACCGTCGGCCTCGCCCGCCGCGAATTCGTCGATGCGGCAAAGCTCTCCGGCAAGGGGCCGCTGCGCATCCTCTGGTCCGACATCCTGCCCAACGTCCTGCCGACCATCGTCATCACGCTCTCGACCACCGTCGGCTGGATGATCCTCGAGACGGCAGGCCTCTCCTTCCTCGGCCTCGGCGCCCAGCCGCCCCAGGCCGATCTCGGCTCGATGCTCGGCGACGGTCGCAAGGTGATGTTCACCGCCCCGACGATCTCGCTGGTCCCCGGTCTGATGATCTTCCTGATCGTCATGAGCATCAACCTGATCGGCGACGGCATCCGGGACGCGCTGGATCCGCGATTGCGGTCGGGGGCGATGGCGCGGCCGTCGTTTCGCACGAAGGTGGCGAGGGAGCGCAAGGTGCCCATGGATCGCGGCAGCAGGAAGCCAGTTTCTGCCGGCGTATCCGGCGGCGGCCACCCCCCTCTGCCTGCCGGCATCTCCCCCACAAGGAGGGAGGTCGATAGGTCTGAGACGCCGCCGCCGCGTGATCTCCCTCCTTGTGGGGGGTCCAAAGGACGGGCGAGACCCGCGGCTCGCCCCGGCGCCCGGCAGGGCAGAGGCGAGTGCCTCGGCACCGACCGTGCCGCAGGGGAAAATGGGAACGACCCTGCCGAAGCCGCCATCCTCGACGTCCGCGACCTGCGCACCGATTTCCACATGGGCTCGGAGATCTACCACGCCACCGGCGGCGTCGATCTCGTCATCCGCCCCGGCGAATGCCTCGGCCTCGTCGGTGAATCCGGCTCCGGCAAGTCCGTGACCGCGATGAGCATCATGGGCCTCGTGCCCTCGCCGCCGGGCGTCATCGCCGGCGGACGCATCGGCTTCAAAGGCGAGGACCTCGCCGAGGCCTCGGACAAGCGCATCCGCCATTTGCGCGGCGGCGCCGTCTCCCACGTCTTCCAGGACCCGCTGGCGACGCTGCATCCGCTGTTTGCCGTCGGCGACCAGATCGTCGAGGCAATTCGCGCCCACCAGCCTCTGTCCCGCCGCGACGCAGAGGCGAAGGCGCAGGACCTCCTCGCCCTCGTGCGGATCCCCAATGCCGCCCAGCGGATGAAGGCGCTGCCGCACGAGCTGTCCGGCGGGCTGCGCCAGCGCGTTTCGATCGCCATGGCGCTGGCCAACGATCCCGAGCTGATCATCGCCGACGAGCCGACGACGGCCCTCGACGTGACGGTACAGGCCGAAGTGCTGCGGCTCCTCGACGAGCTGCGTCGCGAACGAAACACGGCCGTCCTCTTCATCACCCACGACTTCGGCGTCGTCTCCGAGATCGCCGACCGGGTGGCGGTGATGTATGCCGGCCGGATCGTCGAGACCGGCCGCACCGAGGAGATCCTGACGGAGCCGGCTCATCCCTATACCCGCATGCTGATCGACTGCGTGCCGGTCATGGGCGAGCCGGAGCGCCGCCTCGACGCCGTGCCCGGCCGCCCGCCGGCAGTCAACCGCCTGCCATCCGGCTGCGCCTTCGCCGACCGCTGTCCGCGGGTCGAGGCGGACTGCCGCTCCGGCGAGATCCCGCTGGAGGAAAAGCGCGGCAGCCTCGAAGCTCGATGCCTGCACCCGCTGCAGCCGGGCGAAGCGCTGCTGGACGAGGCAGCCAAGATCCATCATCCCGAGGTATTGCCGTGAGCGCGGTCGCTCCCCTCATCGAGATCCGCGATCTCGCCCGAACCTTCGGCGGCGGCCGGACGATCTTCGGCACCCGCAAGCCGCAGCTGACCGCGTTGCGCGGCGTGTCGCTCGATCTCGTCCAGGGCGAGACCCTCGGCATCGTCGGGGAATCCGGCTGCGGCAAGTCCACCCTCGCCCGCATGCTGGTCGGCCTCGAGAGGCCGACATCAGGCGCCATCCGCCTCGACGGCGAGGACCTCTCGTCCTCCGGCACGAAAGCCCTCGCCCGGCGCGTGCAATATGTCTTCCAGGACCCGGTCTCCTCGCTCAATCCGCGCCAGACCATCCGCGAGATCCTCGAGGCGCCGATGCGCCACCTTCTCGGCCTCGGCCGGGCCGAGCGCGAGGCACGGCTGAAAAAACTGGTCGACGACGTGAACCTGCGGCCGGAATTCCTCGAGCGCTATCCGCACGAGTTCTCCGGCGGCCAGGCCCAGCGGATCGGCATCGCGAGGGCGCTCGCCGCCGAGCCCGACGTCGTCGTCCTCGACGAGCCGGTCTCGGCCCTCGACGTCTCGGTACAGGCGCAGGTGCTGAACCTCCTCGACCGGCTGAAGCGCGAGCGCGGGCTGACATACGTCTTCATCAGCCACGACCTGGCGGTGGTGGAAAGCGTCGCGACCCGCGTGGCGGTGATGTATTTCGGCGCGGTCGTCGAGACGGCCCCGGCGCGGAAAATGTTCCAGGCGCCGCTGCACCCCTATACGAAGCTGCTCATCGATTCGGCCCCCGTCCCGAACCGCAAGCGGGAGAGGCCCGCCGGCGACACGGGCGAGCTGCCGGACCCTTACGATCCGCCGCCCGGCTGCCCCTTCGCCGCCCGCTGCCCACGGGTGGAGGCCGATTGCCGCGAGGCGATGCCGCCGCTGGACGTCAAGGACCTCGGCGAAGGCCATCGCGCGGCGTGTATTCATCCGCTTTCCAGGCAATAGAAGGGTTCACCCTTGCCTCTGATTGCATCGGCAATCGGTGTCTCACGGGGCATAGGCGCGGCAGAAAGTGGGGCGAAACTCGACGCTTCGTCATCCCGGCCACCGAGCCGGGATCCATGCCTCTGCCGTCAACGCTGCTCTTTGTTTCAGTCAGATCAATGAGTTGACGAGGAACCATGCTCGAAACTTCGGCGATTTGGAATGGATCCCGGCTCCATGGCCGGGATGACGAAGCGTTGAAGCTTGCGTCAATCCCTCAAGGTCGATGCCACGCGGCAAAAGCCGCCGCGATGGCTGCGTGCTGAAAGGCCGGATGCGGCACGCAGCAAAAGGCGTAACCTCACCCGCGAATGAGAAAGGCCCGCCGAACGACCGACGGGCCTCTTGCGATCAAGCGAAGCCGCCCCGCCTCACAGCGCGCCGCTGCGTTGCTGGATCATCATGAAGGTATCGAAGTTGTATTCGGCGAGCTGCTCCCAGAGATAGCTCTCCGCCCGGAACGCTGCCTGGCTGTCGTAGAGCGTCTTGAACTCGGCGTTTTCCGCCGCGATCGACTGCATGACCTCCTGCGACGCCTTGAAGCTCGCCTGCATGACCTCCTGGGTGAAAGGGCGAAGCTGCGCGCCCTCGCCGACGAGGCGCTTGATCGCCTTGGGGTTTTCCCAGTCGTAGGTGGCCAGCATGTGGCCGTTGGCCGCCTCGCAGGCCGCCTTGACGATCGCCTGGTAAGGCTTCGGCAGCGCGTTCCACGTGTCGAGGGTGATCATCGCATGGGTGGCGGCGCCGCCCTCCCACCAGGCGGGATAGTAGTAGTAGGGCGCGACCTTCACGAAGCCGAGCTTCTCGTCGTCATAGGGGCCGACGAATTCCACCGCGTCGAGGGTGCCCTTCTCCAGCGCGGCATAGATGTCGCCGGCGGGGATCTGCTGGGGCACGACGCCGAGCTTGGCCATCACCTGGCCGGCAAGGCCGGCGATGCGCATCTTCAGGCCGCTCATGTCGTCGAGGGAGTTGATCTCCTTGCGATACCAGCCGCCCATCTGGGCCCCGGTGTTGCCGGCGGGGCGGGCGAAGATGCCCTGCTTCTCGAAGAAAGCGTCAAGCAGCTGGTTGCCGCCGCCCTGATCGAACCAGGCGTTCTGCTGGCGGGCGTTCAACATGAAGGGCACCGTCGTGCCGAAGGCGAAGGCGGGGTTCTTGCCGACGTAGTAATACGAGGCCGTATGGCCCATCTCCACGGTGCCGTTCTGCACCGCGTCGAGCACCTGACCTCCGGGGACGATCTCGCCTGCGGCGAACGTCTGGATCTCGAACTGGCCGTCGGTCATCTCCCGCACATAGTCGGCGATGTACCGGGCCGCGCCGAAGAGCGCCGGGAGCGAATTCGGGAAAGACGAGATGCAGCGCCACTGGAGCTTCGGGTTGCTCTGGGCGATGGCCGGTGCCGCGAGGCTGGAGGCCGCACCGAGGCCGGCGGCGCCGGTGGCGACACCGCGGATGAATTTGCGTCTGTCCATGATTGTCATTCCCATTGATCGGCGCCGCCGGCGTCGGGCGGCCCATGCGCTTCGGCGACTGCCGGGGCCGCCACGTCCGGCGCGGACCATAAGCAGCATTGACGGAAATGCAACAGCGCCGGCACCTCGTGGGATTGCGGCAACGGCGAGGCAATTAGGTCATCAGATCCACGCGCGATTTCCAACTCCGTGCCTCGAAGTGAAGGGGCTCTACCATGTTCGAACTCGTCGCCGGCTTCAGCCTGATCGCCGTCGCCGCCGCTCTCGGAGTGCCGACGGCAACCGTCGCCCGAGCCGACAGTTTCGACATCCAGGCGGGCCCGGAGACCGAAATCCAGACCGTGACCGGCACCGATACCGGCAACGTCGCGTCCGGCGCCGCGCTGATCTTCGGGGACGACGATGCGATCGTCTGGGAAGGCACCGTCGACGCCCCCGACGTCGACAGCCTGCTCAGCTCGGCCGACGCCGACAGCATCCAGGTCACGTCCAACGAAACGGGCCGCCCCGGAAGGAGCGGCCCGTATTTCTTGTCATCGCAGATGGTTCGGCGCGACACGCTTCGCCGCACCGACGATGGCTCCGCTCAGAGCGTGCCGTTGCGCTGCTGGATCATCATGAAGGTGTCGAAGGTGTATTCCGACAGCTGCGCCCAGAGATAGGCGTCCTTCTTGAAGGCCAGCTGGTTGTCGTAGATTTTCTTGAACGCCGCGTTGTTTGCGGACGTCTCGGCATAGACCTCCTTCGCCGCGTCGTAGGAGGCCTGCATGATCTCCTGGCTGAAGGCGCGAAGCTGGGCGCCCTGGTCGACCAGCCGGCGGATCGCCTGGGGGTTCTTGTAGTCGTAGGAGGCGAGCATGTCGTTGCTGGCCGCCTGACAGGCGGTCCTCAGAAGCGACTGGTACTTCGCCGGCAGGCCGTCATACTTGTCCTTGTTGATGAAGGTGGCGACGGTCGGGCCACCCTCCCACCAGCCGGGATAGTAGTAGTAGGGCGCGACCTTGACGAAGCCGAGCTTCTCGTCGTCATAGGGGCCGACCCACTCGGCGCCGTCGATGACGCCCTTTTCCAGCGAGGGATAGATGTCGCCGCCGGCGATCTGCTGGGGCACCACGCCGAGCTTCGACATGATCTGGCCGGCGAGACCGGCGATGCGCAGCTTCAGCCCTTTCATATCCTCGAGCGTGTTGATTTCCTTGCGGTACCAGCCGCCCATCTGGACGCCGGTATTGCCGGCGGGGAAGCCGACGAAGCCCTGCGTGGCGTAGAACTCGTTCATCAGGTCGATGCCGCCGCCATAATAGTGCCAGGCATTGACCTGGCGGGCGTTGAGACCGAACGGAATGGCCGCTCCCATGGCGTAGGTGACGTCCTTGCCGACATAGTAGTAGGGCACGGTGTGGCACATCTCGACGGTGCCGGAGGAGACCGCGTCGGCCGCCTGCAGGCCGGGGACGATCTCGCCGGCGGCGAAGACCTGGATCTCGAAATTGCCGTCGGTCGCCTCGCGCACATATTTCGCGACGGTCTCGCCGCCGCCATAAATGGTGTCGAGCGACTTCGGGAAGGACGAGGTCAGGCGCCAGGTGATCTTCTCGTTTTCCTGGGCGATAGCGGGCGCGGCCAATGTCGAAGCCGCAGCCGCGCCGGCTCCGATGCCCGCCTTGGTGATGAATGTACGACGATCCAAAATGAAACTCCTCCCAAGTGTCGATCCCTCCGGCCGTGAGGGCACGAAGGCGCGATGCGGCTCCATCCATCCCGCCGCAGCCCCTCGTGTTTAGCTTTGTGAGCGGCTGAAGAAAAGCAGGCGCCCGACAATCGGCGCGGGTATTTCGCCAAGCGGGCTTCCGGGAACCGCCGAGGCGAGCTATCTGCCGCAGAACCACCGCAGAAGAGCAGCCCGATGACCGCCGCCTCCCCCCTCGTCGCCGTCCCGGCCGACATCCGCGATTTCCAGAACTACCGCTGGCATGCGAGCCCCGACACCTATCTGAAGGCGCTCCTGCGGGTCGCCGGCGCGACGCCGGTCATCGTGCCGGCCATGGCGGAGGAGATCGACCTTGCCGCCATTCTCGACAGGGTCGACGGGGTGATGACGACCGGCTCGGCCTCCAACGTTCATCCCGCGCGCTACGGCGCCGAGCCGTCACCCTGCTATGAGCCCTTCGACACCGACCGCGACGACCTGACGGATGGCCTGATCCGCGAGGCTCTGCGGCGCGGCCTGCCGCTTCTCGCCATCTGCCGGGGCCATCAGGAGCTGAACGTCGCCTTCGGGGGCACACTGGCGACCGAAATTCAGGAGATCGATGGCCGCATGGACCACCGTGCCATCACCCACGAGGACCAGCGGGAGCGCTATGCCACCCGCCACGAGGTGGCGGTCACCGCCGGCGGGCTGCTCGCCTCGATCGTTGGAACCCCGGCGATCCGGGTGAACTCGCTGCACCGCCAGGCGATCGATCGGCTCGGCGACGGACTGACGGTGGAAGCCAGCGCGCCGGACGGCACCGTCGAGGCGATCTCGGTCGCCAGCGCGAAGAGCTTCGTCCTCGGCGTGCAGTGGCATCCCGAATTCTGGGCCGAGACCGACGCTCCCTCGGCGGCGATCTTCGAGGCCTTCGGCGCGGCCTGCCGGTCTTATCGCGATGGGCGCGGCTGAGCGATCTGCGGTCGGAGCGACGGCGGGCCTTCCTCAGAGCGTTGTCAGCGCGCCGCCCAGAAGCCCGATGCCGACAAGGGTGAGGAGCACCGCGCCGAGGATCTCGAGGCCGAGCCCCACCATGGCGGCGCGGCGGGCATGGCGCCCCGCCCGCTCGACCGCGCTGCGGGCGAGGACGGCGAAGGTCGCCAGCGCCGATACCGTGATCGCGGTGCCCGCAGCCATGGCGAAGACCGAGACGAGACCGCCGAGATAGAGCTGGTTGAGCAGCGCGAAGGTCAAAACGACGATGGCGCCGGCGCAGGGCCGAAGGCCGATCGATCCGATCAGTGCCGCAGCGGTCTTCAGCGTCAGCGGCCGGCGCAACTGCGCGGGATCGGCGATGTGCTGGCGACCGCAGCCGCAGTCGTCGGCATCCTCGTCGCAGACGACGCCGGCGGGCAGCGCCTCGGCCGCCGGCATCGACGGCGCCCTCGCCTCGCCGGGCGCGGCGAATGCCAGCATGCCCATCGCCGAGCCATCGCCGGCGGCTGACAGGCGCCGCAGCGATGCCCCCCGCACCTTCGAACCGACACGGGCGAAGGGCCGCCACTGGCGCGCCAGCTTGACCAGCGCCCGCGCCAGCAGCGTCAGGCCGAAGAGGACGACGAGGCCATAGGAGGCGATCTCCAGCCAGTCGGTGGCGTCGGTCATCGAGATCCCGGTGCCGCGCAGGAGATACCAGCCGGCGCCGACGACGAGGATCGCCGTGATCGCCTGCATCAGCGACGAGGCAATGGCGAGGCCGACGCCGCGCCGGAGTTCCGCCCTGCTCGCCAGCATGTAGGAGGAAATCACCGCCTTGCCGTGGCCCGGACCCGCCGCATGGAAGATCCCGTAGGCAAACGAGATCCCGACGAGGAGGACAAGGGCGCCATCGCCGCGCTTCAGCCCGACCAGCGCCTCGCGCAGCGCCGAGAAGAACTCCCGCTGCTTCTCGGTAATCAGGACGAAGAACCCGGAGAAGAACCCGTTGCCGGGTGTCGTGATGGCGTCCGAGGTGCCGATGCCGATCGAAGAACGGGCCAAGGCGGGATCGACAGCCAGGCAGATGGCCAGGACTGCGGCAAGGCAGAGGAAGACGACCGCGCCGGCCCGCCAAGACCGCCTCGCAATGCGCGGCACGGCCAGTGACGGCTCGCGGCGGCTGCGGATCAGCTCGCCGCCTTGCATGACACCTCCAGACGGGTGGCGAGGATGTCGGCATAGGCGTTCGCCTGGTCCTGCGGCACCTCCTCGTCGGGGCCGATCCCGGCGATCGTGTTCATCCACGCCTTCGCCGCCTCGTCCTCGTCGGGAACGTGGATCGTCTTGGCGCAACCGCCCGGCAGGTCGATCAGCTGGAAATCCTCGGCGCCCTTGAAGTCGAAGGCGACGAAGAAGCTTTCGTCGAAATTGGCGACCTTCACCGGCTGCTTCGTCAGGTTGATGGGCTCGGTGACCGGCAGTTCAAAGAAGAAGATCAACTGGCCGTCCTCGAACAGCGTGTGGATCTTGTCCGGGGCTCCGAGCTTCACGTCCCGGCTGCCGATCTCGGCGAAGGTATAGAAACCCCATTCGGCGATCGATTGGCGGACCGTCTCGCCGACAGCGTCGAGCTCCTCGGGATCGAGTGCGCCATTGGCGTTCTTGTCGAAATCGACGACGACGGAGGAGGAGAACAGTTCGTCCATCCGCCAGACGTTGCGGATCGCCGTGAACAAGCCAGCCGCATCGCCGACGATCTCGACATGCGGCTCGACGAAGACGTGCGGATGGGCCAGCGCGGCCGTGGCCGCACAGGTGACCGCAACGACGACAGGCAGGCCGATCAGGCTTTTTTTCAACTGCGAATCCCCCTCGCTGCGCCTCCTTGAAAGGGAAAACCTTGTCGGAAATTGGGAAGTGGCAGCGACACGGGTTCGGATCGGGTTGGCGACATTGCGCTGAGGCGGCCCGGTGCGATCCAACAAACCGACGGGGACCGCTTCGTCTCGATCAACCCGACCATGATGCCCCAACGAGACCCAAACACGGATGCTTCGGATACCCCGCGAACACTAGTGGATACTGATCGTCAATCTGGCAGATATCATGAATCGCCTAGGCGGTGCATTGATACTCATTCGCAACCGTGTATTATATTCCGTAGAGGAACGACGGAGGTCGAGATGAGTGTACTGCGCCCGGATCAACGCGGGGAAAATCGCGCTCGCCTTGTCAAGCAAGTGCGTGAAGCCGCGATCGCGTACGGCTACCAGCGGCGTGCGAAGACCGCCGCTCAGAGCGAGCTCGATCGGGGCTATCAGAAGAACAACGGCGAGGTGGAAGTCGCCCCCTACTGCGCGACCTTCACCAAAGGGCTGGCCCATGACGAATACGGCGTCGTCAAAGACTTGGCTGCGGTCGACATCTTCAAGGTCGAGATCAGCCAGCAGCTGGATCCGGCCCAGCCCGACACGCCCAAGCAGCACACGCCCTTCCCCGACCGGCCGGGGAACGACATCTATCCGAAGGGCGTGGCAGCGGCGTTCGATGTCCCGCATCCCGACATGTTCAGACAACCGGTTCCGGGCGGCGGCATGCCCAAATGGCGCGGCTGGGAGAGCCCGCTGGCGGGCCATACCTTCGAGCTGGAGGGCCCCGACTGTGACACGCTGGCCATGCCGGAGGCTCCGAAGCTCGGATCGGACGAACTGACGGCGGAGATCGCCGAACTCTATGCGATGGCGCTCCTGCGCGATGTTCCCTTCCAGGAGTTCGAGACAGGCCAGGCCGGCACTGCGCCGACGCCGTCGGGCATGACGACGAACACGGTGATCGCCGCGCTCAACCAGTTGCCCTGGTTCAACAAAGTCACCGCTCCAGACATTCAGCACCTGACACCACGCGAGATCCGCCGGCGGGAGGCTCGCTTCCTGTCAGGTGAGACCGCGCTGACGCGTGGAAGCCTTTTCCGTGGCTCCACCGCAGGCCCGATGACAGGCCCCTGGATCTCGCAGTTCCTCCTGATCGGCAGCACGGGACGCGGCCCCGGTGCCGGATGCAATCAGATGCCGTTGCCACAAGCGGCGGCACAGCCGCCTCAGCAGGCAAGCCTGACCTGCACGAACCTCGCGCCAGGCGGTGGCGGCGATGTCACGGATGGGCTGATCCGGTACGGGGCCCAGACGATCACGCAGTACTTCATTCCGCATCTGGCGCGCGTCGATCACATGACCGATCTGACGACGTGGCTCGACGTTCAGGACGGTGCGGACAGGAAGAAGATCGACTGCTATGCCGATGCGCCCCGGTTCATCCACACGCCGCGCGATCTCGCCACCTATGTGCATTTCGACGCGCTGTATCAGGGCTACCTCAACGCCTGCCTCATCCTGCTGAGCATGGACGTCCCGGCGGATCGGGGACTGCCGGAAGGGATGGGAAATTCCACCGACGACACCGTTCGCCACAAGACCCGCGACGCCTTCGCGACGTTCGGCACCGCCCAGATCCTGAGCCTGGTGACCGAAGTCGCCACTCGCGCGCTGAAGGCGGCGCGACGGCAGAAGTTCCAGATCCATCTGCGCGGGCGTCCGGAGGCGGTCGCGGGCGGGCTGACATTGGCAGGACTCCAGGCGGCGGCCGGCGGCGGCAAGTCGGGCGTCGAAAGGATGGGCCCGTTCGGCGCACAGGCGCTGGCAATGGCCGACGCCCTCCCGATGGCGCTCAAGAATGGCGTCAACGCTCACAACCTCGCCAGCAACACCGCCCATGGCACGGCCGCGAGCAACGGCTGGATCGACATGTGCCCGCACAATCTGCTCCTGCCGATGGCCTTCCCCGAGGGCTCCCCCATGCATCCGAGCTATGCCGCCGGTCATGCGACGGTCGCCGGCGCCTGCGTGACGATCCTGAAGGCGTTCTTCGAGCTGTATGGTGCCGGTCCGTTTTCCGGATCTCGCGGCGAGACGAAACTCTCGACGATCGTCCAGCACTTCGAGAACGACGCCACCTTTGGAGACCTCTACAGGGCTCCCAGCCTGATGCCCCACGCCTGTAGAACGTCCCCGGACGGCTCCCATCTCGTCCCTTACGCGGGGCAGCTGACGATCGAGGGCGAACTGGACAAGCTCGCGGCCAACATCTCCGTGGGCCGAAACTTCGCTGGCGTCCACTACTATACGGACTACTACGAGTCCCTGCGCATGGGCGAGCGCATCGCCGTCGGCATCCTGCAGGAACAGATGCTGACCTACCGCGAGCCGCTCTCGATGCGGTTCCGCTCCTTCGACGGCGACTACATGCTTCTGACCGGGACAGGCGGGTCGCTGGGGCTTGATGACGCGGTGGTGCACGTGCGTGGGGCGGACGAGGGCGTCATCAGCTTCGACAAGTGGTGGCACCGGGCCGGCGACGAGTCCGGCTGGACGAGAGGCTGAACCGATGTCGGACACCCCATCGTCCGACCCGCCGTCGGCCATCACGTCGCCCTGGGCGGCCGGGGCCGCCGCCCTCATCCTGGTCAGTTTCTTCGGCTTCAGCGGCTGGCTGGCGTGGCTCGCGGCGTCGGCGACGGGCACCGACGCCGACGGGGTCTGGGCGCGCATCCTTGTCATCTTCACGAGTTTCGAGAGCATCGCCTTCGCCGCCGCGGGCTTCCTGTTCGGCGGCCAACTGAGCCGTCAGAGCCTGCGCGCCCTGCAGCGCAGCGAGACCGAGCGGGGCAAGGACAAGGCCGCAATGGCCGATGCCACCCATGCGATGTCCGAGGTAAAGGCGAACCTGGTGGCGCTCAATCTTGTTGCGGAGCCCGGGGGCGCTGCTCGCGCCAGGGCGCTGGCGGGAGCGGAGGTCGAAGCCCTGGGAGCACACGCTTCAGTGCCCGCCGCGAAGCCGATCGAGCCGAAGATGATCGACGCCATCGACTCCGCGATGACCAACCTCGACAGGCGCCTCAGGGTCAGCTGACGGCCTTTGTCGGATCCCGCTTGCGCCCGAGGCGGGCAGTCGCCTCCCGGACCTACCGCTCGACCAGCACCTGGGCGCCGATATGGACGCGCTCGTAGAGGTCCTTCACGTCGGCGTTGCGCATGCGGAAGCACCCCGACGAGGCGGCGCTGCCGATGGAGTTGGGCGAGTTGGTGCCGTGGATGCGATAGGCCGTCCAGCCGAGATTCATCGCCCGTTCGCCGAGCGGGTTCTTCGGGCCCGGGCCGACCGACTGGGGCAGGCTGGCGTTGCGCGCCCGCATGCTCTCCGTCGGGATCCAGGTCGGATTCGGCCGCTTCATCGACACCCAGCTCCGGCCGAACCACTGCTCGCTCGGCTTGCCGACGGCGATGTCGTATTCCAGCGCACGGCCACCGCCGGTCAGGAGATAGAGCTTGCGCTCGGAGGTCTTGATGACGATCGTGCCCGGATCGCCCGGCGCGGCGAAGCTGGTCTCGCGCGGCCCCGAGCCACCCTTGGCGAGCGCTGGCGCGGCGGGCACCAACGCAAGGGCGGCGCAAAGGACGGCGGAGGCGAGAAGATGGCGCATGGCGGGACCGTGTCATGAGACCGCTGAACGCCCGGTTAACGGCACGTTCCGGCCAAGATTGGGACACGTTCACGCGGCGGGTCAATCACCTGCCATCTGGCTTCAGAGCATTTGACGAGCAGGTGATGCCGTCAGGTCACGTGCTGCCGCGGCGGCCATGAAGCGATAACGGCAGATGGCCCTGGCAGCACGCCTCGCGCGTAGCCGCGCCGGCCTCGTCACCAAGCTCTGACGGGTCTTCCCCCTGACGGATCCGGCCCGTTTGCAGCTACTCGATCTTCGCCATCCCCAGGGGCACGGCAAATTCCTCGCACCAGATCCAGACCTCGTTGTAGCCCGACATGTCGAACCCAGCGGGAATCGCATAGGTCTGCCCACCGCTGTCGGACTGCAGCGCGCCGAGGATTGTGGCTGCGTCGTAGCCGTTCTTGCCGAAGGCGACCTTCGGGTCCGGCGCGCCGTCGAAGTCGAAGTCCTCGCCGAGGCGCAGCAGCATGCGGTTGCCGGTGCGCTCGACGCTGACGGCCCCGGAGACGGCGTGGCCGCTGGCGCCGGCAAAACGGCCGGCCTTGAGGGTGTCGGCAAAGGTCGTTCCGGCCGTGGTCGAGGCCACCAGCAGAACCGCCAGCCGGGCGACGGCGCGCCATGAGCCGGCATAACCTGTCGTCGAAGTCATGGGCGTCACTCCTCCCAGAGCACAGCCTGCCGAGGAGACGGATGCGACCGGGATGGCCGCGCCCGGCTCGGCAGCGAGCGTCGCCGAAGCCCCGCCGGCGTCTCATCGCAGGGTGATCCTGCGATGCGCCAGCCGGGTACCAGCCCGCCCGGGACCCGTCCCGGTTCGGCTGCCCGGCGGCGAGTGTCGCAGGTTGCGGGAAGTTTGGAAGGGCATCCCGCGGTTTTTCTCGCCGGGCCTGTCATCCCGCCTCTCAACTCAGCCCGGGTGACCCGGCTCAGGCCATCTGGTCCGGCCGCGCCGCCGCATCGGCACCCTGGCCGTTCGCCAGTTCGCCCGCGACCTTCCGGTTGCACTTCTTGAACCACTCGGCGAGATAGTCGACGAAGACCCGCACCCGGGCCGGCAGATGCCGGCGGTGCGGGAACACCGCATAGATCCCGGCATCGCTGGTCATGTATTCGTCGAGGACGGTGACGAGCCGGCCAGCCTCCAGATCGTCCCGGACGACGAAGGAGGGGCTGAGCGCGAAGCCGAGGCCGGCCAGCGCCGCGGCGCGCACCGTCACCGGGCTGTTGGCGGTGAACTGGCCGGAGACGGCGACGGAGATCTGCTCCTGGCTCACCGGATCGCGGAACATCCAGTTGGAGAACATGCGGGAATTGGAATCGACCACGGCCGGATAGTCGACGAACTCGCTCGGATGGCTCGGCCTGCCGAGGCGGGCGAGAAGCTCCGGGCTGGCGACGATGGCAAAGTCCAGCGAGGCGAGCCGGCGGGCGATCATCGCCGAATCGTTCAGCCGCGTCATGCGGATGGCGACGTCGAAGCCTTCCTCCACCAGATTGACGAAGTTGTCGTCGAGATGGATGTCGAGCCCGATGTCGGGATAGGCCTTGGCGAAGTCGACGAGGCTGAGGCCGAGCTCTGCGTCTCCAAAGGTGCGCGCCGCCGAGACGCGGATGCGCCCCTTGGCCTCGCCAGTGGCCTCGCGCGCCTCCTCGTTCAGGCTCTCGAGGTCGGAGAGAATCGTCCCCGCCCTGCGCACATAGACTTCGCCGGCGGCCGTCAGCGCGATCTGCCGCGTGGTGCGGTTGATCAGGAGGACGCCGAGTTCGTCCTCGAGCTCGCGCACATATTTCGACAGAAGCGCCTTCGAACGCCCGGTCTTGCGGGCCGCGGCCGAAAAGCCTTCATTCTCGACGACCGCGAGAAAGGCGCGCATTCTGGTCAGTGTGTCCATGGCTTCGAGCTTGCTCCAACCTGACCCAATGTGGCCGCGCTGCCGCAGCCCTCCCCCCTTCCTTCAACGCCCCGGACAAAAAATCAACTGCAGGCCAGCATGGGCCTTGCGTATGACAAAAACTCGTCATACATCGCGACTTGCCCCATGTCGCACGTGCCTGTGGGCGTCCCACGGTCCTCAGATGCGAGGGTAGCCGTGACGGTACCTGGACGTAACACACCCAGTCGATTTCGCGAGCCGCGCGATATCGAGGACGCCTTGAAGCAACGACGGTCCGGGCCTTTCTGGTCTCTCCTGGTCTCCATCGCCGGGAATACTGAAGAGGCACACCATCCTTGCCTGAAGTGCGGCGGGTTCAAGCCCTCCAAACCATGGCAGACGAAAGCGGAATGCTCGCGTTCTCTTGCGCGGGTTTCCGACCAAGTCGCGTCGCGAAATCGTGACTCCCGAACGACCTCGTCGTTTGGGGGAACGGTAGCGCACGCTCCCTGTCGACCCCCTTTGGTCCCTCGGAGGCACCCATGGTCACTCAGCGCATCATCGACTTCCTCGCCACCCGTCGTCCGGACGGCCCGTGCCTCGTTGTCGACCTCGACGTTGTCGAGGACAATTTTCGCGCCTTCCGCCGCGCCCTGCCCGACAGCGCCATCTTCTATGCGGTGAAGGCCAATCCGGCGCCCGAAATCCTGCGGCTCCTCGCCTCGCTCGGCTCCAACTTCGACTGCGCTTCGGTCGCCGAGATCGAGATGGCGCTCGACGCCGGCGTCACCCCCGCCCGCATCTCCTACGGCAACACCATCAAGAAGGAGCGCGACGTCGCCAAGGCGCATGCGCTCGGCGTCTCGCTGTTCGCCGTCGACTGCGTCGAAGAGGTCGAGAAGATCGCCCGTTCGGCGCCCGGCGCCCGCGTCTTCTGCCGCGTCCTGACCAATGGCGAGGGCGCCGAGTGGCCGCTGTCGCGCAAGTTCGGCTGCGTCCCGGCGATGGCCGTCGACGTCCTCGACACCGCGAACCGCCTCGGCCTCAAGGCGACCGGCGTATCCTTCCATGTTGGCTCGCAGCAGACCGACACCAATGCCTGGGATGCAGCGATCGCCGACGCCAAGTTCGTCTTCGACGCCGTGGCCGAGAAGGGCATCGTGTTGACCCTCGTCAACATGGGCGGCGGGTTCCCGACCCGTTACCTGAAGGACGTCCCGGCTGCGGCCGCCTATGGCGAGGCGATCTTCTCCAGCCTGAGCAAGCATTTCGGCAACCAGCTGCCGGAGACGATCATCGAGCCGGGCCGCGGAATGGTCGGCGATGCCGGCGTCATCAAGACCGAGGTCGTGCTCGTGTCGAAGAAGTCGAAGGCGGACGAGAACCGCTGGGTGTTCCTCGACATCGGCAAGTTCGGTGGTCTCGCCGAGACGATGGACGAGGCGATCCGCTATCCGATCGTCACGCCTCGCGACGGCGACGCCATGGAGCCCTGCGTCCTCGCCGGACCGACCTGCGATTCGGCCGACGTGATGTACGAAAAGACGCCCTACCCGCTTCCGGTCTCCCTGACCGTCGGCGACGAGCTCCTGATCGACGGCACCGGTGCCTACACGACGACCTACGCCTCGGTCGCCTTCAACGGCTTCGAGCCGCTCAGGGCCTATGTGATCTGATGGCGGCGATGAGCGAACCCCGCAACCTCCGACGATGGGAAGGGCGAAGACCGCCCTTCCGGTCCGGCGCAGACCGCCTGTCGAAGCAGTAGGCTTGGACAGGCGCGGCGCCGGGCTGCTTCGCCCGCGCGCCGCAAGCGGCATGCATGTCTTCAACCTCCTTCTCCGTGTTCCGGGAGGTTTTCGTGACCGCATTCGTTTCTTCATCCGCATTTGCCGACGCCATCCCCTTTGCAGTCATCGCCGGCGAAGAATCCGGCCATGTGCACGCCAGGGAAGCCCTGCTGGACGCGGCCATGGGTCCCGGCCGCACTCGCAAGTCCTCCGAGCAGATCCGTGCCGGCCGGCTGCCGGCCGACGGCCTCGCCTTCTCGGCCCTTCGTCCGGACGGCTCGCTCGTCGGTACCGTCCGGCTTTGGAACGTTGCGGCCGGCACTAAGGACGGCGCCGGCGTTCCGGCGCTCCTCCTCGGCCCTCTCGCCGTCTCCCCGGAGAGCCAAGGCACCGGTCTCGGCAGCCTGATGATGCGCTGCGCCATCGCTGAAGCTGCGCGGCTCGGCCACGGGGCGATCATCCTCGTCGGCGATCCGGAATATTACGCCCGCTTCGGCTTTTCTGCCGCCAAGACCGCCGGCCTGGCCATGCCCGGCCCGTTCGAGCCCCGGCGCCTGCTGGCGCTGGAGCTGATCGAAGGCACCCTCGACGGCGTCGCAGGTGTCGTCGCGCCGACGGGATGCTTCATGCTGGAAGCGTCGTCGCAGATGGGTCTGGCGGCTTAGGTCAGCGCGGGGAGCGGCTGCCTCGGCGCCCCCCCGCCTCGCCGGCAGGGCGCTCCGCCCCCATCGCGAGCAGCTCCCCGTCATCCGCGGCAGGGGGCTCGCCGCCGCAGTATGAGCGCAAGCCCGATGGATCGGACGTCCGATGGATCATTTCGGCAGGTCGAACCCAAAGCTCGTGAGCCACTTTTCGGTCCAGGCGCTGAAAGTGGCTTCGGCAGGGCCAGGTCCGGAATCGGACCAGAGATTCGTCTCGCCGCTCTGCCTCGCGCTCAGGAGCGCGGCATGCGCCGCCCAAAAAGTCGTCCATCATCGACTGGTAGGTGCCGTTGCCATCGAGGTCGGCGATGTTGTTGTAGATTGAGCCACCGTCAGCGAATTTGAAGCCGACGACGAACTCGCCCGCAGAGAATTCTCCGCGATTGTCGTGGATGGTGGCGCCGATCGCATTCACGATGGCATTCTCGAGGGTCATCCCGGCGTTCCTGCCCTTTTCGGCCTGAACCATGGCGGCAAATTCCTCGCCATTTTCCGCGATCAACTTCTTCGGCGTGTCCTTGATCTGCGGGTCGCTGGAGTGGAACAGGTCGGAGTCGAGATAGTCGAGAGCGGCCTGAACGACTCCGACCTGCTTTTGCTTCCCATCCCACAGCCCGTTGTCAACGGCGGAGGAAGCCTGGAGCCGGGCGCCGCCGGTCTCGTCGGAGACACCCGTCGCAGCCGCCAGGATGGCGTCCGGGGCGCAAGCCTGATCACTGGCCGTTGCGGCCGCGGTGGAAGGGTTCGCCTGCTGCAGGATCAGGACGGCGGCGCTGTTCATGGAGGAGACGGAAGTCATGGCATGCCCCCTCACAGGGCACCCCTTCGCCTGGCACGGCAAGGCGGTGGCTCAGTCACGAGGCGCATCCGCCTCGATCCCCGAATGGTAGATGGGCGGCAGGGTGACTTCGTATGGCTAACGAACTGATAATCGCGGATGGCTCCGCTTCCCAATGGGCATCCGGGAAGCGATGCTTGTAACGGCCTGCCGCGACGATGGCAGCCGATCGACCCGAACCGGGGCCTGACGTCCCTGCGGATACCACCACCCGTATCCGGGCCGTTGAGGCCCTGCCGTCTCGCCGGGGTCAGTTCCTGCGATCGACGGATAGATCGAGGATAGCCGGCGTCGATCGCAACAGCGCCTTCAGGTCACGCTCGTCGACCAGATCCGCCGCTGCCCCCGGGCAGTGCCACTGGCGTTGACGCTCGTCCATTTCCGGCCATTCGTCCCGCAGAAGCGATACGCAGAGCGGAAAGACGCGGACCCGGCAGGGTACTTCTCCGTCCTTGTCATAGTCGTATTCTCCGACGGCCTTCTTGCCAATCGTCCCGTCGATGCCCGCTTCCTCGAAAGCCTCGATCTTCGCGGCTTCATGGAGGCGCCGCCCCTTCATCGGCCAGCCCTTCGGCAGCACCCAGCGACCGGTATCGCGCGAGGTCACGAGAAGCAGCTTCAACTTGCCGTTCGGATCGATCCAGTAGGGCAAGGCCGCTACCTGCCGCCGACGCTTCTGCTTCTTCATTCGCTCTCTGCATGCCTGATTGTCCGCCCTGTTCGTTATATAGGCGCGCCGAAGCCGGTGAAGCCATAAACTGCGTAAAATTCATATGATTTCCCAAGCGTCATGGGGACGGCGTCCCGGCTGAGGCTGCGCGGGCACGCGGTCCCGCGCTGAACGGCACATCGCACGACGGGGCCAATGCCCCGCGGCGCAGGGTTGAAAACAGTCCTTTGGCGGTTTCCGCGCTTCGCAGACCCTGCCGATTCGCCGCTCGCGCCGTTCCCGGAAGCATGGCAGCATGCCACGGCGAGGCGGGAATCGGCGCCGCCTCCAGATGCCGCTTCGTCTGCATCTGCCGAAGACCCGTTGCCCTTGATGGCCATGGTCGGACAGCGGGTTCGATACCCGCGACTGCACTGCCCGGTGCAGGAGGGCGATCGGTAATTGCTCCTCCGCAGAACGTCTCTGGCGCCGCCCTACTCACCGACGCCGCCGGAGCGTCGCGTTCCCTCGGCGAACGGCTGGCCGGCCGGCCCGGCCTCGTCGCCTTCGTCGACTTCACCTTTCCACTACGTCATGGTCGGCGGCATGGTGTCGGCCTTCTTTGCCGGCCTGCATTTCTGGTGGCCGAAGATCACCGGCCGGCTCTATCCCGAGGTCGCGGCCCAGATCGCCGCCCTGTTGATGTTCTCATGGCGTCGCTTGTGATGGTGTTCTTCATGCATCCGCGAACGGCGATGACGGCGATCGTGCTTGCCGGCCTCTCCGGCGTCGTCTGGCTGGTCATCCTCTCCGGCCTGACCCTGTTCGACTACCTCACCCGGCCCGGCGACTTCGGCACCTCGGTCGAGACGCCGACCGCCACCGAGAGGATGCGCAGCTCGCCTTCCGACCGGTGAGAAACCGGCATCCGGGCTCTCTTGCGAAAAGCGAAGACTTGGTCGCAAAGCACCAAACCGATCGATTTTTTTCCGATCGTTCGAACGCAGCTCGGTCAGGGATGCGGCGGCAGCGGCGCGCCGGCTGCCTTCGCCGACAGCCAGTCGCGGGCACGGTGGTAGCGCAGCGAGAGCTGTGGCCCGAACCCCATATAGAACGGCGCCGAGCGCTGCGGTTCCAGCTTCAGCGAGAGGTCCCTGTCCGGGACACCCATCGCCCATTCCGCCAGGATCCCGCCGAGCATCGAGCCGGTCGGGACCCCGCGGCCGGAGAGGCCGGTAAGGCCGACGACGCCGGGCGCTAGATCATAAAGCCGCGGCACCGTGCGGACCTGCATGTCGAGTTCTCCGAACCAGAGATACTCCCAGCGGATCTCCTCGGCGATCTGGGGGTGCAGCCATTTCAGCCTGTCGGTCAGGATCTTCCGCGTCAGGGCGAGATCGACGCCGCGCCGGCCCATCGGGAACATCGAGGCGACGATGCGTCCGTCGCGGTCGTACTTGTAGACATAGATGTCGCCGCGCCCGTCATGCATCGTGGTGTTCTGCGGCAGAACGTGGCGCCGCGTCTCCTCCGACAGCTTCTGGGTCGCCGCCACGAACACCCGCATGATCCTGAACGTCTGGTCGAGCTTCGGCCAGCCGCCGACCGTGTAGGCCCCCGTCGCGAAGATCACCTTGTCGGCCGAGACTACGCCCTTCGGCGTTGCGACGCGCCAGCGGCCGGCCTCGCGCTCGACGGCCTCGACCGGCGACGTCGTGAACAGCCGGCCCCCTTCCTGCATCACGGCGCGGGCGAGGCCCCTCGCATAGCCGAGCGGGTTGAGATGGCCGCCCTCCTCGTGCATCCAGCCGCCCATCAACCGCGGCGAGCCGGTGATCGCCTGTGCCTCCTCAGCCCCCAGAAGCTTCGTCCTCGCGCCGACGGCGTTGTACTCCTCGACCTTGTGCGCGAGTGTCCGGAGGTTCGCCGGCTGCAGCGCCCCCATCACATAGCCGTTCTGCTGCCATTCGCAGCCGATCTGGTAGTCGCGGATCATCGTCGCGACCTTGTCGTTGGCGCGGGTCTGGCGCTGGATCAGCCGCTCGGCCCACGGCTCGCCGAGCATCCTGCGCAGCTCTCCCAGCGAGTAATGGGTGAAGGTCGGGGTGCAGTGGCCGGCATTGCGGCCCGATCCGCCGAAGCCGGCCTCCTGCGCCTCGACGACGACGACAGAGACGCCTTTCCGGGCCAGTTCCAGCGCCGTGGTCAGGCCGGTATAGCCCGCCCCGACGATGCAGACGTCGGCGGTGATGGTCTCCTCCAGTTCCCGCGTCGCGGGCGCCGCCTCGGCGGTGGCGAACCAGAGCGATGCCTCGAAGGGCGAGAAGCGCGGCTCGGCTTTCCTCAAGGCTTTGTCTCCCCCTCCATGCGGTCCCGGATCACGCGATGTCGCTGCGGGCGTCGAGCGCGTCTCGCAGGCCGTCGCCGACGAAGTTGAAGCCGGTGACGGCAAGCGTGATCGCGACGCCCGGGACGATCGCCAGCCAGGGCGCCGAATCCAGGTATTGCTGGGCGCCATTCAGCATGTTGCCCCAGCTCGGCAGCGGCGGCTGGATGCCGTAGCCGAGGAAGCTGACATAGGCTTCGAGCAGGATCGCCCGGGCGACGGTGAGCGTCGCCGCGACGATGATCGGCCCCATGGCGTTGGGCAGCAGCTCGCGGAACATGATCTGGCTGTTGGAGAGGCCGAGCGTCCTCGCCGCCATGATGAAGTCGCGCTCCCGCAGCGATTTGATCTCCGCCTCGACAATCCGGGTGATCTCCATCCAGCTCGTCGCGGCGATGATCAGCGTGATCATGATCGGGCTCGGCTTGATGAAGGCGGCCAGCGCCAGGAGCAGGAAGATGCTCGGAAACGACAGCATCGCGTCGACGAAGCGCATCAGGACGGCGCCGATCCTGCCGCCGTAATAGCCGGCGACGATGCCGATCAGGCTGCCAAAGACGGTGGAGATCAGCATCGCGGCGAAGCCGACGAGCAGCGAGATGCGGCCCGCCATGAACAGGCGGGCGGCGAGATCGCGGCCGAGCGGGTCGGTGCCGAAGATGTGGGAGCCGGTCATGGGCGGCGCGAAGCGCGCGCGCAGGTCGATATAGAGATCGTCGAAGGGCAGGAGATACGGCCCGATGACGCAGGCGAGCACGAGAAGAACGATGATCGCCAGCCCGAACAGCGCCAGGCGATGGCGCAGGAAGCGCTTGACCGCGCGCCGCTGCCACCAGCGCTGGGTCGGGGCGGGGGCGGCCTTGAATGCCATGTCGGTCATGCCTTGCCCCCTCAGCCGAGCCGGATGCGCGGATCGATCACGGCGACCGCCACATCCGCCATGAGATTGCCGATCAGGACGAGGATCGCCGACAGCATCAGGAGGCCCATGACGACGGGATAGTCGCTGTAGCCGAGGCTATCGAGGAACAGTCGGCCCATGCCGGGCCAGGTGAAGACGGTTTCCGTGACCAGCGCGCCGCCGAGGATCGTCGGCAGCTGCAGGCCGAGCAGCGTGATCATCGGTACCAGCGCATTGCGCATGATATGGCGCGTCAGCACGGCCCAGCGGGTCAGTCCCTTCGCCTTGGCGGTGCGGACGAAATCCTGGTTCATCACGTCGAGCACCGCAGTGCGCATGTAGCGGCTCCAGACAGCGACGTTGACGAGGGCGAGAACGAGGCTCGGCATGATCAGGTGGACCGCGTAGTCGAGCACCGAGCCGTCGCCGATCGTGTACATGTTGCCGGCCGGCAGCCAGCCGAGGCGCAGCGCGAAGAGATAGATGGCGATCAGGCCGAACCAGAAGGTCGGGATCGACAGCGCCACCATGGCGCCGACCGTCGCGGCATAGTCGAAAATCGAATAGCGCTTCAGCGCCCCGAGCACGCCGACCCAGGTGCCGACGAGCACCGAAATGAAGGTCGAGGTCCCCATCAGCAGCAAGGTTGCCACGAGATGCGACCAGATGACCGAGAGCACAGGCTGGTTGTCGCGATAGGAGCGGCCCCAGTCGCCCTGGAGAAGCCGGGTGAACCACTCCCAGTACTGGACGGGCAGCGGCCGATCGAGGCCCATCTGCTGCGCGATGCGGGCGAGCTGCGCCTGGGTCATGCCGGGCGTCAGGGCAAATTGCGACAGCGGGCCTCCGGGCGCCAGCGTCAGCACGGCGAACCCGATCATCGAAACGATGACGAGGAGAACGAGGCTCTGCCAGAGCCGTCCGAAGAGAAAGCGCAGCATCGGCAAGGTCGCTTCCGCTAGATCCGCGCCGGCGCGCAAGGGCCGGGCGACGGGTGTGAAACGTGGAGCGAGAGCGTCACGGCCGGCAGGCGCGCCGGCCGTGACGCGAACGAACTACTTGTTCCAGTACCAGGTGGCGACGTCCCAGCTGTCGATGCGCACGTTGATGTTCGGCACCACGCCCGCAACGTCGCTCTTGTGGCCGCGAACCGTGGCGTACTGGAACATCGGCAGGAACGGCAGGTCCTCGCGCACCACCTCCTGCAGCTTGGTATAGGCGGCCTTGCGCTCCTCGG
>PACL01000080.1 GCA_002700095.1 Fulvimarina sp. | reverse complement strand
CTGTTTCTGTTCGTCGTCATGATGCTCGATCTCGACATTGGCCAGATGAAGAAGGGAGCGCTGAAATATGCGCCCTTCGGCCTGATCATCGGCCTCGTGCTCCTCGCCGAGTTGGTCATTGCGGTCACCGGCGGCGCCTATCAGCCGGAGCTCGCCCAGTCGACGGCCCTGCCGATGCAGCCGCTCTATGAAATGTCCAACATCCGGGCGCTCGGCGGGGTTCTCTACACCCGCTACATCCTCTTTTTCCAGCTGGCCGGGCTGATCCTCTTCGTCGCGATGGTCGGGGCGATCGTCCTGACGCTGCGCCACAAGGAGGGCCTGAAGCGCCAGTCCATCGCCGCGCAGGTGGCGAGAAATCCCTCCACAGCCATCGAGATCCGCAAGGTCGAGAGCGGCCGGGGCATCTGAGCGACAAGGAACCGGAAACCATGGAAATCGGTCTCGGCCATTACCTGACAGTCGCCGCGATCCTCTTCGTCACGGGGGTCTTCGGCATCTTCATGAACCGCAAGAACATCATCACCATCCTGATGTCGGTGGAGCTGATCCTGCTCGCCGTGAACCTCAACATGGTGGCGTTCTCGGCCTTCCTCAACGACCTCGTCGGCCAGGTCTTCGCGCTGTTCATCCTGACGGTCGCCGCGGCCGAGGCCGCCATCGGCCTCGCCATCCTGGTCGTCTTCTTCCGCAATCGCGGCTCGATCGCCGTCGACGACGTCAACACGATGAAAGGCTGATCGCGGTGTACACGATCATCGTCCTCCTGCCGCTCGCGGGCTTCCTCCTCGCCGGGCTGTTCGGCAAGTCGATCGGGGCGAAGGCCTGCGAATACACGCTGTCCGGCTTCATGGTGGCGGCTGCGGTCCTGTCCTGGATCGCCTTCATCTCCTTCGGCTTCGGCGAGGGCGAGACGGTCCGCGTGCCGCTGCTGCAGTGGATGCAGTCGGGCGGGCTCGACGTGTCCTGGTCGCTCCGGATCGACCGCCTGACCCTGGTCATGCTGGTCGTCGTCAACACCGTGTCCTGCCTGGTGCACGTCTATTCGATCGGCTACATGCACCACGACCCGCACCGGCCGCGGTTCTTCGCCTATCTCTCGCTCTTCACCTTCGCCATGCTGATGCTGGTGACGTCGAACAATCTCGTGCAGATGTTCTTCGGATGGGAGGGCGTGGGTCTCGCCTCCTACCTGCTCATCGGCTTCTGGTACAAGAAGCCCTCGGCCAACGCCGCCGCAATGAAGGCCTTCGTCGTCAACCGCGTCGGCGACTTCGGCTTCGCCCTCGGCATCTTCGGCGTCTTCGCGCTGTTCGGCTCGGTGAATTTGGACACGATCTTCGCCGGCGCCGCCGACGTCGCCGCCACGCTCGGCGGCCATGATGCCGCCGCAGCCAGCGCCGAGGCCGCGACACACGGAGCCGGCGACGTCGTCCTCAACTTTGCCGGCTATGCGCTTACCATGGGCGGCGCGCTGACCGCGGTCTGCCTGCTGCTGTTCATGGGCGCCATGGGCAAGTCGGCCCAGCTCGGCCTGCACACCTGACTCCCCGACGCCATGGAGGGCCCGACGCCGGTCTCCGCGCTCATCCACGCCGCGACCATGGTCACCGCAGGTGTCTTCATGCTGGCCCGCATGTCGCCGCTGTTCGAATTGTCCTCCTCGGCCCTGACCTTCGTCACCTTCATCGGTGCGACCACCGCCTTCTTCGCGGCGACGGTCGGTCTCGTCCAGAACGACATCAAGCGCGTCATCGCCTATTCGACCTGCTCCCAGCTCGGCTACATGTTCGTCGCGCTCGGCGTCGGCGCCTACGGGCCGGCGATCTTCCACCTCTTCACCCACGCCTTCTTCAAGGCGCTCCTGTTCCTGGGCGCCGGTTCGGTGATCCATGCCGTCTCCGACGAGCAGGACATGCGCCGCATGGGTGGGCTGAGAAAGCACATCCCGAAGACCTACTGGATGATGGTGATCGGCACCCTCGCTCTGACCGGCTTCCCCTTCACCGCCGGCTATTACTCCAAGGACGCGATCATCGAGGCGGCCTTCGTCGGCCACAACTCCTTCGCCCTCTATGGCTGGGGCATGACGGTGATCGCGGCGGCGCTGACCAGCTTCTATTCGTGGCGCCTGATCTTCATGACGTTCCACGGCAAGCCGCGGGCCTCCGCCGACGTGATGCACCACATCCACGAGTCGCCGCTGGTCATGCTGGTGCCGCTCTTCGTGCTGGCCGCCGGCGCGCTGTTTGCGGGCATCGTCTTCGAGGGCGCCTTCATCGGCGAGGGCTATGGCGAATTCTGGCATGCGGCAATCTACACCGGCGCCGAGAACCACGTGCTCCACGATATGCACGAGATCTCGTTCTGGATCGCCTTCCTGCCGACGATCTGCATGGCTGTCGGTTTCGTCACCGCCTACATGTTCTACATCGCCCGGCCGAGCCTCGCGAAGGAGACCGCACAGCGCAACCGCGGCCTCTACCAGTTCCTTCTGAACAAGTGGTACTTCGACGAGCTCTACGACTTCCTGTTCGTTCGGCCGGCGCAGTGGCTCGGTCGCTTCCTCTGGAAGACCGGCGACGGCCGGGTGATCGACGGCCTCGGTCCCGACGGGGTCTCGGCCCGGGTCATCGACGTCACCGGCCGGGTCGTGCGGCTCCAGAGCGGATATCTCTATCACTACGCATTCGCGATGCTGATCGGCGTTGCCGCGCTGGTCACCTGGATGATGCTCGGGGGAGCGAACTGATGACCGACTGGCCGATTCTCTCGACCGTCACCTTCCTGCCTTTGGTCGGCGCGCTCCTCATCCTTTTCATCAAGGACGACAACGAGCTCGCCCGACGGAACGTCCGCAACGTCGCCCTGTTGACGACGGTCTTTACCTTCATCGTCTCGCTGTGGATCTGGATCGACTTCGACGCGTCCGATCCGGGCTTCCAGATGGTCGAGCAGCTCGAGTGGATCGGTGACGGCATCACCTATCACATGGGCGTCGACGGCATCTCGATGCTGTTCGTGATCCTGACGACCTTCCTGATGCCGCTGTGCATCCTGGCGAGCTTCGAGTCCGTGAAGACGCGGGTGAAGGAGTACATGATCGCCTTCCTCGTCTTGGAAACGCTGGTCATCGGCGTCTTCTGCTCGCTCGATCTCGTCCTGTTCTACATCTTCTTCGAGGGCGGTCTCATCCCGATGTTCCTGATCATCGGCGTGTGGGGCGGCAAGCGCCGCATCTATGCGAGCTACAAGTTCTTTCTCTACACCTTCCTGGGCTCGGTCCTGATGCTGATCGCCATCATGGCGATGTACTGGAACGCCGGCACGACCTCGATTCCGGAGCTGCTGCAGCACCCGTTCCCGGCCGAGATGCAGACCTGGCTGTGGCTGGCCTTCTTCGCCTCCTTCGCGGTGAAGATGCCGATGTGGCCCGTCCACACCTGGCTGCCGGACGCCCATGTCGAGGCGCCGACGGCCGGCTCGGTGATCCTGGCCGGCATCCTCCTGAAGCTCGGCGGCTACGGCTTCCTGCGCTTCTCCCTGCCGATGTTCCCGCTCGCCTCGGCGGATTTTGCGCCCTTCGTGTTCACGCTCTCGGTGGTGGCGATCATCTACACCTCGCTCGTCGCGCTGATGCAGGAGGACATCAAGAAGCTGATCGCCTATTCCTCGGTCGCCCACATGGGCTTCGTGACCATGGGCATCTTCGCCGCCAACCAGCAGGGTGTGCAGGGCGCGATCTTCCAGATGCTCTCCCACGGCCTCGTCTCCGGCGCGCTGTTCCTCTGCGTCGGCGTCGTCTACGACCGGATGCACACCCGTGAGATCGCGGCCTATGGCGGCCTCGTCAACCGGATGCCCCACTACGCAGTGGTGATGCTGATCTTCACCATGGCCAATGTCGGCCTGCCCGGCACCTCGGGCTTCGTCGGCGAGTTCCTGACGCTGATCGGCGTCTTCCAGGTGAACACCTGGGTCGCAATTTTTGCCACCACCGGCGTCGTCCTGTCCGCCGGCTACGCGTTGTGGCTCTATCGCAGGGTGATCTTCGGGGCGCTGGAGAAGGAGAGCCTTCGCCACATCCTCGACCTGTCCGGCCGCGAGAAGCTGCTGCTCTATCCGCTGGTGGCGCTGGTGATCTTCTTCGGCGTTTATCCGATGCCCGTCTTCGACGTGACGGCGGCTTCGGTGGAGACGCTCGTCAAGAGCTATACGGCGGCGATCGACGCCGCCGGCCACGGTGCGGTCGCGGTGCTCCACTGAGCGCCGGGCCGACCATCAGACGACGGGGCACAGCGTTTACCCCGCCGGCATGACGACCATTCGAACGTCCTCGTCGCGGCAGCCATGCCGTTGAGGGCGTCCCACTTACGTTTCGAGGCCTACCGCCCATGATGCCCGATATGCTCGCCAGCAGCCTGTGGATCGCCGCACCTGAGCTGATCCTGTCGATCGGCGCGATGATCCTTCTGATGATCGGCGTCTTCATGGGCGAGAAGAGCTCGCAGACGGTGACCGGTCTTTCGGTCGCGGTCATCATCATCGCCGCCCTGTGGCTGATCCTGATCACGCCGCTGGGCGTCGGCTTCGGCGGCTCCTTCGTCCTCGATCCGTTCGCCCGCTTCATGAAGATCCTCGTCCTCGTCGGCTCCGCCGCCGCGATGGTGATGTCGGTGGGCTTTGCCGAGAGCGAGCGGTTCAACCGCTTCGAGTTCCCGGTGCTCATCCTCCTGTCGACCACCGGCATGATGATGATGGTCTCCGCCGGCGACATGATCGCCCTCTATCTCGGCCTCGAGCTGCAGTCGCTGGCGATCTACGTGCTGGCGGCGATCAACCGCGACAGCGTGCGTTCGACGGAAGCGGGTCTGAAATACTTCGTCCTCGGCGCTCTGTCCTCGGGCATGCTGCTCTACGGCGCGTCGATGGTCTACGGCTTCACGGGCCACATCGAGTTCACCCAGATCGCGGCCGTCGTCGGCGAGAGCGGCCACTCCCTCGGCCTCGTCGTCGGCCTCGTCTTCGTCCTCGCGGGCCTCGCCTTCAAGATCTCCGCCGTGCCCTTCCACATGTGGACGCCGGACGTCTACGAGGGTGCCCCGACGCCGATCACTGCCTTCCTTGCCGGCGCGCCGAAGATTGCGGCGATGGCGCTGCTCCCCCGCTTCACCGTCCAGGGTTTCGAGCCGATGTCGGACCAGTGGCAGCAGGTGATCGTCTTCATCTCGATCGCCTCGATGGTGTTCGGGGCCTTCGCCGCGATCGGACAGCGCAACATCAAGCGGCTGATGGCCTATTCGTCGATCGCTCACATGGGCTACGCGCTGGTCGGCCTCGCCGCCGCCAACAGCGAGGGCGTGCGCGGTGTCCTCATCTACATGACCGTCTATCTCATGATGACGCTCGGCACCTTCGCCGTCATCCTCGCCATGCGCCGGCGCGACGGCATGGTCGAGGAGATCGACGATCTGGCCGGCCTGTCCCAGACGAACCCGGTGATGGCGCTGTTCCTCACCGTGATGATGCTGTCGCTCGCAGGCCTTCCGCCGCTCGCCGGCTTCATCGCCAAGTACTTCGTCTTCATGGCGGCGGTGCATGCGGGCTTGTGGCCGCTGGCGATCATCGGCGTGCTCGCTTCGGTCGTCGGCCTCTTCTACTATCTGCGCCTCGTCAAGACGATGTGGTTCGACGAGCCGGCCGAGGCCTTCGTGCCGATGGCGATCGAGCTGCGGGCGGTCCTGTGGGTGACGGGGCTCATCGTCTTCCCGATCTACATCTTCGTCGGCGGCCCGGTCTTCGCTGCAGCCGAGGCCGCCGCCAAGTCCTTCTTCTGACGGTGACGACGGCTTTCGCTCTCTCGCCAACGGCGGTAGCGGACGGCTTCCGGCTGGAGTCCTTCGCCGAGATCGGCTCGACCAACCAGTTGGCGCTCGAACGGGCGAGGCAGGGCGATCCCGGCAGGCTCTGGCTGGTCACAGGTCACCAGACGGGTGGTCGGGGACGGCGCGGCCGACCCTGGGAGGGGCGTCCGGGCAATCTGGCCGCGACGCTGCTGATCCGGCCGACGGTGGCGCTGGCGGTGTCGGCATCCCTCGGCTTCGTCGCAGCACTCGCCCTGCGGGATGCTCTCCTCGCGGTGGTGCCGAAGGGCGCTTTCGCCGTGGCTCCCGATGGCGGCGATCTGGTGCGGGGCGGTCGTTTCGCCCTCAAATGGCCGAACGACGTACTCGCCGACGGAGCGAAGCTCTCGGGCATCCTGCTGGAGACGGCCTGGGTCGGCGCCGAGGATCTCGCCGTCGCGATCGGCATCGGCGTGAACGTCGTCGATCATCCGCGCGGCACGCCCTATCCGGCGACGGACCTTTCCGCGATGGGCTGCGACTGCTCGGCGGGTGACCTGTTCTTCGCCCTCAGCGACGCCTTCGTCGACAATCTGCGCCTCTGGCGCGCCGGGCAGGGGCTCTCGGCGATCCGCGACAGATGGCTCGAGGGGGCCGCGGGCCTCGGATCGCAGGTGGCGGTCGACACCGGCGGAACCATCGTACGCGGGGTGTTTGAAACCATCGACGCGGACTGCCATCTGGTCATACGAAGCGAGGACGGCGCGGCGACGCGCATTGCGGCCGGAGACGTGCATTTCGGCGCGGTGGCGTCGGTCCGCGCATGACATTTTGCGGTGGTGCCCGCCCTGACGCGCGAGCGGGCGAGCCCTGACGACATACGATCGGGCGAGCCCTGAAGATTTGAGCCGGAGGATGGTGGCCGGATGACGCAAAAGACCATCTGCGAACAAGAGAAAAACCGGAAAGCAGAGGCTAGATGAACAACGACAACACGAACGGCGAGTTGGTGTTCTGCCCACTCGGCGGTGTCGGCGAGATCGGCATGAATTTCGCTCTCTACGGCTTCGGCCCGGAGGGGAACCGCGAGTGGATCGTGGTCGACTGTGGCGTGTCCTTTGCCGGCCCCGACATGCCGGGTGTGGACCTCGTCCTGCCCGATATCCGCTACATCAAGGAGCGGCGGCTGAAGCTGAAGGGCATCGTGATCACCCATGCCCATGAGGATCACTACGGAGCGTTGCTCGACCTTTGGCCGCGGCTGAAGGCGCCCGTCTACGCGACCGCCTTCTGCGCATCGCTGCTGGCGGCCAAGCGCGAGGGCGAGGCCGGCGCGCCGGACATCCCGGTGACGCTGTTCAAGGCGGGCGACCGGTTCCGCGTCGGGCCCTTCGAGATCGAGGCGATCAACGTCACCCATTCGATCCCCGAGCCCGTCGCGTTGGCGATCCGCTCGCCGCTCGGCACGGTCCTTCATACCGGCGACTGGAAGATCGACGCGACACCGGTCCTCGGTGCCCCGACAGACGAGGCGCGGCTGCGGGCGATCGGCGACGAGGGCGTCCTAGCGATGATCGCCGACTCGACCAATGCCATGCGCGACGGCGTCAGCCCGTCCGAGCGCGAGGTCTCGGCCTCGCTCGCCAAGATCATCGCGGAGGCACCGGGCCGTGTCGCCGTCACCACCTTCTCCTCCAATGTCGGCCGCATCCGCGCCGTTGCGGAGGCGGCCCGCGATGCCGGCCGTCAGGTGCTGCTGATGGGGCGCTCCATGCGCCGCGTCGTCGACGTCTCCGACGAGCTCGGCTATCTGGAGGGCCTGCCGCCCTTCCTGTCGGAGCAGGACTTCGGCTACATCCCCCGCGAGAAGGCGGTGATCATCCTGACCGGCAGCCAGGGCGAGACGCGCGCCGCGCTCGCCCGCCTGTCGCGCGACGAGCATCCCTCCGTCAGCCTGTCCAAGGGCGACATGGTGATCTTCTCCTCCCGCTCGATCCCCGGCAACGAAAAGGGCATCATCGAGATCAAGAACGCCCTGATCGATCGCGGCATCAGGGTGCTGGAGGACGGCGAGAAGCTCGTCCACGTCTCAGGACATCCGCGTCGCCGCGAGATGAAGGAGATGTACGACTGGGTGCGGCCACAGATCGCGATCCCCGCCCATGGCGAGGCGGCGCATCTCGTTGCTCACGAGGCGCTGGCCCGGGAGGCGGGCGTCAAGACCGTCCTGTCCATCCGCAACGGGGCGATGGTGCAGCTCGCGCCGGGACCGGCCATGGTGATCGACACGGTTCCGGTCGGGCGGCTTTACAAGGACGGGCGGCTGATCGGCACTCCCGAGGAGATGGGCATCGTCGAACGGCGGCGCCTCTCCTTCGTCGGTCATGTCGCCGTGCATGTGGAAATGACCGCGAAGCTGGCGCTGCGGGACGACCCTGAGATGGTGATCCTCGGCCTGCCGCAGGAGGACGAGGAGGGCGACGACATGGAGGACATCCTCGTCGATGCCGCCGTCGACGCCTTCGAGAGCATCCCGCCGAAGCGGCGGGGCGACATCGAGACGGTGCGCGAGGCGGTGCGCCGGGCCGTGCGGTTCGCCGCCGCCGACGCCTGGGGCAAGAAGCCGATCGTGTCGGTCTTCGTTTCCAAGGCCTGATCGTCGCGCGGGCGATCAAGGCGCCCGATCATCTGGGGAGGATCGTTCGATGCTGCTTGGCCTCAACCACGTCGCGCTTGCGGTGCCCGATCTCGAAGCCGCGGCGGCGACCTATCGTACCTTTCTCGGCGCCGAGGTCTCGGCGCCGCAGGCGCTTGCCGAGCACGGCGTCACGGTGGTGTTCGTCACGCTCGGCAACACCAAGATCGAGCTCCTCGAGCCGCTCGGGGAAGGCTCGCCCATCGCGGCCTTCCTCGCCAAGAACCCGAAGGGCGGCATGCATCACCTCTGCTATGAGGTGGACGACATCGTCGCCGCCCGTGATCACCTGGTCGCCAACGGCGCCCGGGTTCTCGGCGACGGCGAACCGCGGATCGGTGCCCATGGCAAGCCGGTGCTGTTTCTTCATCCCGGCGACGTCCATGGCACGCTGACCGAGCTCGAACAGGTGTGAACCGGTTGGGCGGGGGCGACGATGCTTTCGCTCAGGCCAGGTGTTGCGGTTGATCCGTGCGACGTGAGAGCGTCCGTTCATGCGGCTCCGAAAGCGCCGGCTGCCACGCCGATCTTTAATTGGGCGCATGGCGGCGATAGGGATTGGCACGACAGCTGCCATGGCACGGCCGCAGACGCCGCGCCTACGGCGCAATCAAGGGGAGGTCTCGATGGGCATCATCTCAGGCTTGGCGATCTATTTCATCATCTGGTGGACGACGCTCTTCGTCGTCCTGCCGATCGGCAACCAGTCCCAGCACGAGAGCGGCGAACGTGCCCTCGGCACAGCCGACAGCGCGCCGATCAACGCCCGCATGGGCTTCAAGTTCATGCTGACGACGGCGCTGGCGACCGTGGTGTTCGTCATCTTCTACGTGGTGACCCAGGTCTTCGGCCTCGGCCCGGACGACTTCCCGCACATGATTCCGGGAACGTGAGACGAGCGGGTGCCGCTGGGGCAGACCCGCGCGGCGCCTGAGCAGTCGTTCCTGGGCGCCGGTTGAAAGCCGGGACCAACGCCGCGCTTCGAGCAGGTGACGAAGTGTTGGGGGATCGAAGATGGTGCTCTGTCTCCAGCAAAAGCCGCAGGCCGAAATTTGCACAAAAAAAATGCAAGGCTTTCGCCTTGCATCACAATTCGCGCGCCTGGATTTCACTCCGGATCTCTGCCGGGGCCGCGGTTCGCACCGCGCCGGAAATCACGTCCTCCCAAGACTAGACCGCCTGATTTCGCGCCATTGATGGCACGCTTTTTATGCGCCGGACGTTACCGTCGGCCAGACAACTTGTCACGCGAAATTTTGCAGACGGACAGAAAGTGATGCGGTTTGTCACATTCCCCCGCGTATCCATGTGATCCGGCACATGTTTGGTGGCGGTCCCATGACATGGCGTCGCCTGTTGCGAGTGTTTCGTCCGGCGGATTGCGCTGCGTCAGTCGGGTTCATCCGCAAGATGCTGGGCCCGGAGTCCCTCGCGCCGCAAAGCAAGCACTGCGTCGCGCAGCCCTCCGACAAGCATCACGCGTGCGGCACGGTGCCGCGAGGCGGGGCGTCTTGCCTGGGGCTGTCGCGGCTTTCGCGACCGGCCGCTCGGGCGACGGAGCGAGGCTGTTCGCAACTTGTGGCGCCGCTGCCGGCGGCGCGCGTCTGCGGTACGAAAATCCCGTCTTTTCATCATGGGTATGACCGGTTATGAGCCGGGCGTGCGCGTGCTTCACGCCAATCTCTCGATTTGATCGGACCATCGATGCGTCTGTCGCGGTATTTTCTGCCCATCCTGAAGGAGAATCCGAAA
The DNA here is from genome assembly GCA_002700095.1 of Fulvimarina sp. Taxonomy (GTDB): domain Bacteria; phylum Pseudomonadota; class Alphaproteobacteria; order Rhizobiales; family Rhizobiaceae; genus Jiella. The sequence goes on along the minus strand of PACL01000080.1, from coordinate 257,197 downwards.
GAGGCGGAGATCGTCTCTCATCGGCTGATGCTGCGGGCCGGCATGATCCGGCAGCAGGCGGCGGGAATCTATTCGTTCCTGCCGCTCGGCAAGCGCGTGCTCGACAAGGTCTGCGCCATCGTCCGTGAGGAGCAGGACCGCTCCGGCGCGGTCGAGCTTCTGATGCCGACGATCCAGTCCGCCGACCTGTGGCGCGAGAGCGGCCGCTACGACGCCTATGGCAAGGAGATGCTGCGGATCGAGGATCGCCACGAGCGCGAGCTTCTGTTCGGCCCCACCAACGAGGAGATGGTGACCGACATCTTCCGCTCGTCCGTGCGCTCCTACAAGGACCTGCCGCTCAATCTCTACCACATCCAGTGGAAGTTCCGCGACGAGGTGCGGCCCCGCTTCGGCGTCATGCGCTCCCGCGAGTTTTTGATGAAGGACGCCTATTCCTTCGATCTCGACTTCGACGCCGCCCAGACCGCCTATCACCGCATGTTCGTCGCCTATCTGCGCACCTTCACCCGCTGCGGCATGAAGGCGATTCCGATGCGGGCGGACACCGGCCCGATCGGCGGCAATCTCTCCCACGAGTTCATCATCCTCGCCTCCACCGGCGAGAGCGAGGTGTTCTGCCATCGCGACTATCTCGATCTCGCGGTGCCGGGCGAAGAGATCGACTTCTCCGACGCGGCCTCGCTCGCCGCGATCGTCGAGAACTGGACGAAGCCCTACGCCGCCACCGACGAGATGCACGACACGGCCGCCTGGGATGCGCTGCCGGACGCGGACAAGGTCGCGGCGCGCGGCATCGAGGTCGGCCACATCTTCTATTTCGGCACCAAATATTCCGAGGCGATGAACGCCGTCGTCACCGGGCCGGACGGCAAGGACGTGCCCGTTCACATGGGCTCCTACGGCATCGGGCCGAGCCGCCTCGTCGCCGCGATCATCGAGGCGTCCCACGACGAGGCCGGCATCGTCTGGCCGAAATCCGTCGCACCCTTCGACGTCGGGCTGATCAACATGAAGCCCGGCGATGCCGAGTGCGATGCCGCCTGCGAGACCCTCTATGCCGAACTCGGTCGGGCTGGCTACGACGTTCTCTATGACGATCAGGACTCGCGGGCCGGTGCCAAGTTCGCCTCGATGGACCTGATCGGCCTGCCGCTGCAGGTCATCGTCGGTCCGCGCGGGGCCAAGGCCGGGGAGGCGGAGGTCAAGGTCCGCGCCACCGGCGAGCGCGAGACCGTTCCGCTCTCCTCCGTCGTCGCCAGGGTGGGCGCATGAGTCTCCCGGAAAACGCGACCGTGGCCGATGCGTCCCGCACCACCCGGCCGTTCTCGCGTTTCGAATGGATGATCGCCGGCCGCTACCTGCGCTCGCGCCGGCGCGATGCCGGCGTCTCGGTCATTGCCGGCTTCTCCTTCGTCGGTATCATGCTCGGCGTCGCCGCGCTGATCATCGTCATGTCGGTGATGAACGGCTTCAGGGGCGAGCTCCTGATGCGCATCCTCGGCGTCAACGGCCACGTCATCATGTATCCGATCGATCAGCCGCTGACCGACTACGACGCCGTCGCTCAGCGCATCCAGGGCGTCGATGGCGTCCAGTTCGTCATGCCGATGGTGCAGGGCCAGGTCCTGGCGCAGGGCCCGAACACCGGTTCGACGGGCGCGCTGGTCCGCGGCGTCCGGCTCGCCGACCTGACGAAGCTCGCTCCGGTCTCCGCCAACGTCAAGCTCGGCACCCTCGAGGGATTCGATACGGGGCAGGGGGTCGCCGTGGGCAGCCGTCTCGCCCAGTCGCTGGGCATCGGCCTCGGCGACAACATCACCCTCGTCTCCCCCGACGGCGACGTCACCGCCTTCGGCACCGCCCCTCGGGTCAAGGCCTATCCGGTGAGCGCGATCTTCGAGATCGGCATGTCGGAATACGACGCTGCCTATGTCTACATGCCGCTCGCCGAGGCGCAGCTGTTCTTCAATCAGGAGGACCGCGTCCAGTCGATCGAGATCTTCGTCGATCATCCGGACGAGGTGCAGGCGCTGCAGCCGCAGATCGAGGCGGCTGCGGGGCGTCCCGTCTACACAGTGACCTGGCAGTCCCAGAACGAGAGCTTCTTCTCGGCGCTCAACGTCGAGCGCAACGTCATGTTCATCATCCTGACGCTGATCGTCCTCGTCGCGGCGCTGAACATCATCTCCGGGCTGTTCATGCTGGTGAAGGACAAGGGCCGCGACATCGCCATTCTCAGAACGATGGGGGCGACAAAGGGTTCGGTGATGCGCGTTTTCCTGATCACCGGCGCCTCGATCGGCTTTTCCGGCACGCTCGCCGGCTTCGTGCTCGGGCTGCTGTTCTGCATCAACATCGAGAGCATCCGGCAGTTCTTTTCCTGGATCACCGGCGTCGTCCTGTTCAACCCGGAATTCTACTTCCTCAGCCAGTTGCCGGCCGAGGTCGACCCGAGCGAGGTCGTTCTCGTCGTCGCAATGGCGATTGGCCTGTCGTTCCTGGCGACGATCCTTCCCTCCTGGCGGGCCTCGCGGCTCGATCTGGTCGAGGCTTTGCGGTACGAATGATGGCTGATCCCCAAGCGCTGCGGCTCGATGCCGTCGGCAAGGAATACGTGCAGGGTGAGAATCGCCTGACCATCCTCGATAGGGCCGAGCTGACGCTTGCGCCGGGCGAGATGGTGGCGCTGGTCGCCCCGTCGGGCGCCGGCAAGTCGACGCTGCTGCACATCGCCGGGTTGCTCGACAGGCCCGACAGCGGCGAGGTCTATATCGGCGGCGTCGCCTGCGGCACGCTCGGCGACGAGAAGCGCACCGCGATGCGCCGCCAGGCGATCGGCTTCGTCTACCAGTTCCATCATCTCCTGCCGGAGTTCTCGGCGCTCGAGAACGTCATGCTGCCGCAGATGATCGGCGGCCTGTCGCAGAAGGGCGCCGCCACGAGGGCGCAGGAACTCCTCGACTACATGCGGATCGGCGCGCGCTCCCAGCATCGGCCCGCCGAGCTTTCGGGTGGCGAGCAGCAACGCGTCGCCATCGCCCGCGCGGTCGCCAATTCGCCCCATGTGCTGCTCGCCGACGAGCCCACCGGCAACCTCGATCCGACGACGTCCGGCTACGTCTTCGACGCCCTGACCGCGCTGGTGCGCCAGTCCGGCGTGGCGGCGCTGATCGCCACCCACAATCACGACCTTGCCCGGCGCATGGATCACGCGATCACGCTCGAAGCCGGCAGGATTGTCCCGCTCGACATGGGCTGACCGGCGCAAGCCGGCGCCATCGTCCCCTGGACCAATCCGAATCATCGAACTGCCGCAGGCATTTGCCGGCGCGCTCCCACAGGCCGCGGCCCGTGGAGCGCGCCTGCCTGCGATCGCTTGCCTTGTCGAGATATGGTGCTGCCTACGGGAATTCACTTTCGGCGAGATTCCGGCGCTTGACGAAGGGAACAAAATAAGAACAAATGGGGACGTAAGAGAAAACAGGAGGTCACGTCATGCTCGATTTCGCCAAGGATGTCCTTTCCCTCGCGGCCATTTCCAGCTTCCTCTTCGCCCTCAGCCTCGTCATCCACGCCGTCTGATCAGCGTGACGGCCACGCTGGCCGCAGCCTTGTTCCGAACCCGATCTCGATCCCGTCCCCTGTCGATGCCGGCGCCATGTGATGAGCGAAGGTGGATGGCGCGGCTTTTCTGGGGATGATCGAGAGAGGCGGCCTTTCATCCGCCGGGTATGAGACCTACGCCTGTCGAGATGGCGGAATGGGTCGGTCGACGACGTGCGCATCCCGAGAGCCGCGCCCGGACGGGCGAGCCTGGCGTCACCGCGGCGGACAGCAATGCATGAGGTCACTCCATGGCGGATAGCGCGACGACACGGATCGGAGACCCCTTGCCCTTCGTGCATCTACGCGTCCACAGCTCCTTCTCGCTGCTCGAAGGAGCGCTGAAGCTCGACCAGATCATCAAGTTCGCCACCGGCGACGCAGCCCCCGCGATCGGCATCGCCGACAGCAACAACCTGTTCGGAGCGCTGGAATTTTCCGAGAAAGCGTCGAAGGCCGGCATCCAGCCGATCGTCGGCTGCCAGCTCGACGTCGACTTTGCCGATTCCGAGGTCGACAGCCGGCCCGGGCGCGGTGATCGCGGCCTGGCGCCGATCGGCCAGCTGGTCCTGATCGCCGCCGACGCGGAGGGCTACGCCAATCTCGTCGAGATCGTCTCGCTGGCCTATCTCGGGCATCCGGACAATCAGCGTCCGCATGTCACGCTGGAGTGGATCGCCGCCCGCGCCGCCGGTGTGATCGCCCTGTCCGGTGGCCCGCTGGGGGCGATCGGCACGGCTCTCGCGGCCGAGCGCGGCGCCATCGCCCGCCAGCGGGTGGAACGCCTCGCCGAAATCTTCGGCGACCGGCTCTACATCGAACTGCAGCGGCAATCCGGCTACAGTCGCCGCATCGAGGCCGAGACCGTGGAGCTCGCCTATGATCTCGGCCTGCCGCTCGTCGCCACCAACGAGCCCTTTTTCGCCTACCCGGACGACTTCGAGGCCCATGACGCGCTGCTCGCCGTCGCCAGCAACCGGCTGGTCAGCCACGAGGACAGGCGCCGGCTGACCCGCGACCATTGCCTGAAGAGCAAGGCGGAGATGGCGGTGCTGTTCGCCGATCTTCCCGAGGCGCTGGAGAACACGGTCGAAATCGCCCGGCGCTGCTCCCACCGGCCGCGCACTCGCGCACCGATCCTGCCGCGCTTTGCCGGCGCCGATGCCGAGCCGGTCGCTGCGGACGCGGCGGAGGTCGCGGAACTGCGGCGTCAGGCCTTCGAGGGGCTGGAAGCGCGGATCGCGAAGCTCGGCTGCGCGCCGGGCGTCTCCGAGGCGGCCTATCGCGACCGTCTCGACTTCGAGCTCGGCATCATCGAGCGGATGAAGTTCCCGGGATACTTCCTGATCGTTTCGGACTTCATCAAATGGGCCAAGGCGCAGGGCATCCCGGTCGGCCCCGGCCGCGGATCGGGCGCCGGCTCCCTCGTCGCCTATTCCCTGACGATCACCGATCTCGACCCTTTGCGCTTCTCGCTGCTGTTCGAGCGCTTCCTCAATCCCGAGCGCGTGTCGATGCCGGATTTCGACATCGACTTCTGCCAGGACCGCCGCGAGGAGGTGATCCGCTACGTCCAGGAGAAATACGGGCGCGAGCAGGTCGGCCAGATCATCACCTTCGGAACGCTGCAGGCCCGGGCCGTGCTGCGCGACGTCGGCCGGGTGCTGGAAATGTCCTACGGTCAGGTCGACAAGCTCTGCAAGCTGGTGCCGCAGAACCCCGCCAATCCTGTGACCCTCGCCCAGGCGCTGGAGGAGGAGCCGCGGCTCGCCGAGGCGCGCAAGGCCGAGGACGTGGTCGACCGGCTGATCTCGATCGCCCTGAAGCTCGAGGGTCTCTATCGCCACGCCTCGACCCATGCGGCGGGTATCGTCATCGGCGACCGGCCGCTGTCGCAGCTCGTGCCGATGTATCGCGATCCGCGCTCCGACATGCCGGTGACCCAGTTCAACATGAAGTGGGTCGAGCCGGCCGGGCTGGTCAAGTTCGACTTCCTTGGCCTGAAGACCCTGACGACCCTGAAGACGGCGGTCGATCTGATCGCCCGCAAGGGCATCGACATCGACCTGTCGGCCCTGCCGCTCGACGACGCCAGAACTTACGAGATGCTGACCCGCGGCGAAACGGTCGGCGTCTTCCAGGTGGAATCGGTCGGTATGCGCAAGGCGCTGATCGGCATGCGGCCGGACTGCCTCGAAGACATCATCGCCCTGGTCGCGCTCTACCGTCCGGGCCCGATGGAGAACATCCCGACCTACAACGCCAGAAAGCACAAGGAGGAGGAACCGGACTTCCTCCATCCGATGCTCGAGCCGATCCTGAAGGAGACGCAGGGCGTCATCATCTATCAGGAGCAGGTGATGCAGATCGCCCAGGTCCTGTCGGGCTACTCCCTGGGCGAGGCCGATCTCCTGCGCCGCGCCATGGGCAAGAAGATCCGCGCCGAGATGGACAAGCAGCGGGTGCGCTTCGTCGACGGCGCGGTGAAGAACGGCATCGCCAAGGGCCAGGCGAACACGATCTTCGACCTTCTCGCCAAGTTCGCCGACTACGGCTTCAACAAGTCGCATGCCGCCTGCTACGCCCTCGTCGCCTATCAGACGGCCTATCTGAAGGCCAACCACCCGGTCGAGTTCCTCGCCGCGTCCATGACGCTCGATACCGGCAACACCGACAAGCTGAACGATTTCCGCTCCGACGCGCGGCGGCTGGGGATCGAGGTGGTGCAGCCCTCGGTGCAGACCTCGCACAAGGCCTTCGAGGTCGGCGAGAACAAGATCTTCTACGCGCTTGCGGCCATCAAGGGGGTCGGCGAGCACGCCGTCGTCCACATCGTCGAGCGGCGGGGCGACAAGCCCTTCGCCTCGCTGGAGGATTTCTGCGCGCGGATCGACCCGAAGATCGTCAACAAGCGCACGCTCGAATTCCTCATTGCGGCGGGCGCGTTCGACTGCTTCGGCCACGACCGCTCGCTGCTCTACGCCAATATCGAGCGGATGGCGTCCTATGCGCTGCGGGTCTCGGAGGGGCGCGCCACCGGTCAGCACGACATGTTCGGCCAGGCGGCGGGCGGCGCGCCGGAGCCGCTGGCGCTCAGCCCGGCGCCTTTGTGGACCGCGTCGGAAAAGCTGATGAAGGAGTTCCAGGCGGTGGGCTTCTATCTCTCCGCCCATCCCCTCGACGAGTACAAGGACGTCTTGCGGCGGCTGCGCGTCCAGTCCCACACGGAAGTCGTCTCGGCGGTGAAGCGCGGCGCCAGCGCNGGCAGGCTCGCCGGCACCGTGACCTCCCGCCAGGAGCGCAAGACCCGCACCGGCGGCAAGATCGGCATCGTGCAGCTCTCCGATCCGAGCGGCCAGTACGAGGTGGTGCTGTTCTCCGAGGCGCTCGTCGCCTTCCGGGACGTGCTTGAGCCCGGCGCCTCCGTCATCGTCACGGTCTCGGCCGAGGAGCGGCCGGAGGGCATATCCCTGCGCGCCCAGCAGGTGCAGTCGCTGGAGGACGAGGCGGTGCGGACCCAGAAGGCGCTGCGCGTCTTCATGCGCGACGCCAAGCCGCTGACCAGCTTCCGCAGCCAGCTTTCGAGCGACGGCGACAGCGAGGTGTCGCTGGTTCTTGTGCGCGACGAGGGCGAGCGGGAGGTCGAGATCACGCTGCCCGGCCGCTACCGGGTGTCGCCGCAGATGGCGAGTGCCGTGAAGGCGGCGCCGGGCGTCCTGGACGTCGAACTCCTGTAGGGACGGGCGACGGACGCGGCGCGGCCGACTGCGGCCTTCCCGGCCCAGTGCCGATCGGGCTCCGGCTCCCGGCGCCGGCAGCCGTGCTGCGCCGAGCCGGCAACTCTCATCGCGCCAGTCGCTCACCGCCGCAGGCACCCGCCACGTCAGTCGGCGGACGCATCGGGCGCGGGATCGTCCGCCCGGGCCGGGTCGCGGCGGCGGCGTTCGAGCCGGCCGAAGGTGATGCCGGTCTCGATCGCGCTCTTGCCGAACTTGCCGCGCAGATTGTCGAGGGCGGCTTCGGCGCGTGCGCGCTTCGCGGCTCCCTGGTCGATGAGATCGACCGGATCGGCCCGCAGCGCCGGAGAAAAATCCGCGCAGCCGATGCCGATCAGGCGAAACCTGGTGCCGTCGGCCTCCTTTTCGAGAAGGGCGCGGCCGGTAGCGAAGATGCGGTCGGCGAGGCGGGTCGGATCGCCGAGCTTGCGGTTGCGGGTCCGGATCGCGAAGTCCGCGGTCTTGAGCTTCAGGACGATGGTGGAGGCGGCAAGGTCGGTCTTCTTCAGCCGTGCTGCGACGGTTTCGCTGAGATCGCGCAGGATAGGCGTCAATGCCTCCAACGACGAGATGTCGGTGTCGAAGGTCGTCTCGGCGGAAATGCTCTTGGCCTCGCCGCGGGGATTGACCGGTCGCTCGTCGATGCCGCGCGCCAGCCGGAAGAGCCGCCGGCCTGTCTCGCCATAGCGCTTCATCAGCTCGGTCTCCTCCATCGTCTGCAGCTGGCCGATGCGGGTGAGGCCGTCGCGCGCGAGCTTCTGCTCCATGGCCTGGCCGACGCCCCAGATCAGGGTGATCGGCTTGTCGGCGAGAAAGCCCAGCGTCTCGGCTCGCCCGATGACCGAGAAGCCGCGCGGCTTTTCCAGGTCACTGGCGATCTTGGCGAGGAACTTGTTGTGGGACAGGCCGATGGACACGGTGATGCCGAGGTTCGTCTCGATGCGTCTGGCAAGACGGGCGAGGGTGACGCTGCTCGGCTCGCCGTGGAGTGCCTGCGTGCCCGAAAGATCGAGAAAGGCCTCGTCGATCGACAGCGGCTCGACCAGCGGCGTGATCTCGCTCATCAGCGCCCGCACGGACCGGCCGACGCCGACATATTTCTCCATGTTCGGCCGGATGACGACGGCGTCGGGGCAGAGCTTCAGCGCCTTGAACATCGGCATGGCGGACCGCACGCCGCGGATGCGGGCGATGTAGCAGGCAGTGGAGACGACGCCCCGCCGCCCGCCCCCGATGATCAGGGGCCTGTCGGCGAGCTCCGCCCGGTCGCGCTTCTCGATGCTGGCATAGAACGCATCGCAGTCGAGATGGGCGAGGGAAAGCTGCGCTGCCTCGGGATGGTCGAGCAGGCGCGGACTGCCGCAGTGGCGGCAGCGGCGCGGGCCGGCCTTTCCGGGGGCGAAGCAGTCGCGGCAGAAGGTCGAGATGTCGGAAATCGGCATGGTGGTCGCACCCGGTGAGCGGCGATCATAGCCGAACGAAGGAAGAACGGCGAGATCACGCAGGCAGGCCGGCAAAGGGTTTTTTGACGGGAGCGAGAAGTCAGTCGCCGATCCAGGCGCGGATGATCGCCTCGGCATCGCCCCAGTCTCGGGCGCTGGCCGCTGACGCCGGCAGCGCCGGCAGATGGGGCCGGAACACCTCGTTCGCCATCAGATGCAGAAGCCGCACCTGCGGCGCGCTGCGATGGACGACGGCGAGATTGGGCGGCAGATCGTCGACGAAGACCACCGGCCCGTTCCTGCGGGCGCAAAGTTCGGCAACCACCGCCCCCTTGGAGCGTTCGGTGGCGATCATCGGGAATGCCAGGCCGGCATCATCGAGAAGCCGGCGACGCCGATCGTAGTGGCTCGGTGTCATTGCCGTGAGGAACAGGATGTCGGCCATCTGCGACAGGCGCCCGAGCGCCTCTTCGACGCCGGCAACCGGCGGTTGTCGCGTCTGCTGCTCGTCATAGAGCTGCTGGGTGATCGCGTCCAGGCGCGGCCCCGACAGGGCGGCGCCGGTCGCGATTGAGCGAACGTTGCCGGTCAGCCGAAAGCTCTCCGGATGCAGGCGGGCACCATGTTCGTCGAGCAGCCGACAAAAAGGTGTTATGAATTCGAGAACGACTTCATCGACATCCAGAACGAGAAGTGCATTATTCCGCTGCGGAAGAGAATCGACGGGCGGTCCCGCTGTTTCAGGCTTTGAGGTCACGGCAGATCACAAAGTTGAGAGGCGTCACTCGGGATCCTCGTCGACGGGGCGCAGCGCCAACCGCGCAGCCGGCACCTGGTGGAGCGGCAGACCTTCCGCTTCGCAGAAGGCCACGAGCGTCGGTTCATGTCCGAGAATGAAATCGAGAACTCCCGGCAAGAACCCGTCTTCCTGCGCCGCGCGCCGCAGGCTGGCGGGGTCGAGACCGGGGAGCGCGAGAAACCGGGGCAGAAGGACAGGATCGGCGGCGATGAAGGCGAGGGCCCTGATCGCGATCGCCTGCGCCGCTTCCGCGTCGGGGGCGTTTCGTCTGTCGCCAGGCCGGCGCGGCAGCCGCGGATCGTTAACGAACGTCAATGGATCGATACCCGATTCTTAAAGAAATTCGCTTACATAAGCTGGAGTAGCCGAATTATTCGGACGGGTCGAGGCAGGGAGTATCGACGATGACAAAGACCGTCATGATCGTCGAGGACAATGAGCTGAACATGAAGCTGTTCCGCGATCTCCTCGTCGCGCACGGCTATGACACCGTGCAGACCCGAAGCGGGCTGGAGGCCATGGATCTCGCCCGGGCGCACAAGCCGGACCTGATCCTGATGGACATTCAGCTGCCGGAGATTTCCGGGCTCGACGTCACGCGCCAGCTCAAGGCCGATCCGGAGCTGTTCAAGATCCCCATCGTCGCGGTCACCGCCTTCGCCATGAAGGGCGACGAAGAGCGGATCCGGCAGGGGGGCTGCGAAGCCTACATCTCCAAGCCGATCTCGGTGAACCGCTTCATGGAAGTGATTCGGTCCTTCCTCGACGACGCCTGAGCCGCATCATGACCGCGCGCATTCTCGTCGTCGACGACATCGAGGTGAACCTGCGGCTGCTTTCGGCGCGGCTTGCCGCGGAATATTACGACGTCGTCACCGCCGACAGCGGCGAGGCCGCCCTCGAGGTGCTCGCGCAGCAGCCGGTCGACCTCGTCCTTCTCGACGTGATGATGCCGGGGCTCGACGGTTTCGAGGTCTGCCGCAGGATCAAGGCGGCGCCGCAATCGATGCATGTGCCCGTCGTCCTGATCACCGCGCTCGACCAGCCGGAAGACCGGCTGGCGGGGCTGGAGGCCGGAGCCGACGATTTCCTGACCAAGCCGGTCGGCGACCTGGCGCTGCTGTCGCGGGTGCGCAACCTGGCGCGGCTGAAGCGCGTGACGGACGAGTTGCGGCTGAGGGCCGAGACGGCGATGCAGCTCGTCGGCGGCGAGATGGAGCTCCTGCGCCAGCTCGCGACCGAAAAGTCGCGCACGCTCGCCTTGATCGAGGCGGCCGAGGACGCACGCCTGATCGAGCGGCGGCTGCGCGGCGAGACCGAGCTGACGATCCTCTTCAAGGCCTCGGAATTTCTCGAACAGGCAGCCGGAAACGGCATCGATGTCCTCGTCGTCGATCTTGCCGCCGCGACGCACGATCCGCTGCGGCTGATCTCGCAGCTCCGGTCGGGTCAGGCGACCCGCCTCAAGCCGATCCTCGCCCTCGCCGAGGCCGGCGACGAGGCGAGGGCGGCGCGCGCGCTGGAGCTCGGCGCCAACGACTATGTTCCACGCCCCATCGACCGCAACGAGCTCGCGGCCCGGCTGCGCACGCAGTTGCGCCGGTCGCGATACGACGAGGGCCTGCGCCGGTCGCTGCAACAGACGATCGAACTCGCCGTGACCGATCCTCTGACCGGTCTCCACAATCGCCGCTTCCTCGACATCCATCTCGATCGCGCCGCAAGTGCGGAGGGGACCTTCTCCGTCGCGCTGCTCGACATCGACCACTTCAAGCGCATCAACGACGGCTTCGGCCACGATGCGGGGGACAGGGTGTTGATCGAGTTCGCCCGCCGGCTGCAGGGCGCGATTCGCGCCAGCGATCTGGCGTGCCGGTATGGCGGCGAGGAATTCGCGGTGCTGATGGCGGGCGCCGATGCCGAGACCGCCTTCGGTGTTGCCGAGCGGATCCGCAGTGCCGTCTCGGACGTGCTGTTCCCGATCGGCGGCGAGGCCTTGGCGGTGACGGTCAGTGCGGGCCTAGCCCTGTCGCGGGGCGGCGAGGCGCGCAGCGCCATCCTCCAGCGGGCCGACGCGGCGCTCTACGAGGCCAAGCGGGCGGGCCGCAACCGGGTCACCAGCGCCGAGGCGGCTTAGAGCATGATCCCGAGCGGTGGTTGCCGGCTCTCGGAAAAAGATCATGCGGGATCAAAAAGCTAGAGCGGCATGGCGATTCGAAGAAAAGCCATCCCGCTCTAGGGCTCCCGCGCCGGCAAGTTGGGGACAAGGCCGGGCGAGACTGCTTCGAGGGTTGGCAGGATCTTAACCCTCTTGCTAAAACTTTCCTCTTCGAGCCGGCGGCGAAGTTGCAATTCGACCGGTTCTGAGCAAGTGTTCCCTCAAGGAATTCAGGGCGCCTGCTGCCGCTTGCCAGGCCCCCGAGTTACCCCATGGAATGCTCAGGTCCGCCGCATCTCCTGGGTCCCGTGGGGGGTCGGTCGGCACCGCGCAATGACGGTTTCCTCGTACTGTCGCGCGAATGCCGGCCGGCCATCGATTCCTTCCTCTCCCGTTTCTGCCTCTTCCATTCTGACTGTTCCGTGTCTCGCTGAAGCCGAGATCGCCGGAGGCGTGCCGGATGCCGTTCCGCCACGTGGCGGCGGATCACCCCGACGTCGCGCGGCGTATGCGTTGCGGACGCCTCGCTGCGATCGCCGGGCGTCGTCGCCACGCCCCGGGCGGGGGATTGTTGGAAACGGTGCTTCCGCGCCGTGCGCCAAGGCCACCGCCTCGAGTGGCAGCTTCGGGCCTTGGCGGGGCCGATGCCGGTGCCGGGCGGTGATGGCAGCTCGCCGAGGCGACAGGGACGGCAAGGCTGCCGGTGCCTTGCCGGCTCGCCGCGCCGAGCCCCGTGCGGACCGCGGCGCGGCGATGGAACGGCCATCATCAGACAGGCCCGGAAAGCCTTCGGGCCCGGCCTAGTGGCCGAGCCCGAAGAGTCTCAGAAAAAACTGCGGCGGGCCCACCACCCGGTGCGCCGCGGCTTGCCGTCTTCGCCGCTCGCCTCTTCGCCGGTCGAGGACGTCACCACCGGCTCTCTCGGAGCTGCGGGTTCGGGCACGTCATCGTTGGCTGGCTGATCGGCCGCGACGGACTCCTCGCCGGCAGCAACGGTCTCGGCCGCGCCGCCGTCGTCGCCCGTCGTGACGGCTTCCGGCTGGCCGGCTTCCACCTCGGGCACCCCGATGTGATTGGCGGTGTCCGCCGCCTCGACGCTGTGCTCCACCGGAGCCTCGGCGCGATGCTCCGGCTCGTAGCTCTCCGGGGCCTGCGACCAGTCCTGCTCCGAGACCACGACCGTGTCGCTGACCGCCTCGGTCACCGAGGCGACCGCCACGGCGTCCTCACGGGCTGCGTCGTGTGGAGCGTCCGAAGACGCTTCCGGCGCGACGACATGTGCAGTGGCATCGCCGGAGACGACCGTCTCTTCGTGCCGCGTCTCGCTGGAGACCGCGGCGGCTTCGCTCACGGCCGCGATCGGCTCGGAGGTGTTCTCCGCCCCGTTGCCCGTGTCGTCGCCGGCCTCGCCGTTCTGGTCGCGGTGGCGCCTGCCGCCCCGACGGCCGCGCCGGCGGCGGCGCGAGCCGCGGTCGCCGTCATCGGCTTCGCCGGACGTCTCGTCGTCGCTCTCTTCGCTCTCGTCGTCGCCGGTCTCGCTCTCGTCGCCCGAATCGGTCGATCCGTCCGAAGAGGCGTGTGCCTCGCCATTCTGGCCGTCTTCGCGCTCGCCCCGCCGGCGCCGGCGCCGACGACGGCGGCGCTTACCGTCGCCCTCGTCCTTCTGGGTGTCGCTTGCCTTCGTCTCGGTCTCTTCGGCGACGGCCTCTTCGGGCGCTTCCTCCTCGACGACGTCGATCTCGTCATCGGCGACGACCGATTCGGGATGGGCCGCGATCTGCCGGACGACCGGCTGCTCGGCCGGGGCGCCATGCTCGATCGTCACGCCCTGATGGCCGGCGGCCTCGTCGGCCTCGATGGTGATCCTCAAGCCGAAATGCTGCTCGAGCTCGTCGATCCGCTTGCGCTTCTCGTTGAGGACGTAGATCGCCGTCGCGGTCGGAACCTTGACGATGAGATCGTGGGTCGCGTGCTTCTGCAGGTGCTCCTCGATCGTGCGCAGCACGTGCAGCGCCAGCGAGGAGGCCGAACGGATATGGCCGGCGCCGCCACAGATCGGGCAGGCCTGCATGGTGGATTCCAGCACGCTGGCGCGAATGCGCTGGCGGCTCATCTCCAGAAGGCCGAAATGCGAGATCTTGCCGACCTGGATGCGCGCCCGGTCGTCCTTCAGGCAGTCCTTGATCTTCTTCTCGACGGCGCGGTTGTTGCGCTTCTCCTCCATGTCGATGAAGTCGATGACGATCAGGCCGGCGAGGTCGCGCAGCCTGAGCTGCCTTGCGACCTCCTCGGCCGCCTCCAGATTGGTCTGGTAGGCGGTGTCCTCGATCGAGTGCTCCCGCGTCGAGCGGCCGGAGTTGACGTCGATGGCGACCAGCGCCTCGGTCTGGTTGATGATGATGTAGCCGCCGGACTTGAGCGTCACATGGGGCTGCAGCATCTTGTCGAGCTGCGTCTCGATGCCCTGGCGGGCGAAGATCGGAGTCGGGTCGCGGTAGGGCTGGACCACCTTGGCCTGGCTCGGCATCAGCATCCGCATGAAGTCTTTGGCTTCGCGGTAGCCGCCTTCGCCGGCGACGAGGATCTGGTCGATGTCCTTGTTGTAGAGGTCGCGGATCGAGCGCTTGATCAGGCTGCCTTCCTCATAGACGAGGGCAGGGGCAATCGAGGAGAGCGTCACGGTGCGCACCGTCTCCCACAGCCGCATCAGGTACTCGTAGTCACGCTTGACCTCCGCCTTGGTGCGGTTGGCACCGGCGGTCCGCAGGATGATGCCCATGCCGCGCGGCACTTCGAGGTCGCGCACCACGTCCTTCAGCCGCTTGCGATCGGCAGCGTTGGTGATCTTGCGGGAGATGCCGCCGCCGCGGGCGGTGTTGGGCATCAGCACCGAATAGCGACCGGCGAGCGACAGATAGGTGGTCAGCGCCGCGCCCTTGTTGCCGCGCTCTTCCTTGACGACCTGGACAAGCAGGATCTGGCGGCGCTTGATGACCTCCTGGATCTTGTACTGGCGACGCGGGCGGCTCTGGCGGACCGGAACCTCCTCCATTGCGTCCTCGGAGCCGAGGTCGTCGATTTCCTCGGGCTCGCCATCCTCGTCGGCGTTCTCCTCGGAATCCGCTTCACGGCCGCGGCCGCGGGTCCGCCGGCCACGACGCGGCTTGCGCGAACGGCCATTGTCTTCGCCCTCTTCGGAAGAGGTCTCGTCTGCGTCGTCGTCGGAGCCGTCGCGGGCCTCGACCGGGTCGGACGCATCGTCGTGACCGTCCTGCGCATGCGGCGCGTCGTCGCCGCTCGCGCCGACTTCCTCATCGCCGATCTCGCCGGCATGGCTCGAAACGTCCTCGGCGATCGTTTCGCCGTCCTCGCGGGCGGCAGCCTTGCCGCGCGTCCGGCCGCGGCCGCGCTGCGCCTTGGGGGCGGGCTTGGCCTTCGGCTCGTCGTCGTCGTCCTCGTCGCCACGCGCCATTTCCTCGGCGAGCAGGGCTTCGCGATCCGCCTTCGGGATCTGGTAGTAGTCCGGGTGGATTTCGGAAAAGGCGAGGAAGCCGTGGCGGTTGCCGCCATACTCGACGAAGGCGGCCTGAAGCGACGGTTCGACCCGCGTGACCTTGGCGAGGTAGATGTTCCCCTTGAGCTGCTTCTTGTGTTCCGATTCGAAATCGAACTCTTCTATCCGGCTACCGCGGACGACGACGACGCGCGTCTCTTCCGGGTGGGACGCGTCGATCAGCATTTTGTTTGCCATGAGATGACTCCCCGGCGCTCGCGCAAGGGACACGCATCCGGCAGATCATCGCCAAGCGGTCTTTCGTAGGGCGCGAGCCCGACTGGGTCGTGCACACAGGCCGCTGCTCGACGATTCCGTGCTGATGACCGGCCGCAACGAGGCGGACGCTGGACAATGACTGACGGTGAAAATCGGACAGATGCGGCAAATACACGACCTTATAACAACAGGTGACCGCCATCGGGCGGCCGATGAAACGTCGCGCATGCGCCCCGCGGCGGGCGGCGCATCTCGACGAGAAGTGTGCCGATCGCAGTTCCTGCTGCGGCATCGGCGAAAAACCTCGACTTGAGGCGGGGTGGTGGAACGCAGCATCGCCTCTCGGGCGGGTCGGCATCCGACACGGGGCGGCATGCGCCTGACGCGGGCTTCCGAACCTCTTGCCGGCGACGCGAATTTTCCGCCACCACAAACCTCGATCCTGCTTTTATGACGGGTTATTGACCATGACAAGGGTGCTGCCCGTTCGGCAGGCGGTCAAAGCGACGAAATCGGCGGCAAAAGCAGATCCCGAAGCCGTCGTCCCGAGCTTCGCGCAAGCCTCGGCATCCATTCATCCGCTAACGATCGTCCGGGTTGGGCGACCTGGCGCGGCATTTCGCCGTCTTCGGGACGATATCCTGCGGCAACAGCGGTCTCGCAGCGCGCCGGTGCAGGGCCGGTGCCAGTCGATCGGGCCGCATGCACCAGCCGGCGCGGATGTGCTATGGCCGCGGCGTCGATCGCCGGTGGTCGTCCGCGCACTCAGAGACCTTTCGCCACAGGCAACCGTGGAAAGATGTACGAATGATCGCCGGCCGCACGCTCGCTGCTCTCGTCTTCGCCCTTCTGGTTCCGGTGCTCGGCCTTGCGTCCAGTGGTGGCGCGATGGCCGGCGAGGAGCGGGTCATCACCCGCATCGAGCCCACCGCCAGCAAGGCCGGCCTCTCAATCCGTTTCACTCTGACCGGCAAGACCGGGGTGCGAACCTTCGCCATGAAGAATCCGGACCGGATCGCGGTGGACTTCGACAACACCGTCCCGGCCGTCGCTTTCGACCAGTTGCCGGACAATGCTCTGGCCTCGACGGTGCGCCACGGCCTCGTCACTGCCGATCGCTACCGGGTGATTTTCCGGCTCAAGGCGCCGGCCGCAGCCCTCGTGAGCGAGCGGGTGGAGGATGGCAGGCAGGTCGTCGACGTCGCGCTGACTGCTCCCGGCGGATCCCTCGACGGCGTGGGGCAGGTCGCGAGCGCGGCGGCCGAGCCGTCGGCTCCCCGGAGCGGTGACGGCCTCCCGGCCCGGGCGGCCGGTCCGCGCAAGCTGACGATCGTCATCGACCCCGGCCATGGTGGCGACGACAAAGGCGCCGTCTCGCCCTCCGGCACCATGGAGAAGAACGTCAATCTGGAAAACGCTCGGCTGCTGCGCGACCTGCTTCGCGCCTATCCGAACGTCGACGCTGAGCTTACCCGCAACAGCGACGTGTTCATTCCGCTTGACGCACGGGCGGCCTCCGCGCGCGAGCTCGGGGCCGATCTCTTTCTCTCGATCCACGCCGACTCGATTCACTACAAGGCGCTGCGCGGGGCGACGGTCTACACCCTGTCGGAAGACGCCTCGGACGAGCTCTCCCGGCAGATCGCCGCGAATGAGAACGCCTCGGACCGTTTCGCCCCGAAAGGCTTCCAGGAAACCTCGCCGGAGATCTTCGACATCCTGCTCGACCTGACGCGCCGTGAGACGGTGAGCTTCTCCGAGCACTTCGCCTCGGCTCTCGTCGCCGATCTGTCGAAGCGCAACATCGAGCTCATCAAGAACCCGAAGCGCTCGGCGGGCTTCCGGGTGCTGAAGGCGCCGGACATTCCCTCGGTGCTGGTCGAGATGGGGTTCCTGTCCAACGACAAGGACGAAAAGCTGCTGAAGGACGATGCGTGGCGGCGCAAGATCACCTCCGCCATCGCGGAATCGATCATCGGCTTCTTTCGTGGCGGCCAGGCCGACGCGCTCAAGGCGGCGGAAAGGCGCGGCTGAAAAGCGCCGTCCGTCAGGCGCTTGGATACCGGCACGATTCGCCGCTGCGATGACGGCGGCGCGGCCTGACCGACAAAGCTTGACCGGCGCTTGACGATCCTCCGAATTTCTGTGGCAATTCGGCAACTTTCTTGGGTGCGGATGCCGTAAAAGCGGCGTCGATCCATCGCAACGCCGCAATTTGCGGTCATGGCAGGCTTGTCCCCGCGCGGTCCAGCGGGGAGAGGGATGGTGCGGCCATCCCTGAGGGGAGGCGATCGGCTGAGCGATCGTCCGCCGGACAGGGGCCTAGGGCAGCGGGCGCCAGGCAATGCGGGCGCCGGACAATCCGGGCGGCCGGACGGAGTTTCGATGATCAGACTGATCGGTTATTTCTTCGGCATCGGGTCGGTTCTCTTCATTTTCGTCGCCGGCGCGGTGGCGTGGTATGTCGAGCGCACGGCCGAGGGGCTGCCGGACTATCAGGTGCTGGCCAAGTACGAGCCGCCGGTGACGACGCGGGTGCATGCCTCCGACGGGCAGCTGATGGCGGAATACGCCTCCCAGCGCCGGCTGTTCCTGCCGATCCAGGCGATCCCGGACCTCGTCAAGAATGCCTTCCTCTCTGCCGAGGACAAGAACTTCTATACCCATCCCGGTATCGACATCGAGGGCGTCGGGCGCGCCGTCATGGTGCTCGCCAAGGGCGGGCGCATGCAGGGCGCCTCGACCATCACCCAGCAGGTGGCGAAGAACTTCCTTCTCACCAACGAGCGCACCTTCGACCGCAAGCTCAAGGAAGCGATCCTGTCGCTGCGCATCGAGCAGGCCTATTCGAAGGACAAGATCCTCGAACTCTATCTCAACGAGATCTATCTCGGCATGGGCTCCTACGGCATCGCCGCCGCGGCGCTTGCCTATTTCGACAAGTCGGTGACCGAACTCAGCGTCGAGGAGGCCGCCTATCTCGCGGCGCTGCCGAAGGCGCCGGAAAACTACAATCCGTTCCGCGACTACGACCGGGCGCTCGACCGCCGCAACTGGGTGATCGCTCAGATGACGGCGAACGGCTTCATCGACCAGGAAGAGGCCGCTGCGGCGAAGGAAAAGCCGATCAAGGTCAATCCGCGCCCGTCCGGCACCTATCTCGCCTCGTCGCAATACTTCACCGAGGACGTCCGTCGCGAGATCGTCCAGCGCTACGGTTCCAAGGCGCTCTACGAGGGCGGCCTGTCGGTCCGCACGACCCTCGATCCGGCCTTGCAGAAGGAGGCGAGGGCAGCGCTGCAGAACGCGCTCGTCGCCTTCGATCAGCAGCGCGGCTATCGCGGCCCGGTGACGACCATCGACATCGGCAGCGACTGGGGCGCCGAGGTCGGCAAGGTCGAGGCGCTGGCGGACGTGCCGCAGTGGCGCCTCGCCGTGGTGCTCGAAGCCAATGCGGACCGGGTCAGCGTCGGCGTGCAGCCGCGCCGGGCGATCTCGGGAGCGCTGGACAGCGAGCGCGAGATCGGCACGATCGCGCTGTCCGACATGAAATGGGCCCTGAGGCTGGACACCAAGGAGAAGAAGGGCTCGGTCCGCTCGGCCGACCAGGTGCTGTCGCGCGGCGACGTGGTCTATGTGGAGAAGGAAGGCGACGGCGACGGCTACCTGCTTCGCCAGCCGCCCAAGGTGCAGGGCGCGCTCGTCGCCATGGAGCCGGAGACCGGCCGGGTCCGCGCCATGGTCGGCGGCTTCTCCTACGACCAGTCCGAATTCAACCGCGCCAGCCAGGCCTATCGCCAGCCCGGTTCATCGTTCAAGCCGTTCGTCTATTCGGCGGCCCTCGACAACGGCTATACGCCCGCCTCGGTGATCATGGACGGGCCGGTGTCGCTGCCCGACGGCAATGGCGGCTACTGGACGCCGCAGAACTACGGCGGCGGCTATGCCGGACCCTCGACCCTCCGGCTCGGCATCGAGAAGAGCCGCAACCTGATGACCGTGCGCCTCGCCAAGGACATGGGCATGGACCTCGTCGCCGCCTATGCCGAGCGCTTCGGCATCTACGACCATCTGAAGCCCTATCTGCCGATGGCGCTCGGAGCCGGCGAGACCACCGTCCTCAGGATGGTCACCGCCTATTCGGTGATCGCCAATGGCGGCCGCTCGATCGAGCCGTCGCTGATCGACCGGGTGCAGGACCGCTACGGCCGGACCGTCTACAAGCACGACCAGCGCTTCTGCGCCGACTGCAACACCCGCGAATATGATGGCCAGGCCGAGCCGCAGCTCGTCGACGAGCGCGACCAGGTGCTCGACCCGATGACCGCCTACCAGATCACCTCGATGATGGAGGGCGTCGTCCAGCGCGGCACGGCGACGCGCGTCAAGGCGCTCGGCGTGCCGGTGGCCGGCAAGACCGGCACCACCAATGACGAGAAGGACGCCTGGTTCGTCGGCTTCACGCCGGATCTCGTCTGCGGCGTCTATCTCGGCTACGACAACCCGCAGCCGATGGGCCACGGCGCCACAGGCGGCGGCCTCGCGGCGCCGGTCTTCATCGACTTCATGAAGGAAGCGCTGAAGGGCAAGAAGCCGGTCGACTTCAAGGTGCCCGAGGGCATGGAGCTGATCGCCGTCAACCGCAAGACCGGCATGCGGGCCTCGGGCTCCGGCCCCGACGTGATCATGGAGGCCTTCAAGCCCGGCACGGGCCCGGCGGACAGTTACCAGATCATCGGCGAGGACGAGGTCGCGTCCGGCCCCGGTGGCGGCCAGATCTCGCAGCAGGCCGAGCAGGCGATCACCCAGGGCGCCGGCGGGCTGTTCTGACCGCGCCCTTGCGGACGGATCCCCAGCGCTTCGCCGCCGCGTGTTGACGGCGCAGCGCCCCGGCCGGTAAGAGCCGGGGCTTCCATCGCAGTTTTGCCAACACGGTCCAGCCTTGCGGCCGGCCCGTCAGCCACTTGCAGGAGAATGCGGCATGCGTGCCGAAATCGAGACCTTGGTCGACGAAATCAAGCAGGCCATAAGCCTGCTGAGGAGGCATCTTTGACTGGGATAAATCCCTCAGACGCCTCGATGTCCTGAACCAGAAGGCCGAAGATCCCTCGATCTGGGACGATCCGGCCGAGGCCCAGGCGCTGATGCGCGAGCGTCAGCAGCTGGAGAGCGCCGTCACCGCGATCCGCTCCCTCGACCAGACCCTCCAGGACAGTGTCGAGCTCATCGCCATGGGCGAGGAGGAGGGCGACCAGAGCATCGTCACGGAGGCCGAGACGGCCATCCGCGCGGTCAAGGCCGAAGTCGCCAAGCGCCAGATCGAATCGCTGCTGTCGGGCGAGGCCGATTCCAACGACACCTATGTCGAGGTCCATTCCGGTGCCGGCGGCACCGAGAGCCAGGACTGGGCCGCGATGCTGCAGCGCATGTACATGCGCTGGGCCGAGCGCTCGAAGATGAAGGTGGAGGTGCTGGAGGAGCATCCCGGCGAAGAGGCCGGGATCAAGTCCACGACGCTGCTCTTCAAGGGGCACAACGCCTATGGCTGGATGAAGACCGAATCGGGCGTTCATCGCCTGGTGCGGATCTCGCCCTACGACAGCCAGGCGCGGCGGCACACCTCCTTCGCCTCGGTGTGGGTCTATCCGGTCGTCGACGACACGATCGACATCCAGGTGAACGAGTCGGATTGCCGGATCGACACCTACCGGGCATCGGGCGCCGGTGGCCAGCACGTCAACACGACCGACTCGGCGGTGCGCATCACCCACATTCCGACCGGGATCGTGGTGGCCTGTCAGCAGGAGCGCTCGCAGCACAAGAACCGGGCCACCGCCTGGAACATGCTGAAGGCGCGCCTCTACGAGGCCGAGCTGGAGCGACGCGAGGCGGCAGCTAATGCTGAGGCCGCCTCGAAGAGCGACATCGGCTGGGGCCACCAGATCCGCTCCTACGTCCTGCAGCCCTACCAGCTGGTCAAGGACCTGCGGACCGGCGTCGAGAGTACGGCGCCCCAGGACATCCTCGACGGCGACATCGACGACTTCATGGAAGCCGCGCTCGCCCAGCGCGTCGAAGGCGGCAAGGCCGAGGTCGAGGACATCGACTGAGGGGTTTCCCTCGCAGACTGACCGAACCAATGGACGGGCTGGCGCATCGCCGGCCCGTTTTCGTTCTGCTCGCCTGAAAGAAAATCTTCCGTCTTCATCGTGATCGAGAAACCGGAAGCGGAGGGCGACGGATCGGGTCGCCCCGTCTGCTTGCCGCGGCCTTCACCCGAAGGCGCGGATCCTGTCGCCGATGCGGAAGAACTTCGCCGGATCGACGGCCACGCCGTCGCGGCGGACTTCGTAGTGGAGATGCGGGCCGGTGCTGCGTCCCGTCGAGCCGACGGCACCGATCGTCGCGCCGCGCTCGAGCGTCTGGCCGACCTCCACCGTGACCCGCGCCATGTGGCCGTAGCGGGTGGAGATGCCGTTGCCGTGGTCGATCTCGACCATGTTGCCGTAGCCGCCGAAATTGCCGGCCTTTGTCACCGTTCCGGGCGCCGTCGCGTGGATGACGGTTCCCTGGGCTTCGGCGAAGTCGATCCCGGAATGGAGGGCCTTGCGGCCGAGGAACGGATCGGCTCTCACCCCGAAGGTGGAGGTGACGCGCGAGCCCGGCATCGGGCGCTCGAAGGGCAGCTCCCGCGCGACGGCGCTGACCCGCTGGAGCTGGTCGAGGGCGGCGTCGAGCTCGGCGACGCTCGCCTCGAATGCGTCCGAAGCGGGAACCGGCTCGAAGGGGCCGCCGGTCGCGCCCTCGTTGTCGGGGGCCCCGTCAGCGAGGTCGGCCACTGCGATGCCGGCCGAGGCGAGGGCGGAGGAAATCCGCACGGCGCGGCCACGGGCGGTGGAGGCGAGCGCTTCGAGGTTTCGCAGCTGGGCGAGTTCGGCGACGCTGATCGCTGCGCCGATCCGTCGAAGGCTCTCGTCCGAGATGACGGCTTCGCTCTTGCCGCCGAGGCGGGCGGCCTTCGCCCCCGATGACGGCGCCGCGACGGCTGGCACAGCGCGAGCCTCGGGAGCCGCTTCGGCGCGCAGCCGGCCGAGCCAGTCCGGCGTTGCGGTGCCGTCATCGGGGGCGAAGGCGTTGGCTGCAGGGGCAAAGCCAGGGGCAGGGGCGCCCGGTGCGCCGGTCTCGTCGGAAATGTCGTGAGTGTGCGCACCGCCGGCAATGTCGACTGAATCCGACGCGGGGTTGGCGTCTTGGCCGGAAAGATCGTCGCTTGAGGGTTTCGGCGTCGGGACGGGAACCGCGGCGGCGATCAGGCCGGTCGATTTCGCCCGGTCGAACAGCGGCTGCAGCTTTTCGTAGCGTGCGGCCAGTTGCTCCTGCTGCTCGAGCAGGACGTCGACCTTGCTCTCGACAATCTTCTGGGCGAGGAATTGCCGGCTTGTCGCCCGGTCCAGCTCCGACCGCAGTGTGGCGATCCGGCGTTCGTAGTCGTCCTGGCCCCGCCAGGCTTGTGCATCGGTGCCGGTCTCCTGCGGGGCTGAGAGAACGTAGCCGAGGGGCATCGCGATCGCCGAGGCCACGACGAGGACGGCGAGTGCCGATCCGAGCACCAGTCGCCCGCGCCCGACGGTGAAGTGCCGGACGCGCTCCCCCTGCGCGATGATGACGGTATGGGGCTCCTTGCGTCGGCCAAAGGTGCTGGTCAGCTTGCTCGCCTGCATCGACATCGATCGCTTGGGTGGGCGGCCCGGGAGAGGGCTCTCGTCGACGGCGATTAGATGGCGTTAAGGTTAACGTTTGGTTGGCGCGGGCACTCAGCCGCGGCGGAATTCACCGCGAGCGGGGCGACAGCGAGCGGTAGAAGGTCGGCGTCAGGCCGGCCTCGGCGCGGGCGCGGTCGTTGAACGGCGCCTTGATGTCGCCGCGGAAGCTCTGGCGCACAAGAACGCCGAATCGCTCGGCCGCGTTGACGCCGTGCCGGGCACACAGGAAGCGGAACCACTTGGCGCCGGTGGCGACGTGCTTCTGCTCGTCCCGGTAGATGATCGCCAGGATCTTCGCCGTCTCGAGGTCGCCGACGGCGGTCAGCTTGTCGATCATCGACGGCGTCACGTCGAGGCCGCGCGCCTCGAGGATCAGCGGTACCACGGCGAGCCGCGCCGAAAGGTCGTGCGCCGTCTCCTCCACCGCCTGCCACAGCCCGTCATGGGCGGGCAGGGCGCCGTAATGCGAGCCGAGTTCGCCCAGCCGGCGCGACAGGAGGCCGAAGTGCTTGGCCTCCTCCAGCGCCACTGTCATCCAGCCGTCGAAGAAGCTCTGCGGCATCTTCTCGCGGGCGAACCGCGCAACGATGTCGAGGGCGAGGTCGATGGCGTTCAGCTCGATATGGGCAAGGGCATGGATCAGAACGATCCGGCCTTCCTCGGTGTGGACCGACCGCCGCTTCAGCTTCTTCGGCGAGACCAGCTCGGGCGTTCCGGGCCGCCCCGGACGGCCGGGATGGGCCGGGTCTGTCGGCGAATGCAGGCCGAGGCGACGCGCGAACCAGAGGCGGCAGGCGAGATTGGTCAGCCGCACCTTGTCGTCCAGATCGCTCGCGGCGAGCGCGTCGATCGTCGCCCGCCGCAGCGTGTCCGGCGTTTTCTCGGGCCCCTGTTCCATGCGGCTCAGGCGCCGACCGACAGCTGCCGGGCGGCTTCCAGCACTTCCTCCGCATGGCCCGGCACCTTCACCTTCGGCCAGATCCGGGCGACCTTGCCGTACGCATCGATCAGCGCGGTCGTGCGCTCGACCCCCATGTACTTGCGCCCATACATCGACTTCTCCACCCAGACGCCGAAGGCACCCAGCAGCACCTTCTCCTCGTCCGACAGCAGCCGCACGGCGAGCTCGTATTTGTCGCGAAACTTCTGGTGCTTCTTCACCGGGTCCGGGGACACCCCGAAAACAGCCACGCCCGCTGCCTGGAAATCCGCCGCGAGGCCGCTGAAATCAACAGCTTCGCGCGTGCATCCGGAGGTATCGTCCTTGGGGTAGAAGTAGAGGACGAAGGGTTTGCCGCGGACATCGGCGAGTGCGACCGGATCGCCATGGTCGTCGGGCAAAGTGAAGTCCGGGCAATTTTCGCCGACGGAAATGGTCATCGTGTCATCCTTTCGACGCGAGTTGAAGGAAGGTGCATCCCTCGGGAGTGGCGATCCCGGTCTTCGGCTCGTCGGAGACGGCGAATCGCCTGTTCATGATGCCTTTCGGGTGCGGCTTGGGAAGCTGATAAATGCGGGAAGTGACGGGGTGCGCAAGGTCCGGGGACCGCTCTTTCGTGGATGGACGCGGCGACTCGCAGGGAGCACATCCTCTGGCGACTGACCACCGCCGCGCCCTCGCATGAAATCCGTCGTCAGAATTCTTGCGGCCGGTGCGGCGGCCGGCCTCGTTTTCGTCGCCGGTGCGCTCGTTCTCCTCGTCGCGACCCCGTTCGGCAACCGGCTGCTTCTCGATCAGAGCCAGCAGCTGGCGGCGAGCCTCTTGCCTGCGGACGTGACGATCGAGGTCGGCTCGCGCCACATCGGCTTCACGCCCTCCGGCGGCATCACGCTGCGCTTCGACGATGTCGTCCTTGCACGGCCGCAGTCCGGCCAGCGGCTTGCGGCGGCCGGCAGCCTCGCCGTCGGCTTCAGCCTCCTCGACATCTTTTCGGGCGAAATCTCGGCGCAGAAGCTGCGTGTCGACCACCTCGCGGTCGATCCCGATTCGCTCGGCTCCGGAGACGACTTCGAGCCGCCGGATGTCGAAGCGATCTTCGCCGCGCTCGACCACGCCGCGGCGACCGTGTCGGCAATGCCGCTCAGGGCGATCGAGATCAACGACCTGCAGGCGATCGATGGCACCGCCGGCGAGACCCGCATCACGCGCGTCGCGGTCGAAAAGCAGGCGGCCGGGATCATCGGACTCGATCTCCTTGCCAGCCTTGCGGGTTCCCGTGTCGGCGCCAGCGGCACGGCAAAGATCTCTGCCGACGGGCTCGGGATCAAGCGGCTCGACCTTCAGACCGGCGAGGTCGAGCTGCCGTCGTCAGGTGGCGACATGCCGGCCGCCGCGCCGCTCCTGTCCCTGTCCCTCGGCCTGGACGGGGAGGCCGGCGGCCGCCGGCTCCGGCTCGCGGCAACAGGGCAGATGACAGAGGAGGCTGCCGGGAACTTGCGCGGCAAGCTCGCATTTACGATGAGCGAAGGCAGCGAACGCGCGGATCTCGTTGCAGATTTCTCCGATGGTCAGTCGATCGAGGGGCAGTTTTCCGGCGCGATTGATCTCGCCTCCGCCGCCGACGGGACCGCGCTGTTTCATCTCGCCTCGACCCGGCTCGTCTCGACCATCGCCTCGCATGCGGCGCAGTCGCCGGCGGAGAAGCGCAGCGCCCGCTTCACCGCTGAGGGCGTGCTCGACCTGACGCGCGGAGCGATCCGCATCGACGACGCCGAACTCGCAGTCGCCTCCGGATGGCTGAAGGCCACCGCCGCACTCGCGGGCCACGAGCCGCAGGATCACCTGACGGCCTCGTTCGAAGGCCGGGCGATCGATGCCCGCGATCTGGTCGCGTTCTGGCCCTTCTTCATCGCCGACGGGCCGCGGGGCTGGTCGATGGAGCATCTGCGGGCCGGCGTGGTGGACGAGGCGGCGTTCAGCCTCGACCTGACCATCGAGCGGCTGCTCGCCCTTCTCCAACCGGGCGTCCCGATGAACGACGACGAGTTCCAGCTCGCTCTCGACTTCTCCGGCGGCGCCTTCACCACTCTTGACGACATGCCGGACCTGTCGGCGGCCTCGGGCACGATCCAGCATCGCGGCGGCCGCGTCGCCGTCAGCCTCGACGAGGCATCGGTCGACGGGCAACCCGGCCTTGCGGTGCTGCCGTCCTCCCTTGACTTCCAGCATGCCGGCGACGGCGTCGACGCCGCCCTGTCACTGAACATCGAGGGCGATGCGGGGCAGCTTCTGATGCTGGCCGAGCGCCAGAAGCTTCTCGCCGGACAGGAGCGGGAGTGGCAGGCGGACGACCTGTCCGGCAAGGCCAAGGTCGGCGTCGGCGTGGCGTTTCATCTCGCCGATCCGCGGATCCACCCGGAGCCATCCGATCCCAGCGGGCTGAACTGGACCGTCGTCGCCGAACTCGCGGGTGTCGATCTGAAGCAGCCGATCGAGGGTCACCGCCTTTCCGGGCTCACCGGCACCGCGATGATCGCGGAAGGCAGCGCGCTCGGCGAGATGTCGGCAGAGATCGACGACATCCCGGCGAAAGTCACCTTCACCCAGCCGATCGGCCCGGACCCCGTCGGCGAAGCGGCGCTGAAGATCGCCGCCCGCCTCGACGAAGGCTCCATCGCCCGGCTGTCGCCGGTGCTCGCAAAGATGCTCGGCGGCACGATCGCCCTCGACCTGACCCGCCGCGGGGACGGCTTTGCCGCGATGGCCGACCTGACGCGGGCGGAAATCCGCCTGCCGGCCATCGGCTGGTCGAAGAGCGCCGGCATCCCCGGCACCTTGACCTTCGACGTCACCCGGAACGGCAGCGTGACGAAGGTCGCCGACGCCGTCCTCGAAGGCGAGGGCTTTTCGGCGAAGGGCTCGGCGGAACTCGACGGCGACGGGCTGAAGTCGCTGGTGCTCAACTCGCTGGCGCTCAACCGTGGCGATTCGGTCTCGGCCCGGCTGACGCGGATCGCCGGCGGCATGGGCTTCAGCGTCGCCGCCAACAGCATCGACGCACGGCCGATCCTCGCCGCCCTCCAGAGCCGCATCGTGGCTCCCGATGCCGGCGAGCCGAACGACACCGGCCGGCTTGTGGTCGAACTGTCGGCCGACACCGTGAGGGGCTTCGGCGACGAGGCGCTCGAAGACGCCGAGATCCGCTACGAGGCCGATGACGACCGCATCCTGTCGGCATCGCTTTCGGCCAGCATTCACGGTGCGCCGGTCTCGCTCGCGTTCCAGCCGGGGGTCGAGGGTGCTCCGGCCGTTCGTGTCGACGTCGCCGAGACAGGCGCGCTGCTGCGGTTCTCGGGTCTTTACGACAAGATGCGGAGCGGGCGACTGCAGGCCAATCTCGGCTCGCGCGACGGCGCCTATGCCGGAGGGGTGCGGCTGAGCAGCTTCACCCTCGTCGACGAGGAGCGGCTGCGCAGCCTGGTCGGCACCGCGCGGCAGCAATCGGGCAGCCTAGCCGCTCGGCTCGGCAAGGAGCTGCCCGTCGCCAGCGCCTATTTCGACACGGCCCGCGCCAATCTGCGATGGAACAAGGGCCGGCTCATCCTCGACGACGGGATCATCCGCGGCCCGGTCTTCGGGTCGAGCTTCGCCGGGACGCTGATCGACCCGTCCGGCCGGGTCGACATGGCCGGATCGTTCATGCCCGCCTACGGCGTCAACCGGCTCTTCGGCGCGCTGCCCTTCGTCGGCGGCGTCCTCGGCAATGGCGGCGAGGGCGGCCTCATCGGCATCACCTACCGGCTGGAAGGATTGCTCGCCGACCCGACGCTGGTGGTCAATCCGATCTCGCTGATCGCCCCCGGCATCTTCCGGCGCATCTTCGAATATTGATCCGGACAAGCTCCGTGGAGCGGCGCTGCGCTTGCTCCGCCCCGCATCCTTTGGAACTGCAAGCCGCCCGGTCAGGCCGGCCAAGGCCGGCGCGTTCGGGGGCGCCTCCGCAACCGTTCCGCAGTTCTATTCCGGCCGCACCAGCACATGCTTCTTGCGCCCGACCGAAAGCTTGACGACGCCGTCCTTCACGTCCTTGTCGCTCAGCACCGTCTGGGGGTCGGTGACCGCTTCGTCGTTGATCCGCACCGCGCCGCCCTGGACGTGCCGGCGCGCCTCGCCATTCGATCCGGCGAGCCCGGCCTGGACGACGAGGGCAAGCAGCCCTGCGCCCGCGGCGAGCTCCGACTTCGAGATCGCGATCGTCGGCAGGGTCTCGGCGAGGGCGCCTTCCTCGAAGGTCTTGCGCGCCGTCTCGGCGGCTTCCTCGGCGGCCGCGCGACCGTGGACGATGGCTGCGGCCTCGGTGGCGAGGATCTTCTTCGCCTCGTTGATCTCCTGGCCGCCGAGCGCTTCCAGGCGGGCAATCTCGTCCAGCGGCAGGCGCGTGAAGATCTTCAGGAAGCGGCCGACGTCCGCATCCTCGGTGTTGCGGAAGAACTGCCAGAAGTCATAGGGGCTGAAGAGATCGCCATTGAGCCAGACGGCACCTTGCGCGGTCTTGCCCATCTTGGCGCCGGAGGAGGTGGTGAGCAGCGGCGTCGTCAGCGCGTAGAGCTGCGGCGTGCCCATGCGGTGGCCGAGATCCACGCCGTTGATGATGTTGCCCCACTGGTCGGAGCCGCCCATCTGCAGCCGGCAGTCGTGGCGCCGCGAGAGCTCGACGAAGTCGTAGCCCTGCATGATCATGTAGTTGAATTCGAGGAAGGACAGCGACTGCTCGCGGTCCAGCCGAATCTTCACCGAATCGAAGGAGAGCATCCGGTTGACGGAGAAATGCCGGCCGACGTCGCGCAGGAACTCGACATAGTTGAGCTTCAGCAGCCAGTCGGCATTGTTCACCATCATCGCGTCGGTCGGCCCGTCGCCGAACCGGAGGATGCGCGCGAAGATCTTCTTGATGCCGGCGATGTTCTCCTCGATCGCCTCCGCGGTGAGGAGCTTGCGCTGCTCGTCGCGGAAGGACGGGTCGCCGACCATCGAGGTGCCGCCGCCCATCAGCGCGATCGGCCGATGGCCCGTCTCCTGCAGCCAGTGGAGCATGGTCGCGGAGATCAGGTTGCCGATGTGGAGGCTCGTCGCCGTCGCGTCGTAACCGACATAGGCGGTGACCGTTTCCTTCGCGAACAGATCGTCGAGCCCGCTTTCGTCCGAGACCTGATGGATGAAGCCGCGCTCGGAGAGCGTGCGGAGGAAGTCGGACTTGAAACCGGTCATGGGTGCGGGATCCTGTCGATCGGGGTCGCCTCTGGCCGCAGCGAGGCAGGGGAGATGGTGTGAGGCGCGTGATCCGAAAGAGTGCCGGCCGGGCTGCCCGGCCAGATCATGCAAGGTCTGGGATCACGGCGCCAGTCGAGGCGATGGCGGCCGGCGGTCGAAGCCCCAGCCGTCACGCTAGGCCGTCTTCGGCGGAGCTGGCAGCCTGGCCGCCGCTCGCCCCGCTTGTTCCGGCTGACGGCTCGTCCGTCTCAGCGCAGGCGCTTCGGCCGCGGATCGGAGAGTTCGCCGGCCAGCCGCCGGTCGAGATAGTCGGCGCATTCGGCGATCAGCTCGTCGGTGTGCTCGGTATAGAAGTGGTTCGCCTCTTCCATCGTCTTCTGGGTGATGACGATGCCCTTCTGGGTCTTCAGCTTGTCGACCAGGGTCTGCACGTCGCGCGGCGGTGCCACCCGGTCCTTGCCGCCATGGATGATCAGGCCGGAGGACGGGCAGGGGGCGAGGAAGGAGAAGTCGTAGGAGTTCGGCTGCGGCGACACCGACAGGAAGCCCTCGATCTCCGGCCGGCGCATCAAAAGCTGCATGCCGATCCAGGAGCCGAAGGAATAGCCTGCGACCCAGGTCTGCTTGGAATCGGGGTGCAGGCTCTGCACCCAGTCGAGCGCCGAGGCCGCGTCGGAGAGCTCGCCCGTGCCGTGGTCGAATTCGCCCTGGCTGCGGCCGATGCCGCGGAAATTGAACCGCAGCGTGGTGAAGCCGCGCTCCACGAACATGTAGAACAGCTGATAGACGATCTGGTTGTTCATCGTCCCGCCGAAGCGCGGATGCGGGTGCAGCACGATCGCGATCGGGGCGTTCTTTTCCTTGGCGGCCTGATATCGGCCTTCGAGGCGGCCAGCGGGGCCATTGAAGATCACTTCGGGCATATAGATACTCTCGCTCAGCGGACGGGGCAGGCGCGTTGGCCGCGCTTGACGAAACCGGACCGGCCTCGTAAGTTCCACTTTAGAAGAATTCAAAACTGGCGATGCCATGTGAGGGCGCTTTCTAGTCCCTTTGCAGGCGGAATTTCAAGGAATTTGCGCGGCAGCACGCGTTATTCTCAGCGAGTCGACATGACCAGCCGCGACGAGCGGATCTATCTGGACCACAATGCGTCCGCGCCACTGCTTCCCGAAGCGAGAGAAGCGGCGGTCGCGGCGCTGGCGCTTGCCAATCCGTCCTCGACCCATCGCGAGGGCCGGGCAGCCCGTGCGGCATGCGAGGCCGCACGCCTCGCGGTGGCCCGGCTGGTCGGCGGCGACGGCGACGTGGTGCCGCCCGAGAACGTGATCTTCACCAGCGGCGCCACCGAGGCAGCAGCGCAGCTCCTGTCGCCCCGTTGGCTCGTCGGCGGCGAGACCGTCGACATTTTCAGGCTCGCCGTCATCGAGACCGACCATCCGGCCACACGCGAGGGCGGCAGCTTCGCGCCCGCCGCCATCACCCGCCTGCCGGTCGACCGGGACGGGGTCGTCGATCTTCGCGCGCTGGCCGAATGGGCGAGCGCGAGCGAGGCACCAGGCCTTTTCGCTTTGTCCTGGGCGAATTCCGAGACCGGTGTGATCCAGCCGCTCGCGGCGATCCGCGACGCCATCGCGGGCCGGCCGGTCCGCCTCGTGCTCGATGCCGCGCAGATGGCCGGCCGGCTGCCCGTCAATCTGGCCGCGACCGGGGCGGATGCGGTCATCCTGTCCGGTCACAAGATGGGGGCACTGAAGGGCGTCGGCGCGATCGTCCTTGCGAGCCTTTCGACCCGGCCCTTCGCGCTGCTGCGCGGCGGCGGCCAGGAGCGCGGCATGCGGGCAGGCACCGAGGCGCTGCCGGCCATCGCCAGCTTCGGCGCGGCGGCCGAGGCCGCAAGCCGCAGGCTCGAGGGTTTGCAGTCGTCGCTTTATGACCGCCGCGCGTGGCTGGAACAGCAGGTGTCCTCGAGGCTTCCCGGCGCGGCAATTCTGGGACGAGACGCAGAGCGGCTTCCCAACACCGCCGCGATCGTGCATCCCGGCGTCAAGGCCGAGACCGCGCAGATCGCGCTGGATCTTGCGGGAATTGCGGTATCGGCGGGGTCTGCCTGCTCCTCCGGGAAGGTCGGGCCGAGCCACGTGGTGGCGGCACTCGCCGATGCCGGACTGCCGATCGATCCGGGGCTCGGGGCGATCCGCGTCAGCTTCGGTTTCGAGACCGAAAAATCCGCCCTCGAACGCTTTGTTCGGGAGTATGAGAGGCTGGCGCTGAGGGCTGGCGCGAAAACGACCCGCGAGGTCGCGGCCTGAGCGCTTGCGATTATTTGGAATGGCACTAAAAACGCGGCCATTCGAGACTTATCTTGACGGTCAGGAGCAAGTTTTCCCGATCGATAACCCAACCACCGGACCTTGAATCCGGCG
Source organism: Fulvimarina sp. (assembly GCA_002700095.1). Classification (GTDB taxonomy): domain Bacteria; phylum Pseudomonadota; class Alphaproteobacteria; order Rhizobiales; family Rhizobiaceae; genus Jiella. The sequence continues at coordinate 225,244 of PACL01000080.1, read as the reverse complement.
AGTATGGAGCAATGAAGAATGCCAGCTGTCCAGGAGACCATCGATCAGGTCCGGCAGATCGACGTCGACCAGTACAAATACGGCTTCGAAACGCTGATCGAGATGGACGTCGCCCCCAAGGGGCTGACCGAAGAGACCATCAAGCTCATCTCGGCCAAGAAGGGCGAGCCGGAGTGGATGCTGGCCTGGCGCCTCGAGGCGTTCGAGCGCTGGAAGACGATGGAGAGCCCGGACTGGGCCCGCGTCGATTATCCGCCCATCGACTTCCAGGACATCCACTATTACGCGGCGCCGAAGTCGATGTCCGGCCCGGCCTCTCTCGACGAGGTCGATCCGGAGATCCTGCGCACCTATGAAAAGCTCGGCATCCCGCTGCGCGAGCAGGAGATCCTCGCCGGTGTCGTCAAGCCGCAGGTTCAGGACGGCTCGGACGACGATGACCGGTTGCAGGCCCCGAGCGGACGGGTCGCGGTGGACGCCGTGTTCGATTCGGTCTCGGTGGCGACGACCTTCAAGAAGGAACTGCAGAAGGCCGGCGTGATCTTCATGCCGATCTCCGAGGCCATCCGCGAGCATCCGGAGCTGGTGAAGAAATATCTCGGCTCGGTGGTCCCGGTCTCCGACAACTTCTTCGCCACGATGAACTCGGCGGTCTTCACCGACGGCTCCTTCGTCTACGTGCCGAAGGGCGTCCGCTGCCCGATGGAGCTGTCGACCTATTTCCGCATCAACGAGAAGAACACCGGCCAGTTCGAGCGAACGCTGATCATCGCCGACGAAGGCTCCTACGTTTCCTATCTCGAGGGGTGCACGGCGCCCCAGCGCGACGAGAACCAGCTGCATGCCGCCGTCGTCGAGCTGATCGCGCTGGACGATGCCGAGATCAAGTATTCCACCGTCCAGAACTGGTATCCGGGCGACAAGGATGGCAAGGGCGGCATCTACAACTTCGTCACCAAGCGGGGCGACTGCCGCGGCAAGAACTCGCGAATTTCCTGGACGCAGGTCGAAACCGGCTCGGCGATCACATGGAAATACCCCTCCTGCATCCTTCGCGGCGACAATTCCCGCGGCGAGTTCTATTCGATCGCCGTCTCCAACGGTCGCCAGCAGATCGACAGCGGCACCAAGATGATCCATCTCGGCAAGAACACGACGAGCCGCATCATCTCCAAGGGCATTTCGGCGGGCAATTCCAACAACACCTATCGCGGCCTCGTCACCGCGAACCGGAAGGCCGCCAACGCCCGTAACTTCACCCAGTGCGATTCGCTCCTCATCGGCAACGACTGCGGCGCGCACACCGTGCCCTATATCGAGGCGAAGAACGCCACGGCACAGTTCGAGCACGAGGCGACGACGTCGAAGATCTCCGACGACCAGCTGTTCTACTGCATGCAGCGGGGCATCCCGGAGGAAGAGGCGGTCGCGCTGATCGTCAACGGCTTCGTGCGCGACGTCATCCAGCAACTGCCGATGGAGTTCGCCGTGGAGGCCCAGAAGCTGATTGGGATCTCGCTGGAAGGCAGCGTCGGCTGACGCGGAGGGTGAAGGACTTCCGCGGCCGGATCGGAAACGTGCTTTAAGACGGTGGTTGCGGAGTCTCTTGCCAGGAGCAAGCCATGAACGAGAACGTCGAGAAACTGGTCCTCGAACATCTGCGATCCATGCGCCAGCAAATGGCGCGTCTGGAAGAGAAGGTCGACCGGCTGTCGGCGGAATTGCTTGTCATTCGCCAACATGTCGGCGGCCTGGTTGGGAGCAACACGCTCAGTGACCACCGGTTCGCCAGCCTGGAATCGCGCCTCGACCGAATCGAACGCCGGCTAGAACTGGTAGACTGATGACCCCCGATCCGACGGACGCGCGCCATGCCCGCCTGCGCGCGATCGAAAACCAGATCGAGCAGGCTCGCGAGGCCGTCGCGATGGCGCAGGGTTCGATGACCGACCCGATCGTCGCCGACGAGGTCGAGGTGCTTCAAGCCGAACGCCAGAGGCTCCTCGAAAAGATCCGGGCCGCGGACGATTTCGATTGCCGCTAGGCCAACCCGCATTGCACTGACGAAACAGACACGAACGAACGCTAGAGACGAAAAGACACCATGCTCGAAATCAAGAACCTCCATGCCCGCGTCGCCGATGAGGGCACCGAAATCCTCAAGGGCGTCGACCTGACGGTCAAGGATGGCGAGGTCGCCGCGATCATGGGGCCGAACGGCTCCGGCAAGTCGACCCTGTCCTACATCCTGGCCGGCCGAGACGACTACGAGGTGACCGAGGGCGACATCCTCTACAACGGCGAGTCGATCCTCGAGATGGACCCGGCCGAGCGCGCCGCCTCGGGCGTCTTCCTCGCCTTCCAGTATCCGCTGGAGATCCCCGGCGTCGCGACCATGACGTTCCTGAAGACGGCGATGAACGCCCAGCGCAAGGCGCGCGGCGAGGCCGAGCTGATGACGCCGGACTTCATGCGCCGCGTGAAGGCCGCCGCGGCCGAACTGAAGATCGACGCCGAGATGCTGAAGCGCCCCTTGAACGTCGGATTTTCCGGCGGCGAGAAGAAGCGCGCCGAGATCCTGCAGATGGCGCTTCTCGAGCCCAAGCTCTGCGTCATGGACGAGACCGATTCCGGCCTCGACATCGACGCGCTGAAGATCGTCGCCGGCGGCGTCAACGCTCTGCGCGGGCCGGAGCGCTCGTTCCTGGTCATCACCCACTATCAGCGCCTGCTCGACTACATCGTCCCGGATACGGTCCACGTCCTCTACAAGGGCAAGATCATCAAGTCCGGCACCAAGGACCTCGCGCTGCAGCTCGAGAACGAGGGCTACAGCCAGATCATCGGCGAGGCTGCGTAACCCATGAGCGTCACCGAACTCCGCCCCCGCACGCCGGCCGAGACGGCTCTCGTCCAGCTGGCGGAATCTGCCAGCACCGACGAGGACGCGCGGCGCGCCGCGATCGAGGCGCTGCGCCGGGAGGGCCTGCCGCATCGCCGCGTCGAGGCCTGGCACTATACGGACCTGCGCAATCTGATGGGTCGCCGTCTCGGCGGTGACCACCTGATCGAGGCCGTCGCCGCCCGGGAATTCCCGCAGAACGAGACGATGCTGTCGCCGCTGGTGCCGGGCTCGACGGTGGTCGATCTCGACGCCCCGGAGCGGGCGAGCGCGCCGGACGGCGTCACCATCGCGGCCACCGAGGATCTCGCCGACTGGCATGAGAGCCCGAACCATCTCGACCGGCCGGTCGATACGGTTCGCCTCGTCAACGCCGCCTTCGGCGCCCGTGCGGCGACGATCGCGGTGGCGGACATGGCCGAGGTCGCCGCGCCGATCGAACTGCGCAGCGGCATCGGCCTCCAGTCCCATGCGGCGGTGAAGGTCGCCGTCGGCCATGGCGCCAAGGCCGTCTTCGTCGAGCGCGTCGAGGGCGGCGGTTCGCCGGCTCCCTCGAGCCTGGTGTCGCATCTTGCCATCGGCGACGGCGCCGAAGTGCTCTGGGTCGTCGACCAGGCGAAGGATTTCGACGCTGCACATCTCGGCCAGCTCAACGTCTCGGTCGGCGCAAACGCCACCTTCAAGCTGTTCGTGCTGAATGCCGGCGGCGCTCTGGTTCGCCAGGAAGTCCATGCCGTGACTGCCGGCGAGGGCTCGCAGATCATCATGCGGGGCGTGAACCTTCTGCAGAAGGATCAGCATGTCGACGTGACGACGACGCTGCGCCACATCCATCCGGGCACCACCGCGACGGAGACTTTCCGCAACGTGCTGATGGGCGGCCACGGCGTCTTCCAGGGCATGATCAAGGTCGCCCGCGAGGCGCAGAAGACCGACGCGAAGATGGCCTGCAACACGCTGCTCCTGTCCGAGGACGGCGACTTCTCGGCCAAGCCCGAGCTTGAGATCTTCGCCGACGACGTCCAGTGCGGCCACGGCGCGACGGCGGGCGAGATCAACGGCGACCACCTGTTCTACCTGATGTCCCGCGGCATCCCGGAGCCGCAGGCGAAGGCCCTTTTGGTCAAGGCCTTCGTCGACGAGATGGTCGAGGAACTGGAGATCGGCGAGGTCCTCGGCGAAGCGCTGACGGCCAAGATCGACGCCTGGCTCGACACGAACCATTGATGGACGAGGCGGGCGCGATCCGTCCGCCTCGACCGACTGCCGGCGAGCGTCCCGCCAACGAGCGTCGCCCGCACGAGCCACCCGGCCCATCGGCCAGCTGGAGTTTCGCACCATGTCCGCAGAAGCCGCGATCGCCCCTTCGATCAGCTACGACGTCGAGAAGATCCGCGCCGACTTTCCGATCCTGTCGAAACAGGTCTACGGCAAGCCGCTGACCTATCTCGACAACGGCGCCTCGGCCCAGAAGCCGAAGGTCGTTCTCGACACGATCATGCGCGCCTATTCGGAAGACTACGCCAACGTCCATCGCGGCCTGCATTATCTGTCGAACCGTTCGACCGAGGCCTACGAGGCGGCCCGCGCCAAGGTGACGGCCTTCCTCAACGCCGGCTCGGCGGAGGAGATCGTCTTCACCCGCTCGGCGACGGAATCGATCAACCTCGTCGCCTATGGCTTCGGCATGGAAGAGATCGGCGAGGGCGACGAGATCGTCCTCACCCAGATGGAGCACCACTCCAACATCGTGCCCTGGCACTTCATCCGGGAGCGGAAGGGCGCCAAGCTCGTCTTCGTCCCCGTGGAGGACGACGGCTCGATCAGCGTCGAGGCCTTCGAGAAGGCGATCACGCCGCGCACGAAGCTGATCGCCACGACCCACATGTCGAACGTTCTCGGCACAGTCGTCGATGTGAAGGCCGTCTGTGCGCTGGCGCGTTCGAAGGGCATTCCGACCCTCGTCGACGGCAGCCAGGGCGCCGTCCACCTGCCGGTCGACGTCCAGGACATCGGCTGCGACTTCTACGTCTTCACCGGCCACAAGGTCTACGGCCCGACCGGGATCGGTGTCCTCTACGGCCGCACGGCGATGCTGGAGGCGACCCGTCCGTTCAACGGCGGCGGCGAGATGATCGCCGAAGTGACGGAAGAGGGCGTCACCTACAACGATCCGCCGCACCGTTTCGAGGCCGGCACGCCGCCGATCGTCCAGGCGATCGGGCTCGGCGCTGCGCTCGACTACATGGCAAGCGTCGGGCGCGAGGCCATCGCCGCCCACGAGGAGACGCTGCGCGACTACGCCCATGAGCGGCTGAAGACGATCAACTCGCTGAAGATCTATGGCGAGGCCCCGGGAAAAGGGGCGATCATCTCCTTCGACCTCGAAGGCATCCACTCCCACGACGTGTCGATGGTGATCGACCGGGAGGGCGTCGCCGTCCGGGCCGGGACCCATTGCGCCCAGCCGCTCTTGAAGCGCTTTGGCACGACCTCCACATGCCGGGCATCGTTTGGTATGTATAACACTCTGGCCGAGGTCGACCGTCTGGCCGAGGCCCTCGAAAAGGCCCGACGATTCTTCGCCTGAGGTCGCAAAACCCGAAAAGACGATAAAGCATGACCGACGAAGTCGACATCAAGACCAACGATCCTGCACGGACGGCCGGCCCGGCTGCGAACGAGCCCGTGGTCGCGAGCCCGGACGACACCGCGGCGGCGAACATGGCCCTTGCAGGCGGCGGCGAGACCGGCGCGGCAATCCCCGCCGAGGAGCTCACGCGGCTGACGGACGACATCATCGGCGCGTTGAAGACCGTCTACGATCCGGAAATTCCGGCCGACATCTACGAGCTCGGCCTGATCTACAAGATCGACATCGATGACGAGCGCAACGTCGACGTCGAGATGACGCTGACGGCGCCGGGCTGCCCGGTCGCCGGCGAGATGCCGATCTGGGTTGAGAACGCCGTCGGCTCCGTTGATGGCGTCGGCCAGGTGAAGGTGGAACTCGTCTTCGACCCTCCCTGGACACCCGAGCGGATGAGCGAAGAGGCGCAGGTCGCCGTCGGCTGGTTCTGAGGCGGACCGAGCGATGGCACCGCCGCTCGCCGGGCTGCTCGAGACATGCCTCTATGTCGACGACATGGAGCGCTCGCGTGGCTTCTATGCCCGGCTTCTCGATCTCGAGCCGATCTTTGCGGAAGACCGGATCACCGTGTTTCGCCTTGCCGACGGCACCGTGCTGATCCTGTTCGAGCGCGGCTCGACGCTGGAGCCGGTCGAGGTGCCGGGGGCAGGCATGATCCCGCCCCATGACGGCAGCGGCCCGCTGCATTTCGCCCTGGCCATTCCGGACGGCACGCAGGACGCTTGGCGGCGCCATCTCGGCGACCTCGGCGTTCTGGTTGAAAGCGAGGTGGCGTGGTCGAAGGGCAGGGGACACAGCCTCTATTTCCGCGACCCGGACGGGCACTGCGGCGAGATGGCGACGCGCGGACTGTGGGAGCGAACCTAGATCCTGCCTTAAGTCTCGACTCCTGCGGGCGTTACCAGATTGGCAGACCTGGCGAGCCGCCGGCCTGGTGATCGCCTAACGCGCGCTGTCGGTGTTCCGATTTTGCATCCGTCACCTTGGGCTTGCTTATGTAAGCATGGTATCTAGGTGACCAACGAAACGACCTTGGGTCTGAAAGGAGCAATCCGATGGGCCAGTTTGCCGTGATGAGCCTGACGAGCGCTGCCGCCGAGCGGATCAAGTCGATTCTCGCTGCCAGCGACCGACCCGCTCATGGGATCCGCGTCGGCATCAAGAAGGGCGGCTGTGCGGGGATGGAGTACACCGTCGACCTCGCCCAGGAGGCGCGCCAGAACGAGGACGTCGTCGAGCGCGAGGGGGCCAAGGTGTTCATCTCGCCCGAAGCCGTTCTGTTCCTTCTCGGCACCGAGATGGACTACGAGGAAACCGTGCTGCGCTCGGGTTTCGTCTTCAAGAACCCGAACCAGACATCGGCCTGCGGCTGCGGCGAATCCGTCGAATTGAAGCAGGCAGATCTGGCTGCCATGGCTGCGGCGCAACAGGCCTGACGGCCGGGACGGGCGGATGGACGAGGCGTTTCTCCGCGACCTCTTTCGCTCTGTCCCCGATGTCTCCATCCGCCGCTTGTTCGGTGGACAGGGCATCTACAGCTGCGGCCACATCCTCGCTCTGGTAATCCGCGGCTCGCTCCATCTCAAGGGCGACGCCGTGAGCGAGGCTCTCTATGTCGACGCGGGCCTCGAGCGCTGGAGCTACCAGCGTGCCGGCAAGGCGCCGGTGAACATGCCCTACTGGCGCTTCCCTGAGGACGCCTTCGACGATCCAGACGAGGCCGAGCGCTGGATCGCGGTCGCCGATGCGGCCGCCCGGCGCAGCGCGCGCTCCGAGGACAAGGGCGGCAGATCCGCCTCCGGCCGCAAAGCCAGCGGCCGCCCGGCTGGCAAGGCCCGGCGGCGCGCTTCATCACAGTGAGCATCAGGCGGATCGTCCGCAGACCTGCTACGTGGCAAGGCCGCAGGGGCCAAGGCGCGGGCCTTAGCTCCAGTCGCCGCGCCATTCGATCCGCTCGGCGGCGCGCAGCGCCTCGTCGCGGGTGAGGCCGACATCCCTCAGTTGGCTGGCGTCCAGCGACAGGAGATCGCGCCGCATCTTGCGGCGGCGCTCGAAGGTCTGTGCGACGACGAGGAGGGCGGATGCCAGCGAGCGGCCGGCCTCGGCCAGTGATGGCAGGGCTTCCGCCCGTTCCCGCAGGCGCCCGATGCGACGGGAAGGCCTGTCTTCGATCTGGGCGATCCGGGCATGATGCATTGTCATGGTGACATCTCCTTTGATTGCACCCATGAATTTTCTGTTTCCACTTGTACGCCGATTGTTTTTCCGTACAATGTCGAACAAATGAGGGTGACAAAGAGAGGTGTAAGGGTGACAATGCAGTTCGCGATCACGCCGGATGAGGGCACGCCATTCTATCTGCGGCTGGCCGACGCCATCGAGCGGGCGATCGTCGAAGGTGTCCTGAAACCGGGCGACAAGCTGCCGCCCCAGCGCGACATCGCCTTCGACCTCAAGGTCACCGTCGGCACGATCGGCCGCGCCTACCAGATCGCCCGCGAACGAGGTCTGACGACCGGCGAGGTCGGGCGGGGCACCTATGTCCGCCAGGTCGACATTGCGCCCGAGAAGCCGGCGAAGCTGTCGCTCATGCCCAATGCGACGGCGGATTCCCTGCCGGGCCAGGAAACCGACGACGCCAAGCTCGATTCCACCTCGGCGCCCCTCGTCGGTCAGGCAGAGGTCGTCGCCGGGGTCTTCGCCGAGGTTCTGCAGGATTCGTCGGCCAAAGCCCTCGACTATGTCCGCGGCGTACCCGCCAGCTGGCTGGAGGCCGGCGCGGCCTGGCTTGCAACGGGCGGCTGGACGCCTGAGACGGGAAACGTCGTGCCGACGCTCGGGGTCAATGCCGCGATCCAGGGCATCATCGCCGCGGCGAGCCATCCCGGCGACCGGATCGTCTTCGAGGACCTCTCCTATGCGTCTGTCGCCCGCGCCGCGACGATGATCGGCCGCATGCCGCTGACCGTCGGGATGGACGAGGAGGGCATGCTGCCGGACGAACTCGACCGCTGCGCCGCGCGGCAGCATCCGCGCATGGTGTTCGTCATGCCGGCGGTGAACAATCCGACAGGCGTGTCCATGTCGCTGCGGCGGCGCGAGGAGATCGTCTCGGTGGCACGGCGACACAATCTCCTGATCATAGAGGACAATATCTACGGCAAGATCACGCCGAGCGACATTCCGCCGATCGCCTCGCTTGCCCCCGAGCGGACCTTCTTCGTCGGCGGCCTGTCGAAGAGCGTCTCCGCGGGCCTGCGCGCCGGCTGGGCCGCCTGTCCGCGCGGCCAGAGCGTGCGTGTCACCGTCGCCCATAACCAGCTCACCGGCGGGCGCCCCTTCCTCAACATGGAGGTCGCGGCCCGCCTCGTCCTGTCGGGCATGGCGGAGACGGTGCGCGGCAAGGCCATTGCCGAGATCGCGGCCCGCGCCGCGATGTTCGACGAGATATTTGCGGTGACGACGGTGGGACAGGCGGCCGCGGTGCCTTATCGCTGGGTGCCGCTGCCGTCCCCCTGGACCTCGCCGGCCTTCCAGCTCGCCGCGCGCAACCAGGGCATCCGCATCGACGGCGCCGACGAGTATCAGAGCGTCCGAGGCGACCGCGCCCATCACTGCGTGCGCATCGGTCTCTCGGCCGTCCCGGAGCGCGCCCGGCTGGCGACCGCCCTGCAGACCCTCAAGGGCCTGATCGACAGCGGCAGCATCTCCTATGTGAGCGTTGCGTGAGGGTTGGCGGTACGTGGGTGCTGTGAGTTAGAGAGTTCCAGGGTTTGTCCCATGATGATCCACGCGAACCGTCCGACTGTCTGAGGGACAGCCGCGGCCTACCGTTTGCGCCGGTTTTCCGCTAGGGAAGGACCCGGCGGCGAATGATTGGTGGAGAAGACCGCATGGCGCGCTGGATTGCGACACTCTCGACGATCGCCGCGCTTCTTTGCGTCGGCGACGTCCTCGCCGGCAGCCCGTCGAGTGCAGGCCTGGGCGCCGAGCTTCGGCTTGCGGCCGGGCCGCAGTCCCCGGCGCCCGCGCCACCGAGCAAGACCGGGAGCACGGGCGACGAAACCGGCTACCGCACGCTGGTGCAGGCCGGCAGCGAGGCGAGCCTCGAGACGCACGACGGCGTGGTGGTTCTCGACCTGCCGAGGCCGGCGCCCAATCCGGGGCCCCAGCCCGACATTGCCATCACCGAGGCCGCGAGGGGACCGGATCTTTCGGCCGTGGCGGGGCAGATCGGTCTTCGGGGATACGACACGACGGCCGGCGAGCCCTGCCGGATCGACTGGATCGTGCGCTGCGCCTGGGTGCCCGCAGGACTGGCGCAAACGATCACCGAGGCGTTACGAGACGCCGGCGCCGAACCCTCGCGGCACGAGGCGCCCTATTTCTACCTGTCGCGGTTCGGCCCGGCCGACCGCCTCGTCATCTCGCGCAGCGCCCCCTTCGGCAATGGCACATTCACCATCCTCAGTGCGTTTGCCGACCGCGACGGGCGGATCGGGAGTCTTGTCGCAATCCCGGTCTCGCGGGCCGACCACGGCTTCGATACGGGCGACACGGACGCCAACGTCGCCGTGCTCGCTGCCGGCCAGGACGAGGACGGCGCGATCTATCTGACTATCGATACGCCGACACGCTGCGCCGACAGGGCGCGAAAGGCGGGGCTCGTGATCAAGACCGACGTCGATGTCGCGGCGGTCGAATGGGTCGGCCCCTTCAATGTCTCCGACACCAATGTGGTGGCGCGGGACGGGCGCATCTATACCGCCAGCGGCGGCAGCTGTGAGAAAGACTATCTCTACGAACTCGATGCGGCGACCGGCGCGGTGACCGGCCGCAACGTCCTGCCGACCTCGGCCGACTTTCTCGTCGACGCCGGCGACCATCTGCTGCTCGACCTCTACGAAGGCGCGATGGCTTTCGCGTTCCCTTAAGGCGCGACGGGCGGTTCAGTCGCTCCGGGCCGGATCGTCGATCCGATGCACGCCGCGATGGATTTCGGCAAATGGCAGGCTGGCGCCGAGAGCTCCGATCGGGACACTGCCTTCGGTCAGGACGAGAGGCATCTCCGGCCAGCCGCCCGCTTCGCGCGTCCAGATCCAGATCCGGGCCTCATCCTGTGAGGCGATGAGATAGGTGTCGAGGTCGGAGAGGCCGAGATATTCGAGGCGCTTCTGGTTGGAGTCGATCTTGGCGGTGGAATCCGACAGGACCTCGACGATCAGCAGCGTGCGCTCGGAGATCCGCCCGCCGAGATCGTCGTTCGAGGGCTCGACCAGGAGATCGGCGAAACGCATGGAGCGCGGCCCGGTTCGGATGGCAAAGTCGCCCTGGGTCACCAGGTATTCATCAGGATCGAGTGCCGCCTGAAGCAGCCGATCGATATTGCCGCCGATGCGCGCATGAGCGCGATTGACGAAGGGCGTCAAGACCGGCGTCCCGTCGACGAGTTCATAGTGATCCTCGTGGGTGTCCAGCCAGTCGAAGAATTCGTCGATCGTCATGTTCGTCGGCAGATCGCTCTGCCGCCGCGGCTCCATCAGCGAGCTCATGGTCGCCTCCTCAGGTCGAGGCATGTGCATCGAGGCTCGTGCCACGATACCAGATTTGGGCGCGTCCCGCAGCATCTGACCAGGCTTCGCGTAAAGGTCCGTCCGATCCGCAGAGCTTGAACCCGTTCCCGCTTTCCTCTAGCCAAATCCCACGCCATTTCGCAGCCATCCGGACACGCCCATGACCCTCGTCGACAGCCGCACGCCCGATCCGAAGTCCTTCATCTCCGGCGCCACCGGCGACTGGGAGATCATCATCGGCCTCGAGGTCCACGCTCAGGTCACGTCGGAGGCGAAGCTCTTCTCCGGCGCGTCCACCGGCTTCGGCGCCGAGCCGAACTCCCATGTCAGCCTCGTCGACGCGGCGATGCCCGGCATGCTGCCGGTGATCAACGAGGAATGCGTCAAGCAGGCGATCCGCACGGGCCTTGGCCTCAAGGCCCAGATCAACCACCGCTCGGTCTTCGACCGGAAGAACTACTTCTATCCCGATCTGCCCCAGGGCTATCAGATCTCCCAGTTCAAGGATCCGATCGTCGGCGAGGGCATCGTCATCGTCTCCGTCGGGCCGGATTCCAAGGGCGAGTTCCAGGACATCGAGGTTGGCGTCGAGCGGCTGCATCTCGAGCAGGACGCCGGCAAGTCGATGCACGACCAGCACCCGACCATGTCCTTCGTCGACCTCAACCGCTCCGGCGTGGCGCTTATGGAGATCGTCTCCAAGCCCGACATGCGCTCGGCCGACGAGGCCAAGGCCTATCTCACCAAGCTCCGGACGATCCTGCGCTATCTCGGCACCTGCGACGGCAACATGGACGAGGGCTCGATGCGCGCCGACGTGAACGTCTCGGTCCGCCGGCCGGGCGGCCCCTTTGGCACGCGCTGCGAGATCAAGAACGTCAACTCCATCCGCTTCGTCGGCCAGGCGATCGAATCGGAAGCCCGGCGCCAGATCGCGATCATCGAGGATGGCGGCGTCATCGACCAGGAGACCCGGCTGTTCGATCCCGTGAAGGGCGAGACACGGGCGATGCGCTCGAAGGAAGACGCCCACGACTACCGCTATTTCCCGGACCCCGATCTCCTGCCGCTGGAATTCGACCAGGCCTATGTCGATGCGCTGTTGAAGGAGCTTCCCGAGCTTCCCGACGACAAGCGCGCGCGGCTGATCAAGGACGCCGGCCTCTCGGCCTACGACGCCTCGATCCTCGTTTCGGAAAAGGCGATCGCCGACTTCTTCGAAAAGGTCGCCGCGGGGCGCGACGCCAAGCAGGCAGCGAACTGGGTGATCAACGATCTCCTCGGCGCGCTCAACAAGGCCGGGAAGGACATCGACGAGACGCCGGTTACGGCCGACCAGATGGGCGCGATCCTCGACCTCATCCGCGAGGGCACGATCTCCGGCAAGATCGCCAAAGACCTCTTCGAGATCGTCTGGAACGAGGGCGGCGACCCGAAGGGGATCGTCGAGACCCGCGGCATGCGCCAAGTGACCGACACCGGCGCCATCGAGAAGGCCGTCGATGAGGTCATCGCGGCGAACCCGGAAAAGGTCGCCCAGGCGAAGGAGAAGCCTTCCATGGCCGGCTGGTTCGTCGGCCAGGTGATGAAGGCGACCGGCGGCAAGGCCAACCCCCAGGCGGTCAATGCGCTGGTGAAAGACAAGCTGGGGGTCGAATGACCTTCTTCGTCCGCACCGCCGGCCGCAATGATCTCGAGGCCATATCCGAGCTGCTCGGCGTCACGTGGCACGCCACCTATGACGCGATCTACGGCGTCGAGCGGGTCCGCGAGATCACCGCGTCGTGGCACTCAGTCCAGGAGCTGGAACCGCGGCTGACCCGGCCGGAGTCGGAGTTCATCGTTGCCGACGACGGCTCCCGGATCGGCGGCATGGCCTTTGCGGCGTCGTCCGACCCGGAAAAGAAGCTGGTGGTGCTGCATCAGCTTTACGTTCATCCGGACGTCCAGGGGCAGGGGATCGGCACCGACCTCCTCGCCGAGATCACCGACGCCTTCCCCGACGCCACGACCATGCGGCTGGAGGTCGAGTCGGCGAATGCCAGGGCCGTGGGCTTCTACGAGGCACACGGCTTCGCCGCCGTCGGCCGCACCGACAATTGCGGCACCGCCGACAGTGGCATCCCGGCGGTCGTCTACGAGCGACGCCTCGGCCCGTAGCAGCCGGCTCGCAGCGCTCGCCGCTTGTGCGTCGCATGGTGGACGAACGCTCGACGCTCAGTCACTCTCCGCGACGAGCGGAGCGATCGTCGTTTCGCCGCGACGGGAGCGGCGGCATGCATCTGGTGAAACTCTATTTCCGATTCGAGAAGCTGGTCGCGCACATCCTGCTCTTCGGCATGGTCGGCGTCGTCCTCCTGACCCTGTGGAGCTTCCTGCGGGCCACCGGGCTGGCGCTGTTCGATTTCGGCCGGCCGTTCGAATATTCGGCCTTCCAGGCCCTGTTCGACCGGGTTCTGGCGGCGATCATCGCGCTGGAGCTCGCCCACTCGATCCACCAGATGGCGCTGGGCGACCATCGCCTCGCCCAGGTGCGCACGGTGATCGTCATCGGCGTCCTCGCCGTCGTCCGCAAGCTCATCCTGCTCGAGGTGGACACGACCAGCGGCGCGTTCCTCGCCGGGCTGGCGGCGACCTTCCTCGCCCTCGGCGGCCTGCTCGTCATGGTCCACTTCGTCGACAGCCGCGAGCAGCGCGGCGCCAAGACCAGCGTCACCGGCGGCGAGGGTGAGGAGCGGACATCCCCTTGAGACGGCGGGCCGAGATTTTTAAACCTACAGCCCTGACCTCGCGCTTGGCCGGCGCGTGCGCCGGGTGGACATTTCCCGTCGCCGGACGCATAACGGCCGCGACTTTGCATGGATCGGAATCCCCATGAAGGAATGGCTTCTTCAAATCTTCACCTGGTGGCAGGGCCAGACGATCGGCACGCGGTTCTACACCTGGCGCCAGGGCTGGAAAGTCGGTGAGGACGAGTTCGGAAACGTCTATTACACCAATGCCGACGGCAAGCGTCGCTGGGTGATCTACAACGGACCGTCCGAGCCCTCGATGATCCCCACCGGCTGGCATGGCTGGATGCATCACCGGGTCGACACGCCGCCGAGCGACGAGGCCTACGCCCCGCGCGAGTGGCAGAAGCCGTTCGAGCCGAATCACACCGGCACCGGCAAGGCCTACCGACCCGCCGGTTCGCTGCTGCGGCCGGGCGCCGAGCGGCCGCGCGTTACCGGCGAATACGACGCCTGGACGCCCTGAACCTCACGGCGGGCGTTGCGACCGAGGCGGCGGCTTGCCGCGACCCAACCACCGCCTCATTCGCGCGCTAGCCGGGTGTTGCACGAGTCGGGGCGCGGTTGGGCCGTTTGCGACCTGAATTCTCCCTTGGCGTTGCCCGACGCCGACACAGTGGTACATCGCGACACCGCATGATGTGGATGAAGACCCGACCGTTCCTTGCATCTGCACTTGCCGCTCTGGTCATGTCGGCTGCCCCCGCGGCAATGGCGCAGGAAGAACTTGCCCCCGACGCCCAGTTCGCGACACCGAAGCCGCGCATCAAGAACGCCGTCGCGGTGTTCTCCGGCATCGACAAGATCACCGGGCGGATCACCAGCTTCGACGTCTATATCGACGAGACGGTGCAATTCGGGGCGCTGCGGGTGACCCCGCGCGTCTGCCTGACCGCCGCCGAGGGCGAGGCGGAGAAGACCGACGCCTTCGTCCAGGTCGACGAGATCACCCTCGACCGCAAGATCCAACGAATTTTTTCGGGCTGGATGTTCGCCGATTCACCGGGGCTCAACGCCGTCGAGCACCCCGTCTACGATGTCTGGCTGAAGAGCTGCAAGACCGACTCCGACGTGCCGGCGCCCGCCGGATAGAAGGTCGCGGCGACGCCCAGCGCCTCCTGCAGCCTGTCCTGATACTCGTCCCGCTCGATCTCGATCGCCCCGAAGCGCTCCAGATGCGACGTGATGAACTGGGTGTCGAGCAGCAGGTATCCCCCCCGCACGAGCCGCTCGCACAGGAAGGCGAGGGCGACCTTCGAGGCATCGGTGGCCCGCGAGAACATGCTCTCGCCGAAGAACGCGCCGTTGATCGATACGCCGTAGAGCCCGCCGACCAGCCCGTCGTCCTGCCAGACCTCCACCGAATGGGCGAAACCCTCCCGGTACAGCGCGACGTAGAGATCGCGGATCTGCCGGTTGATCCAGGTCTTGTCGCGGCCGGGGGCCGGTTCGGCGCAGCCGTCGACCACAGAGGCGAAGGCCGTGTCGACCGTGACCGTGAACGCGCTGCGTCGGATCACCTTGCGCAGGCTGCGCGGCATGTGGAAGGTTTCGAGCGGCAGGATGCCGCGCTCCGTTGGATCCACCCAGAAGATCTGCGGGTCGTCGGCCGATTCCGCCATCGGGAAGATCCCGGAGGCATAGGCCTTGAGCAGCAGTTCGGGCGTGATCGTCAGGGTCTTGCCGCCGCGTCTCGCCATCTTCGCCTCGACCAATCGACCGGACCGCGATCGTTCGATCGCATTCCGCCAGACGTTTTTCCGGCGGGCAAGGCCGCTGACGCGGCCACCCGTTGAACAAATCGCGATTTCGCTCGAGCCGTCACAGCCCGGCCGGGGAGCGCGGGCGACCCGGCGGCGGAGACGACGATGTCCGTCACCGCCGCCGGGGCTCGATGGGGCTCGCCGCCCCGCAGGCCGGCTTCGGTGCGCCTTCAGGCCTTGGCGCCG
This sequence comes from Fulvimarina sp., assembly GCA_002700095.1. Taxonomy (GTDB): domain Bacteria; phylum Pseudomonadota; class Alphaproteobacteria; order Rhizobiales; family Rhizobiaceae; genus Jiella. The sequence goes on along the minus strand of PACL01000080.1, from coordinate 209,378 downwards.
CCCGCCAGATACTTCTCCAGCCAGTGGATGTCGTAGTCGCCGGCGCCGACGTCGGGATTGTCCACGAGGTCGCGGAACAGCGGCAGCGTCGTCTTGACGCCGTCGACGACGATCTCGTCCAGCGCCCGCCTCAGGCGCATCATGCATTCGGCGCGGTTGCGGCCATGGACGATCAGCTTGCCGATCAGGCTGTCGTAGTAGGGCGGGATCGAATAGCCCTGATAGACGCCGGAATCGACGCGAACGCCGAGACCGCCCGGCGCATGGTAATAGGTGATCTTGCCGGGCGAGGGCGCGAAGGTGCGCGGATCCTCGGCATTGATGCGGCATTCGATGGCGTGGCCGGAAAAGACGATCTCGTCCTGCGTGACGGACAGACCTTCGCCGCTGGCGACACGAATCTGCTCGTGGACGAGGTCGATGCCGGTGATCGCTTCCGTCACCGGATGCTCCACCTGCAGCCGGGTGTTCATCTCGATGAAGTAGAACTCGCCGTTTTCATACAGGAACTCGATCGTGCCGGCGCCGCGATAGCGCAGCTCGGACATGGCGTTGGCGCAGATCTCGCCGATGCGCTTGCGCTGCTCGGGCGAGAGGGCCGGCGAGTTCGCCTCCTCCCAGACCTTCTGATGGCGGCGCTGCAGCGAACAGTCCCGCTCGCCGAGATGGATGGCGTTGCCGGCGCCGTCGCCGAACACCTGCACCTCGATGTGGCGGGGCTTTTCGAGATATTTCTCGATATAGACCGCGTCGTCGCCGAAGGCGGCGCCGGCTTCCTGCCGCGCGGTCTGCAGTGCCAGCACCATGTCTTCGCGGGTTTTCGCGACCTTCATGCCGCGTCCGCCGCCGCCGGCCGAGGCCTTGACGATGACCGGATAGCCGATCTCGTCGGCGATCTTGAGCGCCTCGGCGTCCTCGGTCACGGCCCCCGCCGATCCCGGCACGACGGGGATCCCGAGGCGCTTGGCGGTGCGCTTGGCCTCGATCTTGTCGCCCATGATGCGGATGTGGTCCGCGGTCGGGCCGATGAAGGTCAGGCCGTGGGCATCGAGGATGTCGGCGAAGCGGGCGTTCTCCGACTGGAAGCCGTAGCCCGGATGGACGGCGTCGGCGCCGGAGATCTCGCAGGCCGCGACGATCGACGGGATGTTGAGATAGCTGTCGCGCGAGGGCGGCGGTCCGATGCAGACGCTCTCGTCGGCGAGCCGGACGTGCATCGCCGCGTTGTCGGCGGTCGAATGCACGGCGACCGTCGAGATGCCCAGCTCCTTGCAGGCTCTGAGGACGCGCAAGGCGATTTCGCCGCGATTGGCAATGAGGACCTTCTTGACCATGAAGTGCCCCCTTACGCGATGACGACGAGGGCTTCGCCGTACTCGACCGGTTGGGCGTTCTCGACCAGGATCTTCGTCACCTTGCCGGCGCGCGGGGCGGGGATCTGGTTCATCGTCTTCATCGCCTCGATGATCAGCAGCGTCTCGCCTTCGGCAACGCTCTGGCCGACCTCGACGAACTGCTTGGCGCCGGGCGCTGCGGCCAGATAGACGGTGCCGACCATCGGCGAGGGCACGCTGCCGGCCTCGGGGCCGCTTGCCGGCGCAGCGGGGGCGGCGCTCGCTTGGGCCGGGGCCTGCTGATGGGCAGGCGCCTGATGCTGCGGCGGATAATACGCGGGCTGCATCTGGATCTGCGCCTGCTCGTGCTTGCGCGTCACGCGGACCTTCATCGAGCCGTTCTCGACTTCGATCTCGGTCAGGTCGGTCTCCTTCAGGATCGACGCGATTTCGCGGACGAAACGCGGGTCGACCGTCATGTCTTCCTTGGGCATTGTTTTCCTTGGAGCGATTCGATCTGAGGGTGGAGCCTGCTGGCGGTGAGGCCACGGAGCCGAGTGCGTCCCTGCGCCATGCGGCGGAACGCGCTGCTGCCGGACGGCCCGGTCACCGCACCGCAGGCCTTGATCGCGACGGTTTCCCTGCGCGAGAGGGCGGCCAGGCGAAGATTGCAGCCGCAGGAGTCATTTGCAGCGACGATCGGCATCGTAGCTCGGCACTCACGGACGGTTCGGCGACGTCTGGCCGTCGCAATTCACAGAGCCGTATAAGGCGCGAACCCTCGTTCGCAAAGCTCTAATTGCGGGAAGCCTGCCGGTTTCGGGCGGTTTTCAGCATGTGGCACTGCCGCAGGACCTGACATTGGCGATCGCCGCCTCCAGATTGTCGATGCCGACCGCGCCCGCCAGCACCTGGTCCTCGACGACGTAGCTGGGCGTCCCGTTGACGCCGAGGGCCGTCGCGACCTCGTTGTCTTTGGCGATGTCGGCGGCAATTTCCGCCGACGCCATTACCGGGCGCAGCGCGGCTTCATCGACGCCGAACTCGGCTGCGACGGCCATCGCGCGCTTCTCGTCCGCGGCGCCCCGCGAGGCCAGCAGCTTGCGATGGAAGTCGCCGTAGAGTTCGGGCTTGAGCTTGCGGAAGGCGAGGCTCACCCGCGACGCCTCGATCGACTGCGGCCCGAGGACCGGGATCTCCTTCAGGATGAATCGCACGTTCGGATCGCTCTTCAGCAGTGCGTCCATGTCGGTGAGCGCGTGCTTGCAGTAGCCGCAGTTGTAGTCGAAGAACTCGACGACGGTGACGTCGCCCTCCGGATTGCCGAGCGCGGTTCCCTCGGGCGTCGAGAAGATCGCCTCGGCGTTCTCGGCGACGGCCTGCTTCTGGGACGCTGCGGCTTCGGCCGTGCGCTTGGCTTCGAGCGCATTGATCGCCTCGACCAGCACCTCCGGATGGGTGACGAGATAGTTGCGGACGATCGCCTCGATCTCCTTGGTCTGATCGCCGTCGAACTTGTCCTGCGCGACCGCGGGAGCGCCCGTCGTTGAGAGAAGGGCCAAAGCGAGTGCAGCTGCGGCGGTGCGTCTGAAAGCCATCAGGATGTTCCTTCTTATCGGTCGGGCGATGGATCCGGTCATCGTCACCAGGACCTTCGATCGTGGCGTTTTTGCTGGGGCGGGCTTAGCCGCCATTCATGAAGGCCCGGTCACCGGGTCTTCGTCGACAGGATGTCCTGGGCGCGGCGGAAGGCCGGCGTTCCCGGCTTCAGTTTGGATTGTGCCCGGGCGGCGAAGACCTTCGCCTCTTGGAGCGAGCCGGTGTTCCAGTGCCCCTCGGCGGTGGCGAGTTCGGCCCGGCCGATGTCGCCGAGCCGGCTGTAGGCCATGGCCAGATAGCGATAGCCCTCGCCGTTCACCGGATCGTTCTGCAGCCCCGCCTGGATCAGCTCGATGGCCTGGTTGAGATCGGACTTTCCTCCCGACATGACCAGGGCCTGGCCGATTTCCGCCTGCAGCAGCCCGGAATTCGAGCGGTCGAGCTTGGCAGCCCGCTTGAAGGCCGTGGCCGCTTCCGGAGCCCGGCCGGCCTCGAGCAGGATCTCGCCGCGCATCTCGTGGAACCACGGATTGGACGGGCGCGCGGCGATCAGGGCATCCAACTTCTTCAGGGCGCTGGCGTGTTGTCCCGACAGGAAGGTCGCGATGGCGTCGCCGTAGAGCGCCGGCAGGCTGCGCGGATCCTTGGCGAACAGCCGCCGCACGTCGTTCATGCCGCCGGCATAGGCGGCGATCTTGGCCCGCGCCAGGCCGTGGCGCTCGGTGAGGGCGGCGGCGTCCTGCTTGTCGTAGGGCGTCAGGCGCCGGGCCGATTCCTCGATCGCCAGCACGCGGTCGCGCGGCGCCGGATGCGACGACAGGTAGGACCTCCCGCCGGATCCTGAAAACATGCTGTTTCGGTCGAGGGTCTGGAAGGTCTCGACGAGCCCGCGGCCGGACTGACCGGTCTTGGCGAGATAGTTGATCGCCGCGCGGTCGGCGACGGATTCCTCGCCGCGCATGTAGTTGAGGAGCGAGCGCTGGGTCGCCGCGCCGCCGGCGGAAAAGACGCCGGCCCCGGCGCCGGCCGCGCCGCGCACGCCGGCGGCACTGCCGCCGATGGCGACGCCGGCACCGAGGAGGGCGGCGGCGATGGACATGACCTTGGCGCTCTCCAGCCGCTCGCGCAGGCGCTGCTGATGGCCGCCGGCCAGATGGCCGATCTCGTGGGCGAGGATGCCGATCAGCTGGTTCGGCGTCTCGGTCATGGTGATCGCGCCGGTGTTGACGAAGATCCGCCGGCCGAGGACGAAGGCGTTGAAGTCCGAGGAGTTGACCAGCACCGTCTGGACGCCGGCGCGCGACAGGCCGGCGGCCTTGAGGAGCGGGCGGGCGTAGTCGCCGACCAGCGATTCGATCTCCGCGTCGCGCACCAGGGGAAGGTTGTTCTTCGCGCGCGCCTGGGCAGAGGCGGACGATGCGCCCCCGATGCCTGACAAGGCAAGGCTCGCCGCGACAGTCAGAGTGGCGAAGCGTCCGATCACGGAGCTGACGATGTTGCGCATGGCCCGTCCCCTTTTGCTCATTCGCTAGTGGACCGGAACGGCGTTTCGTAGCAAGGACGCCAGTTCAATTTGTCGTCAGCTGGCCGGCCTTGTTCGCCGCGACGCCGGTATGCCGACACGATCTTCATGCCCAACACCGAGAGCCCGTCCGATCATGACAGAACTCTTCGCCTCCCGCCGCTCCGACGTCCTGCCGTTCCGGGCGATGGACGTGCTCGCGGAAGCCAATCTGATGCGGGCGCGCGGCGAGCCGGTGATCTCGCTCGCCGTCGGCCAGCCCGAGGCGCCGACACCGCAAAAGGCGATCGCGGCCGCGAACGCCCATCTGGCGAAGGGCCGGGTCGCCTATACCGACGCGCCCGGGCTGCCGGCCCTGCGCGAGCGCATCGCCCCCCACTACGGCGAGGCCCTCGGCGTCGAGGTTCCTGCATCGCGGGTCATGGTGACGACCGGCTCCTCGGCGGGGTTCAACCTTGCCTTCCTCGCCGCCTTCGACGTCGGCGCGCGCATCGCCCTCGCGTCCCCCGGCTATCCCGCCTATCGCAACATCCTCAAGGTCCTCGGCCTCGAGCCGGTCGAGATCCCCGTCGACGTGTCGACCGGCTACCTCCTGACGGCGGAGCATCTCGCCGAGACCCACCGCGACAAGCCGATCGACGGCGTCCTCGTCGCCAGCCCCGCCAACCCGACCGGCACCGTGACGCCGCCCGAGGAGCTGCAGCAGCTGATCGAGTTCTGCGACCAGAACGGCATCCGCTTCATCTCCGACGAGATCTACCACCGGCTCGCCTATTCCGGCGGCGAGGCGACGGCGCTGGCCTTTTCCGACCGGCTCTTCGTCGTCAATTCCTTCTCCAAATACTACTGCATGACCGGCTGGCGGATCGGCTGGATCGTGCTGCCGCCCGAGATGGTCCGGGTCGCCGAGCGGATCGGGCAGAGCCTCTATATCTCCGCGCCGGAGCTCTCCCAGGTGGCGGCGACGGCGGTGTTCGACGCGACGGCCGAGCTCGACCGGGTGCGCGAGACCTATGTCCGCAACCGCGATCTCCTGATGCGGGAACTCCCGGCGCTCGGCTTCCGCGACATCGCGCCCATCGACGGCGCCTTCTATGCCTATGCCGGCATTCCCGACGGCGAGGCGAGCGCATCCGACTTCTGCCGCCGCATCCTGGCCGAATGCCACGTCGCAATGACGCCCGGCATCGACTTCGACCTCTCCCGCGGCGAGCGCTTCGTGCGCATCTCCTATGCCTGCGGCAACGCGGCGCTCGAAGAGGCTGTGGGGCGGATGAAGGACCATATTGCCGGCTAGTCGGATCGTGCCGGGCGATCGGCACTCGAACGATCCCTCGACATCGCAAGCGTCACGTTGACAGCGGTCGCATACTACCATACCAGCCGTTCGCCATCGGTGCCGGTTATGGGAGGACGATCGTGGCGCTTCTGGACGACAATCGGCTGTTTCCGACTGACAGCGCCGGCCGGGCTCTGGCACGTGCGCTCTATGACAGCGTGAAGTCGCTGCCGATCATCTCGCCGCACGGCCATACCGAGCCGCGCTGGTTCGCCGAGAACCAGCCGTTTCCCGATCCGGCCCGTCTCATCGTCGTGCCCGACCACTACATCTTCCGGATGCTGGTCTCGCAGGGCGTCGGCCTCGCCGAGCTGGGCGTGCCCTCCGCCGACGGCGCCCCGGTCGAGACCGACGGGCGCCGAATCTGGCGCCGCTTCGCCGAGAACTACCACCTGTTCCGCGGCACGCCGACGCGGATGTGGCTCGACGACACCTTCCAGAACCTCTTCGGCCTCGATGTCCGCCTCTCCGCCGCGACGGCGGATGCGACCTATGATGCGATCGCCGAGAGGCTGACGACCGATGCGTTCCGGCCCCGTGCCCTCTTTGAGCGTTTCAACGTCGAGGTCATCGCCACCACCGAGAGCGCCCTCGACGACCTCGCCTTTCACCGGCAGATCCGCGACAGCGGCTGGACGGGCCGGGTGATCACGACCTACCGGCCGGATGCCGTGACCGATCCGGACGTTGCCGGCTTCGCCGACAATCTGCGGAAGCTCGGCGAGATCACCGGCTGCGACACCGGCACCTTTGCCGGCCTGATCGCCGCCCATCGCAAACGCCGGGCCTTCTTCCGCGAGCACGGGGCGACCGCCACCGACCACGGCCATCCGACCGCCCGCACCGCGAACCTGTCCGCAGCCGAAGCCTCGGTGCTCTACGACAGGATCCGGGACGGCGCCGGCTCGGCCGCGGACCGCGAACTGTTCCGCGCCCAGATGCTCACCGAGATGGCGAAGCTGTCGGTCGAGGACGGCATGGTCATGCAGATCCATGCCGGCTCGTTCCGCAACCATTCGGACGGCATCTTCGCCAGCTTCGGCCGCGACAGGGGCTTCGACATCCCGCAGCCGACGAACTACGTCGCCGCGCTGAAGCCCCTGCTCGACGTCTGCGGCCTCGAAAAGGGCTTCACCCTGATCCTCTTTACCCTCGACGAGACGGTCTATTCGCGCGAACTCGCGCCGCTCGCCGGCGCCTATCCGTGCCTGAGGCTCGGGCCGCCCTGGTGGTTCTTCGACGCGCCGGAAGGGATGAAGCGGTTCCGCGAGGCGGTGACCGAGACGGCCGGCTTCTACAACACCGTCGGCTTCAACGACGACACCCGCGCCTTCTGCTCGATCCCCGCCCGGCACGACGTCGCACGGCGGGTGGACTGCGCCTATCTCGCCGGGCTGGTGACGACCGGCCGCCTTCTGGAGGAAGAGGCGTACGAGGTGGCCACGGACCTGACCTATCGCCTCGCCAAGGAGGCCTACAGGCTCTGACAGGCGGTTCTGCGCGCTTTTTTGCGAGGGGAGGAGGATACGAGCATGGTAACGTGCATCGCCGCTGTCCCGGACGGTGCGACAGCGAATCTGGTCTTCGGAATTTCCGAACGGCGCGCGATCCTTATGCCCGATCCCGGCATCGTTCCGCCTGCGCCCCGGCCGTCCGTGTCCATTCCCTCGTCATCATGCCGGCGGCCTTGGTCCCGGCGATCTCCCTCTGGCAGCCGAGCGTGTGCACATGACTTCCGACAGGCGTCTCTCCCTCTCGACCCTTTCCGACCTGCCGGACGACATCCGTCGGCCGGCCTATGATCCGACCGCGGTGACGGCAGGCATCGTCCATCTCGGCGTCGGCGCCTTTCACCGGGCCCATCAAGCCGTCACCCTCGACGACCTCCTGGCCTCCGATCCGCAATGGGGCATCGTCGGCGCCTCGCTCCGCCGCGCCGACATGCGCGATGCGCTCGCTCGCCAGGACAATCTCTACACCGTCGCGGTCCGCTCGGGCGAGGAGGCGAGGCTGCGCGTCGTCGGCTCGATCAAGTCGATCCATGTGGCGCCGGAGGACCCCGAAGTGCTGCTTGCCGCCATGTGCGATCCGGCGATCCGCATCGTCTCCCTGACCGTGACGGAAAAGGGCTACTGCCACGATCCGGCGACGGGAAACCTCAATCCCGCCCATCCGGACATCGTGGCCGACCTTGCTCATCCTCGCGCGCCGACATCGGCGCCGGGGCTTCTGGTCGAGGCGCTCAGGCGCCGCCGGGAAGCCAACGTCGTACCCTTCACCGTCATGCCCTGCGACAATCTCCCGGCCAACGGCCCGACCGTCCACCGGATCATCGCGCAATATGCCGCCCTTCTCGACGATGCCCTTGCGGGTTTCATCGAGCACGACGTCGCCGTCGCGGGAACCATGGTGGACCGGATCGTGCCGGCGACGACCGAGGCGGACATCGCCGAGATCGACGCGGGGCTGGGGCTTGCCGATGCATGGCCCGTGGTCACCGAACCGTTTACGCAGTGGGTGATCGAGGACCGCTTCCCGACCGGTCGGCCGCGGTTCGAGACGGCCGGCGCCGAGATGGTCGCCGACGTCGAGCCCTATGAGCGCATGAAGCTGCGCATGCTCAACGGTTCTCATTCGACGCTCGCCTATCTCGGCTATCTCGCTGGCTACGAAACGGTCTCCCGGGCGATGGCGGATCCCGCCTGTGAGCGGCTCGTGCGGGACATGATGAGCGAGGAGATCATGCCGACGCTGGAGATGCCCGGCTCCGATCTCGGCAAATACCGCGATGCGCTGATCCAGCGCTTCCACAATCCGGCGCTGAAGCACCGGACTTGGCAGATCGCCATGGACGGCTCGCAGAAACTGCCCCAGCGCTTTCTCGGCACGGTGCGCGACCGGCTCGCCGCCGGCGCGTCCATCGACCGTCTGGCCCTCGGCATCGCCGGCTGGATGCGCTACGTCACCGGCACCGACGAGGCAGGCGGGGCCATCGACGTCCGGGATCCGCTGGCCGCGAGGCTGAAGGCGATCGGTAAGGCGGCGGGCCGCGACCCGGAACGGCTGGCGGCCGGCTATCTCGGCGTCGTCGAAGTGTTCGGCGGCGAGCTCCGACACGACCCGGCCTTCGCCGGCCCGGTGACACGCGCACTCGCGGCGCTTTTCGAGAAAGGCGCCGCAGCAACGGTGCGGGAGTATGCCGGGTGAAGTGAACTGATGGTGAGGATCGCCGCCGGGGAGGGCGACTTGCCTCCGTGCACACCTACCATCGAAACGCAGCCTCTCGCCTGATCGGACAGCGGCTGCGCTTCACCTCGACCGCTCGTGCTTCACAGCCGATCGCGGCGTTTCCGTCGCCGGAACGGAACCCGCGCCGCATCCCGTGCGTCTTCTCGCCAAAGGAAAGGGTTCCAATGACGTTGAAGACCGATGGCATGACACCGCAGGATGGCAAGGGCTGGCTGACGACCGCGGCGCGGGCGGGCTACGCCGCCAGGGGGCTGGTCTTCCTGATCGTCGGCTACTTCGCGTTCCGGGCCGCCTTCGCCGCCGGCGAGGCGATGGACACCGAGGACGCCATCGAGGTGATCGCGGGGTCGGGCTTCGGCGCACTGCTTCTTGGGGCAATGGTCATCGCCCTTGCCGCCTTCTGCGGCTGGCGCCTCATCCAGGTGCTGATGGATGTCGACAATCACGGAACCGACGCCAAGGGCCTGTTCGTGCGGGCCGGCCTGGCCATCAGTGCATTCTCTTATGGCGCGCTTGCGATTTTCGCCGTGACCATGCTGATCGGCTCCGGCGGTGGTGGGGGCGGTGGTGGCGGCAAGCAGAGCGTGATCGCCTATGCCTACGAGCAGGGCTACGGCGTCTGGCTGACCTATCTGATCGCCGCCGGCATGGCGGCGGCCGCCATCGCCCACATCGTCAAGGCGCTGAAGGCCGGCTTCGAGAAATACATGGCGATCCCGGAAGATCGCCGCCGGCTCCTGAAGCCGGTCTGTCAGTTCGGCCTGATCGCCCGGGCGGTGACCTTCGTCGTCATCGCCGGTCTGCTGGTCACGGGCGCCGCCGGCTACAGCTCCGGCGACACGCCGGGCCTCGACGCCGCGCTGCAGGAGATCTCCGGGTGGAGCTTCGGCTGGCTGTTCCTGTCTTTGACCGGCCTCGGCCTGATCGCCTTCGGTATCTATTCGATTGCCGAAGCGGTGTACCGGCGGATCAACATGCCGGACGTTCCCGACGTCGGATGAGGTCGCTCGGGCAGGCGCCGCGGCGTCACGGTGAAAAACCCGTTGACGTCACCCCGGCCGGCGCGTAGCGTTTGCACCATGAGCACGAATCTGATTCTCGTAGGAAGGCGCACACGCGTGGCGGTCTGAGGACCGCCCGGCGATAGCCACGTGTGCGCGAGACAAAGGGCCCCTGGAGGCCCTTTTTTATTGCCGAAAATTCTGGGAATGGTCCGCCGGAACAGGGGCGGAAACGAGAGAGACCGAAATGATGGATATCAGGGTCGAGAGTGAAGCACGGGAGATGACGGGCGCGGCAATGGTCGTCCGGGCGTTCGTCGACAACGGGGTGACCGACATCTTCGGCTATCCGGGCGGCGCCGTGCTGCCGATCTATGACGAGCTGTTCCAGCAGGAGGAGATCCGGCACGTTCTCGTGCGCCACGAGCAGGGCGCCGGCCACGCGGCCGAGGGCTATGCCCGCTCCACCGGCAAGACCGGCGTCATGCTGGTCACCTCCGGCCCCGGCGCGACCAACGCCGTCACGGCGCTGCAGGACGCCTTGATGGATTCGATCCCGCTGGTCTGCATCTCCGGTCAGGTCCCGACGACGCTGATCGGCTCGGATGCCTTCCAGGAATGCGACACAGTCGGCATCACGCGCCCCTGCACCAAGCACAACTGGCTGGTCAAGGACGTCAACGATCTGGCGCGCATCCTGCACGAGGCGTTCCACGTCGCGCGGACCGGCCGTCCCGGCCCGGTCGTCGTCGACATCCCCAAGGACGTCCAGTTCGCCACCGGCATGTACACGCCGCCGCCGCCGGGCCGCACCCATGAGAGCTACCGCCCGCGCCTGTCGCCTGAGGCCGAGCGCGTCGCCGCGGCGGTCGCGATGCTGGCCGGCGCCAAGCGGCCGATGATCTATTCGGGCGGCGGCGTCATCAATTCCGGCCCGGAGGCCTCGAAGCTCCTGCGCGAACTCGTCGAGATGACCGGCTTCCCGATCACCTCGACGCTGATGGGCCTCGGCGCCTATCCGGCCTCCGGCAAGAGCTGGCTGGGCATGCTCGGCATGCACGGCACCTACGAGGCCAATCTCGCCATGCATGGCTGCGACGTCATGCTGTGCATCGGCGCAAGGTTCGACGACCGGATCACCGGCCGCCTCGACGCCTTCTCGCCGGGCTCGAAAAAGATCCACATCGACATCGACCCGTCCTCCATCAACAAGAACGTCCGCGTCGATCTGCCGGTCATCGGTGACGTCGCGCATGTTTTGAGGGATCTGATCGCCGAGTGGAAGCGCGTCGGCGCCAGCGTCGACCGCGAGGCGCTGGCCGCGTGGTGGCATGAGATCGACACGTGGAGGGCGCGCAACTGCCTCGCCTACAAGGCCCACGACGACGTCATCATGCCGCAATACGCGGTGCAGCGGCTCTACGAGGCGACGAAGCACCGCGAGACCTATGTGTCAACCGAGGTTGGCCAGCACCAGATGTGGGCGGCGCAGTTCTACGGCTTCGAGGAGCCGAACCGCTGGCTGACGTCGGGCGGCCTCGGCACGATGGGCTACGGCCTCCCGGCCGCCATCGGCGCCGCGATCGCCCATCCGGATGCGTTGTCGGTCTGCATCGCCGGCGACGCCTCGGTGCTGATGAACATGCAGGAGATGTCGACGGCGGTGCAGCACCGCGCCAACGCCAAGATCTTCATCCTCAACAACCAGTACATGGGCATGGTCCGCCAGTGGCAGCAGCTGCTCCACGGCAACCGGCTGTCGCATTCCTACACCGAGGCGCTGCCGGACTTCGTCAAGCTGGCGGAGGCCTACGGCGCGGTCGGCATCCGCTGCCAGAAGCCCGGCGACCTCGACGATGCAATCGCCGAGATGCTGGAGGTCGACGCGCCGGTGCTGTTCGACTGCCGGGTCGCCAATCTCGCCAACTGCTTCCCGATGATCCCGTCGGGCAAGGCCCACAACGAGATCCTTTTGCCGGAAGAGGCGACCGACGAGGCCGTCGCGAAGGCGATTGACGCCAAGGACAGGGTGCTGGTTTGACCGGCCGCAAGAAGACCATGACCAGGAAACACCCATGACCAACCCTGTCGTCCAGCCGCCGGCCTCGGCCTATTTCATCACCCCCGAGAAAGAGACGACGGTCGCGCGCACCCTCGCGATCCTCGTCGACAACGAACCGGGCGTCTTGGCCCGGGTCATCGGCATGTTCTCCGGCCGGGGCTACAACATCGAGAGCCTGACGGTTTCCGAGACCGAGCACGAGAAGCATCTGTCGCGCATCACCGTCGTCACGCGGGGCGCGCCCCATGTGATCGAGCAGCTGAAGAGCCAGCTCGACCGGATCGTGCCGGTGCATCGGGTCGTCGACCTCACCTCCACGGCGGGCTCGACCGGCGAAAGCCAGCCGATCGAGCGCGAGCTCGCCATCGTCAAGGTCGCCGGCAAGGGCGAAAAGCGGGTGGAGGCGCTGCGGCTCGCCGACGTCTTCCGGGCGAAGGTCGTGGACTCCTCCATCGAGCACTTCGTCTTCGAGATTACCGGCCGCCCCTCGAAGCTCGACAAGTTCGTCGGCCTGATGGCGCCGCTCGGCCTCGTCGAGGTCTGCCGGACCGGTGTGGCGGCGCTGTCGCGAGGCATGGAAGGCATGTGAGAGAATGGAGGGCTCCCGGCCCTCCCTTTCCTGTGATGCGTAGCCGGAGCCGGCACGACAGCCAGACGGCGTCGGCCGGCTTCTTGCGTTTCAGGGGCCCGACCGGTCACTCTTCGACGCCTGGCCACTCTCCGGCGAAAGCCGATCGAGCAGGTCCGGGGAGCCGATCGTCGCCGGCCGCTTGTCCTCAGGGATGGTCGCAGCGTCGCGCGGCCGTGTCTGGTCGATCGGGCATGCCTCTGACAGCAGGAGCCGAACTGCGTCGGCCGGATGCCTGATCCCGGCGACCTGATGCCACGGTTCGGGCCCACCTTTCAGGCGGCAGCTGTAATGACTGTTCGGTCGCAAACTGACAGGAAATATTACCTTCGCGTCGCGGTGTGCCGTTGCTATCCTGTCCACGATAATTCATGGCAGAACCAGGCGGGTGACAAGATGTCGCACTGTTTTCGCGACGGCTTTCACTGCGGACGGTGGCAATCGCCGAACTTTTCGTTTCAATTGCAGGAGTTTCGCTCCAGCCACCACGTAGGCGAATGTCGAATCAGCTGCGCTTCACCGGGGACCGTATTTCGGATCAGACCTATCGACTGCTGGTCGACGGCATGGCGGAATACGCGATCATCCTTTTGACGGCGCAGGGTACGATCGGCAGCTGGAACGCCGGCGCGGAAAGGCTGAAGGGGTTCTGCGAGGAGGAAGTTCTCGGCCTCGATTTCTTCGATTTCTTCTTTCGTGAACATCGCGCCGACATCGCCATCGAAGACGTGATGCGGCACATCGATTTCGACGGACGTTTCTCGTCCGAGGGCTGGTGCAGGCGCAAGAACGGCACGAGGTTCTGGGCCCATGTGACGCTTCAGGCGGTCACCGATGAGGACGAGGGCAGGGCGGGCTACGTTGCGATCTGCCGGGACAGGACCATGCGCCGCAGCGCCGAGGGCGCATCCCAGCGCAACGAAGCCCGGTTTCGGCAGCTCATCGAAGGGTTTCGCGACCACGCCATCTGCATGCTCGACCCGGAGGGGCGGATCGGCAGCTGGGGCGGCGATCTGGAGCGGCTGCTCGGCTATGCCCGGCACGAAATTGTCGGCATGCCCTTCGCGCGGCTGTTCCCCAAGGACGACCGCGGGCGCGGGCTGCCCGACGACATGTTGCAGACGGCCGTCCGCGACGGCCGTCTGCAACGGACCGGCTGGCGCCTGCGCAGCGACGGCCAGCGCGTCGCCGTGAGCGAGGTCATCGACGTCATCCATGGCGAGGACGGCGCCCATGCCGGTTTTGCGGTCGTCATGCGCGATATGTCGGCCCAGCGGGCGGCGGAGGACGCGCTCGAGGTGACGCGGCAGGCCCTGTTCCAGTCGCAGAAGCTGGAGATGATCGGCAAGCTCACCGGCGGCGTGGCGCACGACTTCAACAATCTTCTCAGCGCGATCCTCGGCAATCTGGAGATCGGCCGGCGGCGCCTCGGCCCTGGCAGCAATGTCGGTCCGTTCATCGATAACGCCCTCGTCGGCGCGCGGCGTGGCGCCGACATGGTGGCGCGGATGATGACCTTCGCTCGCGAGCAGCCGGGGCAGATCGCCAGTGTCGCGCTGCCGGAGCTCGTCAGCGGGCTCGAAGATCTGTTCGCCTGGACGATCGGCCCCGGCGTCACGGTCAGGACGGAGTACAGTTCCCGCCTGGCAGCTGTCGAGGTCGATCCCCATCAGTTGGAACTCGCCTTGATGAACCTCCTCGTCAATGCGCGCGATGCGATGCCCCACGGCGGGACGATCCACATCCGGGCGAGGAACCGGCGCATTTCCGCTGCCGCGGCGGCGACCGGGGGCGTCGCCTGGCGCTGCGTGCAACTCGCCATCTCCGACACCGGAACCGGCATGGACGCGGAGACGCTCGCAAGGGCGCGGGATCTTTTTTTCACGACGAAGGCGCCGGGGAAGGGAACCGGACTGGGGCTCTCGACGGTTCAAGGTTTCATCGACGCTGCGCAAGGGCAGATGTTGATCGAAAGCGTGCAAGGCAAAGGCACGACTGTCTCTCTGCTGCTGCCCATCGCCAAGGATCCGGCTCGTGGGGCGATCGTGGATGACGAAGCCGAGGATGAGGACGTGGAAAGCTCCGACGGACGACAGTTGCGCATTCTCGTCGTCGACGACGATGCGCTGGTCCTGATGAACACCGCTGCGATGCTGACGGAACTCGGGCACGAGGCGATCGAGGCGATCTCCGCCCATGACGCTCTCGCCATCCTTTCGGCGCAGGGCGAAGAGGGAGTTGATCTCGTAATGACCGACCATGCCATGCCGTCGATGACCGGCATGGAGCTCGCCCGCTGCGTCAGCGAAAGCTGGCCCACGCTGCCGGTGATCCTTGCAACGGGCTATGCCGAGGTCGGGATGGAGGTCGGTTCCGTCGCGACGACCCGTCTCCAGAAGCCTTTCGGGATCCGCGATCTCCGGGCGACCATCGACTCCGCCGTCACCGACAAGCAGACGGCGCGGCCTCATGTTTCCGGGGCTGCGAGAAACCTGCCGCTTTCCCTCGCCGGTACGAACGCACCGGGCAAATTCGGCGCCTGACGGCCCAGGGCCCGACCCGCAGCCGGCAATTGATCCGCCGCGAGCATCCAACCCTTCCGCCATTTCCCGCTGCATGCCCGCTGCTTGATTGCGCGCGCGATTCCTGCGACCGAAGGAAATCATGGCGCAGGATCTGGGCCAATCGCGAATCGGGCGGACGGCTGCCGCGCGGCATGCGGGGCCGGTACGCTGAAGTCGTAGCGCTGTCGACCTCGCGGCGGTGCCTCGCCTCCAGCGGCGATCGGCCGACAGGCCGCGCAGACGAAGACTGCGGGCGCCATGGGCAAGCCACGGCGCAGCGCAGAAGCCTCACGGGAGGACACGTCCTTGAAACTCACGCCGCAGCAGGACGATGCCCTGAAGGCCGTCGCAGACTGGCTCGACAACGGCAACCAGCCGATCTTCCGCCTGTTCGGCTATGCCGGCACCGGCAAGACGACGCTCGCCAAGCACTTCGCCGAGGGCATCGACGGCGCGGTCCAGTTCGCCGCCTTCACCGGCAAGGCGGCCCAGGTGCTGCGCTCGAAGGGGGCGAAGTCGGCCCGCACGCTGCATTCGCTGATCTACCGGCCGCGCGGCGAGGAAACCGTCGCGGACGAGACCAGCGGCACCGCGCGCGTCTCGCCGACCTTCTCGCTCAATCGCCAGAGCCCGGTCGCCAAGGCCAAGCTCGTCGTCGTCGACGAATGCTCGATGGTCGACGAGGCGCTCGGCCGCGATCTCATGTCCTTCGGCACGCCGATCCTCGTCCTCGGCGATCCGGGGCAGCTGCCGCCGGTCTCGGGCGGCGGCTTCTTCACCGAGGCGGAGCCGGATTTCCTCCTCAGCGAAATCCACCGCCAGGCCCGCGACAATCCGATCATCGAGATGGCGCTCGCGGTGCGGGAAGGCCGCGAGCTGATGTATGGCGACTATGGCGAGAACGCGCAGGTCATCTCCAAGCGCGAGGTGGAGACCGAGCGGGTGCTCGCCGCCGATCAGGTGCTCGTCGGCACCAATCGCACCCGGCGGCGCTACAATGCCCGTCTGCGCGAACTGAAAGGCTTCGAGGGGCCGCTGCCGATGGCCGGGGACAAGCTGGTGTGCCTGCGAAACGATCCGCCCAAGGGGCTTCTCAACGGCTCGCTCTGGCAGGTGATGACCGCATCCCGCGAGACGACGAAGCCGGGCGTCAATCTGATCGTCAAGCCCGACGACGACGACATCGACCAGGGCGCGGCCAAGATCCGGCTGCTGAAGCAGGCCTTCGAGGAGCCCGACACCGAAGTGCCCTGGGCGACCAAGAAGCGCTTCGACGACTTCGACTACGGCTACGCGCTGACCGTCCACAAGGCGCAGGGCTCCCAGTGGAACGACGTCATGCTGTTCGACGAGAGTTTCGCCTTTCGTGACACCCGCGAGCGCTGGCTCTATACGGCGATCACCCGTGCGGCGGAAAAGCTCACCATCGTGCGGTAGCCCTTGCTGCCGCTCAGTGGCCCGGTGGCGGCAGGATCGTCATGCCGACGGTCTCCGCCGTCTTGATGATCCGCCCGACATCCGGCGGGCCGTCCATGCCGGCGGGCTCGCGCGTGTCGTCGGCGACCGGCTCGCCGAGTTCGGTGAAGAACCGCTCGTGCATGTGGCCGGGTGCATTGAGGATGAGGATGCGGGCGGGCGACGACCCCTTGGCTGAGAAGGCATGAACCGCGCCGTCCGGCACCGCCACATAGTCGCCGGCCCTGGCGGTGAAGGTTTCCGTGCCGAGGACGAAATCGATTTCCCCATCGAGGACGTAGAAGGCTTCGGTCTCACCCGCATGGTGATTGGGCGGCGCCCCGAGGCCAGGCGGAACCACCGCCTCGACGAGGCAGAACTTGTCCTGGACGTCGCCGGGAAAGGCGTGGAATTTCATCAGGATGCCAAGGGACTGATAGGTCCGGGGACGGGTCATCGCGGCGGTCTCCTGTTGCGGGAAGCACCCATGCCATTCATAATACACCAGTCTCTTTATAAGACAAGTGTCTCACGAAAGAATCCGCATCGCGATGCCCCAGACCCGTGAACGCCTGCAGCAGAAGTCCCGCACCCGGGAGGCGGTGCTCGCCGGAGCGCGGGCACTCATCTCCAGGGGAGAAGCCGTGACGGTTGCTGCGGCGGCGGCCGAGGTCGGTGTTTCGAAGGCGACCGCCTATCGCTACTTCTCCGATCCCAACACGCTTGCCGCCGAGGCAGGGCTGGCCCTCGACGTTCGCTCCTACGAGGCCATCGTCGCGCAGGCCCCGACGCTGCGCGACAGGCTGATGGCGATCTGCCTCGAAATGTTCGATCTGCCGCTTGGCCACGAAATCGATTTCCGCCGATTCCTGGCGCGCAATCTCGATGCGTCGGGCCAGGGTGATCGGCGACAGGTCCCGCCCCGGGGCGCCCGTCGCATGGGAATGTATCAGCAGGCGCTCGACGAAGCGCCGCACGATCTTGCCGGGGAGGAGCAGGCACGGCTGGTCCGGGCGCTGTCGCTGGCGACCGGCGTGGAAGCGATGATCTCGCTTCTCGACGTCGCGCAGGCCAGCCGGGAAGAAGCTCGTGCGACCGTTCGGGAGGTCGCCGAAGCCATCCTCGACAAGTATCTGCCAACGCAAAAGCCCTGACCGCGGGGGGGCGGTCAGGGCTTCCTTCTGGTGCGGGTATGCGGGATCTGGGGATTATTCCGCAGGCACCAACTCCGGCGTGTTCTTTCGTGCGGGGGAAGCAAGGAACAGCCAGAGGAAGAGGATCACGCCGAGTATGACGATCGGCGAGCCGGTCATCAGCAGGAGGTTCGGCTCGCCGGTCGCGTCGACCATCACCTTGCCGGCGAGGAGGATCATCGTCCCGACCTCGTAGACGGCGAACTGGACGGTGGCGAGCGTACGCTCACGCAGCTCCGGCCAGCCACGATGCGCGAGGCCGAAGATCACCGAGGCGACGAAGCCCAGAAGGCCGATATGGGCATGGGACTGGGCGAAGTTGAAATGGCCGCTGGCGCCGAGCCACGTGCCGAAACCGGCGGCGAGGACGAGCCACCCGAAGCCGGTGGCGACATAGACCTTGTCGATATTGCGCATGGGTCTGATCTCTGATGGACGCCGAAACCAACGGAACTTCCGGGCAATCGTGCCGTCGGAACCGTTCGGCGGTCGCTTCTCTAACCATGCCAGGTTTCACTGCGATTTCGAGTTGTGTTTCGTCCGGATTTCCGGAAGGTCGCGCTCAGTCGGTTCCCTGAAACGCCACGCCGTCAAAGGTGAAGACCTTGGCGCCGTCCTGGTTGACGCCGAGGGTGGTGAAGCTGAGGAGCCCCCAGCCGGGCCGGCTGTCCGAGACGCGCTTCTCGGTGACGGTCTGGGTGAAGGTGATCGTGTCGCCGGCAAAGACGGGTTTCGGCCAGCGCATGTTCTTGAAGCCCGGGGAGGGGCCGATCCTCGGGGCGGCGTTGCCGGCTTCGATCCAGGCCTTCAGCCGACCGTAGCGATAGTCGACATTGAGCCGCATGCAGGCGGCGGCGGTGTGCCAGCCCGATGCGCAGAGCCCACCGAGCACCGACGCCTTGGCCGCTTCCGCATCGACATGGAAGGCCTGCGGATCGTATTGCCTGGCGAAGCGGACGATGTCCTCCGCCGTGAACAGGTGCGAGCCGAGAACGAGCGGCTCGCCGACGACGAAGGTGTCCCAGAAGGTCATCGGGCGCCCTCCCGGGTGAGGACGAGAAGAGTATATTCGCTCTCGAGCACGGTGACGCCCTCCTGGTTCTCGAGACTAACGCCGATCTTGGCGATGCCGAGGGTGGGGCGCTTGGCCGACAGTCGCCGCGACAGGACGCGGGCCGTGCCGGTCAGCCTGTCGCCCGGTCGCACCGGCGCGCGCCACTTTACGAAGTCGACGCCGGGCGAGCCCTGGGACGTCGAATCGAGAAGAAAGCCCTCTGCCATCATCTTCATCAGCATCGAGCAGGTGTGCCAGCCGGATGCCGTCAGCGAGCCGACCAGCTCGTTGGCGCCGCCGGCGGCGTCGTCGAGATGGAAGGGCTGGGGGTCGAACTCCCGGGCGAAGGCGATCATTTCGTCGCGATCGGCCGTGTATGGCTCGAGCGGGATCTCGAGACCCTCGGTGAAATCTTCGAACGTGCGCAAGCGGCGTCTCTCTCGTCGTTGACGGATGGGAGGTTTACGCCCTCGCGCGGCTGAGGAGAAGGTGGCCGGGTGGATTGCGGAGAAAACGGTGATGATCGCGTCCGGCGACGACCTGATTTATCTTCACAATCCGGGGCTTCGCTGCAATCATGAGCTTCCACCGAGCCGACTCGCTACCTCGCAAGGAGTTTCCCATGCGCCGATCCGCGTCTCTCTTCCGCCTCTTCGCGTCGACGACCCTCGTCCTCCTGTGCGCCGCACCGGCCGTTGCCCAGGATGCCACGGCTGCGGTCGAGGAGGCTTCGGCGCCCGCGCCGAACGACCTCCTCAACGCGGCTCTCTGGATGCAGCGGGCGGTGGAATACAAGGCGAACGCGGTCGGGATCTATGCCCTCGGCAAGATCCGCCTCGACGAGGCCCTCTCCGACAAGACCGCCAGCGCGCTCGACCAGAATGATGCGGCCGATCTCCCGGCAGCGGTGATCCTCGACCTCGACGAGACGGTGATCGACAATTCCGCCTACGAATCCGGTCTCGTGACCAGCAATGCCGACTACCAGTCGAAGACCTGGGATGCATGGACCAAGGCCGAGGACGCGAAGGCCGTGCCCGGCTCGCTCGACTATCTGAAATATGCCGACGGGAAGGGCGTGAAGATCTTCTACGTCACCAACCGCAAGGCCGACCAGGAGGAGGCGACCCGCGCCAACATGGAGGCGCTCGGCTACCCCATGGGCGGCAACGTCGACACCTTCCTGATGCGCGACGAAAAGCCGGACTGGGGCTCGGACAAGACGTCCCGCCGGGCCTTCGTCGCCAAGGACTACCGCGTCGTCGCGCTGTTCGGCGACAACTTCAACGACTTCACCGGCGCCGCCTCGGGCACGCTGGAAGAGCGCGAGGCGGCCTATGAAGACCTGCAGAGCCACTTCGCAAAGGACTGGTTCATGCTGGCCAACCCCGCTTATGGCTCGTGGGAATCGTCGGCCTATGGCGACGACTTCAAGCTCCCCAACGAAAAGAAGCGGGCGATGAAGGTCGAGGCCCTTCAGCCCTGGACGCCGAAGGCCGACTGAGCGGCCCCAGAAGGGTCTGGCCCCTGCCGGCAGGTCGTGCTGGCGGGGCCCGTGAGGGTTGGGGGCTTCGCCTGCCGAGTCCGGCGGGCGGCTCTTGGCCCGGCTCCCCCTCGCGCAGGGTTCGGCGCGGCTATCGCAGGAGGCTCGCCTTGCGCAGCTCGACGCCGGAGTTTTCCAGCGGGGCATCGGCACCGGCCAGCGTGATGGTGACGATCGCCGCGCCGGCCTCGAAGCGCATGCCCTCCGGCACGTTCACCACGAAATACTCCTCTTCGCCGATCTGGTCGGCCGTGGTGAAGGCGACGGTGCCAGCGAGGCGGCTCGCATTGCCGGAGTCGAGTGTGGCGGTATTCGGTGTGGTCTGGTCTGTCGGCCCGGCATCGCTCTCAGTCTCGATCTTGGCCGGCTCGAGATAGACGTCGATGAAGACGGTCTCATCCGGGGCGATGGCGCTCGGGGCGAGGACCAGCGACAGGCGGGTCGGCTCCAGCGGGGCCGCGATGCGCAGCGAGGCGTCGGCCTCCGGCGTCGCGACCGTCTGGCTGGAGGCGTCCCCGGACGGCAGCCGGGCCGCGGATTTTTCCGCCGGTTGCGCGGTGGCCTGGGAGGCGACCGCCAGCGTTGCGGCGAAGACGATCGTCGCGGCGATTGCGATGCGGGCGAAGTGAGGGTGGCGGTGCCGGATGGCCGCCGAATGTGGCAAGAACCTGTGCATAACCGCTTTAAGCATCGCGATGCACGGCTTCGCAAGCGCTGCGTACGGCAGTCTTAAGAAAGGGTTACCGGCCGCGGTGGAGTCGTCCGACAGCCGGGCCGTTGGCAGGGAGCACGCGGCCATGGCCACGAAAGTCCACCGCTACGCCGTCAGCCTCGAATGGACCGGCAACTGGGGCGAGGGGACGGCGAGTTACCGGGCCTATTCTCGGGACCACGTCATCTCGGTCGCTGGCAAGCCGGCGATCGCAGGCTCGGCCGATCCGGCCTTTCGCGGCGATCCCGCGCGCTGGAACCCGGAGGAGATGCTGCTCGCCTCGCTGTCTGCCTGCCACCAGCTCTGGTACCTGCATCTCTGCGCCGAGGCGGGGGTCGTCGTCACCGCCTATGGGGACGCCGCCGAAGGCGAGATGCAGGAGGCGGCCGATGGTGGCGGCGCGTTCGTGCGGGCGGTGCTGCGGCCGGTCGTCACTGTTTCGGCGGAGATCGATGCCGAGACGGCGCGGGCGCTCCATCACGAGGCCCATGCCAAGTGCTTCATCGCCCGCTCGGTGAATTTTCCGGTCGAATGCGAGCCGGAAATCGTGGTCGCTGCGTGAGCCGCCCGATGCCGAAGGAGAGATACCTCCGAGTATCCCTCAGACGTTGAACTTGAAGTTCATGATGTCCCCGTCCGCCACGACATATTCCTTGCCCTCGTCGCGGGACTTGCCGGCCTCCTTGGCGCCGACTTCGCCGCCGAGCGACACGAAGTCGCTGAAGGCGATGGTCTGGGCGCGGATGAAGCCTTTTTCGAAATCCGTGTGGATGACGCCGGCGGCCTGGGGGGCCTTGGTGCCCTTGTCGATCGTCCAGGCCCGCGTCTCCTTCGGCCCGGCGGTGAAATAGGTGATCAGGTCGAGGAGCTCGTAGCCGGCCCGGATGAGGCGATCGAGGCCGGGCTCGGTCAGGCCCATGGCTTCCAGATAGTCGCCGACCTCGTCTTCCGGCAGCTGGGCGATCTCGCTCTCGATGGCGGCGGAGATGATCACCGAGCTGGCGCCCTGCTGCTCGGCCATGGCGGCGACGGCGGCGGAATGGGCATTGCCGGTCGCAGCGTCCGCCTCGGCAACGTTGCAGACATAGAGGACGGGCTTGGAGGTGAGGAGGTTGAGGCCGCGCAGCAACTGGGTCTCCTCGACGTCCATGCCGGACAGCAGCACGCGCACCGGCTTGCCCTCGTTGAGGACGCCGAGGGCCTTCTCCATGACCGGGAGAACGGCGATCGCCTCCTTGTCCTTGCCGGTCGCCTTCTTGCGGGTGGAAACGACGCGGCGCTCGAGGCTTTCGAGATCCGACAGCATCAGCTCGGTCTCGACCGTCTCGGCGTCAGCGACAGGATCGACGCGGCCCTCGACATGGACGATGTCGTCATCCTCGAAGCAGCGCAGCACATGGACGATCGCGTCCACCTCGCGGATGTTGGCGAGGAACTGGTTGCCGAGACCTTCGCCCTTCGATGCGCCGCGCACGAGGCCGGCGATGTCGACGAAAGTGATCCGCGTCGGCAGGATGGCCGCCGACTTGGCGATCCTGGCGATGTCCTTCAGCCGCGGATCCGGCACCGGCACGTCGCCGGTATTCGGCTCGATCGTGCAGAACGGATAGTTCGCGGCGGCGGCAGCCGCCGTCTTCGTGAGGGCGTTGAACAGCGTCGACTTGCCGACATTCGGCAGGCCGACGATCCCGCATCTGAAACCCATGGGGGTGATCCTTCGAAAAACTGGGGGATCGCCATGCGATCCGGAATTTGAAGCGCTGTTTGCAGCCGATCGGGCGGGGGGTCAACAGGCGGCGATGAAACGCGCCCGCCGGCTTTCCTATTCCTTTCCCCCGAACATCCGCCGCAGCATCTCCGCCATCGGCCCCTTTTCCGGAACCTTGATCGTCGGTTTCGGCGAACGCGCCTGATGGATGTGGCTCTGGCCTTTCGGGGCCGGCTTGGCCGCGCCCGATCCCTTGGCGCCGACGGGCTCCTCGCGGCCGCCGGTGGCAACGCTCACCTTGTTCATGAACAGCGCGTCCTCGCCCTTGGCGAGGCTCTCGACATTGCGGGCGATCGCGTCGAGGAAGGGCTCCAGCCACTCGCGATCGACCTTGGCGAAGTCGCCGAGGACGTGCGGATTGACCCTTTCTTTGCTGCCCGGATGGCCGATGCCGAGGCGCACGCGGCGGTAGTCCTTCGAGCCGAGATGGGCGTCGATCGACTTCAGCCCATTGTGGCCGCCATGGCCGCCGCCGGTCTTCACCCGCATCTTCGTCGGTGCGAGGTCGAGCTCGTCATGGATGACGACGACGTCCCTGGGCTCTATCTTGTAGAAGCGCACCGCTTCACCGACCGAGCGACCGGACTCGTTCATGAAGGTCTGCGGCTTGACGAGCAGCACTTTCTCGCCGCCGATGACGCCCTCGGCGATTTCGGCCGAGAACTTCTTCGACCAGCCGGGAAAGCTGTTCTGCCGGGCGATCTCGTCGACGGCCATGAAACCGATATTGTGGCGGTTGCCGGCATATTTCGGCCCCGGATTGCCCAGACCTGCGATCAGAAGCATCATGGCACTCCTTGGCGTCATTGACCGACACGGTTCGTATTGGCCGAGCTTGCGGTTCCGTCCCAATCCCAAGGCGTTATCGCATCGCGTCCACGTTTGCAGCAGGGCGGCAAGCGACGCATCATGGGAAGAGGGGCAATGCCCCGACGCTTCGTCATCCCGGCCTTGAACCGGGATCCATTCCTCGAAGACTTCGGCGGCGACACGGTCCAGAATGAAACGATCGTTTCGAAACCATCATCCACAGCGTCAACGGTTTGGAGTGGATCCCGGGTCAAGCCCGGGATGACGACCCGTTGTGCTTGCGTCCATGCCGTTTTCGTCGGTGCCGCTTGGTGAGGCTTGAAGATACGGAAATGGCAGCACGACATAGCCCCGACACATGAAAACGGCCGGACAATCATGCCCGGCCGTCGGATGGTTCAAGAAGACAAAGCCGGCAGGCTTACTCCTTGCCGGCCTTGGTCTCGCCCTCGACGGTCTGAGCCNGTCTGCTCGNTGACCTNGGTCTCGGTGNNCTCGTCCTCGNCCGCCTCGTCGTCCTCGGAGCGCANNGCNGCCGGNGNNNCGATGGTGGCGATGGTGAANTCGCGGTCNGTGATGGTNAGCTCGACGCCCTTCGGCAGGGTCAGCGCCGAGGCGTGGATCGAGTCGTTGATCTCGAGACCGGTGAGGTCGATCGCGAAGAACTCCGGGATGNCGCCGGCCGGAGCCTCGACCTCGACCTCGTGGCGCACGACGTTGAGCGTGCCGCCGCGCTTCAGACCGGGAGACTTTTCCTCGTTCTCGAAATGCACAGGGACCTCGACCGTCACGCGGGTGTCCTCGGAGACGCGCAGAAAATCGACATGCATGAGGAAGTCGCGGACCGGCTCGAGCTGGTAGTCCTTCGGCAGGACCTTGATCTGCTTGCCGCCGAGCTCGATCGTCGCGATCGAGGTCATGAAACCGCCGGCGTGGAGCGCCAGGAAGGTTTCCTTGTAGGGCAGCGCGATCGGCAGCGGCTCTTCCTTGCCGCCATAGATGACGGCGGGNATCATGATTGTTGCGGCGCAGATGTCTGGCGGCCCCCTTGCCGACCTTCTCGCGCGCCTCGGCCTTGACCGTGAAGGTCTGGTGCATGGCGTTACGTCCTTTTGTTTTTCGAGGGGTCGCTCCAGGCCCCATGCCCGAAACGACGAAAAGCGGCGCCCCTTTCGGAGACCGCTTCACTCCGCGCTGCCTCCAAGGGTGTCCGCGCGGACGCGCCAGCCTATAGCGCAAGGGTCTCGCCCGGGCAAGACCGGGCGGTTGTCGCTGGAGGAGGTGGCACCCGCCTGACGCGCTGGCGGCGGGAGGGCCGGTGCGCGGCGCCCGCCGCCCCGTCTGCCGGAGGGCGGGCGCCGGATGTATCGCCGGGCCGTGCCGCCTCAGCCGCCGAACAGCGCCTCGAGGACGTTCGGCGAGCGGGCTGCGCCGAGTTCGGCATAGACGTTGGCGGCGCCGCGGCCGTCCGGCCCGATGACGATCACCTTCGAGCCGACCGGAACGCGCGAATAGAGATGCTCGACGTCCTCGTTCATCATCCGGATGCAGCCCGAGGACATCATCTGGCCGATGGTCCAGGGCTGGTTGGTGCCATGGATGCGGAACATCGAGTCGCCGCCGCCGCGATAGAGATACATGGCCCTTGCGCCGAGCGGGTTGGCGGGGCCACCCTCCATGTAGGCCGGCAGCTCGCGGCCCTTGGCCCGCTCACGCTTGACCATGGCGGCCGGCGGCGTCCAGCCCGGCCACTCGGCCTTGCGGCCGACCTTCATCGTGCCGGACCAGCCGAAGCCTTCCTTGCCGACGCCGACGCCGTAGCGCGTCGCCATGCCGTTGCCTTCGACGAAATAGAGGAAGCGCTTGCTGGAATCGACGATGACCGTGCCGGGCTTTTCCGAGGTCTGGATGCGGACCTCACGGCGCATGAATTCCTGCGCCGGCTTGCGGCTCTGGATCCTGCGCTGCGCCTGCGGCTGGCTGGCGTCGAGGGTCTCCCAGGAGAAGGTCGCGTAGTTGTAGCGACGAACGGTCTCCGCAGAGGCTTCGGCCGCGACCGACGCAACCATGCCGACAGCCGCCAGGCCGAGGACGAGTTTCTTCAACGATATCATCGATATTTTTCTCCAGCTGATCGCCCGCTCGTTTCGGCGGGCTTTTCGTTGATGTCTTGCGGGGCCGCGTCGAGCCGGCCCCCACGGCCATCTTTGCGAGGCGTCGCCCGCCTGCACGTGTCTTCTCCAGGTGGCGCTCATCCGGCACGATCATCAGATTGAGGCTGGATGCCACGCCGAAACCATGTTTTCGCCATCATTCGAATGCGCGAGGCGGCCGAACGATCCGAACCCTTCTCGCGCTTCTCGTTCACGATTGCGTGTTGCTGTCTTAAAGCACCACGACCCGCGTGCCGACCCGGACCCGTTCGTAGAGATCGGTGACATCCTCGTTGCGCATGCGGATGCAGCCCGAGGAAACATTCTGGCCGATCGTCCAGGGCTGGTTGGTGCCGTGGATGCGGTAGAGCGTCGAGCCGAGATACATCGCTCTGGCACCAAGGGGATTGGCGGGGCCGCCGGGCATGTGCGCCGGCAGGATGCGTCCCTTCTTGCGCTCGCGGGCGATCATCTGGGACGGCGGTGTCCAGCCCGGCCACTCGGCCTTGCGGGTGATCCTGTGGCTGCCCGACCAGCCGAAGCCGGTCTTGCCGGTGCCGACACCGTAGCGCCGGGCCGTGCCGTTCTCCCCGACGAGGTAGAGGAAGTGCGATTTCGAATCGATGACGATCGTCCCCGGCTTCTCGCGTCCCGAATAGATCACGTCCTGGGGCAGAAATTGCGGATCGAGGGGGCGGCCCGGCTGAATGGCGCGGCTGCCCAGAGACGCCGACTGGACCCCGGCTGCGCTGTCGGGCGTACGGGCGCCGAGCACGACACCGCTGGGCGAGAAGGGCGCGGCGAATTCCATCACCCACGGACCGCCGACGCCGGCTGCGATCCTCACCTGCGGTCGCGGCTGGCCGCGGTCCTGCGCCAGGGCGCAAGGCATGGTAGCGGCCAGGCTCGTCGTCAGAACGAGCGCGGCAAGGGCATCCCGTCGAAGCATCGAAGTCTCCTCATGTGACTGTCGGTCGCAGGCGGCGCGGCCGGTTCATCAGCAAGGCTCGCCCGAAAGGGCGACCGAAGGGTTAACCGAAAGCCCCTGAGCGCTAACGCTCTTTGGAAACCATTCCGTAGGGTTAACGACGGGTTTTCGCCGGGCACGGTGGGAGGCATCGGCGAGGGACGTTTCAGGCTGAGGCAAGCGATCCGTGCAAAAATCAGGCATTGATAAATGAGCCTAAATATGATGCATTGTTGCAGTGCAGCATGTGTGTGGCCAGCGTTTTCGGTCCGCTCGACGCTCGGACGACGCCTCGACAGCTCGTCGGCCCGTCGTCGACCCGCATGATGCGAAATCAGCGCAGGTCTTCCGGAGGAGGAACGTTCCGGAACCCTGCCGCCTATCAACCCCAGCCGCGGGTGGAGGAGCGGCCTCAGAAACGGAACCGATCGATGATCGCCCTGACCCTTCTGATCTGCCTGAATGCCGATCCCAGCAACTGCCACAAGGAAGACGTCGCCTTCGACGGCTCGATCATGCAATGCGCCATGTTCGGCCAGGCGGCAGCCGCCAACTACATGGGCGGGCGGCCGAAATGGTCGCTCAAGCGCTACAGCTGCTCGTCGCGGCGGCTGAAGAGCGCCTGAACCGGCCGATCGGCGACGGCGGCTCGCTGCCGCCGCTNANCTGCNNGCTCTCGCATCACTTGCCGGATCGCTGAGCGGCTGGCATGACCGGCGGCGATGGATCACGAACCCCCCCTTGCCGACGGCCTCATCCGGCGCGACGACGGCAGCCTCGGCTGCGCCTGGCACGGTGCCGATCCCCTCTATCGTCGCTACCACGACGAGGAGTGGGGCCGGCCGACCAGCGACGACGACCGCCTGTTCGAAAAGCTCTGCCTCGAAGGGTTTCAAGCCGGGCTGTCCTGGCTGACGATCCTCCGGAAGCGCGAGGCGTTTCGCGAGGCCTTCGAGGGCTTCTCGATCGACCGCGTCGGGCGGATGGGGGAGGCGGATGTCGATCGCCTCGTCGCTGATCCCGGCATCGTCCGCCACCGCGGCAAGATCGTCTCGGCGATCAACAATGCGAGGCGGGCTGCCGAGATCCGCCAGGCCCACGGCTCCTTGGCAGCCTTCCTGTGGTCGTTCGAGCCCGACGGCACCGGGCGCCCGGACGTCGTCGACGCGGCTTTCCTGCGCGCGACGCCCTCGAGCGCTGCCTCGACGCGCCTGTCCAAGGCCCTGAAGAAGGCCGGCTTCTCCTTCGTCGGCCCGACCACCGTCTATGCGTTCATGCAGTCCATGGGCTTCGTGAACGACCATGTCGAAGGCTGCGCCGCGCGGGCGGCTTGCGAGGCCGCGCGCGCGGACTTTGCCCGGCCTGCATGGCCGCCGCATCTCGGCGAAGGCTGACGGCCGGGGGCGGCATGCCAGCTTCGGACATCGGCCGAAGGCGATCTCGCGGGAGGATCTTCACCTCTCCTTCATCCGCCAGTGAGATTGCCTTGAGGACGTGACTTTGCGGAACGGGTGATGCGGTGAAGATAGCGATCGTCGGATGCGGCTTCGTCGCCGACTACTATATGCTCACCCTCGCTAATCACCCGGAGCTCGAACTCGTCGGGGCGTTCGACCGGGACGAGGTCGCCCGGCGCCGGTTCGCGGCCCATTTCGGCGTCACCATGTTCGACAGCTTCGATGCGCTGCTCTCGACCTCCGGCGCCGAGCTGCTCCTCAACCTCACCAATCCGTCCAGCCACTACGACGTGACGAAAGCGGGCCTTCTCGCCGGCCTCCACGTCTATTCGGAAAAGCCGCTCGCGATGGCGATCGCCGAGGCCGAGGAACTCGTTTCCATCGCCCGGGAGCGCGGCCTGCAACTTGCCGCGGCGCCCTGCTCCTATCTCGGGGAGGCGGCGACGGCGCTCGGCCGCGAGATTGCCACGGGCCGGATCGGCGAGGTGCGGCTCGTCTATGCCGAGATGGAGGACGGCATGGTCTTCCGCGAGCGGCACGCGGAGTGGCAGAGCCCCTCCGGCGCGCCCTGGCCGTCGCGCGACGAGTTCGCCGTCGGGGCGACGCTCGAACACGCCGGCTATTATCTCAGCTGGCTCTGCGCCTTCTTCGGGCCGGTGGTCGAGGTGACCGCCTTCGCCGCCCGCTGCTTCGACGACAAGGGCACGGGGCAGCCGCCGGAGGAACTGGCCAACGACCTGTCGGTCTCCTGCCTGCGGTTCTCATCGGGCGTCGTCGCCCGCCTGTCCTGCGGCCTCGTCGCGCCCAAGGACCGGTCGCTGCACGTCATCGGTACCGAAGGCATCCTCTCCCTGACCGAGGCCTGGGACTATGCCTCGCCGATCTATCTGCGCGACGTCACCGGCCACTGGCAGACACGCCCGGCCATCCTCGGCAAGGTCTTCGAGCGGCTGGCGCGGGGCCGGCCGCTGCGCCACTGGTTCGGCCGACGCCTCGCTTATGCGCGCGGCAGCGCCAGGGTGCCCGGAACCTCGTCGCGGATGGATTTCGCCCGCGGCCCGGCCGTCCTCGCCGCGGCGGTGGAGGCAGGAAGGCCGCTGGAATTCGGCGCCGATTTCGCCCTGCACATCACCGAGCTTGCCCTCGTCGCGCAGAACGCCGGCGACTACGCCATGCCTTACCGCCCGCGCTCGACATTTTCCCGCCCGCCGGTGTCAGCCGGCGGCGGCCTCCAGGATCTCGAGCACGGCGGTGCTGTCGGCAAGCGGCATGACCGGACTGTCGGTGAGGCCCCGCGCTAGGCACTGGGCAAAATGATCCGCCTGGTATTGCAGCCCGGTTCCCGCAAAGAGCGTCGGGATGCGGCGGACCTTCAGGCCGGAGGCGATCTGGCGCATGGCGCCGAGGCGTGCCGGCCGCGCGATCCGGGGCAATGGTGCGCCGGCCTCTACGGGGCTCTTGACCGGAGCCGGCGGCAGTTCTCGCAGTGACAGCATCGGCGGGCAGAGCATCGAGCGGTGGAGGGTGATGACCCCTCCGGTGCCGGTGATCGCGGCCTCGTTCGGCCCCTCGGCGTCGAGGCCGCAACTGAGGCCGGCAAGGATGTCGCCATGGCGGGTGGCGAGCGCCGCCGCCGCGACGGCGCCGTTCGGATAGCGCCGGAGCTGTCCCATAGTCGCATCGGCGGGACCTGCCAGATGGACGGCGAGCGAGGCGGGATAGACCGCGAGGTCGAGGAGGGCGCCGCCGGACACGGGATCGAACAGCGGATCGTCGGGAGCATAGCGAGCGGCATAGGCGAGGCCCGCGTCGATCCGGCGGATCTCGCCGATCGCGCCCTCGTCGACCAGCTGCTTCAGCCGGACGATCCCCGGCGTGAAGCGCATCCACATCGCCTCCATGGCAAGGAGCCCTGCGTCCCCGGCCGCCTCGGCGATGGCGCGGGCGCCCGCCGCGGTCGTCGCCAGCGGCTTTTCGACCAGCACGGGCTTGCCGGCGGCGAGCACCTGCAGCGCCAGCTCGACATGGGCTGCATTGGGCGTCGCGACATAGACGGCATCGACGTCCGGCCGCGCGATGACCGCCGCGATCGTGCCGGAAACCGCGGCGCCGGCAACCGCGGCAAGGCCGGCGGCCTTTTCCGGGGAGCGGGCGCCGACGGCCACGAGGCGCCCGGTCGCGGAGTAGCGCAGATCCGACGCGAAGCGGCGGGCAATGCCCCCGGTCCCGATGATCGCCCACCGGATCGCCTGCCTGACCATCGCTCTCTCCGCTCGCCATTGCACGGACAGAGACTAATCGGACAAAGCGAATGCCAGCTTACCGCAGCAGGCGACACGGTCGCGAGTTCGGCAGGGGCGAATTCAGCCGATCAATGCGAGGCGGATGGTGAGCGCGACGGCTCCGATGAAGCCGATGCCCGCCAGCCACAGCACCACGAACCACAACCAGCGTTGCCAGGCCGGGCGGTCGCCCGTCTCGCGTTCGACGTCGTCCGGGGTCAATGGTAGCCCTCTCCCTCACGCACCTTGCCGCGGAAGATCCAGTAGGCGAAGCCGGTATAGATCAGGATGACCGGGATCAGCACCGACGCCCCGACGAGCAGGAAGATCAGGCTCGATTCCGGTGCCGCCGCCTGCCAGATCGTGACGTCCGGCGGGATGATGTTCGGATAGAAGTTGATCCCCAGCCCGACGAAGCACAGGACGAACAGCGCGAGCGCCGAGAGGAACGGGCGGTGATGCTTGCCCGTCGCCAGCGACTGGAACAGGCTGATCGCGACCACAACGAGAAGCACCGGGACCCAGGCGACCGTCATGAACTGCGGCACGCTGGCGAACCAGCGCGAGTAGAACTCCGGCTGCAGGAACGGCATCCACAGGCTGACTCCGCCGATCGCGCCGAGCGTTCCCACAGCGAGGGCAAAGGCGTAGCGGCGGGCGATGTCATGGACGTCCCCCTCGGTCTTCATCACCAGCCAGGTCGCGCCGAGCAGCGCGTAGCCGACGACGACGGCGACGCCCGTCGCCAGCGAGAAAGGCGTCAGCCAGTCGAACCAGCCGCCGGCATAGGCGCGGCCCTCGACCTCGATCCCCTGAACGAGGGCGCCCAGCGCGATGCCCTGGCAGAAGGCGGCGGTGAGCGAGCCGACGAAGAACGAGACGTCCCACATCCAGCGGCCGCGCACCGTCTTGAACCGGTATTCGAAGGCGACGCCGCGAAAGATCAGCGCCAGCAGCATGGCGATGATCGGGGCGTAGAGCGCCGGCATGATGATCGCATAGGCGAGCGGGAAGACGGCGAAGAGCCCGCCGCCGCCGAGAATCAGCCAGGTCTCGTTGCCGTCCCAGATCGGCGCGACGGAATTCATCGCTGTGTCGCGGCTCTCGTCGCGGCCGAGGAACGGGAACAGGATACCCGTGCCGAGATCGAAGCCGTCGAGGATGA
This sequence comes from Fulvimarina sp., assembly GCA_002700095.1. GTDB lineage: Bacteria > Pseudomonadota > Alphaproteobacteria > Rhizobiales > Rhizobiaceae > Jiella. The sequence continues at coordinate 177,521 of PACL01000080.1, read as the reverse complement.
CATAGGCGACGACGGCGAAGGCGATGAGGAAAGCCCAGAGGACTGCGAGATCCATGTCCGTTCTCCTATTCCGCCGGGTCCGGGATCCTGTGCCCCTCCAGGGAGGGGGCGGGGGTGATGCCGGCGGTTCGCGTCGGCTGGTGCGGGGTGTCCTCCTCGTAGGGGCTCGGTGCCTTGCCCATCAGGCGCAGGATGTAGAAGGTCCCGGCGCCGAAGAGCAGGAAATACACCACGATGAAGGCGACGAGCGAGGCACCGACCGCCGGCGCGCTGATCGGCGAATGGCTCTCGGCGGTGCGCAAGAGGCCGTAGACCGTGAAGGGTTGGCGGCCCATCTCGGTGGTGACCCAGCCGCAGAGGACGGCGACGAAGCCCATCGGCGACATCAGGATCATCGCCCGCTGCAGCCAGGAGGATTCGTAAAGCGTGCCGCGGAACCGCTTCCACAGCGACCACAGGCCGATGCCGAGCATGGCGAAGCCGATCGCCACCATCACCCGGAACGTCCAGAACACGACCGTCGAGTTCGGCCACTCGTCGCGGGGAAACTCGTTGAGCCCTCTTACCACGCCGTCGAGACTGTGGGTGAGGATCAGCGAGCCGAGATAGGGCACGTCGAGGGCATAGTCTGTCCGGCCCGTCTCCATGTTCGGGATCCCGAACAGGGTGAGGGGCATCGGATGGTCGGTGTTGGTCTCGAAGTGGCCTTCCATCGCCGCGATCTTGGCCGGCTGATGCTCCAGCGTGTTGACGCCATGAAAGTCGCCGGCGACGATCTGCAGCGGCGCGACGATGACCGCCATCCAGAGCGCCATCGAGAACATCGTCCGCGCGCTGGCATTGTAGCGGTTGCGAAGGAGATGGAACGCCCCGACGCCGCCGACCACGAAGGCCGTGGTGAGGTAGGCGGCGAGCACCATGTGGACGAGGCGATAGGGGAAGGACGGGTTGAAGACGATCGCCCACCAGTCCTCCGGGACGAACTGCCCATCCGCATTGATGCCGTAGCCTTGCGGCGTCTGCATCCAGGAGTTCACCGAGAGGATCCAGAAGGCCGAGAACAGCGTCCCGACCGCGACGACGACGGTCGCGAAGAAGTGCAGCTTGTTGCCGACCTTCTTCTGGCCGAACAGCATGATGCCGAGGAAGCCCGCCTCGAGGAAGAAGGCGGAGAGGACCTCGTAGCCCATCAGCGGGCCGAGGATCGGCCCGGTCTTGTCCGAAAACACCGACCAGTTCGTGCCGAACTGGTAGCTCATCACGATGCCCGAGACGACGCCCATGCCGAAGGACACGGCGAAGATCTTCACCCAGTACTTGAAGGTGTCCATGTAGACCGGCTTGCCGGTGGCGAGCCACAGCCCCTCCAGCACCGCCAGATAGGAGGCGAGGCCGATGGTGAAGGCCGGAAAGATGATGTGGAAGGAGACTGTGAAGGCGAACTGGAATCGGGCCAGGTTGACTGGGTCGAAGCCCTCGAACATGGGATGGCTCCCGGTTGTTTCGGTCGGGGTTGGTTTGCACTCTATCTAGGCATTGCGCAATGCGGCGAAGAGCGCCGCGGGATGACATTTGTGCTATTGCAGCCATGCATTTTCAGGACAGGACAGGGACGGCGAGAGCGATGGAAGAGGCACGGATCAGGCGGGTTCTGGACGGGATTTTCGACGCCTGCGTCGAGGCGGCGCATCCGCAGGCGATCCTTCCCGCCCATCTGCCCGAGCTGCCGGCGGGTCGGGTCGTCGTCCTTGCTGCCGGCAAGGCGGCGGCATCCATGGCAGCCGCCGCCGTCACCCATTACGACCGGGGCCTCGAGCCCGGACGGGTGGTGGGCATCGCCGTCACCCGCGACGGCTACGCGCTCCCCGCCGGGCCGATCCGGGTGGTCGAGGCGGGCCATCCGCTGCCCAACGAGGCAGGGCTGGCGGCGACGCGTGCGGTGCTGGAGCTTGCCGCCGGGGCCGGTCCCGACGACCTCGTGCTGGCGCTGATCTCCGGCGGCGGGTCCGCCAACTGGCTGGCGCCGGCGCCGGGCGTGTCGCTCGCCGACAAGCAGGCGGTGACGAAGGCGCTCCTGCGGAGCGGCGCGGGCATCGACGAGATCAACTGCGTGAGGAAGCACCTGTCGCAGATCAAGGGCGGGCGGCTCGCTGCTGCGGCGCGGGCCGGCGGCGCGCGGCTGGTGACGCTGGCGATCTCGGACGTGCCCGGCGACGATCCGAGCGTCATAGCATCGGGGCCGACGGTGCCGGACGCAACGACGCTGGCCGACGCCCGCGCCATCATCGAACGACGCGGCATCGCGCTGCCGGAAAGCTGCCGGGCGGCGCTGGACGATCCGGCGAACGAGAGCCCGAAGCCGGGCGATGCGGCCTTCGAAGGCGCCGCATTCACCATCGTCGCGACGCCCGCCGAGGCGCTGGCGGCGGCAGAGCGGGCGGCGAGGGCGGCCGGCTACGAGGTGCTGAACCTCGGCGCCGATGTCGAGGGCGAGGCCCGCGACGTAGCGGCCGAGCATGCCCGCCTCGCGCTGGCCGCCAAGGCGCGCGGCGAGGCGCTGGCGATCCTGTCCGGCGGCGAACTGACCGTGACGATCCGCGGCGAGGGGAAGGGCGGCCCGAACCAGGAATATGCTTTGGCCCTCGCCGTCGCCCTCGACGGCGCGGGAGGCATCGCGGCGCTCTCCGGCGACACCGACGGCACCGACGGCGGCACCGGCCTCGCTACCGACCCGGCCGGCGCCTTCGTCCTCCCCTCGACGCTGCAGCGGGCGCGAGCCGCCGGCATCGACCCCGCAGCGGCGCTGGCGGACAACGACTCGACCGGCTTCTTCGCCGGGATCGGCGATCTGCTGCAGCCCGGCCCGACCCATACCAATGTCAACGACTGCCGGGTGATCCTGGTGGGGTGACAGGGCGGACGTGGCGGGGGCATTGGTCAGCGACATCCCGACCCAGATGGCGGGCTGAGCGCTCGATCCTCCGGCATTTCGAGCCAATCCATATCGGGCCTGGCGCAGCCAGCGATTCTGTGGACAGCCGCATCTGCGACCGTCATGCCACACCTCGGCGTGCTAGGTTGCGCCATGGTGCGGACTGCCGCTCCGGCGTGCCTCGCGCCCCTTAGCCGAACCCTCGCCCGATCCACCCGAAAGGCAGATGATGACCGTCGCCGTCGATCTCGGCACGACCCATAACGGTGAGCCGGCCGAACTGGACCTTGAGGAACTCCTGTCGACGCGCCTTCTCGTCCAGGGCAATTCCGGCTCCGGCAAGTCGCATCTGCTTCGCCGCCTCTTGGAGCGCAGCGCCGGCCACGTGCAGCAGGCGATCGTCGACCCGGAGGGCGACTTCGTCACGCTCGCCGAGCGATACGGCCACGTCGTCGTCGACGCCAACCGGACGCCGGCCGAGCTGACGCGCATCGCCGGCCGCATCCGCCAGCATAGGGCCTCGGCGGTGCTCAACCTCGAGGGGCTCGACGCCGAGGTGCAGATGCTCTGTGCGGCGGCGTTCCTCAACGGCCTGTTCGAGGCCGACCGGGCCCACTGGTTCCCGATGCTGATCGCCGTCGACGAGGCGCATCTCTTTGCGCCCTCGATGTCCGGCGAGCATTCGGACGAGGCGCGGAAAGCCTCGCTCGGCGCGATGACCAACCTCATGTGCCGCGGGCGCAAGCGCGGCCTGGCCGGCGTCATCGCCACCCAGCGTCTCGCCAAGCTCGCCAAGAACGTCGCGGCTGAAGCCTCGAACTTCCTGATGGGCCGCACCTTCCTCGACATCGACATGGCCCGCGCCGCCGACCTCCTCGGCATGGACCGCCGCGCCGCCGAGCGTTTCCGGGACTTGAACACCGGCGAGTTCGTGGCGCTCGGGCCGGCGCTCTACCGCCGCCCGGTGCCGATCCGCATCGGCACGACCGAGACCCACTCCAAGGCCGGCCGGCCGACGCTGGCGCCGCTGCCGGAACTCGCGCCGGAAGACCTCGCCGATCTCGTCTTCACCGCGAGCCCGGAAGAAGAGGAGGCGGAGCGCCGCCAGGCGCGGCGGGCGACGCCCGGCTTCCCGCCGCCGCCTCCGGCGCCGCGGATCGACCCGGCGAGCACCGCCGTGCCGACCAGGGCGATCCTCGAACGCGTCAGCCAGAGCCCGTCGGTCTCCGAGCCGGTCGAGGACGAGGATCCGCGCTCGGTCGAGGAACGGATGGCGGCCGTCGACGCCATCTTCGCCGAGATGCTGCAGGATCCCGAAGCCGCTTTCCGGCCGGTGCCGGTGCTCTATCAGGAGTTCCTCACCCATTGCCGGCTGAAGCGCATCTCCGGTGCCGCCACCGACATGACCGCCTTTCGCCGCCGGCTCTCCCTGGCGCGGGCCGGCATCGGCGAGGCCACCGACGATCCGGAATGGCAGGTGGTGATCGAGCGGGCCGGGGAACTGCCGGAGGAGATGCAGGGCGTCTTCATGATGCTCGCCCGGGCCGCGCGGGACGAGGCGGAGTGCCCCTCGGACGACGCGCTCGCCCGGGCCTATGGTAGCCATTCGCCATCGCGGGGGCGGTTCCTGTTGTCCTTCATGGACGAGCGCGGGCTGATCAAGGCTGATCGCGACTTCCGCGGCAACCGGGTGGTGACCATCGCCGGCACGGGCTGGCGGACCAAGCTCCCCGACGTCCGGCTCGACGACATCGACGAGGCCCGCGCCCGACGGGCGGCGCGCTCGGCGCGGAAGAGCGGCTGATCGGCCGAGAACCAGCGGTTTCGCGCCGTCAGCGTCCCGGCGCCCCACTGTGGCGATTGCTCCCGCCGTCTTCAGACGGCAATTCTCAGCAGTCTCAGCGTCCCGAGGACGAAGCCGTCGCCGATCGCCACCTCGACGACCAGATCGAGCCCGATGGCCACAAGCACCGTCGCCCAGGCCGGCAGTCTCGCGGCCAGGAAGAAGCCGGCTATGACGAAGATCGTGTCGCCGGCCGCATTGAGGATCGAATCGCCGAAATAGTCCGGCGCATCCGGCGAATGGCTGAACATGGCGATGAGGGCGGGGGTATTCTCCATCGCCTCCCAGGCACCACTCGACGCGACGGCGAGGACGGCGCGCTTGGCCAGCGGCCAGCGGGGCGCCATCCGGGCGACGAAGCCGAAGAGAGCCATGCCGAAGATGACGTGGAGCGCCGAGTACCAGTCGGAGAACTGCTGGCTGTTCTGCGCCTGGCTCAGTTCGCCCTGCCAGAGTTCGACGAAGCCGCAGGGACAGATCCACGGACGGTCGACGATCCGCAGCCAGACCACCAGCGCGGCGAACAAGAGGGCGGCGGTGGCGAGACTGACGCCATGGGACCGGAAGATCGATGCATCGGAGCGGAACGCCGGGCGCTCGACCTTTGGCTCGGGGGCGCAGCGCGCGAGCACGGCAGGCTCCTGGCGCAGGCGTCGTGGCGCCTGCCGTCTGCGATCGAACAGCAGTGTCAAGGCTTTATCATCTTGATTGGGAAGATGGGATGGAATGGCGCGCGGGTCGGCTATGGCCTAAGAATGTCGCAACCGCCGCGTCGTTCAAGTCGCCGGTTGCCTCGAAGTGCGTTCCCATGACCCGTTTTGCCGTCGTCTGTCCCCCCTATTACAGCCATCTGCGGCTGTTCGAGACGCTGGCGGCGGAACTCGTGCGTCGTGGCCACACCATTCACTTCATCGTCAATGGCGGCGCGGCGGGAATGATCGCGGAGGCGCCTGGTATCGTCGTCCACGAAGTCGGCCGCCGTTCCCGTGACGATCTCGACCGGCTGACGACACGCGCTGCCGCCGGCGGCGGCCCCCTGTCGGTGCTGCGCACCGTGCGTGATTCTGCCCGCCTCACCGACGAGCTCTGCCGCGGCGCGCCGGCCCTCTGCCGCGACCTGCGGATCGACGCGATCATCGGCGACCAGATGGAGCCGGGGGCGGGCCTCGTGGCGAGCCATCTCCGCCTGCCGCTCGTGTCGGTGGCGTCGGCGCTGCCCGTGCACGACGATCCCTCGGTGCCGCTGCCCTTTCTCGGTTGGCCCTATGATGCGAGCGAGGCGGGGCTGAAGCGCAACCGCGGCGGTGTGATGGTCGCCGACCTGCTGCTCGCCCGCCAGAACCGGACGATCGCCCGCTGGGCCGAGACATTCCAGCTGTCCGAACGCCGGTCCCTGGCCGACTGCCTGTCCCCGACCTGCCAGATCGGTCAGATGGTCGACAGCTTCGATTTCCCGCGCCAGCCGTCGCCGGTCCGCCATGGCGTCGGGCCGATCCGGCCGATGCGAGGGGGAGCGCCGACATTGCCGATTCGGCGTGATCCGGTCAGGCCGCTGGTGTTCGCCTCCTTCGGCACACTCCAGGGGCACCGACTGCGGCTGTTCCGCAGGATCGCCGAAGCCTGCCGTCTCGTCGGCGCCGATTGCGTCGTCGCCCATTGTGGCCGGCTTGGCCCCTCAGAGGCCGCCACCATCGACGCCGCGCTGGTCACCGATTTCGTGCCACAGCAGGCGATGCTGCGCGAGGCCGACGTCTGCGTCACCCATGCCGGCATGAACACCGTCCTCGACGCACTGGAGGCGGGCAAGCCCATGCTGGCGATGCCGATGGCCTTCGACCAGCCGGGCGTCGCCGCCCGCATCGTCCATCATGGCGTCGGCGAGAGGCTGACGCGCGGCCATTTGTCCGTGCGTTCAATCGCAAGCCGCCTTGAGCGATTGCTGATACAAGCTAGTTTCACTGACAATGCGCGTCGCATCGGGAACGACGTTGCGAGGGCCGGCGGATCGGCCCTGGCAGCGGACCTGATCGAAGCAGCGCTGAAAGCCTCCATGGGGGAGGAGCGACCAGAAGGGCATGGGATGCATGGCCGCCATTGACGGCGTCGATATCGCTCTCGTCGGCGGGGGGCTCGCCAACGGGTTGATCGCCTGGCGGCTGAAGGACCTGCGTCCCGAACTCCGGGTTGCCGTGTTCGAGGCCGGACCGGCCGTCGGCGGCAATCACACCTGGTCGTTCCACGAGGGCGACCTGACACCGTCCGAACATAACTGGATGAGGCCCTTCGTCACCTATGCCTGGCAGGACAACGAGGTTCGCTTCCCGAACCGCCGCAAGAGCCTCGGCACCGGTTATCGCAGCGTCGCCTCGGAGCGCTTCCGGGAGGTGCTGGAGCAGCGGCTCGAAGGCGCGATTCACTGCAACGCGCCGGTCCGGGCCGTGACGCCCCGGTCGCTCGTCCTTGAAGACGGCTCGACGATGACGGCCGGCGCGGTTGTCGACGGCCGCGGCCACGCGCCGAGCCGGCACATGCGCCTCGGCTTCCAGAAGTTCCTCGGCCAGGAAATCGAGATGCGGGCGCCCCACGGCGTCGACCGGCCGGTGATCATGGACGCGACGGTCCCGCAGGCGGACGGCTACCGCTTCGTCTATCTCCTGCCGCTGACCGACACCCGCCTGTTGATCGAGGACACCTACTATGCCGACGGCGCCGAACTCGATCGCGCCCGGCTTGCCGCCTCGATCGGCGACTACATGGCCGCCCATGACTGGCAGCCGGCGACGATCCTGCGCGAGGAGGAAGGCATTCTGCCGATCGCCATCGACGGGGATATCGAGGCCTTCTGGAACGACAAGGCCGGTGTCGCAGCTTCGGGCCTTGCCGCCGGTTTGTTCCATCCGACCACCGGCTATTCGCTCCCCGACGCGGTCAAGCTCGCCGACCGCATCGTCGGCCTGCCCGATCACACGGCGGACACGCTCTACGCCGAGACCCGCCGCCACTCCATCGATACCTGGAAGGCGCGGGGCTTCTTCCGCATGCTGAACCGGCTTCTGTATTTCGCCGGCGACGCCTCCCAGCGCTACCGGATCCTCGAGCACTTCTACCGTCTCGACGCCCCGCTGGTCGCCCGGTTCTATGCCGCCCGCCTTCGCACCCGCGACAAGCTGCGCATCCTGACCGGCAAGCCACCCGTACCTTTCGGCAATGCGATCCGGGTTCTCGCCCGCCACGGACTGACGGGAGAACTGGCATGAGCGCCGCCTTCGAGCGATCCACGGATGAGCGGCCGACCGGTCGTCGCAGTGCCGTGGTGATCGGCGCCGGCTTCGGCGGCATTGCCTTGGCGATCCGCCTGCAGGCGGCGGGCTTCGACACCGTGCTGGTCGAAAAGCGCGACAAGCCCGGCGGTCGGGCTTACGTCTACGAGGATGCCGGCTATGTCTTCGACGCCGGGACGACGGTGATCACCGATCCGTCGGCGCTGGAGGAGCTGTTCACGGCTGCCGGCCGCAAGATGTCCGACTATGTCGAGCTGCTGCCGGTCTCGCCCTTCTACCGGCTGTGCTGGGAGGACGGCCGCTTCTTCGACTACGTCAACGACCAGGCCGAGCTCGACCGGCAGATCCTCGACTTCAATCCCGCCGACGTCGAGGGCTACCGCCGCTTTCTCGCCTATTCCAAGGACGTCTTTCGGGAGGGCTACGAGAAGCTCGGCACCGTGCCGTTTCTGTCCTTCCGCGACATGATCCGCGCCGGGCCCCAGCTCGCCCGGCTGCAGGCCTGGAAGAGCGTCTATGCCAAGGTCGCGGACTTCATCCAGGACGAACAGCTGCGCCAGACCTTCTCGTTCCACTCCCTGCTGGTCGGCGGCAATCCCTTCGCGACCTCGTCGATCTACGCGCTGATCCATGCGCTGGAGCGGCAATGGGGGGTCTGGTTCGCCCGCGGCGGCACCGGCGCGCTGGTCGCCGGCATGGTGAAGCTCTTCACCGACATCGGCGGGCGGATCGAACTCTCCGCCGAGGTCGCCGAGATCGAGATGGAAAACGGTCGGGCGTCCGCCGTCCGGCTGCAGGACGGCCGCCGGCTCGCGGCCGACTGCGTCGCCTCCAATGCCGACGTGGTTCACACCTATGGCGGCCTCATGGGCAGCAGCGGGCGCGGCGCCTCGGAGGCCAAGCGCCTGAAGAAGAAGCGGTTCTCCATGTCGCTCTTCGTCATCTATTTCGGTCTCAAGACCCACCGGCCGGACATCCGGCACCACACGGTGTGCTTCGGCGCGCGCTACCGCGAACTCATCGCCGACATCTTCAACGGCAAGGATCTGCCCGGCGACTTCTCGCTCTATCTGCACAACCCCTGCGTCACCGATCCGTCGCTGGCGCCGGCGGGAGCAGGGGCCTTCTACGTCCTGTCACCGGTGCCCCATCTCGGCAATGCCGACATCGACTGGGAGCGGGAGGGCCCGCTCTACCGGGACCGGATCCTCGCCTATCTTGAGGAACGCTACATCCCCGGCCTGAAGGCCGATCTCGCCACCTGCCGGATCTTCACGCCCGCCGACTTCAAGTCGGAGCTGAACGCCCATCTCGGCTCGGCCTTCTCGCTCGATCCGGTGCTGACCCAGAGCGCCTGGTTCCGGCCGCACAACCGCGACGACGTCATTCCCAACCTCTACTTCGTCGGAGCGGGCACCCATCCGGGCGCCGGCGTTCCGGGGGTGGTCGGCTCCGCCAAGGCGACGGCCGGGCTGATGATCGCGGATCTTGCGGACTGATTTGATGTCGCTTGCAACCGATCCGACGCATCCGCCACTCGCCAGGGCCGACAGGGAGGAGCTTGCCGCCCTCGCCGAAGCCACGATTTCCAGGGGTTCGAAGAGCTTTGCCGCAGCGGCTCGTCTGTTTTCGCCGGAGATCCGGCGCAGCGCCATGATGCTCTACGCCTGGTGCCGCCACTGCGACGACGTGATCGACGGGCAGCAACTCGGCTTTACCCGTCGTCCCGTGGCGGAGCTGGCCGAGCCGATGGAGCGGCTCAACCGGATCGTCATCGACACGATGCGGGCCCTCGACGGCGAGACGGCTCTGGATCCGGCCTTCCTCTCGGTCGCCGACGTCGTGCATCGCCACGCGCTGCCGCGGCGGCTGCTGATCGAGCACCTCGAAGGCTACCGCATGGATGTCGGGGGCGAGCGCTACGAGACCATCGAGGCGACGCTCGGCTATTGCTACCGCGTGGCCGGCGTGGTCGGGGTGATGATGGCGCTGATCATGGGGGCGCGGCACGAGGTGGCGCTCGACCGGGCGAGCGATCTCGGCATCGCCTTCCAGCTGACGAACATCGCCCGCGACATCGTCGAGGACGCCCGCGCCGACCGCATCTACATTCCGGACGCCTGGCTGGCGGAGGCGGGGCTGCGCGCCGAAGATCTCGCCGATCCGGCCCACAGGCGCGCCGTCGCAGAGGTGGCGGCGCGGCTCGTCGATCTCGCCGAGCCCTATTACCGCTCGGCACTCGTCGGCCTCGGCGCCCTGCCGGCCCGCTCCGCCTGGGCGGTGGCGATGGCCCACGGCGTCTATCGGCAGATCGGGATCGACCTCAAGGCGCGCGGGGCATCGGCCTACGGAACCAGGCAGTCGACCGGCAAGGCTGCCAAACTGCGCCATGTCGCGCTGGGCGCGACGAAGGTCGCCATCACGAGGCCGCCTTGGCCGTCGCGGCGGCCGCCGGAACTGTGGACGCGTCCGCGTGGACGAGCGGCGGATGAAGAGAAGTCTTCAGGCGATCGTCGAACGCGTTTCTGACGGTTCGCTCTTGCGAGCCTGCCGTTCGGCCGCGACCGTGCCGCGGCGGCGCAGCTCCGCCGAAAGGCTCTCCACCGGCGGCGCATAGAGGAAGCCGAACGAGACGCAGCCGTCCTTGCCCTCGACCGCGTGATGCAGCCGGTGCGCCTGGACGAGGCGCTTGGCATAGCCACGGTGGGGAATGGCGCGGAATGGCCAGCGCTGGTGCACCAGCCCGTCATGGACGACGAAATAGAAGATGCCGTAGAGCGTGATGCCGACGGCGATCGCGCCGACCAGCGGATATCCCTGGGAGGCGACGAAGAACAGGATGATCGACAGGACCGAGAACACCACCGCGTAGAGGTCGTTCTTTTCGAAGAGCCCTTCGGTCTCCTCGTGATGGGACCTGTGCCAGCCCCAGCCGAAGCCGTGCATGATGTATTTGTGCGCCGCCCAGGCGACGCCCTCCATCACCAGGAAAACGAAGATCGCGACGGCGGCGAGGCCGAGATAGTCCATCAGGTTCATGCGTCTCTCCCATCGGGCCGTTGCCGAAGCGACGGAGGCTTCCGCCAATGGCATGGCCCGAAGCGTGACGGGGTCATTGTGCGCCGGCATCCTGGGGGCGAAGGGACGACCCTGCGGTGCCGGGCATCGCTTCCTCAAAGATGAAGTCGACGCAGCCATGCATCAAGCTCTTCGACCCGACGGATTCGTTCAGGAAATCGTGCGCTCTCGCGACGTGAGCCCCGATCCGTCCCACCACCGATTCGCTGCCGATGACCGAACCGATGGTCGACTTGCCGATATCCTTCCCGACGTCCTTGCCGGTACGGCCGGCATTGACGTCCTGGTCGAGCAGGTCGTCGAGAAGCTGGAAGGCGTGGCCGATCTCGGTGGCGAAGTTGCGCAGCGCGATCCGCACGCCGTGGTCGGCGCCCGCGACGACCGCGCCGATCTCCACCGCCGCCGAGAACAGCGAGCCGGTCTTCAGGCTGTTGGTCGCGGCGATGTCCGTCACGTCGCGCTGATGTGCCCCGTCGCGCAGGTCGGCGAGCTGCCCGGCAACGAGGCCGGACACGCCCACGGCCCTCGTCAGGATCACGACGCTCTGCGAGCGCACGGCGTCGCTCGCGCCGGAGAGTTTCGCCAGCGTCTCGAACGCGCCGGAGAGGGCCGCTATGGCCGCGAGGATCGCGACGTCCTCGCCATAGGCGGCGTGCACGGCCGGCCGGCCGCGGCGCAGCGATGCGTCGTCCATAGAGGGCAGGTCGTCGAGGGTCAGCGAGGCGGCATGCACCATCTCGATGGCGCAGCCGGCATCGACTGCCACGTCCACGTCGCCGCCGAGATCCCTCGCCACCATGACCGTCATCATCGGTCGCAGGCGCTTGCCGGGGGCGAGAACGCTCGCGGCAATGGCCTCGTCGAGTGCCGTCTGGCCCGGGAGGGCGCGGGGAACGAGCCGGGCGAGCCGTTCGTCGATGATCTCGCGCTGTGCAGCGAGGCTACGCTTGAGTTCCGGCGTCATCGCGGCACCGACGATGCCGGGGTACATCGGGGGATTGCCCCCGGACGGTCAGACGCGCATTCTCCGATTGCCACGATCGTCCTGAACTCCATGCCTCGTACCCGGCAATTGACTGCCGCGACTCATAACGGGAAACTTGCCTTGCCGACAGCCATTTATAACACCCCGCAGGCGTCGGGCTGAACCCGGTGGATGGCACGGGCCGGGTTCCGGGTATCGTTGCAAACGATTTCGCCATGGACAATAGCGGGCTGCCGGGAAGATGGCGACGAAGCGGCAGGGGGCCGGCGCGCCGCCTGCGACGATTGGACTGCGATCCTCGATGACCAGAGTGCGATGAGCGACCAGCACGACCGGCCGAAAGGCAGCGACATCTCCGGTCGCAAGAGCGATCACATCGACATCGTGCTCGCCGGCGCGGGCGGAACCGACCGCGTCACCTCCGGTCTCGAGGCGATTCGCTTCGAGCACTGCGCGCTGCCGGAGCTTGCCCTCGGCGAGATCGACCTGTCCGCGAACTTCCTCGGCAAGCGCCTTAGGGCGCCGCTGCTGATCTCCTCGATGACCGGCGGGCCGGAGCGTGCGGCCACGATCAACGCCCATCTGGCCGAAGCCGCCGAAGAACTCGGCATCGCCTTCGCCGTCGGCTCGCAGCGCATCGCCATCGAGGGCAGGGCGAGCGGCGGCCTCGACGCGACGCTGCGCCGGCTTGCCCCGAGCGTTCCGATCCTCGCCAATGTCGGGGCCGCGCAGCTCGGCCTCGGCTACGGACGGACGGAGGCGATGCGCGCGGTGGACATGATCGCGGCCGACGCGCTGATCGTCCACCTCAACCCGTTGCAGGAAGCGGTTCAGGCCGGCGGCGACACGGATTGGCGGGGGATCTGCGCCGGGATCGAAGCGCTCGCCCGCGAGCTTCCGATGCCGGTTGTCGTCAAGGAAGTCGGGGCGGGGATCTCGGCGCGGCTGGCGCGCCGGCTCGTCGAGATCGGGGTGGCGGCGATCGACGTCGCGGGGGCCGGCGGCACCAGCTGGGCCGCCGTGGAGGGCGAGCGCTCCGAGGATGCGCGGCTGAAGAAGACCGCCATGGTCTTCGCAGACTGGGGCATCCCGACGGCAGAGGCCATCGCCGCGGTGCGGGCGGCCTGTCCCGCGACGATGTTGATCGGCTCCGGCGGCATCAGGACCGGCCTCGACGTCGCGCGAGCGATCCGTCTCGGCGCCGATGTCTGCGGCCAGGCGGCGGCTTCGCTGGCGGCGGCGGACCGGTCGGCGGAAGCGGCCGTGGCGCATTTTTCCGGCGTCGTCGAGGAGCTGCGGATCGCCTGCTTCTGCACGGGATCGCCCGATCTCGCGGCGCTGAAGCAGGCACCTCTGGTCGCTCCGCCGCATTTCGCCCCGTGAGCGACCTTTGCGCGAGGCGCCAGAGCATGATCCCGGAAAGTGGGAACCGGTTTTGACAAACGATCATGCGGCAGGAAGAGCTACTGCGCCGGCGTCGTCTCGGCCGGGTAGAGTTTGTCGAGGAGCGGCAGGTGTTTCGCTCCCCGCTCGACCAGGAACGCCTTGAACGCCCTTTCCGCCGGCGCGGCGATTCGCTCCTGGCGGCAGACCGCGTACCACTTGCGCCGGATCGGCATCTCGGCGACGTCGAGCACCGCGATCCGCCCCATCTCGACCTCGAAGGCGATGGTATGGGCAGAGATGAAAGCGATGCCGAGCCCGGCCATCACCGCCTGCTTGATCGTCTCGTTGGAGCCCATCTCGACGCTGCAGGATGCAAGCCGCTCGAGATCGCCGGCAAAGAAGCCTTCCAGCGCCGTCCGCGTGCCCGAGCCCTGCTCGCGGATGATGATGCGTTCGCTTAAGAGCCGCTCGCGCCGGATCTCCCGCTCGCGGACCAGGGGGTGGTCCGGCTCGGCGATGATCACCAGCGGGTGGTCGCCGAAGAAGGTGGAGGCGACGGGAAATTCCGTCGGCGGGCGCCCCATCAGCGCAATGTCCAGCTTGTAGTCCTTGAGGTCGGCGATGATGTCGTGGCGATTGCCGACCTTGAGCTTCATCTCGATCTCGGGATAGGCGTCGCGGAAGGCCGCTATCAGTCGCGGCGCGAAATATTTCGCCGTGGAGACGACGCCCAGATTGATCGTGCCGGACCGCACACCCTTGATCGAATCGATCTCTTCCGAGAGGCCCCGCAGGGTCGTCTCGATGGCGTTGGCTGCGGCCAGGATGGCGGTGCCGGCCACCGTCAGCCGCATTCCGTCGCTCGTCCTGTCGAAGAGGGCGAGACCGACATCGTCCTCCATCTGTTTCACCTGTAGGGTCACGGCCGGGGCCGTCAGCCCCAGCTGCCTGGCGGCGGCGGCGATCGTCCCGTGGCGGCTGATCGCCTGGACCGAGCGCAATTGGCGAAGAGTGAGGTTCCGCATGACACCGTAGTTATTTTGTTTTACGGCTTGCGTAAAGATAATAAATTTTACTTATCCAATCTGCGCGTCCATCGTCCTCAACACAGGGCGAGCGGGGCGCAGAACCCCGCAGCTCCATGGAGGAAAGCATGGCATCGTCTCTCGACGCACATTTGAGTTCGGAATACGGCAGCGACCCGCTGAAGCGACAGGTCGCCGACACCATCCGCAATCTGTGCGGCGCCTCGATCAAGCTCCGCAACAAAATCCTCGCCGGAGGCGAGGGCATGGGCAACGCCCACGGCGCGACGAATGCCGGTGGCGACGTCCAGAAGGAACTCGACGTCGTCGCCGACAAGGTCTTTCTCGAGGCGGCCGAAGCATCGCCGATCGCCTTCTTCGGCTCCGAGGAGCAGGACGAGGCCGTCACGCTGAAGCCGGACGCCCCGCTTGCCATCGCGATCGATCCGCTCGACGGCTCCTCCAACATCGAGACCAATGTCTCCATCGGAACGATCTTCTCGATCCTGCCAGTGGGGGACGAGCATCGCGGCGATCCGGCTTCCGTGTTCCGGCAGAAGGGCTCGGCGCAGCTCGGTGCCGGCTTCTTCGTCTACGGGCCGCAGCTCCTGCTCGTCATGTCGATGGGCAACGGCACCCATGTCTTCATCTTCTCGCCGAGCTTCGGCGGCTTCGTCGAATTGAAGTCCTCGCTGGTGCTTCTCGACAAGGCGAAGGAATTCGCCATCAACGCCTCGAACTACCGCCACTGGGACCAGCCGATCCGCAGCTATGTCGACGACCTTCTCGCCGGCAGCGAGGGCCCGCGCGAGCGCGACTTCAACATGCGTTGGATCGCCTCAATGGTCGCCGACTGCTACCGCATCCTCTTGCGCGGCGGGATCTTCCTCTATCCGGGCGACGGTCGCAAAGGCTACTCCAAGGGCCGCCTCAGGCTCGTCTACGAGGCCAACCCGATCGCCTTCTGCGTCGAGAATGCCGGCGGCCTGGCCACGGACGGGACGACGCGGATCCTCGACATCGTGCCGGAGGGGCTTCACGACCGCACGCCGCTTGTGTTCGGATCGAAGCGCGAGGTCGAGCGGGTGGCGAGATACATCGTCGATCCCTCGGCACTGGCCGAGCGCTCGCCGCTGTTCGGCAAGCGGAGCCTGTTCAGGGCGTGAAAAAATTCGACCCGCTGCGTTGGGAGGCGCATCGGGATCCGGGAGGGAAACCAGATGTCCGCGAAGCATCCGATCATCGCAATCACCGGCTCGTCCGGCGCCGGCACCACCTCAGTGAAGAAGATCTTCGACCAGATCTTCCGCCGCGAGGACGTCCGGGCCGCCTTCATCGAGGGCGACGCCTTCCACCGCTACGACCGCCAGGCGATGAAGGCCAAGATGCTGGACGAGGAGTCCCGGGGCAACCGCGACTTCTCGCATTTCAGCCCCGAGGCCAATGTCCTGGAAAAGCTGCAGGAGGTGTTCCAGGACTTCGGCCGCAAGGGCAGGGGCGAAACCCGTCACTACATCCACGACCAGGACGAGGCCCAGCTCTACGGCGGCGAGCCCGGCACCTTTTCCGCCTGGGCGCCGCTGGAGGAGAGCGACCTGCTCTTCTACGAGGGCCTGCATGGCTGCGTGAAGACCGACACCGTCGATCTGGCGCCGCTCGTCGACCTGAAGATCGGCGTCGTTCCGGTGATCAATCTCGAATGGATCCAGAAGATCCACCGCGACAAGGCGACGAGAGGCTATTCGACCGAGGCGGTGATGGACACGATCCTGCGGCGCATGCCGGACTACGTGAAATACATCTGTCCGCAGTTCGCCCGCACCGACATCAACTTCCAGCGCGTGCCGATCGTCGACACCTCGGACCCGTTCATCGCTCGCTGGATCCCGACGCCGGACGAATCCATGATCGTCATCCGCTTCGCCAAACCCCGGGGCATCGATTTTCCCTATCTTCTATCTATGATCCACGGGAGCTTCATGTCCCGAGCCAACTCCATCGTTGCGCCGGGCAACAAGCTCGACATCGCAATGCAGCTCATTCTGACGCCGCTGATCCTCCAGCTGATGGAAAAGAAACGTCGCGCGTCCTGAGCTCGAAAAGAGATTCCAAGGGAAGACATCATGTCCCAAGCCGTTGAAAAATCGCCCCACGAGATGGCGGGCGTCTCGCTCCGCGACATGGCAAACGCCATCCGCGCGCTCTCGATGGATGCCGTCCAGAAGGCGAATTCCGGCCATCCCGGCATGCCGATGGGCATGGCCGACGTCGCCGCGGTGCTGTTCTCGAAGTTCCTGCGCGTCGACCCGAGCCAGCCGGAATGGCCGAATCGCGACCGCTTCGTCCTGTCCAACGGACATGGATCGATGCTGCAATATTCGGTCATGCACCTGCTCGGCTTCCCGGAGATGTCGATCGAGGAGATCGAGAATTTCCGCCAGCTCGGCAGCCGCACGGCCGGCCATCCGGAATACGGCCACGCCGCCGGCATTGAGGCGACCACAGGCCCGCTCGGCCAGGGAATCACCATGGCGGTCGGCATGGCGCTCGCCGAGAAGATGATGGCCGCCCGCTTCGGCGAGGACCTCGTTGACCACTACACCTACGTCTTCTGCGGCGATGGCTGCCTCATGGAGGGCATCTCCCACGAGGCGATCGACCTCGCCGGCCACCTCAAGCTCAACAAGCTGATCTATTTCTTCGACGACAACCACATCTCCATCGACGGCGACACCAAGCTGTCCACCTCGATCGACCAGATCGAGCGTTTCGACGCCCATGGCTGGAACACGTTCAGCGTCGACGGCCACGACCCCGAGGCGATCGAGAAGGTGATCGAAGAAGCCCGCAAGAGCGACAAGCCGGCCTTCATCGCCTGCCGCACCATCATCGGCTACGGCGCCCCGAACCTGCAGGGCACCGACAAGGTGCATGGCAACGCGCTGGGCAAGGACGAGGTCGCGGCGACCCGCAAGCATCTCGGCTGGACGTCGGAGCCCTTCGTCATCCCCGAGCCGATCACCGAAGCCTGGCATGCTGCCGCCCAGAAGGGCCGCGAGGCCCGTGAAGCCTGGGAGAAGACCCGCGACGCCGCGCCGAACAAGGCCGAGTTCGAAACCCGCTATGCGACGACCCTGCCGGAAAACCTCGCCGAGTTGATGGCGAAAGCGCGTGCCGAGATAGTCTCGGAGCAGCCGAAGGTCGCGACCCGTAAGGCCTCCGAGATGGCGCTCGAGGTGATCAACGGCGCGACCAAGCTGACCATCGGCGGCTCGGCGGATCTGACGCCCTCGAACAACACCAAGACCAAGGGCCTCACCGACATCACCCCCGGCGACTATGCCGGCCGCTACATCCGCTACGGTATCCGTGAGCACGGCATGGCCGCGGTGATGAACGGCCTCGCGCTGCATGGCGGGTTCATCCCCTATGGCGGCACCTTCATGTGCTTCACCGACTACGCCCGCGGGGCGATCCGCCTCTCGGCGCTGATGGGCATCCGGGTCGTCTACGTCATGACCCATGACTCGATCGGCCTCGGCGAGGACGGCCCGACGCACCAGCCGGTCGAGCATCTGGCGATTCACCGGGCGACGCCGAACCTCCTCTTGTTCCGCCCCGCCGATGCGGTCGAGACCAACGAGGCCTGGGAGATCGCCATGGGGGAGACTAAGCGGCCCTCCGTGATGGCGCTGTCGCGGCAGGGCATCCCGACGGTCCGATCCGGCGACACGGCCGAGAACAAGACCCGCAAGGGCGCCTATGTTCTCAAGGAGGCCGATGGGACGCGGGATCTGACGATCCTGTCCACCGGCACAGAGGTGGAGATCGCCGTCGCGGCTGCGAAGACCCTCGAGGAAAAGGGCATGAAGGTCGCGGTCGTCTCGATGCCCTGCTGGGAGCTCTTCGAGGAGCAGGACGCGGCCTATCGCAAGCAGGTTCTCGGCACCGCGCCGCGCATCGCCATCGAGGCGGCGGCCCGGCTCGGCTGGGATCGCTGGATCGGCGAGGACGGCCACTTCATCGGCATGCACGGCTTCGGCGCCTCGGCGCCGGCCCCTCAGGTCTACGAGAAGTTCGGCATCACCGCCGAGGCTGTCGTCGAGGCGGCCGGCCGGATGGTGAAGCACTGATTACGACATGACTTGAGGGGCCGGCCGACCGGCCGGCCCCTCTGGGAGGAACGACGATCGGCGCGGGAGATGCCTCTCCCGCGAACGGGGAACTATTGCGCCAATCGGGAGTGTAGTGCGCCATGGCCAAGATCACGCTCAGGCAGTTGCTCGACCACGCAGCCGAACATGGCTATGGCGTGCCGGCCTTCAACATCAACAACATGGAGCAGGGGCTGGCGATCATGGAGGCGGCGGCGAAGGCCGACGCGCCGGTGATCATGCAGGCCTCGCGGGGAGCGCGGTCCTACGCCAGGGACATCATGCTCGAAAAGATGATGGACGCCCTCGTCGAGATGTTTCCGCAGATCCCGGTCTGCGTCCATCAGGACCACGGCAACAACGAGCAGACCTGTCTCACCGCGATCCGCCACGGCTTCACCTCGGTGATGATGGACGGCTCGCTGGAGGCCGACATGAAGACGCCGGCCTCCTACGACTACAACGTCGCGATCACCGAGCGGGTGACGCGCATGGCTCATTGGGTGGGCGCCTCCGTCGAAGGCGAACTCGGCGTGCTCGGCTCGCTGGAAACCGGTGAGGGCGAGAAGGAGGACGGCGTCGGCTTCGAGGGCAAGCTCGACCAGGACAAGCTCCTGACCGATCCCGACCAGGCCGTGGACTTCGTCCGCCGCACCGGCGTCGACGCGCTCGCGATCGCCATGGGCACCTCCCACGGCGCCTACAAGTTCTCCCGCAAGCCGGATGGCGAGATCCTCGCGATGCACGTCATCGAGGAGATCCATTCGAAGCTGCCCAACACCCATCTCGTGATGCACGGCTCGTCCTCGGTGCCGGAGGATCTCCAGGAGATAATCAACAGATATGGCGGCCGGATGCGCGAGACCTACGGCGTGCCGGTCGAGGAGATCGTCCGCGGCATCAAGCATGGCGTGCGCAAGGTCAACATCGACACCGACTGCCGGATGGCCATGACCGGGCAGTTCCGCAAGGTGGCGATGGAAAAGCCCGAGGAGTTCGACCCGCGCAAGTTCCTGGTGCCGGCGATGGCGGCGCTCCAGAAGCTCTGCCTCGACCGCTACGAGCAGTTCGGCTGCGCCGGCAAGGCTTCGAAGATCACGGTCCTGCCGCTGGACCAGATGGCCGTCCGATATCAGACGGGCGAACTCGATCCGCGGATCGAACTGACGGCCGCCGCCGCCGAATAGGCGGGGCCGCAAGACCCGGCCGGGAAAGCCCGGCCGGCAGTAGCGAGTGAACAGCAGCAGCAGCATTGGCGACGACGCGGACCAGCCTCCGCGGCGAGCGGAGAGACTTTGTCCAGATTTCCGCAACGGACGGACGAAGCCCGAATTTCGAAAAGAAGGAGAAGGCAAGATGGATACGGGATCGCAGACCGTCACCGGCAAGGACCGCTACAAGTCCGGCGTCATGGAATACAAGAAGATGGGCTACTGGGAGCCCGACTACCAGCCGAAGGAGACCGACATCATCGCCTGTTTCCGGATCACGCCCCAGGACGGCGTCGATCCGATCGAGGCGGCGGCGGCGGTCGCCGGTGAGAGTTCCACCGCCACCTGGACGGTCGTCTGGACGGATCGCCTCACCGCGGCGGAGAAGTACCGCGCCAAGGCCTACCGGGTCGACAAGGTGCCGAACACCACCGACCAGTACTTCGCCTACATCGCCTATGACCTCGACCTGTTCGAGAATGGATCGATCGCCAACCTGACGGCCTCCATCATCGGCAACGTCTTCGGCTTCAAGCCGCTGAAGGGTCTGCGGCTGGAAGACATGCGGCTGCCGACGGCCTACATCAAGACCTTCCAGGGACCGGCGACCGGCATCGTCGTCGAGCGCGAGCGCCTCGACAAGTTCGGCCGGCCGCTGCTCGGCGCGACGGTGAAGCCGAAGCTCGGCCTCTCGGGGCGCAACTACGGCCGCGTCGTCTACGAGGCGCTGAAGGGCGGGCTCGACTTCACCAAGGACGACGAGAACATCAACTCCCAGCCCTTCATGGATTGGCGCGAGCGCTTCCTCTACTGCATGGAGGCGGTGAACAAGGCCCAGGCCGCCACCGGCGAGATCAAGGGCACCTATCTCAACGTTACCGCCGCCACCATGGAAGACATGTATGAGCGGGCGGAGTTCGCCGCCGAACTCGGCTCGAACATCGTCATGATCGATCTCGTCATCGGCTGGACGGCGATGCAGTCCATGGCGAAGTGGGCGCGCCGCAAGAACATGATCCTGCATCTCCACCGGGCCGGCCACTCCACCTATACGCGCCAGAAGACCCATGGCGTCTCCTTCCGCGTCATCGCCAAATGGGCGCGGCTCGCTGGCGTCGACCACATCCATGCCGGCACGGTGGTCGGCAAGCTCGAGGGCGATCCGGCGACGACCCGGGGCTATTACGACATCTGCCGAAACGAGTTCACCGAGCAGCGGCTCGAGAACGGCATCTTCTTCGACCAGCCCTGGGCCTCGCTCAACAAGATGATGCCGGTGGCGTCCGGCGGCATCCATGCCGGCCAGATGCACCAGCTGCTGGACCTCCTCGGCGAGGACGTCGTCCTGCAGTTCGGCGGCGGCACGATCGGCCATCCGATGGGCATCGCCGCCGGTGCGACCGCCAATCGCGTCGCGCTGGAATGCATGGTCCTCGCCCGCAACGAGGGCCGCGATATCGTCCGCGAGGGACCGGACATCCTGAACGAGGCGGCCAAGACCTGCTCGCCCCTGAAGGCGGCGCTGGATACCTGGAAGGACGTCACCTTCAACTACACCTCGACCGACTCGCCGGACTACGCCGTGACGGCTACCGCCGCCTGAGCCGTGGCGGAAGGGCCGGGGCGGAGCGACCTCCCAAGGGCCGCCCCGGCCGCCTTCCCGCCGTGCCGTTCGCTCGAACCCATCAGAGGAACCAAGACCATGCGCATGACACAAGGAACGTTTTCCTTCCTGCCCGACCTCACCGACGAGCAGATCACCAAGCAGATCCAGTATTGCCTCGACAATGGCTGGGCTGTGAATCTCGAATACACCGACGATCCCCATCCCCGGAACACCTACTGGGACATGTGGGGCCACCCGATGTTCGACATCGCCGATGCCGCCGGCGTCATGATGGAGCTGCAGAGCTGCCGCAAGGCCTTTGGCGACCGCTACATCCGCCTCTCGGCCTTCGATTCCAGCCATGGCTGGGAGTCGGTGAAGATCTCCTTCATCGTCAACCGGCCGAAGGAGGAGCCCGGCTACCGCCTGCGCCGCCAAGAGGGCAACGGCCGTAACATGCGCTACACGACGGAGCCCTACGCCGACGCCAAGCCGGAGGGCGAGCGCTATCCGATCTGAGGGTGGCGGGCCTTCGCCAGTCCTTTTGAAGTGCGCGCCGAGGCACCCCCCTCTGTTCTCCTGAGCCTGTCGAAGGGCGGACATCTCCCCCCACAAGGGGGGAGATTAGGCTGCGTCAGTCGCGCCGCCTCGACTGCCAGGCGCTTTGGCACGGATGATGCGGTTCGCAATCTTTGATGCAGAAGCGAAGCGTTCAAGCGAGATCGATCTACCCCCTTGTGGGGGAGATGTCCGGCAGGACAGAGGGGGGTAATCCAGCCGCCACTTTGGAAAATGCCGCCTTCTGCGAGACCCGCCAGACGGTCGAGCCTTCCACCGCTCGACTGCCTTTCCGACGCGCCGCTTAACGGAGTTCGATCCATGAGCTACCTCGACCAGTTGAACAAAGGCGGCAAGCCGGACGAGGCCGCTGCGAAGCCGGCTTCAGCCACGCCTCAGCACGCAGCCGAAACGGCCGCCGCCGAGCCGTCTGTGACCACCGTCGACCTCAAGCGTGAATACGAGGACGCCGGGGTCCGCGAGACGCTGGAAGAGCTCGACCGGGAGCTGATCGGCCTGAAGCCTGTCAAGAAGCGCATCCGCGAGACGGCGGCGCTCTTGCTCGTCGAGCGGGCGCGCCGGCGGCTGGGCCTTGCCCACGAGACGCCGACGCTGCACATGAGCTTCACCGGCAATCCCGGCACCGGCAAGACGACGGTGGCCTTGAAGATGGCGAACCTCCTCCACCGGCTCGGCTACATCCGCAAGGGGCACCTCGTTTCGGTCACCCGGGACGACCTCGTCGGCCAGTATATCGGCCACACGGCGCCGAAGACCAAGGACATCCTGAAGAAGGCGATGGGCGGCGTGCTGTTCATCGACGAGGCCTATTATCTCTACCGGCCCGAGAACGAGCGGGACTACGGCCAGGAAGCGATCGAGATATTGCTTCAGGTGATGGAGAACCAGCGCGACGATCTCGTGGTCATCCTCGCCGGCTATGCCGACCGGATGGACAAGTTCTTCGAGAGCAATCCCGGTTTCCGTTCGCGCATCGCGCACCACATCGACTTTCCAGACTACAGCGACGAAGAACTGCACCAGATCGCCGTCGGCATGCTGGCGCGGCAGAACTATCACCTGACCGACGAGGCGGCGACGACCCTCGCCAGCTACATCGAGCACCGCCGTGCCCAGCCGCATTTCGCCAATGCCCGCTCGATCCGCAACGCGCTGGACCGGGCGCGGCTGCGGCAGGCGAACCGGCTGTTCGAGGCCGATACCGGTCCGCTCGACGCGAGCGCGCTGTCCGAGATCGCGGCAGAAGACATTGCGGCGAGCCGGGTGTTCCTGCAAAAGCCCGGCCAGACCGCCGACCATGCCGGCCCCGAGAGGGGGCCAGAGGAGACAGCCCCATGACCCGCCCGATGACCCGCCCCATCGCCATCGCCCCCTCGATCCTGTCGGCGGATTTCTCGCGGCTCGGCGAGGAGGTCGCGGCCGTCGACCGGATGGGCGCGGACTGGATCCATCTCGACGTGATGGACGGCCACTTCGTCCCCAACATCACCTTCGGCCCGCCGATCATCAAGGCGATCCGCGCCTCTTCGGCGAAGCTGTTCGACTGCCACCTGATGATCGAGCCCTGCGATCCGTATATCGAGGCCTTCGCCGAGGCCGGCTGCGACGTCATCACCGTCCATGCCGAGGCGACCAAGCATCTCGACCGCTCGCTCCAGGCGATCCGGGCGACCGGCAGACGCGCCGGCGTCTCGCTCAACCCGTCGACGCCCGAAAGCGTCATCGCATACGTCCTCGACCGGCTCGACCTCATCCTCCTGATGACCGTCAATCCCGGCTTCGGCGGCCAGGCCTTCATCCCGGCCGTCTGCGACAAGATCCGAAACGTCAAGGCGATGATCGGCGACCGGCCGATCGACATCGAGGTGGATGGCGGCATCACGCCGGAAACGGCGCCGCTGGTGGTGGCCGCCGGGGCGAACGCGCTGGTCGCCGGCTCGGCGGTCTTCAAGGGCGGGACCCCCGAACATTACGAGAAGAACATCGCGGCCATCCGCGAGGCGGCAATGGCCGCGGCTGCGAAGACCACCTGACGGGGGCCGCCTGATCGGCGCTGCCTGTTCGCCGGCGTCCGGCGCCCTCCCGCGCTTCTGGGCCTATCCGGGCTCCATCGCCGGGGCGCCGAAGATCGACCAGCCCATGCGGGCAGTGAGCATTTCCAGGGCGATGCGGCCGAGATGGGAGTTGCCGGAGGCGTCGAGCCCCGGCGACCAGACCGCAACGCTGGCCTTGCCCGGCACCACGGCGAGGATGGCGCCGCCGACGCCGCTCTTGCCCGGCAGGCCGACCCGGTAGGCGAATTCGCCCGAGCCGTCGTAATGGCCGCAGGTGAGCATGATGGCGTTGATGCGCCGGGCCCGCTCGGCCGTCACCACCGAATGGCCGGTGGCGGGGTTCTTGCCGAGATGGGCGAGGAAGCTGCCGGCTTTCGCCAGCTGGCGGGCGGTCATGGCGATGGCGCAGTGGTGGAAATAGACGCCGAGGACGTATTCCACCGTGTTCTCGATGACGCCGAAGCCCTTCATGAAATTTGCCAGCGCCCGGTTGTTGAAGCCGGTGCGCTCCTCCGAGGCCGCCACCGCCCGGTCGATATGGACGCCGTCGTCGTCGGCGAGGAACTGCAGGAAGCGCAGGATCTCGCCGAGCGCCTCGCGTGGCTGGTGACCGGAGAGGATCATGTCGGTGACGGCAATGGCGCCGGCATTGATGAAGGGGTTGCGCGGGATGCCGCGCTCCTGCTCCAGCTGGACGATCGAGTTGAACCGGCTTCCCGACGGCTCGCGGCCGACCCGGTTCCACAGCCGGTCGCCGGCGAGACCGAGTGCGAGCGTCAGGGTGAAGACCTTCGAGACGCTCTGGATCGAGAAATACGTGGCGCAATCGCCGCCGCAGACGGTGCTGCCGTCCTTCAGGGCGACGGCAATGGCGAACTGGTTCGGATCGATCCGCCCGAGCTCGGGGATGTAAGTCGCAACTGCCCCGCGATCGGATCGTGCCGCCATCTCGGCAGCGATCTCGGCGACGACGGTTTCGAGGTCGGGCATGGACGATGTCCCTTCGGGTCGTTGCGGGGCGTGGCGTCGACGGCCTTATTGTGCGGAGACGGTGACGCGGCGCTACCCCCTCTGCCCTGCCGGGCATCTCCCCCACAAGGGGGGAGATCGGCCGAGCGTCGCTGGCGGCGCTGATCACAGGCGTCGCTGCCGCCGCCAATCCCAGCTGTCTCGATCTTGCCGATCGCTCGACGAAAAGGGCGCCGCCGCTGAAACCGCGTGATCTCCCCCCTTGTGGGGGAGATGCTCGCCCTTCGACAGGCTCAGGAGGACAGAGGGGGGCGCCTCGCGCGGCGGTCCACGATACTCGCGTGGAAGCACCCGGCGACGCGGCGCGCCCCGGTTTTGGCCCATGCGATGCGCCCCGTCCCGAAGGAGAGGGCCGAACCCTGCGCCGTTCGCCCGGGGGCGGACAGCGGAACGCCGGAGGCGAGCCTCCGAATTGATTTTAGTAACGGCTCGCCTCCGGCGTTCCGCACGGTGTCTTTGCCAGGTCCTTGGGGCTCGCTTCCCCCGCCCGGTGCATCGGCTCTTCGCCTTTGCTCCGGACCCGAGGTCGCTCACCGGCTGCCGACGCTTCACGGGAGGCCCCTTTTCAGGACCTCCCCTTCAAGCGGACCAATCCGCACCCGCGCCGTATTACGCGAGGGGTCGGCGGAGCCTCAGACCCGTCCGAGTCGCGAAACCCTCCGGAAGGGTTCGCGCCGCGGACACCGCCCGCCTTCCCGAACGATCCCGGCGATCGTCCGTGTCCCTCCGGGAAGGCGGCGAGGGGATTATCGGCCGGGTGGAGGGGATGGGGATTAGTTTTTTGATGACGGGGATGTGATGGGGCGCAAAGGCCGGACGTGATGGCATTTTGCCAGATTTGGACGGCGCAGATAGGGGGGCTTCCTCCCCGCTTCGTCATCCTCGTGCGCCAGCAGGGGGATTCATGCCGGAGCGTTTCCGCCGCCGGACGAGTGGCGGGGACGCTGTCCGGAACCAGGCTGCTCCTGAGCCGGCAAGGCATGGATCCCCGACCCTCACGGGCCGAGAATGACGACGCATTGGGGCTCGCGCCTTCCCGTCTTCCGCCCCCGGCGCCTCCAATCTCAATCGCAAGATGCTGTCTCGGATGAGCTTTTCGAGATGTTTGAATGCTGCGGGGCGGACCCAAGAATGACGACGCGGCGGTGACGGCGCCCGCTGATCTTCCGATTCACCCCGACCGCAGCAACCTGACCGCCTCGTCCTTCCCGAACAGATACAGCAGCGCCCGCAGTGCCTCGCCTCGCTCGCCCTGCAGCTCCGGGTCCTTCGCCAGCACCAGCCGGGCGTCGTCGCGCGCGACCTCCATCAGGTCGGCATGATGCTCTGTCCTGGCGATCCTGAAGAACGGCAGGCCGGATTGCTGGGTGCCGAGGAGGTCGCCTTCGCCGCGCAGTTTCAGGTCTTCTTCGGCGATGCGGAAGCCGTCTTCGGTTTCGCGCATGACCTTGAGGCGGGCTGCCGCCGTTTCGCCGAGGGGGCCGCGATAGAGGAGGACGCAGGCGGAGGCCTTGTCGCCGCGGCCGACGCGGCCTCGCAATTGATGGAGCTGGGAGAGGCCGAAGCGCTCGGCGTGTTCGATGACGATGATCGTCGCCTCCGGCACGTCGACGCCGACCTCGATGACCGTGGTGGCGACGACGAGGCGTTTTTCGCCGCGCTTGAAGGCGCCCATCACGGTGTCCTTCTCCTCGGCGTTCATGCGGCCGTGGACGACGCCGACGGTGTCTTCGCCGAAGACCTCGCGCAGCTGGCGGCCGCGCTCCTCGGCGGCCATCAGGTCGCTCTTCTCGCTCTCCTCCACCAGCGGGCAGACCCAGTAGACCCGGCTACCCGCGGCAATCGCGTTGCCGATCCGCTCGACGACCTCCTCGATGCGGTCGGTGGGCAGCGCCACGGTGGCGATCGGCTTGCGGCCCTTGGGCTTTTCGGAGAGGCGGGAGACCTCCATGTCGCCGAAGGCGGAGAGGACGAGGGTGCGCGGGATGGGCGTTGCCGTCATCACCAGGAGATCGGCGCCGCGGCCCTTTCTCGTCAGCGACAGGCGCTGGTGGACGCCGAAGCGGTGCTGCTCGTCGACGATGACGAGGCCGAGGTCGTGGTAGGCGACGTCTTCCTGAAACAAAGCGTGGGTGCCGACGACGATGTCGGTTGTCCCGCCGGCGATCGCGTCGAGCTTGGCGGCGCGGGCGCGGCCGTTGTCGCGGCCGGTGAGAAGGGTCATGGTCAGGCCGGCGGCCTCGCAGAGTTTCGACAGGCTGGCGAAATGCTGGCGCGCGAGGATTTCGGTCGGGGCGAGCAGCGCCGACTGGCAGCCGGAGCCCGCCGCCACCGCCATCGCCATCAGGGCGACGACGGTCTTGCCGGCGCCGACATCGCCCTGCAGGAGCCGCAGCATGCGCTCCGGTTCGCCCATGTCGGCCGCGATCTCGGCGAAGGCCTGTTCCTGGCCGCTGGTGAGCGCGAAGGGAAGGGCGGCCTTCACTTTCGCGAGGCGGCCCGCGGGGTCGGTCATCGCGCGGCCGGGCACCGCCTTCTGGTTCTGGCGGGACAAAGCGAGCGCCAGCTGGCTCGCCAGATATTCGTCATAGGCAATGCGGCGCCATGACGGGTTTTCCGGCGAAATGTCGGCGGCATCAGTCGGATCGTGCAGACGTTTCAGCGCGTCGTTGAAGGCGGGGAAGGTCTGGCGCTTGAGAACCGAAGGGTCGATCCATTCGGGGAAGGCCGGCACACGCTCCAGCGCCTGGGCGATGGCCTTGCGCAGCACCTTTCCCGACAAGCCGGCCGTCATCGGATAGATCGGCTCGACGAGACTCATGGTCTCGGCCCGCTCGAGGCTGGCGACGAAATCCGGATGGACCATGGATGGGCGGCCATTGAACCACTCGACCTTGCCGGAGACGATCATCGTCTCGCCGACCGGCATGAGGTTCTCCATCCAGGCCGGCTGGGCCCGGAAATAGGTGAGCGCGATCTCGCCGGTCTCGTCGGTCGCGAACACCCGGTAGGGCACGGATTTTTGCGCCCGGCCGGGGGGCTGGTGGCGGTCGATGCGGACGGTGAGGGTGACGATCGCGCCTTCGGGCGCGGTGGCAATCTCGGCGCGCTTCCTCCGGTCGACGAGGCCCGTCGGCAGGTGGAAGACCAGATCGCGGATGCGCAGCGTCTCGCCGGGGCGCACCAGCAGCGTCTGGAGCAGGCCGGCAAGCTTCGGCCCGACGCCTTCCAGCGTGGTGACGGGGGCGAAGAGGGGGTCGAGGAGGGAGGGGCGCATGGCGCGAGGTTTAGCGACCATGCCGATGAAGGCAAGCAACGAATGGCCGATCTGCTGACAGAGCCGATCGGTGCCTATATGAGGGGCTGTTCCCAGGCGACAGGTTTCCCATGACAGGCATGCAGCGCTCCTCGAGCGATCTCGACATTCGCCGCCGCAAGGCGCTTTTCCGCTCCTGGCATCGCGGCATAAGGGAGATGGATCTCGTGCTCGGGCAGTTCGCCGATGCGAAGATCGGGACGTTGAGCGACGAGGACCTCGACGACTACGAGGTTTTGATGGAAGCGCAGGATCGCGACATCTTCATGTGGCTGACCGGCGAGGCGGAGACGCCGGACAATTTCGACACGCCGGTGTTCCGGCAGATCCGCGACTTTCATGTCGGCGGGGCGCAGGCCGGGGGCATGGCGGTGGGCGCCGAGAAGGCCGCGGAGAGCGACAAGTGAGCCTGCCGGACAAGCTCAAGAAGGCGCTGGACCGGGACGGCGCGCTGGACATCGGCGGCGTCGTCGAGGGGGCGGAGGCCTTCGTCCTGGCCGACGTCGCGCGCCACCGGGCCAAGAAGCGGCCGCTGGTCTTCGTCATGCGCGACGGCAGCCGCATGCCGGAGATCGAGGAGGCGCTGAAATTCGTCGCGCCGGAGCTGCCCGTCCTGACACTGCCGGCCTGGGACTGCCTGCCCTATGACCGCGTCGGGCCCTCCTCGGAAGCCGCTGCGCGGCGGCTGGCGGCAATGGCGGCGCTGGCGAGCCTCCGCGAGGCGCCGCACCGGGCGGTGATCCTGACCACGGCGAACGCGCTTTTACAGAAGATGCCGCCGGCGGAACTCCTCGCCGAGGAGGCGATCTCGGTCGGCGCCGGCGGCCAGCTGCCGATGGAGAAGATCGTCACGGCGCTCAACCGGGGCGGCTTCGAGCGGGTCTCGACGGTGCGCGAGCGCGGCGAATACGCGGTGCGCGGCGGCATTCTCGACGTCTTTGCGCCGGGGGCGGAGGAGCCGGTGCGGCTCGACTTCTTCGGCGACACGCTGGAGACGGTGCGCGCCTTCGATCCGGCGAGCCAGAGGACGACCAAGCAGCTGAAGCGTTTCGAGCTGTCGCCGGTGTCGGAAGTCTCGCTGCGCGACGAGACGATCAGCCGGTTCCGGACCAACTACATCAAGCGCTTCGGGGCGGCCCTCAGGGGCGATGCGCTGTACGAATCGATCTCCGAAGGCAAGCGCTTCGCCGGGATGGAGCACTGGCTGCCGCTGTTCTACGAGCGGCTCGACACGATCTTCGACCATTGCCGGGGCTTTGCTTTCGTCCTCGACCACCTGACCAGCGAGGCGGTGGCCGAGCGCCGGACGCTCATCGAGGATCACTACCAGGCGCGAAAGCGCGGCGCCGGCGAGAGCGGCGGCGAGGGCGGCGTGCCCTATCACCCGGTCGAGCCGGATGCGCTCTATCTGAGTGACGACGAACTCGCCGGCGGTCTCGCCAGCGCCGAGCCGGTGCGTTTCTCCGCCTATGGGGTCTCCGACGCCCTCGGCCGGGATGCCTACAATCTCGACTACCGGCGGGGGCGCAACTTCTCCACCGAGCGCACCGCCGAGGGCGTCAACGTCTTCGCCGAGGCAGTCGACCATGTGGCCAAGCTTCGGGCGGCGGGGCGGCGGGTGCTGCTTGCCGGCTGGACCGAGGGCTCGCGCGAGCGGCTGACCCAGGTGATGGAGGAGCACGGCCTCGGCTCGATCAAGCCGGCGGAAAACCTCAAGCAGGTGCGCGAGGCGCCGAAGAACTTCGTCGTCACGGCGGTTCTGGGGCTGGAAGCGGGCTTCGAGAGCGACGACCTCGTCGTCGTCGCCGAACAGGACATTCTCGGCGACCGCCTCGTCCGGCGCGGCCGCAAACGGCGCAAGAACTCCGACTTCATCGCGGAAGTCTCCGGATTGGACGAGGGCGACATCGTCGTCCATGTCGACCACGGCATTGGCCGCTTCGTCGGGCTGAAGACCATCGAGGCGGCGGGGGCGCCGCACGACTGCCTGGAACTCAGATATCATGGCGACGACCGGCTGTTCCTGCCGGTGGAAAACATCGAGCTTCTGTCGCGCTATGGCGGCGAGGGCTCGGAGGCGATGCTCGACCGGCTCGGCGGCGGCGCCTGGCAGGCCCGCAAGGCCAAGCTGAAGAAGAAGCTGCTCGACATGGCGGGCGGCCTGATCAAGATCGCCGCCGAACGCGAGATGCGCGGCGCGCCGCGGCTCTTGCCGCCGGAAGGGCTGTGGGACGAGTTCGCCGCCCGTTTCCCCTATGAGGAGACCGAGGACCAGCTTGGCGCCATCGATGCCGTCACCGACGATCTCGCCGCCGGCAAGCCGATGGACCGCCTCGTCTGCGGCGACGTCGGCTTCGGCAAGACCGAGGTGGCGCTGCGCGCCGCCTTCATCGCGGCGATGAACGGGCTGCAGGTGGCCGTCGTCGTGCCGACGACGCTGCTCGCCCGCCAGCACTACAAGACGTTTTCCGAGCGCTTCCGCGGACTTCCCATTCAGGTGGGACAGGCCTCGCGCCTGGTGACGGCCAAGGAACTCGCCGGCGTCAAGAAGGGGATTTCCGACGGCACATTGGACATCGTGGTCGGCACCCATGCGCTGCTCGGCAAGGCGGTCAACTTCAAGTCCCTCGGCCTCCTGATCATCGACGAGGAGCAGCATTTCGGCGTCAAGCACAAGGAGCGGCTGAAGGAGCTGAAGTCGGACGTCCACGTCCTCACCCTCTCGGCGACGCCGATCCCACGGACCTTGCAACTCGCCTTGACCGGTGTGCGCGAACTGTCGCTGATCACCACGCCGCCGGTCGATCGCATGGCCGTGCGCACCTTCGTCTCGCCCTTCGACGCCATGGTGGTGCGCGAGACGCTGCTGCGCGAACGATACAGGGGCGGCCAGAGCTTCTATGTCTGTCCACGGGTGTCGGATCTCGCCTCGGTGAAGGAGTTCCTCGACACCCAGGTGCCGGAGCTGAAGGTGGCGGTCGCCCACGGCCAGATGGCGGCGGGCGAGCTCGACGATATCATGAACGCCTTCTACGAAGGCCAGTACGACGTGCTTCTGGCAACGACCATCGTCGAATCCGGCCTCGACATCCCGACGGCGAACACGCTGATCGTCCACCGGGCCGACATGTTCGGCCTCGCCCAGCTCTACCAGATCCGCGGCCGCGTCGGTCGCTCCAAGCAGCGGGCCTATGCGCTGCTGACGCTGCCGGCCAACAAGACGCCGACCAAGGGCGCCGACCGCCGGCTGAAGGTGCTGCAGTCGCTCGATACGCTCGGTGCTGGCTTCCAGCTCGCCTCCCACGATCTCGACCAGCGCGGCGCCGGCAATCTCCTCGGCGACGAACAGTCCGGCCACATCAAGGAGGTCGGATTCGAGCTGTACCAGCAGATGCTGGAAGAGGCGGTCGCCGAGATGAAGGGCGTCGAGAGCGAGACCAACGGCCAGTGGTCGCCGCAGATCACGCTGGGCACGGCCGTGATGATCCCCGAGCACTACGTGCCGGACCTGCAGCTGCGCATGACGCTCTATCGGCGCCTCGCCGATCTCGGCGATGCGCGCGAGATCGACGGCTTCGGCGCCGAGCTGATCGACCGCTTCGGGCCGCTGCCCACCGAGGTCGAGCATCTGCTCAAAGTCGTGTTCATCAAGGCGCTGTGCCGAAAGGCGAATATCGAGAAGCTCGATGCCGGGCCGAAGGGGATCGTCATCACCTTCCGCGACAAGAACTTCGCCAATCCGGCGGCGCTCGTGCGCTATATCGGCGAACAGGGCGCCGCGGCGAAGATTCGCCCGGACCAGTCGATCGTCCTCATCCGCGACTGGCCGACGCCGGAAAAGCGCCTGAACGGCGCTGCGACGGTGGCGACGAACCTCGCCCGCTTCGTCGACGAGGGGCAGAAGCAGGCGGCTTGAAGCCGTCGCAGGATGTCTGCGAAAAAGGCGTCACCGGAAGGGCCGGTGGCGCCCTCCGGGTGACGGCGCCGGCATCGCGGAACCGGGCGCCGGGACTGCCGGCTCGCTGGCCTTGCCGGCCCGGCCTTGCTGCAACGGCACCAGCCGAAGATCGGCATCGATGTCCGGCACGCGGGACAGGTCGCTCGGCACGTCGCGGCGTGCCGTCTCCCGTCTGCCGGACGAACGATGCCCCGGGTCAGCCGAGATTGGCGCGATAGGCGTCCAGCACGGCATCGAGCGGACCGTTGTTGGTGGCCGTGGTGGCCTCGGGGCTGTTCTTCAGGGCCGTCAGGTCGAGGGAGGCCTTGGAGCCGATCGCATCGACCTGGCTGCGAGTGCGCATCGCCCGGCGATTGATCGCCTGTTCCTCGGCCTGCGCCTTCAGCCTCTCGATATAGGCCTGATTGATTTCCGGCGATCGCAGCGATCCGGCGAGGGACGCACGGAGCTCGTCCGGCACGGCCCGCGCCTTATCGGTGCTGCGATATTCGTTGGCAAGCGTCGACGGCTCGAACTGTCTCGACGCGAAGGCGCTGTAGACGGAAGCGATCTCGATCGACGGTAGGGGGTCGCTGTTGGCCATGACGGTGGTTCCCGAATCTCTTGTCCGGAAAATGGCTGACAGAACTTTCAAGTCAGCTTCCCCAATCATGAAGATTCTAGTCGTATTGTTCCGACCGGTGCAGGCAGCGGGCAAGGCAGGGGAACAGAAGCGAACATTCAGGTGGCGGCCGATGCGACTCGGGAAGCATAACGGCAGTGCCCGACGGGCAGGAAGACCTTGTTGAATTTGAACAATACTTGGCGTTCATGCGTTCGGGACCAGGCATGGTGTCAGAACGAGGCGAGATGCAATCCGGGACTGGTGGACGGGCCGCAGGAATGGCGGGCCTTTTTCGTGAGGATGACGACCTGAGCAGCTCTGACCCGGGATCTGCGTGCGGGGGATCGGGCCGATGATCGCCCTGACCTTCCTCGGTATCCTCGTCGTCGCCTGGACGATCGCGGAGATCGGCACGACGACCCTCACCGCACAAGGGGCGGGGCCGCTGACGTCGCGCGGACTGCGGCTGATCTGGAAGCTGTGCCTGCGCGTCTTTTCAAAGAGCCCGAGGCGCCACGCGATCTTCACCAAGATCGGCCCGCTGTTCCTCGCACTGACCGCGCTCGGCTGGTATGTCGGCCTGTGGCTCGGCTGGTGGCTGGTGTTTCTGGGCGCGAGTGGGAGCATCGTCGATTCATCGACTAACGAGCCGGCCAGTGCGCTCGATACGCTGTATTTCGCCGGCTACACCATCACGACGCTGGGGATCGGCGATTTCAAGCCGTCCGGTGGCATCTGGCAGATCCTCACGGCGGTCTGCGCCGCCAACGGGCTGCTGGCACTGACCCTTTCGGTGACGTATCTCGTGCCGATCCTCTCGGCCGCTGTTCAGAAGCGCCAGCTGGCGCTGACGATCCACGGCATCGGCAGCACGCCGACCGGGATCCTGGAACGGGCGTGGTGCGGCAAGAGCCTGTCGAGCCTCGACGGGATCCTGCCGGACATCTCGACGCAGATCCTGACCCTCGGCGAGCAGCATCTCGCCTATCCGATCCTCCACTACTTCCACAGCCGGCATGCGGAATCGGCGCTTCCTGTCCGGCTGGCGGCGTTCAGCGAGGCGATCGACGTCATCGCGGCGGCGACGCCTCAGGAGGTCCGGCCGAGCCGGCTGTCGCTGATCCAGTGTCAGGCGGCGGTGGCGACGTTCCTGAGGGCGATGGAGTCTGCCCATATCGACACGTCCGAGCGGCAGCCGGCGCCCCCCGACATGAGCGAGGCGGTGGCGAGCGGCGTTCCCGTCGATGCCGCGCCGAACGTCGGCGCGGGTGCGGGCGGGGCGGACCGCCGCCTGCTCAAGTC
Organism: Fulvimarina sp.; assembly: GCA_002700095.1. GTDB lineage: Bacteria > Pseudomonadota > Alphaproteobacteria > Rhizobiales > Rhizobiaceae > Jiella. The sequence continues at coordinate 143,178 of PACL01000080.1, read as the reverse complement.
GCTGGTCGAGAGCGACGGCTGGAGCTGGCACGACGTGGTGTCGACCGGGGGCGACCGGAGCCCGTCCTGACGGGAGGGCGTCCGGCTCTACGGGCGGACGCGGCGGCGCCTGCCCGTGGGTTTTGGTTCAGAGGCTGAACGGCCTCACGCAGCCAGGCGCTGGGGGCGCCGCGTCGCGACGGGGCGCTCTTCCACCTCGAACTTCTGCACGATGGCGTCGAGCTTCTCGGCTTCGGTGGCCAGCGACCGGGCTGCGGCAGTCGTCTCCTCGACGATGGCGGCATTCTGCTGGGTCGCCTTGTCCATGGCGTCGGCAGCGCTCGAAAGCTCGCGCAGGCTGGACGCCTGGTTGCCGGCGGCGCTGGCGATCTGGTTGATCGTCTCGCTCATGGCCGAGACCTCCGCGACGATCTCCTCGAGGCTCCGGCCGGAGGCTGTGACCAGCTCGACGCCGGTTTCAACCTGATCCGACGAGGCGGAGATCAGTGCCTTGATTTCCTTGGCAGCTTCCGCGGAGCGCTGGGCCAGCGCCCTGACTTCCTGGGCGACGACCGCGAAGCCCTTGCCGGCTTCACCTGCGCGAGCGGCTTCGACGCCGGCGTTGAGGGCAAGGAGGTTGGTCTGGAAGGCGATCTCGTCGATCACCGAGATGATCTGGTTGATCTGCTGGGACGAGCCCTCGATGCGGTTCATCGCCGCGATCGCCGAAGCGACGACCTCGCCGCCGCGCTCGGCCTTCTGGCGGGCGGTGGAGGCGGTCTTCTGGGCCGCGCTGGAACTCTGCGCCGTCTGGTTCACGGCGCGGGAGATCTCGTTCAGGGCCGCAACGGTCTCTTCCAGCGTGGCCGCCTGCTGCTCGGTGCGGCGCGCCAGATCGTCGGCCGTGCCGGCGATCTCGCCCGACGTCGCGGCGACGATCTTCACCGAATCCGTGACCTCGCCCATCGCCGTGCCGAGCGACCCGATGGCAGAATCGAAGTCGTTGCCGATCCGCTCGAAGCCCTGGGGCATCCTGGCGCCGACGCGCACCGACAGATCGCCCGAGGCGACCTTCGACAGGCCGGTGGCGAGGAGCGCGAAGGCATCGGACTGCTTCTTGGCGGCGGCTTCCTCGGCGATGCGGGCCTTGTCGCCCTGCTCGCGCAACTCGACCATGATCGTCATGTCGACGAGGAAGGTGATGACCGCCGGCCGGCCGTCGATCTCCGAGGCGATCAGCGTCAGGAAGCCGGGAAAGGTCGTGCCGTCCAGCCGCTTCATCTTCCATTCGAAGCGGGTGACGCCATCCCGCGCGACGTCGGCGAGGATGCGCTTCACCAATTCGCTGGAGCGGGTGCCGCAGGCCTGCTTTTCGGGCGACAGGTCCTCGAAGCGGAGCCCGATCAGCCGTTCGCGGCTGGCGGCGAGCATGCGTTCCGTCGACGGGTTGCACTCCGTGAGGACGCCGTCGTCGAGGACGTAGTAGCCGTCAGGCGACAGGTGGAAAACGGCTTCTGCCGCATGGTCCTTGAACGTCTTCTTGCCACGCGATCTGCCAAACACTTGCGTCCTCCCAGGAAGCCATATGCCGATCACCCACTATTGATCCAATTCATCAAGAAACGGTTATTTCCCTGCCTAACGAATGGGCACAGGAGGAGGAAGACAACCGAAGATCGAGGCCGTGACAGGATGGCGTCAATCGCGCTAGAGCGTCGCTGGTACTTCCAGCGGCGGAGACCGACCGGCCTCCGCCTCCTTCTCCCAATGCGGGTGCGGCGGCGTCGTGCAGCGTTTCGTTTCCTTCTTTCCGGCCGTCTTCGTGCTCCTGTGGTCCACCGGCTTCATCGGCGCGCGCTTCGCCATGCCCTATGCGGAGCCGTTTACCTTCCTGTCGCTGCGCTACGCGCTGGCACTCGTGCTGCTCGGCGCCATGGCGCTGGTCGCCCGGGCGGTCTGGCCGGGCGGGCGCCTCGCCGGCCATTCGATGATCGCCGGCAGCCTGATCCACGGCGTCTATCTCGGCGGGGTGTTCTTCGCCGTGCGGCACGGGCTGAATGCCGGCGTCGCGGCGCTGATCGTCGGGCTGCAGCCGATCATCACCGCATTGATCGCAGCGCCAACGCTCGGCGAGACGATCCGGCCGCGCCACGCGCTCGGGCTCGCGCTCGGCCTCGTCGGCGTTGCGCTGGTCATCCTGCCGAAGCTCGGCAGCGGCGGCGACTACCACTTCGTCAACGTCGCGCCGGCCTGCCTGTCGGCGCTCGGCATCTCCGTCGGCACGATCTGGCAGAAGCGCTTCGCCACCGGCATCGACGTCAGAACCGGCACCTTCTTCCAGTATCTGGGCGCGCTGATCCCAAGCTTCGCCCTCGCCGCCCTGTTCGAGACGATGCGGGTCGACTGGAACGGCGAGGTGATCTTCGCGCTCGCCTGGCTGACCGTGGTGCTGTCGATCGGCGCAATCTTCCTGATGATGATGCTGATCCGCGAGGGCGCCGTCTCGAAGGTGGCGTCGCTGATGTATCTGACGCCGGGGGTCACCGCCGTGATGGCCTATCTTCTGTTCGGCGAGACGCTGACGGTCGTCCAGCTCGGCGGCCTGCTTCTGGCGGGTGTCGGCGTTTCCGCCGCGATGGGGCGGGTGCGGCTCAAGGGCGCTCGATGAGGGCGCGGAGCCGGGACGCTGCGATGGTGTCTTTCTGCCGCGGTTCGCTGAAACCTCGCCGCGCGGCCTTATATGAAACGGAAACGACCCCTCGTTTCGAAACCGAAAGGACGGCATGTCCAGCTTCCTGACCTATCTTGCCCTCCTCGTGATGATCGTGACCGCCGGCGTGCTGCTCGCGGGGCTCGTCAACATGATGCGGGGCGGCTCCGGCAACACCTCGCAGAAGCTGATGCGGGCCCGCGTCATGCTGCAGGGGCTGGCGGTCATCCTCATCGTCGGCGTGCTGCTTTTGGCCAGGCACTGAGGCGGCCGGGACGCAACGGAACACCGACACGCATCGAGAAGACTTTAAAGGGAGGCGGATTTGGTCCGACTGAACAGGATCTACACCCGCACGGGCGACTTGGGCGAGACCTCGCTCGGCAATGGCGAGCGACGCTCGAAGGCGGATCTCAGGGTGGAAACCTACGGCACCGTCGACGAACTGAATGCCGTGATCGGTCTCGCGCGGCTGCATGCCGAGGCGGAGATCGACGCGATGCTGGCGCGGATCCAGAACGAACTCTTCGACCTCGGGGCGGAGCTCGCCACCCCCGACACCGGCAAACCCTTGGAATTCGAGCCGCTGAAGGTCGTCGACAGCCAGGTCGAGCGGCTGGAGGCCGAGATCGACGCGATGAACGCCCGGCTGTCGCCGCTGAAGTCTTTCGTGCTGCCGGCCGGCTCGCCCGCCGCGACGCATCTGCATCTCGCCCGCACCGTGGCGCGCCGCGCCGAGCGGCTGATGATCGCGCTTTCGGCCAAGGAAGGCGAGCCCGTCGCCGCCACCGCCATCCGCTACGTCAATCGCCTGTCCGACCACTTCTTCGTCGCCGCCCGCATCGCCAACGACGAGGGCCGGGCGGACGTCCTCTGGGTGCCGGGAGGCAGCCGGTGAGGGAAGCGCCGGGCGCGATCCGCGCCGAGGCGAATCGCGGCGCTTCTGCCGTGGCCTCTGCCGCCGGCCTTTCCGGCCGCGCTGGTGGCCGTCGCTGCCGAAGCGGGGTGAAATCCTGATGGCGGGCTTAGTTTCCCGCTATGGCAGCGGCGGTGACGGGGGCCTCCGGCTTGCCAAGCCGCCCCGCTTTGCGCGAAGAGTGCCGCAACAAAATCGTCGTTTGAAAGACACCTTGAAGGAGAGACCCCGCCCATGAAAGTTCTCGTCGCAGTCAAGCGGGTGGTCGACTACAACGTGAAGATCCGCGTCAAGTCCGACGGCTCGGGCGTCGAACTCGCCAACGTCAAGATGTCGATGAACCCCTTCGACGAGATCGCCGTCGAGGAGGCGATCCGCCTCAAGGAAGCCGGCACGGCGACCGAGGTGATCGCCGTTTCCGTCGGCCCGAGCCAAGCCCAGGAGACGATCCGCACGGCGCTCGCGATGGGTGCCGACCGCGGCATCCTTGTCAAGACCGACCAGCCGACCGAGCCGCTCGCCGTCGCCAAGATCCTCAAGGGCGTCGTCGAGGCGGAAAAGCCCGACCTCGTCATCGTCGGCAAGCAGGCGATCGACGACGACTGCAACCAGACCGGCCAGATGCTGGCGGCGCTGCTCGGCTGGAGCCAGGGCACCTTCGCCAACGAGGTCCGGCCGGCCGACGGGCGCCTGACGGTGAGCCGCGAGGTGGATGGCGGCCTGCAGACCGTGGACCTGAAGATGCCGGCGGTGGTGACCACCGATCTTCGCCTCAACGAGCCGCGCTACGCCTCGCTGCCGAACATCATGAAGGCCAAGAAGAAGCCGATCGAGGAGAAGAGCCCCGAGGACTTCGGCGTCGATATCACGCCGCGCCTCGAGGTCTTGAAGACGCAAGAGCCGAAGAAGCGCGAGGCCGGCGTCAAGGTCGCCTCCGTCGACGAGCTCATCGACAAGCTGAAGAACGAAGCCGGCCTGCTCTGACGCCAGAGCGGGCGGCCGCCGCGCCGCCTGCCATTCCGCCGAGCGCGGGACCCCTGCACCGACCGGACGAAGCGCCCGACGAGACCCGACGACACGGGAGAGCGGGCTACCCGAGGACAACGACATGACCACCCTTCTGATCGCCGAGCACGACAACCAGACCCTGTCCGAGCAGACCGCCAAGGCGCTGTCCGCCGCCGCAAAGCTTGGCGGCGACGTGCATGTGCTGGTGGCGGGCGAGGGCGCCGGCGCGGTCGCCGAGGCTGCGGCTCGCCTCGACGGCGTCGCCAAGGTGCTGAGCGCCGACGACGCGGCCTATGCCCATCATCTCGCCGAACCCATGGCCGATCTCGTCGTCAAGCTCGCCGAGGGCTACGACGCGATCGTCTTCGCCGCGACGACCACCGGCAAGAACGTCGCGCCGCGCGTCGCCGCCCTCCTCGACGTCATGCAGGTTTCCGACGTCACCGCCGTGATCGCGCCGGACACCTTCGAGCGGCCGATCTATGCCGGCAATGCCGTCCAGACGGTGAAATCGAAGGACGCCAAGAAGGTCATCACCGTTCGCACCTCGACCTTCCAGGCGACGGGCGAGGGCGGCTCGGCCGAGACCGCGTCCGTCGAGGCGGCCGGCGATCCGGGCCTTTCCAGCTTCGTCGAGGAGAAGCTCGCCCATTCGGAGCGCCCGGAGCTGTCGGCGGCGAAGATCATCCTCTCCGGCGGCCGGGCGCTCGGCTCGAAGGAGAAGTTCGACGAATTCATCCTGCCGCTCGCCGACAAGCTCGGCGCCGCCGTCGGCGCCTCGCGCGCCGCGGTCGATGCCGGCTACGCGCCGAACGACTGGCAGGTCGGCCAGACCGGCAAGGTGGTGGCGCCCGAACTCTACATCGCCGCCGGCATTTCCGGCGCGATCCAGCATCTCGCCGGCATGAAGGATTCCAAGGTCATCGTCGCCATCAACAAGGACGAGGAGGCGCCGATCTTCCAGGTGGCCGACTACGGACTCGTCGGCGACCTGTTCCAGATCCTGCCTGAGATGAAGGACAAGCTCTGAGCCCGTTTGCTTGATCGCCGGCGCGGCCAAGCCTATGCTGCGGTGCAACAAGACCCTGGGAGAGAGCGAAAATGGCGTCTGAAATCAGAACGATCGGTGTGGTCGGCGCGGGCCAGATGGGGGCGGGGATCGCCCATGTCGCGGCGCTGGCCGGCTTCGACGTCAAGCTCTACGACATCGCCGAGGATCGCGTCGCCTCCGGCCTGCAGCGCATCGACAAGTCGATGGGCCGCCAGCTGGCATCGGAGAAGATCAGCGAGGCCGACAAGGCCGGCGCGCTCGCCCGCATCGCCGGCACGACGAACGCCGCCGATCTCGGCGACCGCGACCTCGTCATCGAGGCGGCGACCGAGGACGAGACGGTCAAGCGCAAGATCTACCGGGAGATCTGCCCGCATCTGAAGCCGGAGGCGATGCTGGCGACGAACACCTCGTCGATCTCGATCACCCGGCTCGCCTCCGCCACCGACCGGCCCGAGCGCTTCATGGGCATCCACTTCATGAACCCGGTGCCGGTGATGAAGCTGGTGGAACTGGTGCGCGGCATCGCCACGGAGGAGGAGACCTTCGAGGCGGCCAAGGTCTTCGTCGGAGCGCTCGACAAGGCGATCACCGTGTCGGAGGATTTCCCGGCCTTCATCGTCAACCGCATCCTCCTGCCGATGATCAACGAGGCGATCTACACGCTCTATGAGGGCGTCGGCTCGGTGACCTCCATCGACACGGCGATGAAGCTCGGCGCCAACCACCCGATGGGCCCGCTGCAGCTCGCCGACTTCATCGGCCTCGACACCTGCCTGTCGATCATGCAGGTGCTGCATGATGGGCTGGCGGACTCCAAGTACCGGCCGTGCCCGCTGCTGGTGAAATATGTTGAAGCCGGATGGCTCGGCCGCAAGACCGGCCGCGGCTTCTACGACTATCGCGGCGAGGAGCCGGTGCCGACGCGGTGACGATGGGCTTCTGCCGGCCGGCGCTCAGGGCGCTGCGGGCAGAAGATCGACGGCATGGCCCTGCGCCGCGATGAGGGCCGCGGCCTTCCGGTCGAACGTCGCGAGGACCGCTCCGCCGAGCCGCCGGCCTTCGAAGGCGATGACGCCGTCGGCAAAGTCGCCGCCGTGATCGAGCATGGTAAGGCCGGCTTCGACGGCATCACGGTCACAGACCACCTTGGGGTCGGAGAGCAGCGATGTGATTGCAGCTCTCAATTCGACAGGAGTGGCCCTGTAGCGCCGCTTCAACGTCCACGCGATTTCACAAAAGGTCGGCAGCGTGATCGCGATGGAGCTCGCATCTCGAAGGGCTTGCGTCGCCGTTCTAGACTGGGCGGGATGGTCTGCGATCAAGGTTCTGATGATGACGTTGGTGTCGGCGATGATCTTCACCGCCGGCTGGCCCAGCCTTCAGCCGCAATTTCCTCGAGTTCCTCAATGGTCGGGGCCGGCCCGTCAGCGAGATGACCCAGCATCCCGAACGTGTCCTCGATGCGTCCCTGCGCAGGATTCGCGCCGGGGCCTTTCTCGGGGCGGGCGGCGCTGAGGCTCACCTGGCCATGGGGGTCGAGCTTCACGGCGAGGCTCTCGCCGGGTCTGACGCCGAGGTGGTCGAGCAGCTCCTTGTCGAGGGTGACCTCGCCTCGCTTCGTGACGGTCAGGGTCGTCGTCATCGCGTTGTCTCCGGATCGGCCGGAAATGTAGTCCCCCCACTCTGCGCGGGCAACAGGCGTGAGAGCGCGGCAGCCTTGCGGGCGCCGCGCCCTGCTCCTCAGACTTCCAAGAGCCATGCGGTTCAGCCGCGTCAGGCGAGCGTCAGGCCGACATCGACATTGCCACGGGTGGCGTTGGAATAGGGGCACACCTCATGCGCTGCGGCCATGAGCTTTTCGCCGGCCTCCCGGTCGACGCCGGGAAGCGTCGCCGTGAGATGGGCGGTGATGCCGTAGCCGCCTTCCGAGCGGGGGCCGAAGCCGACTTCGGCGGTGACCGTCGCATCGGCGGGAACCTTGACGCCGACCTTGGAGGAGACCGCCTTCATGGCGCCGAGGAAGCAGGCGGAATAGCCGGCCGCGAACAGCTTCTCGGGGTTGGCGCCGACGCCGCCGGGGCCGCCCATCTCCTTCGGCACGACGAGCTTCACGTCCACCGAACCATCGTCGGAGCGGGCGGCGCCGTCGCGGCCGCCGGTCGAGGTGGCGGTGGTCTTGTAGATGACGTCAACGGGCATGTCGGATCTCCTTGTGAGCTGCGATATCTTTTATCACGATAAGAAATATCTAGGGCCGACAGCGGCTCGTGTCCATATACATTATCGTGATAATTGATCGCGCGAGGTGCTATTGTCCCTGACGCATCCCATATGATCCGGAGGCGGGACCGGTTTCGCCTCTCTGGGCCAGCAGCTGCCCTCCAGCCGCCCCCGGCCGCCACGCGGCGCCGCGACCGACCGAAACCGCGAGACACCGAGACACCGAGACCGCGAGACGCTGAGACCGAGACATCATGACCGAGACCGGACTATCGTTGGACGATCATCTCTGCTTCGCCCTCTATGGCGCCTCGATGGCGATCGGGCGGCTCTACAAGCCGGTGCTGGACGAGGCCGGGATCACCTATCCGCAATATCTCGTCCTCGGCACGCTGTGGGAGGAGGACGGCCTGACCATCGGCACGATCGCCGAGCGGCTGGCGCTGGAATCCAGCACCATCACGCCGCTGGTCAAGCGGCTCGAGACGGCCGGCCTCCTGACCCGCCAGCGCAATCCGAGCGACGAGCGGCAGGTGCTGGTGACGCTGACCGGGGAGGGCCGGGCGGTCCGCAGCGTCACGCGCCGCATCGGCGAGCGCCTCGTCGCCGCCTCGGCGATGTCGCCGGAGCGGCTGCAGGCGCTGAACGGCGAAGTTCGGGCGCTGCGCGACGCGGTGGCCGCGGCGGCCGATCAGCCGCGCCAGCGTCAGGAGAGTTAGGCGCCGACTTTGTCAGCGCCCGTCGCTGTCCCCGTCGCCGCCCCAGTCGCCGGTTCCACCGCCGTCACCGCCTCGATCAGGCGCAGCGCGTCGGGGCTCGCCCATTCGGCGGGCCCGGCGACGACCGCCCTGGCGCAGCCGTCCGGCGCGACGATCAGCGACACCGGCAGGCCGAGGGTGAGGCCCTTGGATTTCAGGTCGTTGAAGGTCGAGAGCGAGCCGTCGTGATAGAGCGGCAGGGTGGAGAGGTTCGTCTCGGCATAGAACTGCTTCGGCTTGGCGATGTCGCCCATGTCGACGCTGATCGGAACCACGGCGAAATCGTCGCCGCCCTTGGTCCGTTCCAGCGTGTCGAGGGCCGGCATCTCGGCCCGGCAGGGGCCGCACCAGGTCGCCCAGACATTGACGAGGAGCGTGCGTCCGGCGAAGTCGGCGAGGGAGACGGTCTTGCCGGCTTCATCCTGGAAGGCGATGGTCCGCGCGTCGAAGGGGGTCTCCAACGCCCGCACGGCCGCGACCTCGCCGCTCGCGGTCGCGTCGATCGCGGCGGTGAAGGTCTCGTCCAGCGGGCAGGACGAGGCGACCGCGTTGCCAGACCCGGTTTCGCTCACGTATAGCACGCCGACGCCTGCGCCGATGCCGAGGACCAGCGCCAGACCCGCGATCGCGGCGAGGCGCTTGCCAGACCCCCTGGAACGTTCCTGCGTCATTCTTCGATCACTCCTTCGTCCAGACGGTACCGATGAGCCAGAAAACCAGCAACGAGATGTGGGGCGGACGCTTCGCCTCCGGCCCCGACGCGATCATGGAGGAGATCAACGCCTCGATCGATTTCGACAAGCGGCTTTACCGCGAGGACATCGCCGGTTCCAAGGCCCATGCCGAAATGCTCGGGGCGCAGGGCATCATCGCAGCGGAAGATGCCGCCCTGATCGTCGATGGTCTGGCGAAGATCGAGGCCGAGATCGAGGCGGGCACGTTCACGTTCTCGCGACGGCTCGAGGACATCCACATGAATATCGAGCAGCGCTTGGCCGAGCTGATCGGCCCGGCCGCCGGCCGGCTCCACACGGCGCGCTCGCGCAACGACCAGGTGGCGCTGGACTTTCGCATGCATGTGCGGGCGGCTTTCCAGGCGCTGGAGGCCAAGCTCGGCGAGTTCATCGCGGCGCTGCTCGACAAGGCCGAGGCCCATGCCGAGACCGTCATGCCGGGCTTCACCCATCTGCAGGTCGCCCAGCCGGTCACCTACGGCCATCACTGCCTCGCCTATGTGGAAATGGCGGCGCGCGACCGTTCGCGCTGCCGCGACGCGCTGAAGCGCCTCGACGAGAACCCGCTGGGCGCCGCCGCGCTGGCCGGCACGGGCTTTGCCATCGACCGCCACAGGACGGCGGCCGCTCTCGGCTTCTCGACGCCGACGCGCAATTCCCTCGACACGGTGTCCGACCACGACTTCGCGCTGGAATTCCTGTCGGTCGCGGCGATCTGCGCCACCCACCTGTCGCGGCTCGCCGAGGAGATCGTCATCTGGTCGACGCCGCAATTCGGCTTCGTCCGGCTGTCGGACGCGTTTTCGACGGGCTCCTCGATCATGCCGCAGAAGCGCAATCCCGACGCCGCCGAGCTGGTGCGGGCCAAGCCCGGCCGGATCAACGGCGCGCTGGTCTCGCTCCTGACGGTGATGAAGGGCCTGCCGCTGACCTATTCCAAGGACATGCAGGAGGACAAGGAACAGGTCTTCGACGCGATCGATTCGCTGGCGCTGGCGCTGGCCGCCGCGACCGGCATGATCCGCGACCTTACGGTGAACGTCGAGGCGATGCGCAAGGCCGCCGGCCACGGTTTTTCCACCGCCACGGACCTTGCCGACTATCTGGTGCGCGAGGCGGGGCTGCCGTTCCGCGAGGCCCATCACGTAACCGGGCGGGCGGTGTCGCTGGCGGAGAGCTCCGGCGTCGGGCTGGAGGACCTGCCGCTGGACGTTTTGAAATCCCTCGACAGCCGGATCGATGCGAGCGTCTACGGGGTGCTCGGCGTCGATGCGTCGGTGCGCAGCCGCCGGAGTTTCGGCGGCACCGCGCCGGACAATGTCCGCGAACAAGTGTCCTACTGGCGACAGCGCCTCGCAACCGAGGGAAAATGAGCCATGAGCGGATGCTTTTGCGGCGGGAAACCGCTATCACCGTGCCGATGATCGGCCAGGGCGCGGGGAGCGCGCGGCATCCGGCAATGAGAGAGCGATCCGTGAAACTGCTATCTGCGAGCCTTCTAGCCTTGAGCCTTCTGGCCGGATGCGGCGTGAAGAACCTGCCGGTCGGCCCGACCACGGGGGAAGTGCCCCCGGTCGTGGCGGCGTCGCAGAGCCGGACCAACAGCCGCGACACGGCCGGGCTCCTGAAGCCGACCTCCCTGACCGCTTCGAACAAGAACCTTTCGATCAGCGCCGCAGAGGTTTCGCGGAACAAGGCTCCGGCGAAACCCTTCGTCCTCGATCCCCTGCTGAATTGACGTCATGAACCATTTCGAATTCCGGGACGGCAGGCTCCACGCCGAGGACGTGCCGGTCGAGACCATCGCGGCCGAGGTCGGAACACCGTTCTACTGCTACTCGACGGCAACGCTCGAGCGGCACTACCGCGTCTTCGCCGACGCCTTCGCCGACATCGACGCGCTGGTCTGCTATGCCGTGAAGGCGAATTCGAACCAGGCGGTGCTGGCGACCCTCGGCCGGCTCGGCGCCGGCGCCGACGTCGTCTCCGGCGGCGAGCTGATCCGGGCGCTGAGGGCGGGCATCCCGGCCGAGAAGATCATGTTCTCCGGCGTCGGCAAGACCGTCGCCGAGATCGACGTCGCGCTCGCCTCGGGCATCTTCTGCTTCAACGTTGAATCCGAGCCCGAGCTCGAGGCGATCTCGGCGAGGGCGAGCGAGGCGGGGCTCACCGCCAACGTCTCGTTCCGGATCAATCCCGACGTCGACGCCGGCGGCCACGCCAAGATCTCGACGGGCAAGAAGTCCGACAAGTTCGGCATCGCCTACGACCGGGCCGAAGCGGTCTACGAGCGGGCGCGGGCGCTCCCCGGCATCGCCGTCACCGGCATCGACATGCATATCGGCAGCCAGATCGAGGCGCTGGAGCCCTTCGACCGGGCCTTCGACCGCCTCGCCACGCTGGTGCGCACGCTGCGCGGCAAGGGCCATCCGATCAGCCATGTCGATCTCGGTGGCGGCCTCGGCGTGCCCTACCGGCGCGACAACCAGCCGCCGCCGGAGCCGCCGGCCTATGCCGAGATCGTCAAGCGGCACGTGCGCGACCTCGGCTGCCAGGTGGTGTTCGAGCCGGGGCGGCTGATCGCGGCCAATGCCGGCATCCTGGTCTCGCGGGTGCTCTACGTGAAGGAGACCGAGGGCAAGACCTTCGTGATCCTCGACGCGGCGATGAACGACCTGATCCGCCCGACCCTCTACGACGCGTGGCACGATATCTCGCCGGTCGTCGAGCCGGCGGACGATGAGCGCTTCAAGGTGGATGTCGTCGGCCCGGTCTGCGAGAGCGGCGACTTCCTCGCCAAGGACCGTGACATGCCGCGGGTGAAGCCCGGCGATCTCGTCACCGTCTCCTCGGCCGGCGCCTATGGCGCGGTGCAGTCCTCGACCTACAACACCCGGCCGCTCGTCGCCGAGGTGCTGGTGAAGGGTGCATCCTACGCCCTGGTGCGGCCGCGCCAGACCATCGATGAACTGGTCGGTCTCGACCGCTTGCCGGACTGGCTGGACGGGGCGGCGTAGGGTTCGCGTCCGAGGCGGAGGTCGCTTGGATCCCGATGGAGGAGGCAGGGCAGGCTGAGGCGCGGTCGATCAGGGCGGGCGCGGTTGCGGCATCCGCATCCACCACCCGCAACCCACTGACCGCACGGCCTCTTCACAGTCCCGTCAGGCGCCTCCACTTCGCCTCAAATCCTGCTAGGGTTGGCGCTTGATGGCGCAAGACGGGGCAGGGCATGGCTGAGAGCGGCGCGGCACAGGAATGGCAGCCGACCCGGGGGCTCGGATGGACGCGCCGGGCGACCTTCGCCGCGATGCTGCTCGAGCGCTCCTGGCCGGCGATCCTCGGCTTTGCCTGCGCTGGCGCGCTGTTCGTCTCGCTGGCCTGGTTCGGCCTCTTCCGGATGATGCCGGATCTCCTGCGTCTCGGCGTGGTCGGCCTGATCGCGATCCTGGCGATCCTGTCGCTGGGCATGCTCGCCGTCGGCCCGCGCCGGCTGCGCGTGCCGTCCAGGCTCGAGGTCGACCGGCGGATCGAATCGACCAGCCGCCTCCATCACCAGCCGCTGCGGACCCAGGGCGAGCGCCCGGCGAGCGACGATCCCTTCGCGCAGGCGCTGTGGCGCGAGCACCAGCGGCGCATGGAGCGCGAGCTGAAGCATCTCGCCGGCGGTGCGCCCGAGACCCGCAGCGAGCGGCTCGATCCGATCGGCCTGCGGGCTGTCGTCGCGCTGTTGCTGGTGACGGCCTTCGGCTTTTCCTTCGGCCCGGATGGCGGGCGAATCGGCGATGCCTTCCTGCAGCCGGTGACGGAAGCTTCGGCCGGCCGCCGCGTCGATGCCTGGGTGACGCCGCCGGCCTATACGCGGCGCGCGCCGATCTTCCTCTCTGCCGCCGACACCTCGCCGATCACCGTCCCGGAAGGATCGGTGTTTTCCCTGCGCATCAGCGACGGCGACAATGTCGACGTGACCTTCCAGCCGGTGCGCGAGGGCGCCGCGGCGAGCGAGGTTCCCTCGACGGCGGAGGTTGCGGCCGCCAAGGCCGCTGCCGAGGTTGCAGAACAGCCGGCTTCAGCGGAGACGGCAGCGGGTGAAGCGCGGACGACGACCGGCACGGCTCCCGAGACCGAGGCCCAGGCCGGTGCCGAGCCTCCCGCCGGCGGCCCGCGCGACTACGAATACACGATCGCCGAGGGCGGATCGCTCGACGTGGCCACGAGTTTCTCCACGCTCGGCGCGTGGCGCTTCGACGTCATCGCGGACAACGATCCGACGATCGCCTTCACCCAGGAGCCGAGCGAGGCCAAGAACGGCGCGCTGCAGCTCGCCTATGAGGCCTCCGACGACTACGGCGTGCGCAAGGCGCGCGGCGAGATCGCCCTGGAGGGTGCGGGCGAGACCGGGGCGCGGCCGCTCTACCCGGCGCCGGAGATCCGGCTTTCGGTGCCGCGACGCGGCAATGGCAAGGCCGAGGCGAAATCCAGCGTCGACCTGACAGAAAGCCCCTATGCCGGGGCAAAGGTGGCGCTCACCCTGCTGGCCGAGGACGATGCCGGCCAGACCGGGCGGTCCGAGACCAAGGCGATCACGCTGCCCGAGCGCCGCTTCCTCAATCCGCTGGCCAAGGCCGTGGTCGAGCAGCGCCGCATTCTCGCCCTCGACGCCAACCGGGCGGGGCGCGTCGTCGACATGCTCGACGCGGTGACGCTGCGCGGCGACGAGTTCATCCCCAACCCGTCCGATTATCTGGCGCTGAAGGCCGTGCGGACCCGCATCGCCACGGCCCGCGACGACGACACGCTGCGCTCGGCCGCCGACTTCATGTGGGAGATCGCCCTCGGCATCGAGGACGGCGACCTGTCGCTCGCCGAGCGCCGCCTCAGGGACGCGCGGGAAGAGCTCGCCGAGGCGCTGGAGAATGGCGCGTCGAACGAGGAGATCGACCGGCTCATGCAGGAGCTGCGCGAGGCGATGCAGGAATACATGCAGGCGCTCGCCGAGCAGATGCAGAACATGCCGCCGATGAGCCAGCAGGAGATGCAGGCGCAGAACCTGCAGGAGATCCGGCCGCAGGACCTGCAGAAGATGCTCGACCGGATCGAGGACCTGGCGAAGTCCGGCTCGAAGGACGCCGCCCAGCAGCTGTTGTCGGAACTGCAGCAGATGATGGACAATCTGCAGGCGATGCGGCCCGGCCAGCAGCAGCAAGGGCAGCAGGGTCAGCAGAACCCGATGCAGCAGCAGATGAACAAGATGGGCGAACTGCTGCAGCGCCAGCAGCAGCTGCGCGACCAGACCTACGACCTCGGGCGCCAGCAGTATCGGCGCCAGCAGGAAGGCCAGCAGCAGCAGGGTCAGCAGGGCCAGCAACAGCAGGGCGAGCAGGGGCAGCAGCAGCAGGGCCAGGAGGGCGGCCAGCAGCCGGGCGGCGAGATGACCGCCGAACAGATGCAGGAGATGCTGAAGGAGCTCCAGAAGCAGCAGGGCCAGCTGCAGCAGGAGCTGGAGGCCATGGGCAAGGAGCTCGAGGGCATGGGCATGCATCCCTCCCAGGAGTTCGGGGAGGCCGGCAAGGAGATGGGCAACGCCGAGGGCTCGCTCGGCGAGGGCCGCGACGGTGAGGCCTTCGGCCACCAGGGCAAGGCGCTGGAGGCGCTGCGGCGCGGCGCTCAGGACATGATGCAGCAGATGCAGCAGGCGATGCAGCAGGGCCAGCAGCCCGGCCAGGGTCAGCAGGGACCGGGCTTCGGGGGCCGGCAGTCCAACCAGTCGAGCCGCGACCCCCTCGGCCGCCAGCGCAACACGCAAGGACCCGACTTCGGCCAGGATGTCGGCGTGCCGGACGAGATCGACACCCAGCGCGCCCGCCGCATCCTCGACCAGATCCGCAAGCGGCTCGGCAACCAGCTCTCGCCCCAGCAGGAGCGGGAATATCTGGAGCGGCTGCTGCAGACGCCGTGAGCGGATGACGCGCGACGTGTAAGGCAGGCGTCGCGCAGGTTGCGGTGTTGCCGGCCGGCCGGGGAGTGCCTCGAGGAGGCGCCGGGTTCGACGCGTCGTCGGTATCGGCGTCCGGGGCATGATTGCCAGCAATGGCTCGGCAGAGTTCATTTAGCAGGATCGGGTGTCCGAGGCGCTCCTCTTGGATTACCGCCACGCGGCCCAAAAGCGTGAACACATTTCAAACGTTCCTCCAAGACAGCATCTTAAGATCGAAATCGGAGACGCCGGGGGCGGAGAAAAAGAAGGCGCCAGCCCCAACGCGTCGTCATTCTCGGGCCCTGTCCCGAGAATCCAGGGATCGTCGGGCGCATTCCGTTTCAGCTACAGAAGGCGGCTTCAGCTGCAGAGGGCGGAGGCGGGGGATGTTGCGGCGGCTGCCCCTGGATTCTCGGGACGGGCCCGAGAATGACGAAGCGGTGAGGTTACGCCAATCCTTTCAACGGTGGCACTGCTTGGCACCGACTTGCCGATGAAGCTCTTCTGAGATGTGTGAATCTTGGAGGGACGGAGCCCAGAATGTCGACGCGTCGAGGCTGGCGCCTCGTCTGGTAGCGCGCAGGCGTCTTCGATTTCCATCGTAAGGCGCTGATCTGAAGAACATTTCGACAGATGCAAATGTGTTGGCACGGGGGCCGGGAATGACGAGGCCGCGGGTCTTGACGCCACGCCGTCCAGGCCGGCGCCCCTGCGTCGACAATCCCAAGGCAGCGTCTGCCGGCGTCGGGCGCCCTGGCCATGGCGGAGGGTCCGGCTCGGCCCTATAAGTCGATGCGACGGGTCGCGCCGGCGCGCCGATCCTCCCCGGACGCGGCCGAGCACCGCGCGGCGCACCGGGCTTGCCATCCTCCCCTGGAGTTTCGTCGATGACCCTGCAGCCGAACTCGATCGAGGCGCGTGACGTCGCCTATCACATGCACAGCTATACCAATGCCCGCCGCCACGAGGAGGCCGGTCCGATCGTGATCGAGAGCGGCGAGGGGATGCATGTCACCGACACCGACGGCAAGCGCTACATCGAGGCGATGGCGGGGCTGTGGTCGGTGGCCATCGGCTTCGGCGAGAAGCGGCTGGCCGACGCCGCCAGCCGGCAGATGCAGAAGCTGAACTACTATCACACCTTCACCCACAAGTCGCATGTGCCGGCGATCGAGCTTGCCGAGAAGCTGATCGCCATGGCGCCGGTGAAGATGTCGAAGGCCTATTTCACCAATTCCGGCTCCGAAGCCAACGACACCATGATCAAGCTGGTGCGCTATCGCTCGAACGCGCTCGGCCAGCCCCAGAAGAAGATCATCAGCCGGATCAAGGGTTACCACGGGGTGACGCTGGCTTCCGCCAGCCTGACCGGCCTGCCCAACAACCACCGCTCCTTCGACCTGCCGATGGAGGGCATCCTCCACACGACCTGCCCGCATTACTGGCGGGGGGGCCGCGAGGGGGAGAGCGAGGAAGACTTCGCCAGCCGCTGCGCCGGCGACCTCGAGGCGCTGATCATGGCCGAGGGCCCGGAGACGATCGCCGCCTTCATCGGCGAGCCGGTGATGGGGGCCGGCGGCGTCATCGTGCCGCCGAAGACCTACTGGGAGAAGATCCAGGCGGTCCTGAAGAAGCACGACATCCTGCTGGTCGCCGACGAGGTGATCTGCGGCTTCGGCCGCACCGGCCGGACCTTCGGCTGCGAGACCTACGGGATCGAGCCGGACATCATGACGCTGTCGAAGGCTTTGTCCTCGTCCTACCTGCCGATCTCGGCGCTCTTGATCAACGACCGGGTCTACCAGCCCGTTGCCGACGAATCCTCGCAGATCGGCACCTTCGGCCATGGCTATACGGCGTCGGGCCATCCCGTCGCGGCGGCGGTGGCGCTGGAGAATCTGGCGATCATCGAGGAGCGGGGGCTGATGCAACATGCGGCGGAGATGGCGCCGTATTTCCAGGAGCGGCTGAGCACCCTCCTCGACCACCCGCTGGTCGGGGAAGTGCGGGGCGTCGGCCTGATCGCGGCAGTCGAACTCGTCACCGACAAGGCGGCGAAGACCTCCGTGCAGCCGGCGGGCGCGCTGGCGGCGAAGGCCTTCGGCTTCATCCAGGCGAACGGCGTGATCTCGCGGGCGATCGGCGATGCCCTGGCCTTCTGCCCGCCGCTGATCGTCGAGCGGGAGCATGTCGACACCATCGTCGCGGCGACCCGCAAGGGGCTGGATGAACTGCAGGCGACGCTATGAGCCTGGGCCAATAAGGGAGCGGCTTGCGACGGCGTGATCGCCCGGACCGGGACGCGCCGTCGCCGAATCGACGGGGGAAGCGAGGAACCGGTGGTACCGGGTCCGGCTGGCTGCCGGCGGGGCGCTCTGTGGCAGGGCTGCGGCCCGCCGGGTCAGTGGGCAGAGATCCTGGCCGTCTTCACCGAGGCTCCACTCGGCTTCGAGGGCGCGCCGGCGTCTGCCATCATGGGCGCCGCCGAGGGATCGCGGCTGACGAAGCGGTAACCCTGTTCCACCAGCGAATAGTAGGCTGGCCCGGTCTCGCCGCCGATGGTGACGACCCGGACGATCAGCGGATGGCTCTCCCCGGCCGGGGTGGCGAACCCGGCAACGGCAGCTGCGGCGCTCAAAGCGATGAGGCCGCAAACGGTGCGACGGCTCATAGATTGCTCCAACCTGTTGCGGAAAGCTGCTCCGATCATTGGCGTCGGCGCTTCGACTTTCCCTAGCGTTAATGTGTCGCCGAGGCGACCTCATGGCAATAGAACGAAAATGTGAGCGCCGAGTTTCCTCCGGGCGCCGGCCGGGACCTCGGCACCCCGATCCGGCGATACCCACAACCGTCGGAGGGCAGATTCGTTCGGCAGGATGAACGAAGTCTGTGCAGTTGCGAAAAAGCCTTTGACAGCGGCGGCGGCCGACAACATCATCGCCCGCACCCGTTTCCCGGTCGCTTCGACGGCCAGGAAGCGGTCTTCATGTCGCAGACATCGACGGCTGGGGCGCGACCCAAGTCGGGGCGCCGGTCGACCAATCACGAGGGACTTCATGCCGAAACGCACTCTTCTCGCCGCTGCCGCACTTCTTGCGACGCCGCTGCCGGCCTTCGCCCATCTCAACCCGGCCGAGCACGGATCGCTGCTTGCCGGCGTCTCGCATCCGGTGACCGGCCTCGATCATATCGTCGTGATGGTGCTCGTCGGCGTCTGGGCCGCGACCTTCAAGGGCAACGCCCGCTTCGTGATTCCCGCAGCCTTCGTCGTCATGATGCTGGCCGGCTTCGGCCTCGCCATGGCCGGCGTCTCGCTGCCCTTTGTCGAGCCGGCGATCCTCGCCTCGGTCGTCGCCATCGGCCTCCTGATCGCGCTGGCCGTGCGGATCCCGGCGGCGGGCGCAGCCTTGATCGTCGGCCTCTTCGCCGTCTTCCACGGCCATGCCCACGGCTCCGAACTCGGTGCGGCCGGCGCGCTGGCCTACGCCAGCGGCTTCGCGCTGGCGACGGCTGCACTGCATCTCGGCGGGCTCTGGCTCGGCTCGACCGCCGTGCGCCATGCCCAGCCGATGGTCATCCGGGCCGTCGGCCTCCTCGGCGCTGCCGCTGGCCTGATGCTCTTCGCCGCATGAGGGCGTGAATAGGGTCCCGCGCCGGCCTGACCGGCGCGGGACACTTCCGGTGGACCCAATCTGCCGGGTCAAAGGCCTAACTCAGTGCCAGCTTTCGTTTCCCGACCGAAAGGACCGTCAGCATGATCCCCGGCGAAGTCATCACCATGGACGGCGAGCTGACGCTCAACGAAGGGCAGGAACCCGTCGCTCTCACCGTATCGAACACGGGCGACCGACCGGTCCAGGTGGGCAGCCACTACCATTTTGCCGAGACCAATCCCGCCCTGCAGTTCGACCGCGAGACGGCGCGGGGCATGCGGCTCGACATCGCTGCCGGTACCGCCGTCCGCTTCGAGCCTGGCCAGACCCGCGACGTGACGCTGGTGCCCCTGCGCGGCGCGCGCAAGGTTTACGGTTTCAACGGAGCGGTGATGGGCGCGCTGTAGGCGGCTGCGGGGCCGAGGCTGTCTGCGTAGGTTGTTGGAAGGGTGGCGCTGGCTAAGACGCCGCGGCGTTTCCCCGCAGCGTGTCTAGGGGCAGCCGGACGCTGGCGGTGGGACGTTGTCTCTGCCGGCTGGTACGTTCGGAGCGCTGCCGTTGGGGTCTTGGGGCGGGGCCCCGCGGCATTCATGCGGCGTAAAAGCGCTTGCAAAACAGCGTGTTACATTGAAAATTGAAATTGCCGGGGCGCAAAAGAGAAGACCCCAGCCGCAACGCGTCGTCTTTCTCGGGCCCCGTCCCGAAGATCCACAGATGATCGGGTGATTGGCTTCGGTCACAGAAGGCCGGTTCGGCTGCAGAAGGCGGCAGCGGGTGACGTCGCGGCGGGTGCCCCTGGATTCTGGGGACGGGGCCCAAGAATGACGATGCGTTGAGGACTGGCACCCTGTTCTGCACTGTCACGGGGTGCAGCCAAGACGCTCGCCTGTGCGAGTTTTGTCAGCAGAAGCAAGCGCTTCTGGCCTCATCCTGGACTGTTGGGACAGGGCGAGTCGGCTCTTCATCAGAGCCTTCGGCCGTTCGGATGCGGCTGGCCGCAGCGGGGAAATGCGCATCCGTCGCCGAACTTGCGGATCCTGCTGCGCCGGGGACGCCGGGTCAGTTGCCCGCGGCGTCGGGCGTGGCGCTGGGGGCTGCGTCGAGCCCGGCCCTGATGGCTCCGAGATCGATCCCGACCTTGGGGGAGGGGAGCCTCGGCATCGGCCCCGGATTCGGCGCGAGCTGGAACGAATAGTCCGAGCTGTTCGAGAGGCCGCCATCCGAGCCGAAGGTCGTGGCCGAGGACGTGCCGATGTTGCCCGAACGGGCGATGGCGTCGACGTTGGAGCTGTTGATCGTCGAGTCGCCTTCCGTGGCGCGCAGCTGGGTGGAATCGGGCGAGGCGGCGTTGCCGGACTGGATGCCGCTGCCGATCGAGGAGGACCCACCGATCGAGGAGGAACCGCCGCCGATCGACGACGAGGATCCGGATCCGATGCTCTGGGCGGCCGCCTGGCCGGGGACCGTCGCTGCCGCGATCAGGCCGGCGACCGCGAGGCGGCGGATAGTCTGGGTGGACATGGAATGTCTCCATCGAGTGGGAGGCTGGATGCGGCCGGCGGCCGCGCCTCTGTCAAGACGACCGTCCGGAGTGCTTGCGGGGCCGGTCGCGCCGAATCATCACAGGCACTGCGCCGGGCGACACTGCCGGGCCGATATCGCCGGAACAATAGTGCCGAGCCGATAGTGCCTGGCCAATACTACCGGGCCGATACTGCCGGCCCAATGCTGCCGGAATGTGTCGCTGGCAAAACCGATCCGTGGGCGGCTGGTTCCCAACCTGTGCGGCGCCCGAGGCAGCCCGCAAGACGGCACGCTATCCCAGGCTCTCCGGCGAGGCATCGTCTATTTCCGGATGACGGCGCGGTTGCCCGACCCTCGCGTGCGGTCGCGGGTGACCTCGCTCGATCCGATGGCGCTCGGCCCGCTCCGGGCGAACTCGCCGGCGCGGCCGGGATCGAGGCCGGGGTCGCCCTGCCGCGCGCGGCGCTGGATCGAGCCTGCCTCGCTCGAGCCGCGCGGGATTCTCGGATGGAGGTAGCTGTCGTCATAGGGACGGCCGTAATAGCGCTCCTCCACCGTGTCGCCAAAGACCGGCGCGTTGGGGACGCTGCGCGACTGCAGTTTCGGCGGCGCGCCGCCGATCCGCATGCCGGCGACCGAGGAGCCGGGCACGCTGAACTGTGGTCCGGGATCGTAGGGCTGCGCCAGGGCGGGGGAAGCGGCGGCTGCGGCACCGAGGGCCGCGACGAGGGCGAGGTTTCGCATGGCTGATCCTTTTTTGAGGATATGGTCTCGAAAGGCGGCTGAAACCAGTCGCTTCCTCCGGAAGGCGCGGTCGAGGACGAGGGTCGGCCATCGCTTCGAATGAGTGAAGACAAGCTTTCGCGAGCGACATATGCTGGTTGCGCTGCAGCGCGGCGCGCGCCGTGCCTGCCAGCCGAAGTCCCGCCGGTATCCACGAGAGAGACGCCATGCCCGCCAAGATCTCCCGCGCTTCCTATGCCGCCATGTTCGGCCCGACCACCGGCGACAAGGTGCGGCTCGCCGATACCGAACTCTTCATCGAGGTCGAGCGCGACCTGACGACCTATGGCGAGGAGGTGAAGTTCGGAGGTGGCAAGGTGATCCGCGACGGCATGGGCCAGTCGCAGCATTCGCGCGCCGACGGCGCCGTCGACACGGTGATCACCAATGCGCTGATTCTCGACCATACCGGCATCTACAAGGCCGATATCGGCCTGAAGGACGGACGCATCGCCGCCATCGGCAAGGCCGGCAATCCCGACACCCAGCCGAATGTCGACATCATCATCGGCCCCGGGACGGAGGCAATCGCCGGCGAGGGCAAGATCGTCACCGCCGGTGGGTTCGACAGCCACATCCATTTCATCTGTCCGCAGCAGATCGACGAGGCGCTGTTTTCCGGCGTGACCACCATGCTCGGCGGCGGCACCGGCCCGGCGCATGGGACGCTGGCGACGACCTGCACGCCCGGGCCGTGGCATCTCGCCCGCATGCTCCAGGCGACGGATTCGATCCCGATGAACATCGGATTTTCGGGGAAGGGCAACGCCTCGCTACCGGCACCGCTGGTCGAGATGATCGAGGGCGGCGCCTGCGCGTTGAAGCTGCACGAGGACTGGGGGACGACGCCGGCGGCGATCGACAACTGCCTGTCCGTGGCCGACGACTACGACATCCAGGTGATGATCCACACCGACACGCTGAACGAGTCGGGCTTCGTCGAGAACACCGTCGACGCCTTCAAGGGCCGGACGATCCACGCCTTCCACACGGAAGGCGCCGGCGGCGGCCACGCGCCGGACATCATCAAGGTCTGCGGGCTGGAGAACGTGCTGCCGTCCTCGACCAACCCGACCCGGCCCTACACGGTGAACACCCTCGAAGAGCATCTCGACATGCTCATGGTCTGCCACCATCTCGACGCTTCGATTCCCGAGGATATCGCCTTTGCCGAATCGCGCATCCGCAAGGAGACGATCGCGGCGGAAGATATCCTCCACGACATGGGCGCCTTCTCGATCATCGCTTCGGACAGCCAGGCCATGGGCCGCGTCGGCGAGGTGATCATCCGCACCTGGCAGACCGCCGACAAGATGAAGCGCCAGCGCGGCCGACTGCCGGAGGAGACCGGCGACAACGACAATTTCCGCGCCAAACGCTATGTCGCCAAATACACGATCAACCCGGCGATCGCCCAAGGGATGAGCCGCGAGATCGGCTCGATCGAGGTCGGCAAGCGGGCGGACATCGTCTTGTGGGACCCGGCCTTCTTCGGCGTCAAGCCGATGATGGTGCTGATCGGCGGGATGATCGCGGCAGCGCCAATGGGCGATCCCAACGCCTCGATCCCGACGCCGCAGCCGGTGCACTACCGGCCGATGTTCGGGGCGTTCGGCAAGGCGGTCGGCGCAACGGGGGTCACCTTCGTTTCGCAGGCGGCGATGGACAAGGGGCTGAAGGCCGCGCTCGGCTGCGAGAAGACGTTCCTGGCCGTGACCAACACTCGCGGCGGTATCGGCAAGTCCGCGATGATCCACAACGCCGCGACGCCGCAGATCGAGGTCCACCCGGAGACCTACGAGGTGCGGGCCGACGGCGTGCTTCTCACCTGCGAGCCGGCCAGGGAACTGGCGATGGCCCAGCGCTACTTCCTGTTCTGACGTGGCGTCTGCGGTCCGAGGAGGGACGTTCTTGCCGCAGCTCAGGCCGGCGCGCTTCCCTTCCCCGGCAGCCGCCGAGCAAGCGGGCTTGCCGCCGGCGACCCCGACGTCAATCTTCCGGGGCCGCAGCGGTCAGACCCGTTCGAGTTGCCGCGCTGCGAGGATGGGAGGGCGGTCAGTTGCCGGAAGGAGCGCTCCTGGAGCCGCTTCGCGGGGACAAGATTCGGCCGAGAACCTGTGGCCGTCGCCGCCCTCGCGCTTCGAGACGTACATCGCGCGGTCAGCCTGGGTCATCAGATGCTCGATGTCCGAAACGGACGCAGCCTCGCCGACCGCGATGCCGATGCTGAGCGTGACCCTGGCGAATCCGGTCGCCTGGGATGCCTGGTGAAAGGCGCGCGTGATCGCCTCGCAACGTCGCCGCGCCCTTTGCCGCGCATCGTCGCCCTTGAACATGACAACGAATTCGTCACCGCCGAGCCGCGCCGCCAGCGCATCCGAACCGCCCTGGTCCTTCAGGGCGCCCGCCAGGCGGCGCAGCAAATCGTCGCCGGCGGCGTGGCCGAGTTCGTCGTTCACCTGTTTGAAATGGTCGACGTCGACGAGGGCGATCGCCATCGTCACGGGCCGCGCGTTGAGCGGCAGCCAGTTCTGGATGGCGGCCCGGTTCGGCAGCCCGGTCAGGACGTCCGTCACCGCGATCTCCCGGAGCTGCCGCTTGCGGCGGAAGACCAGCAGCAGCAGGACGAAGCCGATCACGCAGAGGAGCACCAGGTTGACGCTGAGCCATGCCATCGTGCGCGACAGGACGCCCTGCTCGCGCTCGAAGAGCAGCGTCTGGCGCACATTGGCCAGCGAGGCAAGCTGGGTGAACTCGCGGACCGAGTTATCGAGATAGGTCAGCGCTCTGATGCCGTTGTTGGTCTCGTCGAGCGAGGCGATCAGCGGTTCAATCGTGGTCAGTGTCTGGTCGAGATTGCGGGAAGCGACGGCCGCTTCCGGAACGTCGATCGGTCCGACGGACACCGGGATCGTCGAGACGCGGCTCTTGACGATCGCCCAATGCAGCCGGGGCGGGGTGGTGGAGCTGTCGTTGACGAGGGCGTTGCCGATCGCCGCCTGGAGCCGAAGGATCTCGACCTGCGTGCGGGCGTAGACATAGGGCAGGTCGTAGCTGGAGATCCGCAGGATCTCACGCTGATTGCGCTGGATCTGCATGCTCGTCAGCACGGCCATGGCCGCGAGCGCGCAGGTCGCGATCAGCAAAAGTCCGATCGAGCGGTCGAGGCTGTGGGGGGCTTTCAGCCAGCGCCTGATCATGAAAGCCGGATCTCAACGATCTGCCAGATGCACAGGCCATAGTGACGCTTGTCCTGCAGGGCCGGCCGGTCGTCGAAGGGGAAGATCAGGAGGGCAGGCCCCTTGTCGGCGACGGGCAGGAAGGCGCCGTCCTGGCGGATCGCAAGGATAGCTTCCTCCTCGACCAGGGCAGGCACCTCGGCCTCGACGAGATAGGAATCGAGCGCGGCGATCGCCATGCGCTCGAAGGTTTTGTTCGGATCGAAGGCGCGGAGCAGGGTCGCGACGGACGGACCTTCCATGCGCCGCGGGATCGGCATGAAGGGCGCGGTCGTCTCGAAGGCCGTCTGCTCCATGGCAGCCAGATCGTTTCGGCTGAATGCCAATGCCACGCCGCCATCGGTGACGGTGAGGATCGGGGCCGAAGGATCGTCGATGTCGCCAGCGGCCAGCGCAGGCGGAGCGAGGCAACAGAGCGCCGTCGCCGAGAGTCCCGTGAGCATGGCGCGGCGGCTGATCGATTGCACTCCGATGGCTCCCTGACGCCGTTGGTTTCGAGAAGCAACTTCCTTCACGCGGGCTAACTTTCCGTAAAGCTCAGTGCAACCTTTCGAGGTGCTCGCCGCGTCCGGTCAGACTGCAGCCGGCCTGTCCCTTTCCACTTCAATGACTTGAATAGAAAAGCGGAGTTGCGGTTCGACGAGTGCGGGTTTGCTTGGCTGCCTGACATTCGGTCCGGATGGCGGGTGGGGAAGGCGGCCGCGTCGCCCCTGAAGCGCCATAAAGGGTTGCGGGGCTGCGGAGACAACGCTTCCGCTGGCCCTGCTTCGGCACGCAACCGGGATGAATTCGGCTTCGATCGGCATCCCGTTCATTCTCCTCTCACGGCATGATCCCTCGCGAAAACCGGTTCCCACTTTTCGGGATCATGTTCTAGGTTGCGCGGACGGAGCCGCGACGTCCCTCGCGAGGCTCGGCATCGAAGGACAGTCTCATGATCGTCGGAAACAGCGTCGTCAGGCGGGGTGAATGGTCGGACCCGGCCGATACGATCACGCTCGACGAGACCGCCCGCCATCGCCGCCGCATGGCGATGGTCTCCGACGGCGGCATCGCCTTCCTGCTCGATCTGCCCGAGGCGACGCTTCTGCTGGACGGCGACGGCATCCTGCTCGACGACGGCCGAGTGATCGGCGTCAAGGCCAAGCCGGAGCTGCTCTATGCGGTCCGGGCCCGCGATACCGTCCATCTCGTGACGCTCGCCTGGCAGATCGGCAACCGCCACCTTGCGGCGCAGATCTTCGCGGACCGGCTGCTGATCCGCCGCGATCCGGTGATCCGGACGATGCTGGAAGGCCTCGGCGCCGCGGTCGAGGAGACCGAAGCGGCGTTCGATCCGGAAGGCGGCGCCTATCATGCCCATCACCATGACGGTTGAGGCGGCGCGGTGAGCGACGCAGATCCGCAGCGCAACGCCTCGGCGCGAAGCGGGGGGAGCGCCGTCGCCGCCGACGCGATGGATCTCGCGACGCTGATGACGCTGTTTTCCCCGGCTTTTCCAACCGGCGGCTTTGCCTATTCCCACGGGCTCGAGGCGGCCGTGCGGGAGGGGCGGGTCGGCGATGCGGGCGCTGTTCGCGGCTGGGTGGAGGTGCTTCTTGCCCGGGGCAGCGGCTGGAACGACCTCGTCCTGATGGCCGAGGCGCACCGCGCCGCAGCTGCCGGAGAGGAGCAGGGGCTCGCCGGCCTAGCGGAGCTGGCGAGGGCGCTCTCGGGCAGTGCCGAGCGGCGCAGCGAGACGCTGACCCTCGGCGCGGCGTTTCTCGCGGCGGCGCGACCTTGGATCGGTGCGGACGGCGCCGGCTGGCGGCTATCCGGCGCCGAAGCCGAGATGCCGCTGCCGGTGGCGGCCGGCGCCGTCGCCTGCCATGCGGGTCTGCCGCTCGCCGGCAGTCTCGTCGCCTATGCCCACAGTTTTTCGGCATCGCTGGTGTCGGCGGCGGCGCGCCTCGTGCCCCTCGGCCAGAGCGAATGGGTGGCGGTGCTGCGCGATCTCGCCCCGTCGGTCGTGACGAATGCCCGCCGCGCCGCCGGATCGACGCTGGACGAGCTGGGGTCGGCCGCCATAGTCTCGGAGATCGCCGCGATGCGGCACGAAACGCTCCCAACGAGGCTCTTTCGTTCATGACTTCCAGACATGGCCCGCTCAGGGTCGGGATCGGCGGGCCGGTCGGCTCGGGCAAGACGACGCTGACGGAAAAGCTCTGCAAGGCGGCGCGCGAGCGCTGGTCGATCGGCGTCGTCACCAACGACATCTACACCCGCGAGGACGCCGAGGCGCTGGTGCGGATGCAGGCGCTGGCCGCCGACCGGATCATCGGCGTCGAGACCGGCGGCTGCCCGCATACCGCGATTCGCGAGGACGCCTCGATCAATCTCGCCGCGATCCGCGAGCTCAACCGGCGGCATCCCGGGCTCGACCTGATCCTCGTCGAATCCGGCGGCGACAATCTCGCCGCCACCTTCTCGCCGGATCTCGTCGATCTCTCGATCTACGTCATCTCGGTCTGCCAGGGCGACGACATCCCGCGAAAGGGCGGCCCGGCGATCACCCGCTCGGACCTTCTCGTCGTCAACAAGACCGACCTCGCCCCGTATGTCGGCGCCGACCTCGAGCGCATGCGCGCCGACGCCGACAAGGGCAGGGGCACCCTGCCGACGGTCTTCGCCGACCTGTCGCGGGGCACGGGGCTCGACGCAATCGTCGAGTTCCTCGCCGCCACCGGGGGACTGCCCCGGCTGGAACGGGCTGCCTGCCCTGCGGCAGCGGCCCGGCCAGCCGGTCGTCGTGCGCGCTGTCTTAGCCTCGATCTGCTTGCGGGCGGTGACGGCTCGGCTCGTCCGAAGCGCCTCGCGATCTTGCGGCGCGCGCCGACCTGCGTGGGCCGGGCTGTCGCTATGGCCGCTCCACGCGCCGCGTCCCGATCCAGTGTCCGGAATCTCAGGCGTCGCGCCGGCAGGAGACCGGCTGCGACCTGCGGCCAACGGCCGACAGCGGCACCAGCTCGACCGCAAGCATGGCGAGGAGGATCATCGCGCAGCCGAGATAGCCGATGGGCGCGATGCGTTCGGCGAGGAAGATCGCGCCGAAGAGGGCGGCGAAGAGGGCTTCGGAGGAGAGGAAGATCGAGGCCTGGGCCGGCGTCGTGTGGCTCTGGCCGAAGACCTGCAGGGTGAAGGCGAGGGCGGTGGCGAAGAGGCCGCCATAGACGATCTCGGGCAACGCCGCGGCGAAATCGCCGAGCGCCGGTGCTTCGAGGATAAGGGTTCCGGCGGTGGCGCCGAGCGCCGTGACGGCGAACTGGACGAAGGACAGGAGGAAGGGCCGGCCCGACGAGGCGGCGATGGTGCCGACCAGCATGATCTGCAGCGCCCAGAAGAGCGCGGATCCGATGGTCCACAGATCGCCGGTGTTCAGCGCCGACAGGCTGCCGCCGCCGAGCAGCGCGATGCCGGCAAAGGACATCGCCGCTGCCGGCCAGACGACCCAGTGCGGCACCTGCCGCAAGAGGACGAGCCCGAGGATCGGCGTCAGCACGACATAGAGGCCGGTGAGGAAGCCGGAATTGGTGACGGTCGTCGTGACGATGCCGATCTGCTGGGTGATCGCGGCGAGAAGCAGCGCGCCGCCGGTGAGGGCGAACCATCCGAGCATCTTCGGGGGCAGTGCGACAGGCTGGCGCCGAGATTCCAGTGCGGCGAGCGGCGCGAGGGCGGCGGCGGCGAGCGCGAATTTTGCCGCGATGAAGGCCCAGGGGCTGAGGGCGTCCATCGCCGTCGACTGGGCGACGAAACCCATGCCCCAGACGGCGCCGGCGACGAGCAGGAGGAGATTGGCACGAAGGCGGGTCACGGGTGGTCCGGTCGGCGTGAGGGTGGCAGATTGGCGGAAGGCGAGGCAGGCCCTCTTAGGAGACTTTGCCGCCGCCCGAAAGCCGCGATCCGTGAAGCGCGCGGACCGGCGGCGTCCTTTTCCCTGGGTCGGAGCCCCGTCGTCGGCTGGCCTTGGCTGTCGTTCCCGGGAAACGGCTAGCGCAGTCGCGCGGCGGTCGGCGTCTCGCCGCGCTCCTCGCGGGATGCCGCGCGTTCGAGACCATCTGCGATCTGCCGCAGGCGCCGGAGGTTGGCGCCGAAGTCGCCTTTGCCGAGCAGCGAGCGGGAATAGAGCCGGAGCGCGGTTTCCCCGTCGCCGGTGCTCGATGCGCGGGCGTTGAGGGTGTCGGGAAAGCCGAGGACCCGGCTGCGGAAGACGTAGCGGCGATAGAGGGGATCAAGGCCTTCGTCGACGCGCTCGGCCGCCATCGACGCGGCAATGTCGTCGAGCCGCCGCATCAGGACGTCTGGCGGGGTCTGGAAGGCCGGCAGGTCAAAGTCGGTCCTCTGGCTGCAGGCGCCGGGCGAGCAGGCGAGGGCGTCGTTGGGGACGGCTCGGCGCGTCAGGGTGGCAAAATCCACCGGTCCCTGGTCGGCCGGGCCGCCCGCCCATTTCCAGATCCGGCGCGGCCCGACGAGCGCAAAGCCGGCCGCGGCGACGGCGGTGACACCGAGGACGCCGAACAGCAGCGACCGCCGGCTCGGAAGGAAGGGCAATGGCGGGCGGTTTGACATCGGCAGGATTCGCTTTCTGGGGGTCCGGCTGAAACGCGAGCCCGTGGCCGCGGTTCCGATGGGCGGTGGCGCGTGTGGCTCCCGGGAAACGCCGGGAGGACCGGAAGGATGCGGCCGGCGCGGTCAGGCGTCGGCGAAGAGCATCGCGATGTCGTCCTCGGTGATCGACAGGGTCGGGGCGCCGTCATGGTCGAAGATGCTCTCCGCCAGCGCCTGCTTGCGGGCCTTCAGCATCTCGATCTTCTCCTCGATCGTTCCGGCCGCGACCAGCTTGTGGACGAAGACCGGTTTGTCCTGGCCGATGCGGTGGGCCCGGTCGATGGCCTGGTTTTCCACCGCCGGGTTCCACCAGGGATCGTAGAGGATGACGGTGTCGGCCGCCGTGAGGTTGAGGCCGACGCCGCCGGCCTTCAGGCTGACGAGGAACACCGGCACCTCGCCGTCCTGGAAGGCGACGACCTGGCTCTCGCGGTCCCTGGTGTCGCCGGTGAGGAGGGCATAGCGAACGCCCGCCGCATCGAGCAGCGGCCGGATCAGGTCCAGCATCGAGGTGAACTGCGAGAAGATCAGGATCCGTCGCCCTTCGGCAAGAAGTTCGGTGACGATCTCCATCAGGCGCTCGAGCTTGGCCGATCCGGCTCGCCCCGCCGGCTTGCGGGCGAGCTTCACCAGCCGCGGATCGCAGCAGGCCTGGCGCATCTTCAACAAGGCGTCGAGGACGACGATCCGGCTGCGGGCAAGGCCCTTTTCGGCCAGCGCTGCGACGACCTTGTCGTGCATCGTCAGGCGGACGGATTCGTAGAGATCGCGCTGGGCGGACCCGAATTCGACCCGCTCGACGATCACCGTCTTCGCCGGCAGGTCGTTCGCGACCTCGTCCTTGGTCCGGCGCAGCAGGAAGGGCTTCACCCGGGCGGCCAGCATCTTCGCCCTTGCGGTATCGCCGTTGCGCTCGATCGGCGTGCGCCAGGTCTGATTGAACCGCTTCAGCTCGCCGAGAAAGCCGGGGGCGACGAAATGGAACAGCGACCACAATTCGCCGAGATGGTTTTCGAGGGGCGTGCCGGTCAGGCAGAAGCGGTGGGACGACTTCAGCCGGTGGATGAGCTTCGTCGTCGTCGCATTCGGGTTCTTGATCGTCTGGGCTTCGTCCAGAAGGATCATGTGCCACTGGCGCTGGTCGAGCGCCTCGTAGTCGCGGGCGATCAGGGGATAGGTCGTCAGGACGACGTCGCTTCCGTCAATCTCGTCGAAGCGGGACTTGCGGTCGCTGCCCTGCAGGGTCAGGACCCGCAGATCGGGGCAGAACTTTTCCGCCTCGCGCCGCCAGTTGACCATCAGGCTCGTCGGGGCGATCACCAGGACCGGCGCGGTGAGGCGCCCGGCCGCCTTCTCGATGGCGATGAGGCCCAGCGCCTGGACCGTCTTGCCGAGCCCCATGTCGTCGGCGAGGATGCCGCCGAGGCCGGCATTGGCGAGGAAGCTCAGCCAGGCGATGCCCCGCGCCTGATAGGGCCGCAGCGTCGCCCGGAAGTTCTCGGGGAGCGTCGCCTCGGCGATGCCTCCCGCCTCGCGTAACGTCGCACCGAGGGCGCGCACGCGCTCGCCGCCCGTCCAGGTCGCGCCCGTCAGCGCGTCGGCCGCCTCGAGGCCGGCGAGGGCCGAGGCATCGAGGGCGGAGAACCGCAGGGGCCCCTTGCCGGTTCCGCCGCCAAGGCCGCTCAACAGCAGCGACAGGGTTTCGATGATCGGACGAAGGCGCCGGAACGGCAGCGACAAATAGCGGCCGTCCGCCAGGGACAGATGGACGATCGTCTCGGCATCCAGCGCCGACAGGTCGTCCGTGGTCAGCATTTCGTCGGCCAGATAGGCGATCAGCGGCGCAACGAGGTCGATCCGCTCGCCGTCGACGACGACGCCGAGATCGAGTTCGAACCAGTCGATGCCGGAACTTTCCCGAATGTCGGCCTCGAAGGCGCCGTCGCCGCGCAGGAGCCTGATCGGGAAGTCGGCGTCGATCTCGATGCGCCAGCCGGAGGCTTCGAGCAGCGGGAGGTCGTCGTGGAGGAAATCCAGCCAGTCAAGTTCGTCGCCGTCGAGGCCGAGGTCGCCGCGATGCTCGGGCGGGACGGTGCGCCGCAGTTTCGTGAGCTTGACGAGGTCGGCGGCGGCGAGAGCCTCGAGGGCGCGCTTCTCGCTCTTTGCGTCGCGATGGATCTCGGCCGGCCGGTTGTCCTTCATCCGATCGACCACGCGCGCGTGTTCGCTGGCGGCGACGTCGAAGCCTTCATACCGGAAGACCGGGCGGGCGATGGGGATCGTCTCGTGGAAGCCCCAGCCGCCATGCAAGGGGTAGAAGCCGCCTGCGGCCGGCAGCGTGGCGCTCGTCAGCTTCAGGACCGGCAAGGGCGGACCATCGACGACGAGCGCGTCTTCGAGGACGGGCGGGGCGGCGCGGGCGATCTCGGTGCCCGCCTGGCGGAACTTCCGGCCGAGCAGCGCGACGGATGCGGCGGGCACGGCCGGCGCTTCCAGGAGCAGGTTGACGACTGCCGGAGCAAGACCCGTCTCCAGCGGGCCGACAAGACCCTCGGACGGATTGACATAGACCGGCGGCACGGCGTTGAGGAGCACGAGATCGTCGGGGTCGAGCGAAGCGGGATCGTCGCGGTCGGCAGCGAGGGCGAGCCTTGGATGCAGCGAGGTCTTGCCGTCACTCACCCATTCGATCCGCGCCTCGAGCGCCGGCCCGGGGCCGAGGACCGGGCCGTTGACGTCGCCCCAGCGGGCCCGGCCGGTTTCGAGGATGTCCGCGAGAACCGCCGGGCCGATCTCCGAGCGCAGGTCGCCGGCGACGCCCGCCGTGCGGTACTGGATCGTTTCGATGCGTCGCAGGATGGCGGCGTCGGCCGGCCGGACGAAGCGGGGCGGCTCGCTGAAACGAAACTTCGACCCGTCATAGTCGCTGGCAGTCGCCGAAAAAGTGCCGTTCTTGAGAAGCCGCGCCGACTTGATTCTCAGGCCGAGGCGCGGCTGGAGCCCGCCGAACGGATCCGCGGACAGGACGTAGACCAGTCGCTTGTGGAAGTTGGGCGGATAATCGTCGCTGGCCCGCTCCTCGGTCCGGGTCAGCCGCTCGAACCAGTCGGCGAGGTCCGGCGGCAGCGCGGCCTCGACCGGCGCTCGCGCCTGGCCGGAGGGCGCCGGGCGAGCCGTCGCCGATGCCGCGGGCGACGGAGGCGCCGGCGGACCATCAGGGGCCGCCTTGCGTCGCAAGGCAGGGGCGCTCGCTCGGGCGGCGAGAAGCGCGGCGGCGATGTGCTTGCAGTGCGAGCCGACGGGGCAGGTGCATGAGCCGGTGATGCGCAAACGCCGCGGCGGCGTCTCGCAGACCTCGATGGCCTGGTTGTAGACGTTCCTGCCGCTGCCCTGGACGGTGGCGGTCAGGGTGCCTTCGCCCGTCCAGGAATAGGCCATCACGTGGGCCTTTCGGTGATACGCCTCGGCCCTGAGATAAGTTGCCTCGTCGAACGCCTGCCTGACGTCGGCTTGCGAATAGATCACTGCTTCGCCTGTCCGTCTGATCCGGGTCGCGAAGGTTTAGGCGTCTCGTCAGGGATCGCAACCCGGAAGGATGTCGGGCGGACAGTCGCTGGACGCGATTTCGACGATCGGGGGGATCGCGGGACGGGGCGAGGCTGCCGGTCTGCGGCGAGCCGCAATCGCTTCGGCGGTCGAGAGAGAGGATGTGGGAGGCGAGACGATCGGCGGCGGGATGGCGGCGGCTATGCGCCTGGCATGGACAGCCTCGTGATGGCTGGGGCCGTCATGCTGGGGCTGATGCATGCGACGGGATCGCCGGGTTCGGTTCGGCGGCCGGATCAACCGCGAAGGTGCGCCCGGTGTGTCAGAAGAAACTGGCCGAAGTAACGACCGCGGCGCTATCGCAAACGCCGAAAAACCGCCTGCGCCAGTCGATCGACGGAAAAGTCGGACGACGGCAGAGACGGTTCGTCGAGATCAGCGCCGCGCAGCACCGGGGTGGCGCGCGGCGAGACGGATCAGGAGATGGTCGCGAGATTTTCCGCGGACATCTTGCCGGTCTTGCGATCGGCGACGAGCTCGTAGGAGACCTTCTGGCCGTCCTTGAGGCCGTTCAGGCCGGAGCGCTCGACAGCGCTGATGTGGACGAAGGCATCGCTGCCGCCGTTGTCGGGCGCGATGAAGCCGAAGCCCTTGTCGGAATTAAACCATTTTACGGTTCCCGTGGTCATGGGATACCCTTTCGCTAATATCTACGTGCAAGGTTCGCAGTATTGCTCGCCTCGATCAATCGATCATTCGAAGGAAATGGTAGGGTTCGGCGCCGTCAAAGCGTGACGCCCAGCAGTTCATCCGTCCATCGACGGAGGACATATGCCACTTCTTTTTTTCCCGTACAAGGTCCCGCGTTCGTCATCGTTCGATGAAGGACGAAAAGGCGCGAATTCGGGCGGCGGCGGATGGCGGTGATGCCGGCGATCGCGGCCGCACACGGAGGGAGATTGAAGAGGCCGACGCACATTGCCGTGCATCGGCCGGAAGCCGCTGTCGGGCCCATGATTTCCCGGGCGGTCTCGCAAGGTGCCCTCCGGCGTTTCAGGGCAGGACCGGACGCTCGGCCCGCACCGGACGGCGGCCCGGCGGCTCGACGCGCCGCCTCATGATCAAGTAGGTAACATGGTGCCGCCCGGCCGGCAGACGACCGGTTCGAAAGACGTGCCGGCTGCCGGTGCCGCCAGAGCCGGGACGACGACCAGAAAGGGAACGATGTCCGCCCACCGTATCGACCGCCATTCGCGCGGCGTCTACATCATCGCCGCAACGCCCTTCACCGAGACCGGTGCGGTGGACGATGCGAGCATCGACAGCCTCGTCGATTTCTATCTCGGCTGCGGCGTCAACGGCATGACCATCCTCGGCATCATGGGGGAGGCCAACAAGCTGACCGCCGAGGAGGCGCGGGGCGTCGCCAGCCGGATCCTCAAACGGATCGATGGACGCATCCCGGTGATCGTCGGCGTCTCCAGCCCCGGCCTCGACAATCTTGCCAGCCTCGCGCGCTTCGCCATGGACGAGGGAGCGGCCGGCGTGATGGTCGCGCCGACGCCGGGCCCGGCCGTCGAGGACCGGGTGCGCGGCTATTTCCACCAGGTCTGCGAGGCGCTGGGGCCGGAGGTTCCGGTTTGCCTGCAGGACTATCCGCAGACCACCGGCGTGCCGATTTCGGCGGAGACCATCCTGACCCTGACCCGGGAATGCCCGCAGATCGTCATGCTGAAGCACGAGGATGCGCCAGGCCTTGCCAAGGTCTCGGCGGTGCGGGGCCGCTCCGGCACCGCCGACACGCCGCGCCTGTCGATCCTGTGCGGCAATGGCGGGCTGTATCTTCCCCAGGAACTTGCCCGCGGCGCCGACGGGGCGATGACCGGCTTTGCCTATCCGGAGATGCTGGTCGAGGTGGTGAACCTCCATCAGGCCGGCGACGCGGACCGGGCCGAGGACGTCTTCGACGCCTATCTGCCGATCCTCAGATACGAGCAGCAGCCGGGCTATGGCCTCGCCGTCCGCAAGGCCGTGCTGCATCATCGCGGCGCGATCGCCTGTGCGCGCACGCGGGCGCCGGGGCCGAAGCTGACGGCGACCGACCACGCCGAGCTGATGCGGCTGATCGCCCGGCTCGACGACAAGGTGAAGGGGCTCTCCCATGGATCTTGAGATCGAAGGCCGGCGGGCGCTCGTCCTCGCCTCCTCGCGCGGCCTCGGACTCGCCATCGCCGAGGCGCTCGCCGCCGAGGGCGCGAACGTCCTCCTCTGCGGACGCAGCGCCGAGAAACTGCGGGCCAATGTCGAGGCGATCAACGCCAGGGGGCGCGGCAGGGCGGAGTATGTCGCCGCCGACCTCGCCGATGCCGGCTTCGTCGAGCTGATGCTGGAGACCGCCGACGTGAAGCTCGGCGGCATCGACATCCTCGTCAACAACACCGGCGGGCCGCCGCCGGGCGGGGCGGCGGACCTCTCCATCGGGGTGCTGGAAAGCCAGTTCCAGATGATGGTGATGCGGGTCATCGACCTTTCGACCCGCGCATTGCCGGCCATGCGACAGGCCGGGTTCGGCCGCATCCTGACCGTCGGCTCTTCGGGCGTGATCCAGCCGATCCCCAATCTCGCCTATTCCAACACGCTGCGCTCCGCGCTCGTGGGCTGGACCAAGTCGCTGTCGAACGAGGTCGCAGCCGACGGGGTCACCGTCAACATGCTTTTGCCCGGCCGCATCCAGACCGAGCGGGTCGAGGAGCTCGACGCGGCGAATGCCAAGCGCACCGGCAAGCCGGTCGAGGCGATCCGGGAGGCGGCGCGGCTGTCGATCCCGGCCAAGCGCTACGGCGATGTGGAGGAGTTCGCCGCGGTGGCCGCGTTCCTCGTCAGTGCGAGGGCCGCCTACCTCACCGGCAGCCTAATCCGCTGCGACGGCGGAGCGATCCGCTCAGTCTGAGGGACTTGGCGACGGAGCAGCGGGGCGACGGCGGTTTTTGCAGTGCAGCGTCTTGCCACGCAGGGGTTTTGGCGCATGATCGGGCGGGATCCGGTCATGCGCCCAGACGGCGCAGGAGGGTCCGCTGCCGGACGGCCCGTGTCCGGACGCCACAGGAGTGCCGATGCCCCAGATCCTGATCGCCAACCCCAACATGTCGACCTCCGTGACCGAGCTGCTGCTCGCCTCCGGGCGCAGGGTTGCCTCGCCCATGACGGAACTTGTCGGGCTGACGGCGCCGCGCGGCTTTCCTTATCTGTCGAACCGGGTGGAAGAGCTGATCGGCGGGGCGATCTGCCTGGAGATGCTCGCCGAGCACGGACCGGCCTGCGACGCCGCGATCATCGCCGCCTTCAGCGATCCCGGCATCCTGGCCGCGCGGCAGCTGTTCGGTTTTCCGGTGATCGGCATGTCGGAGGCCGCGATGCTGACCGCCTGCATGCTGGGGCGGCGCTTCGCCATCGTGACCTTCGCGACCGATCTCGGCGACTGGTATCACGACTGCGTCGCGCTGCACGGCCTGACCGGACGCCTCGCCGCGATCGTTGCCAATGACGAGCCCTTCGCCGATCTGGCGAGCGTCCAGCACGAGCAGGAGGAACGACTGGTGACGCTGTCGCTGCGGGCCGTTGCGGCGGGCGCCGACGTGATCATCCTCGGTGGCGCACCCTTGGCCGGGCTTGCCGCCCAGGTCGCCCACCTGATCCCGGTGCCGGTGGTCGATCCGATCGCGGCGGCGGTGCGGCAGGCCGAGACGATCCTGGCGCTGGGGGCGACCAAGCCGACGGCGGGAGCGTTCCAGCGGCCGGCCGCGAAGCCGGCGCAGGGCCTGTCGCCGGCCCTTGCGGCGCGGCTGGAGCACCGGTCGTGAGCATCGCCGAGGACCGCCGCGACTTCGTCGGCTTAAGGTACAATCCCCCCGCCGTCGCCTGGCCGAACGGGGCGCCGGTGGCGGTGTCGCTGGTCGTCAATGTCGAGGAGGGGGCCGAACTCTCGGTCGCCGACGGCGACGAGCGCAACGAGGCGATCTACGAGGCGGTCGACGATGTCGGCGGCGAACCCGATCCCTGCCTCGAAAGCCACTATGGCTATGGCCCGCGGGCCGGTTACGACCGCATCGCCGGGCTCCTCGACGATCACGGGGTGCGGGCGACCTTCTCGACCTGCGGCCGGGCGGCGGAGCGCTCGCCCTGGCTGATCCGCGACGCCGCCGCGCGCGGCCACGAGATCTCCGCCCATGGCTGGCGCTGGGAGCGGCATGCCGGCATGGCGGAGGAGGCGGAGCGGGCGATCATCGCAAAGACGCACCGGCGGCTCGCCGAGATCGCCGGGCGGGCGCCCGTCGGCTGGCACACCCGTTCGGCCGCCTCGGTGAACACCCGTCGGCTCGTCGTCGAGCATGGCGGGTTCCTCTATGATTCCGACGCCTATGACGACGACATGCCCTATCTCGCCAGCGTCGGCGGGCGGCAGCATGTGGTGATGCCCTACGCCTTCGACACCAACGACATGCGCTTCCAGCCCGGTGGCGCCTTCGTGCGGGCCGCCGACTTTTCCGGCTACTGCCTCGACGCCTTCGAGCGGCTGCGCAAGGAGGGCCGCAAGGCCCCGCGCATGCTGTCGATCGGGCTGCATCTGCGGATCATCGGCCGGCCGGCGCGGATCGCCGGGCTGGAGGCCCTGCTGGAAGGGCTGGCGGGCTCGGGCGATGCCTGGATCGCGACGCGGGCGGAGATCGCCACACACTGGCGGGCCGCGGTCGGGCTGCCGGATTTCGTGCCGGTGGAGGGCGCTTCGACGGCGTGAAGCGGGCGCCTCCGGTGTTGCCGGCCGCGATTTCCATGGGCGCTTCCGCGATGGTTTCCGGTGGACGTCGGCGTTGTCGCCGGACCTGCCGGTCTCAGCCCGAGGTCGGGGCGAAGCGGGCGACCATCTCGTGGCTCTCGCCGGGATAGGTCAGGCGGACATGGGTGATCGGCCGGTCCTGGTCCCAGGTCCGCCGCTCGATCACCAGGCAGGGCACGCCGGCATCGATGCGCAGCATCGCGGCTTCCTCCGGGCTGGCCGCGGCGGCGCGGATCCGGTGCTCGGCGCTGGACCAGGGGATGCGCGACACCAGCCAGGCGCCGGGCGACTGCCGGGCGAAATCGGCGGAGGCCGCTTCCGGGACCGCGTCGAGATTGATGATCCGCTGTTCGAGGCAGAAGGGCTGACCCGCCGCGTCGTGGCGGCAGACGATGTCGAGGAGGCGGGCGCCTGGGGTGAGGTCGAGCCGTCCGTCGTCTGCTTGCGTGACCTGGCGGTCGTTGCGGCGCAGGATCTCGAACCGGTAGGCAAGGCCCAGCGCCTCGACCTCGCTGCGGATGTCGACGATCTGCAGGACCGCCGAGTGGGAGTTCGGCCGGCGCACGAAGCTGCCGGCCTTGCGCCGCCGCTCGATCAGACCGGCCGAGGCGAGCTGGGTCAGCACCTTGTTGACGGTCATGCGCGAGCAGCCGTAGCGCAGCGCCAGGTCCTCCTCGAAGGGGATCTGGGTGCCCGGCGGCCATTCGCCGGAGAGGATCCGGCCTTCGAGCTCGGCGCGGATCGTCTGGTGCAGGGAGCGCCGGCCCGGCTCCGGACGCTGCGACGAGGACGCTGCGACCATCAGCGAAGGACCTGTTCGCCGCAAGGACCGGCAGGCATGGCGCTGGTCACAGAAGCGCCGCGGCGCCGCGGTCGAGATAGGTCTCGAGGAACTGGGCGAGGCGGGGATGGCGCGGCTCGCCGAAGACCTCGCGCGGCGAGCCGTTGAGGAGCAGCCGGCCATGGTCGAGAAAGGCGATGCGCTGGCCGACCGAGGCGGCAAAGCCGATCTCGTGGGTGACGACGAGAAGCGTCATGCCGGAGGCCGCAAGATCCCGCATGACGTTCAGCACCTCGCCGGTCAGTTCGGGATCGAGCGAGGCGGTCGGCTCGTCGAACAGGAGGATCTCCGGATCGAGTGCCAGGGCCCGGGCGATGGCGACGCGCTGCTGCTGGCCGCCGGAGAGTTCGGACGGATAGTGTTTGGCGCGATTCTCGAGGCCGACGCGGCGAAGCTGCGCCATGCCGCGCGCCTCGGCGTCGCTTCGCTTCATCCGGCGGACCGTCACCAGCGCCTCGCAGACATTGCCGAGCGCCGTCATGTGGGGCCACAGGTTGAACTGCTGGAACACCATGCCGATGCGCGAGCGCACCTCGCGGATGTTCTGCGGCGAGAGGCGGGTGCGCTGGCCGTTCGGCGCTTCGGCAAAGCCGAGAGGATCGCCGTGGATCGCAATCGTGCCGGTGGTCGCCTCCTCCAGGAAGGCGATGCAGCGCAGGAGCGTCGACTTGCCGGAGCCCGAGGGGCCGATCAGGCAGGTGGTCGCGCCGGCGGGGACGGCAAGATCGATCCCCTGCAGGACCTCGGTCTCGCCGAAGCGCTTGGTGACGCCCTTCACCAGAACCGCCGGGGTGGCGGTTTGCGGAGTGGCTTGGGCGGCCGGGGTCGGGGCGGTGGACACGTCACTCATGGCACGGCGAACCTGAACTTGGAGAGCCGGGCCTCGGCGAGGCGGCCGAGATAGCCGCAGGTCTCGACGAGGACCCAGTAGAAGATCGCCAGGAGGAACATCGCCTCGACGAAGGCATATTGCTGCGAGCCGATGGCGCTGATCACGCCGGTCATCTCGGGCACGGTGATGATCGAGAGGAT
The DNA here is from genome assembly GCA_002700095.1 of Fulvimarina sp. GTDB lineage: Bacteria > Pseudomonadota > Alphaproteobacteria > Rhizobiales > Rhizobiaceae > Jiella. The sequence continues at coordinate 103,726 of PACL01000080.1, read as the reverse complement.
CGCCGTCTCCTTGATCAGGATGATCGCCATGTTCACGCATTGCGGCAGGACGAGCATCGTCATTTCCGGCAGGAGGATGCGCCGCAGGATCTGGCCGCGCGACAGGCCGACGCATTGCGCCGCCTCCACATGGCCCTTGGGAACCGCCTCGAAGCCAGCCCGGAAGATCTCGGAGAAATAGGCCGAGGCATAGATGGTGAGGCCGATCAGCCCGGCCGGGATCGGCTCGAGCCGGAGGCCGACGAAGGGGCCGCCGAAGTAGAGGAGGAACAGCTGGACGAGGAACGGCGTGCCGCGCAGCACCTCGACATAGAGCTTCAGCAGCCAATCGAGGGGCGCCGGGCCGTAGCGGCGGGCGCTCGCGACGAGGAAGCCGAGGCCTGCGCCGAGGATGGTCGCGACGAGCCAGGTCCAGATCGTCACCCAAAGGCCGGAAAGGATCTCCGGCATCTTGTCGGCCATCAGCGCGAAATCGAGGGTCATGTGCGGCCGGCCTTGGTCATCCGCTCGAGGATGCTGCCGCCGCCGGCGACGGTCCAGCAGATGACGAGATAAAGGCCGCCGGCGACCGAATAGAACAAGAGCGGCTTGTAGGTGCTGGCGGCGAGGTTCTGGGCCATGCGGGTCAATTCGATGACGCCGACGATGGAGATCAGCGAGGAGGCCTTGAGGATCAGGATCGCCTCGTTGACGAGGGCGGGCAGAGTGAGCCGGAGGGCGATCGGCGCCCGGATGCGGCGCAGCTGCTGGAAGGGCGAGAGGCCGACCATCTCGGCGGCTTCGATGAGGCCCCGCGGCACGCTGTTGAAGCCGCCGCGCAGGTTCTCGGCCTGATAGGCGGCGGTGCAGAGCGACAGGCCGACGACCGCGGCGACGACGCTCGGCACCATGATGCCGACGGCCGGCAGGAGATTGTAGATCAGGAGCAGCTGGACCAGCAGCGGCACGCCGCGGAAGAAGCTGATGAACAGCGTCGCGGGGAGCGACAGCGCCTTGTTGGGGGAGAGCTTGGCGGCGCAGACGAGGAGCCCGAGCCCGAGGCCGATGACGATCGAGATGCCGCTGAGAAGCACGGTGTAGCCGGCCGCCCAGAGCATCAGCTCGAACAATCTCCAGGACATCGCCCGCCTTCTTCGTCACGCAGGATCGAGGTTCATCACAAAGGGTCGAGGCGTTCCGCACGGCGACGCGCGCGGAACGCCTTCGAAGGGTTTGATCGGGCCGTCAGACCTTCGGCTCTGGGACCTCGTTCGGCGTCTCGAAGGTGGTGCCGAACCACTTCTCCTGGAGCTTGGTCATGCGGCCGTCTTCCTTGATCTTGATGATCGCGGCGTCCACGGCGTCGAGCAGCGACTGGTCCTCGGGCTTCTTGGTGCCGATGTAGCCGAAATAGCTCGGCTGGCCGAAGGCGGGCTTCACCACCGCGAAGACGTCGGGCTGGGTCTGGGCGACATAGGCGATATTGGGCAGCGAGTTCGCCACCGCGACGATGCGGCCGGCGGCGAGATCGGCATAGGCCTCATTGAAGCCGACATATTCGCGGGTCTCGATGCCGCCCGGCAGGGTCTCGCCATAGGCCTGGGCCTGGGCGAGCTGGGCCGTCGCCTTGCCGGCGCCGACGAGCTTGCCGGCGATGTCCTCAGGCTTCTGGATCGAATCGTCGCCGGCCTGCTTCAGGAGGGCGACCGTCGCCTCGGCGATCGGCGACAGGAAGCGGTAGCGCTCGACCCGGGCCTTGGTGATGGTGGCGGGGCCGGCGACCATGTCGAACTGGCCGGCCTCGAGACCCGGAAGGACGCCGTCCCAGGGCAGCGTCACCCAGTCGATCTCGACGCCCATCTCCTTGCCGATCTCCGTGAACAGGTCGACGTTGAGGCCGGCATGGGCACCCGCCTCGTCGATGAAGTCGAAGGGGGCGAAGGCCGTCTCGGTACCGACCTTCATGGCGCCGGCGGCCTTGACGCGGGCCAGCGCGTCCTCGGCCTGGGCGGCCACGGGAGCTGCGAGCGGCAATGCGAGCGCCAGCGACAGCATCGCCTTCATCAGGAAGCGTTTGTTCATCCCATGTCTCCGTGCGAGGAAAGGCGCCGTGTCCCGGCAGGATGCGGCGATTAAGTCTAGACATAATGAAATCGGCTTGCTTCAGAATGTCAACATTTGAGCAGAAGCGAAAGAGCGAAAATTTTGACCAGCGGGGCTGACCGCGTGAAATTAGCTGCGAGCGGTGGAGGTCGGAACGATCGATGCGCCGACGTCGTCGGGGCAATCACTCGCGAGCGCTGCCACGGGCTGGATGCATTTGCACGGTTGGCCTCGGCAGATCGATCGCGGATGGGCGAAATGCCTTATATGGCAAGCGTCTTCGGTCAAATCTTCCAGTAGAAGACGAGGATTCCGACCGCCTGCGGCAAGGGACGTGACCTGCCTAGTGGATCACCCGCCGCAGCCCCTCCTGGACCTTCAGAAGCGCCGGCAGATAGTCGCGGGCGAGATCTGCGGGCTCGGCCTGGACCGCGGCGACGCCGGTGTTCAGCGCCGCCACCGTGCGGCCGCGGGCGTCGAGGACCGGGACGGCGATCGAGCGCAGACCGATCTCCACTTCCTGGTCGATGATCGCATGGCCCTCTTCGCGCACCCGCGCCAGCTCCGCCATGATCTCGGCGGGGGTGGTCAGCGAGCGGACGGTGCGGGGCGTCAGGTCGGCCCGCTCGACCAGCGCCCGTGCCTCGGCCACGGGCAGCGCCGCGAGGAGCACCCGGCCGAGCGAGGTGGCGTGCGCCGGCAGGCGCGAACCCGGCATCAGGCCGACGGCCATCACCCGCTTCTGCGCGGCGCGGGCGATATAGACCACCTCGGTCTCGTCGAGGATCGCCACGGAGGTGGACTGGCCGATCTGCTCGGACAGCTGGTCGAGCCAGGGCTGGACGATCTGCGGCAGAGGCAGGGTCGCCAGCGCCCCCATGCCGAGGCGTAGGATGCGCGGCGTCAGCGAGAAGAACTTGCCGTCGTAATCGGCATAGCCGAGCGCGTTGAGCGTCAGGAGGCAGCGCCGGGCGGTGGCCCGGTCGAGCCCCGTTGCCTTGGCCACGTCGACGACGGCGAGCCGCGGCCGCTCGGCCCGGAACGCCTCGATGACCTTCAGCCCCTTGGCGAGGGAGGCGACGAAATCGGTGGGTTTGTTCAACATGCGCACCAAATTGCCCGCAGTTTGAACAAGGATCAACATGCGCCCCGCCCACCATGGCGCGGCGCGGGTGACGGCGGTAATTCCAGCCTGTGCACTCCGTTCGTCGGTCGCGTCGAAACAACTGGCCGGGCGGTGCCGAGGATCGGAAGGAGGACCCCCGCGTGAACAAAGCCTTTGCGACGACGGCCGAGGCCGTCGCCGACATTCCCGACGGCGCGACCGTGATGATCGGCGGCTTCGGCGGCTCCGGCGCGCCGATCGAGCTGATCCACGCGCTGATCGACGCCGGGCCGAAGAACCTCACGGTGATCAACAACAATGCCGGTAACGGCCATGTCGGCCTGGCCGCGATGATCGAGCAGGGGATGGTCGCGAAACTGATCTGCTCGTTTCCCAAGAGCAAGGATCCGAAGGCGTTCACCGATCGCTATCTCGCGGGCGAGATCGAGCTGGAACTCGTGCCGCAGGGAACGCTCGCCGAGCGCATCCGGGCCGGCGGGGCGGGCATCCCGGCCTTTTACACGCCGACCGCCTACGGCACCGAGCTCGGCGAAAACAAGCCGACGGCCGAGTTCGACGGCAAGCCCTATGTCCAGGAGCGCTGGCTGAAGGCCGACTTCGCGCTGGTCAAGGCCGAGCTGGGCGACCCCTACGGCAATCTCACCTACCGGCTGGCGGCCCGCAACTTCAATCCCTTGATGGCGACCGCGGCGGCCACGACCATCGCCCAGGTCAGCCGGCTGGTTCCGGCCGGCGGCATCGATCCGGAGGCCGTCGTCACCCCCGGCATCTTCGTCGACCGGCTGGTCGAGGNTCAAAATCCCCAGCAGGAAGAAGTCCTGAACCAGGCGGAGGCGCGCTACCCATGACCATCGAGGGACAGCTCAACCAGGAGCAGATCGCCTGGCGCGCCGCGCAGGACATCGAGGACGGCGCCTATGTCAATCTCGGTATCGGCTTTCCCGAAAAGGTCGCGGCCTACACGATCGAGGGCCGCGAGCCGATCTTCCACACCGAGAACGGCGTCCTCGGCTTCGGCCGGGCGCCGGCGAAGGGCGAGGAGGACTGGGACCTGATCAATGCCGGCAAGAAGGCGATCACCCTGAAGCCCGGCGCCGCCTTCTTCGACCATGCGACGAGCTTCGCGATGATCCGCGGCGGCCATCTCGACGTCGCCATTCTCGGCGCGCTGCAGGTGGCGTCCAACGGCGACCTTGCCAACTGGCGGGTGGGCGACAAGGGCGTGCCGGCGGTCGGCGGGGCGATGGACCTTGTCAATGGCGCGAAACGCGTCGCCGTCCTCACCGACCACGTGACCCGCGACGGCAAGCCGAAGCTGGTCGAGGCCTGCACGTTCCCGCTCACCGGCGTCGGCTGCGTGACCCGCGTCTATACGTCCCTGGCGGTGATCGACGTCGACATCGCCAATCAGCGGTTTGTCCTCGTCGAAAAACTGAGCCATCTGTCGATGGACGATCTTCAATCGGTGACCGGCGCGACGCTCCATGTCGAGGGCGGCGTCGGCGATCTCCAGGTTCCGGAGCTTTCCTGATGCGCGATGCCTTCATCTGCGACTATGTCCGCACGCCGATCGGCCGCTACGGCGGTGCCCTCGCCAGCATCCGCACCGACGATCTCGGGGCGCTGCCGATCCGGGCGCTGACCAGGCGCCACGACATCGACTGGAGCGCTGTCGAGGAGGTCTATTACGGCTGCGCCAACCAGGCCGGCGAGGACAACCGCAACGTCGCCCGCATGGCGGCGCTGCTGGGCGGCCTGCCGGAGAGCGTGCCGGGCACGACGATCAACCGCCTTTGCGGCTCCGGCATGGACGCGATCATCCAGGCGGCGCGGGCGATCAGGGCGGGCGAGCTGGACCTTGCCATTGCCGGCGGCGTCGAATCCATGTCGCGGGCGCCCTTCGTCATGGGCAAGGCGGAGACCGCCTTCAGCCGCTCGGCCGACATCTACGACACGACGATCGGCTGGCGCTTCGTCAACCCTTTGATGAAGAAGCAGTACGGCATCGATTCGATGCCCGAGACCGGCNAGAACGTCGCCGAGGATTTCGCCGTGAGCCGCGAGGACCAGGACCTGTTTGCCCTGCGCTCCCAGCAGAAGGCGGCGAAAGCGATGGCGAGCGGCCGCTTTGCCAAGGAGATCGTGCCCGTCGAGATCGCCCAGCGCCGGGGCGATCCGAAGATCGTCGACACCGACGAGCATCCGCGCCCCGAGACGACGCTGGAGGCGCTGGCGAAGCTGAAGGCGCCGTTCCGCGACGGCGGCTCGGTGACGGCCGGCAACGCCAGCGGCGTCAATGACGGCGCGGCGGCGCTGATCGTCGCCTCGGAGGCCGCCGTGAAGGCCCACGGCCTGACGCCGATCGCACGGATCATGGGCGGCGCGACCGCAGGCGTCGCTCCGCGCATCATGGGCTTCGGCCCGGCCCCGGCCTCGAAGAAGCTGATGGCGCGGCTCGGCCTGTCGGTCGAGGAGTTCGACGTCTTCGAGCTGAACGAGGCCTTTGCCAGCCAGGGCCTTGCCACGCTGCGCGATCTCGCCATCGCCGACGACGACGCGCGGGTGAACCCGAACGGCGGCGCCATCGCTCTCGGCCATCCCCTCGGCATGTCCGGCGCCCGCATCGCCGGCACGGCGGCGCTGGAGCTTGCCCTGACGGGCAGGAACCGGGCGCTCGCCACCATGTGCATCGGCGTCGGGCAGGGGATCGCGATCGCGCTGGAGCGGGCGTGAGGGCAGGGGCGACCGCGTTGGTGCGGGGTCGTCTTCGGGCGCGCCCGTAAGGCTCCCGCCCGCCTCCCGTTCCCGTCCGTCGGACGTCCCATCCGTCGCCATGCCCTTGCAGGCGGGCACCCGATTGCGCCAGTGAGGGCGAAGGTCGTCCCGCCGGACGCGGGCTTTGGGGAATCACGCCGATGCAGACGGAAGCAACGCCCGAGTTCGAAGCCCTCGCCGCCGGCTTCGTCGGCCGGGTCGAGCGGCGCGAGGCGGTGGTCGGGATCATCGGGCTCGGCTATGTCGGGCTGCCGCTGCTGCTGGCCTTCCACGCCAGCGGCTTTCGCACCTTCGGCTTCGACATCGATCCGGAGAAGATCGCGCGGCTGGAGGCGGGCGAAAGCTACATCCACCACATCGCACCGGAGCGGATCGCCGCGCTGGTCGCCTCCGGCCGCTCGGTGCTGACGACGGACTATTCCCGCCTGTCGGACGTCGACGCGATCGTCATCTGCGTGCCGACGCCGCTGACCACCTATCGCGATCCGGACATGAGCTTCGTCACCGCGACGGCCGAGGCGATCGCGCCGCATCTCTCAAACGGTCATCTGGTGACGCTGGAATCCACTACCTATCCGATGACCAGCGAGGATCTCCTCGCCGCGATCCTCGAGCGCGGATCCGGGCTGAAGCAGGACAGGGACTTCGCCATCGCCTATTCGCCCGAGCGCGAGGATCCGGGCAACCCCGACTTCGACGCCACCACCATCCCGAAGGTCGTCGGCGCCGATACGAAGGCCGCCGGCGACATGGCGGAGGCGCTCTATGCGGCGGTGTCGCAGCGGGTCGTGCGCGTCCCCTCGATGCGCACCGCGGAAGCCGTGAAGCTCACCGAGAACGTCTTTCGCGCCGTCAACATCGCCCTCGTGAACGAGCTGAAGGTGATCTTCGACAGGATGGGGATCGACGTCTTCGAGGTGATCGACGCGGCCAAGACCAAGCCCTTCGGCTTCATGCCCTTCTATCCGGGGCCGGGCATCGGCGGCCACTGCATCCCGGTCGATCCGTTCTATCTGACCTGGAAGGCGCGGGAGTTCGGCATCCACACCCGCTTCATCGAGCTGGCCGGCGAGATCAATTCGGGCATGCCGCAATGGGTGGTCGCGAGGCTGGTCGAGGCGCTGTCGGACCGCCTCGGCAAGCCGATCCGCGGCGCCCGCATCCTCGTCGTCGGGCTCGCCTACAAGAAGAACGTTGACGACGTGCGCGAGAGCCCGTCCCTCGTCCTGATGGAGATGCTGGAGGAGCGCGGCGCGATCATCGACTACCACGATCCTTTCGTGCCGGTGATGCGCCGGACGCGCAAGCATGGCGAATTCGAGGGACGTCGCTCGATCGAGTGGAGCCGCAGCGCGCTCGAGCGCTACGACGCGGCGCTGATCGCTACAGACCATGACGCGGTGGATATCCAGATGCTGGTCGAGACCGTGCCGCTGGTGGTGGACAGCCGGGGCGCGACGCGGAAATTGTCGCCGGAGCTGCAGGCGCGTGTGGTCAGGGCCTGAAGGTGATGGTCAGGGTCGGGCACGATTCGGCGAAGCCTGCTCAGAACCACCGCTCGCGGACATAGACGGTGTCGCCGGGCATCAGCGGATCCGTCGGGACCATCCGTCCGGTGAGGATCTGGCCGCCGCTCTCCCGCGTCACGTCCATGCTGCCCTGCTCGGCGCGGGGCGTGTAGCCGCCGGCGACGGCGATGGCGTTCTGGACCGTCATGCCGGGGACGTAGGTGTATTGCCCGCCGGTGGCGACCTCGCCCATGATGAAGAACGGCCGGTACTGCTCCACCTGGACGGTGACGTCCGGCTTGTTGAGGTAACCTTCGGCGAGGCGCTGGGTGATCTCCTGGCGGACCTGCTCGGGGCTGCGGCCGCGGGCGGGCACCTCGCCGACGAGGGGAAGCGCGACGAAGCCGGCCTTGTCGACGGCGTAGCTGTTGGTCAGGCCCTCTTCGCCGAAGACGACGACCTTCAGCCTGTCGCCGCTGTCGAGCCGGTATGGCTGCTCGATGCTCTGATGGAACGCGTCGGGGGCCGGGGCATAGGACGCGCAGGCCGGAAGAAGCATCAGGGCCGAGAGGGCGAGAGTTGCCAGCCGCAGGTGTTTCATGAAGCGCTTGCCCGTTGAGGGGTCGAAGGATGACGACCGCATGGCTTGGGTATTAATTCGTTAGGGTTAAGCTCCGGTAAATCGCGGGGTCCGAAGACGCGGTGGAAAGCAACTTAACCGCTCCGTTACGTCTGGCGTGCAGTCTCCTGCGCAACCTGAAGCGCCTGTCTGGAGTTCGCGCTCGGGGGTCGCCGGCGGATGCCCGGCGGGATCTCGCATCCCGCTGGAGCCGCGACGCCGGTCGATCGTCGGTGACGCGCTCCTCATCGCCCTGCCGGAGAGACGTGATGATCACCGACCAGTCGACCGCCATGATGGCCACTGTTGATACCAGAAGAGACGCCACCGGAGACGAGACCGCGGACGACGCCCGCATGGTGCAGGCCCGCAGTGGCTCGCAGCCGAAGGGGCCCGTGGCGGCAGGTCGCGAGGGTGCCGGCGGGGCTGGCTCGGATAGCCCCGCGGGCCAGCCGTCCGGCAGCGATTCCCCCGCGGCGGGGGAGCAGATCGCCACCGCCAACGAACTTGCCTCGGCGGTGCAGGGCACCGACATCTTCCGGCTGGTGGTGGTCTCGACCCATCGCGACCTCGGCAGCCTCGGAGGCCTGGAACTTGCCCGCCGGCTGTCCGGCGCCGGCCGCGCCACGGTGCTGATCGACCTGACGCCGAACGGCTCGCTCGGTGCCCGCATGGGCCTGCCGCAGGACTGCAGCGGCTATGGCGACCTCCTGTCGGGCGGCGCGGGGCTCGCGGACGTGATCTACCGCGACCACTACACCTCGACCCACTTCGTCCCCTCGGGTGGCTTCGAGCTCGAGACCGCAACCACCGCCGCCCTAGAGCATCTCCTGACTGTCCTCGATGCCTTCGCCGAGGCCTACGACTACACCGTCGTCGAGATCGAGGCGCTGGACGTGCCTGAGCTTCCGGTGCTGCTCGACGAGAACACCGCCGTCGTCATCGCGGGCCTGCCGCATGTCGACGACCGGATGATCGATGTCGCCGACGAGCTCCGCCAGATCGGGATCGAGGACATCGTCTTCATGCCGATGCTGCGGCGCCAGGGCGAGGGCTGAACGCAGCCGCCGGAAAGGGCGGGGCCGTCGCGGGCTGGGAGACGCCATCGCCTGCCGCCTGCACGCGGCAAGCCAGCCGATGAACGAGGTCGGGCCCGGCGCCGCGACGCCGATCACACACCTCGAGCCGCACTGACGGGGATCGGGCCGCGCTGGCGTTGGATCTCGCGATCGTGCCCGACGAGAAACTACAGGCCCGGCCACATTCCCCCGTCGATCCGCAGGTTCATCCCGGTGATGTATCCCGCCCGCGGGCTGACTAGGAACGCCACCGCATCGCCGATTTCGTCGAGCGTTCCGACCCGCCCCATGGGAACCGCGGCAAACAGCGGCAGCGCCGACCGTTCGACCTCGTTCCAGGGTGCGTCCGAGGCAAGTCCCCGTTCGGTGGCAGCCTCGCGGAAGGCGGCTTCGAGCCGTCCGCTCAGGATCGTGCCGGGGGAGACCGAATTGACAGTGATGCGCTCGCTTGCCACGGCCTTCGCGAGCGAGGCGCTCATCGCGACCATGGCGGCCTTGGTCGCGGAATAGTCTGGCCTTGTGGCCGGCGGCATCATGCCGGCGAGACTTGCGATGTTGATGATCCGCCCCCAGCCGCCTTCCCGCATCCTCGGCAGGACGCGGCGGATCACTCTCACTGCCGCCAGCGTGTTGCGATCGTAACCGCTGGCCCATGTCTCGGCCCGCGCCGTGGTCCAGTCTTCGCTCGCGCCGGAGCCGCCGGCGTTGTTGACGAGGATCTCGATCGGGGTGGCGATGGCCTGCGCGCGATCCACGAGACGCCGGACCGCGTCGTCCTCCGTGAGATCGCCCGTCACGACATGGGCACGCCCGCCTCCGGCGACGATGTCATGGGCCACTTCCTCGGCCTTCCGCAGGTCCCGGCCATGAACGACGACGACCGCGCCCTCCCTTGCCAGCCCAAACGCGATCGCCTTGCCGATGCCCTTGCTGCTGCCGGCGACCAGTGCCACCTTGCCCTCGATCTTCAGATCCATCCCGTCATCCTTGAGCTGATGCGGGGATGTTATGGGAAGGGAGCGATGGGCGAGTCCATTACGCACTTCGAAGTGCCTGTCGAACAGGAACAGAGAACCGCCTGCCTCGGCCCCGACGGTTCGGTCGCGCATGTCACGCGGGTGCTCGGCATGATCAGCGGCCGGTGGAAGCTGCCGATCCTGTTCCGCCTATTCGCCGAGCCCGCGATGCGGACGTCCCGGTTGCTTCGCGACATCCCGGACATCTCCCAGAAGGTCCTCACGCAGCACCTGCGCGAGCTCGAGAGAGATGGGCTGGTCGCAAGGTACGATCTCGGGCGGCAGCCGCCGCATGTGGAGTACCGGCTGACGAAGGCCGGCTCGCGCCTCATGCTCGTCCTGCTGTCGTTGCGGGAATTCTCGCGGTCGCATCCTGTCGATCCGCCCGCGTGACCGGCTGCCGGAACGATATCCACCGCGCGGGCGATCGCTCCGGGGAGCGTTGCTCTCAGCCCTTCGGCTTTGTCTCCATCCAGCGAATCAGGACCATCGCCGGCACGACCCAGAGGATGCCGGTGATGAAGAAGTAGGCGAGGTGGACCCAGCCGCTCGCATCGGCCAGATGCAGGGACGCATAGGCGGTGGCGAGCACGGCATAGACCACCACGAGCAGGATCAGCACTATCGTGCCGATGAACTTCTTCAGCCTGACCGGCATCGTCGCTCCCCTAGAGCTATGTCGAGATAGGGCCCGCCGCCGGACCTTCACGGCTTTGCGAACGTTCGCCCCACGGCGCGTTCTTGATCGCGAGCGGCTTTGGGTGCAAAGCCGTCAGCCATGAGCACCCTTGCCTATAGCCTCGAACACCAGCCCGCAACCGGCCGCGAACGCGACAGAAAAGCCGTGCGCCTCTGGCTCTACGCCGTCGCGCTGGTGGTCTTCGCCCTCGTCGTCGTCGGCGGCGCGACGCGCCTCACCGAATCCGGCCTGTCGATCACCGAATGGAAGCCGATCCACGGTGTGATCCCGCCCTTGTCGGCGGCCGAGTGGCAGGAGGAGTTCGAACTCTACAAGAAGATCCCGCAATACGACCAGATCAATCGCGGCATGAGCCTCGACGGGTTCAAGACCATTTACTGGTGGGAATGGAGCCACCGGCTGCTGGCCCGCGGCGTCGGCATCGTCTTCGCGCTGCCGCTCGCCTTCTTCTGGCTGAGCGGGCGGCTGGAGCCGTTCCTGAAGCCGCGGCTCGTCGGCCTCCTCTGCCTCGGCGGCCTGCAGGGGGCGATCGGCTGGTGGATGGTGGCCTCGGGCCTTGTCGACCGCACCGAGGTCAGCCAGTACCGGCTCGCCACCCATCTGACGATCGCCTGCATCATCTTCGCCGCGACGCTGTGGGTGGCGCAGGGGTTGAAGCCGCGGCCCCATGGCGAAAGAGCGCCCGGTTTCTCGAAGCGCTTCGCGGTCGCGCTCCTCTTCTTGGCGCTCGTCCAGATCTATCTCGGCGGCCTGGTGGCGGGGCTGCGGGCCGGGCTCATCTACAACACCTGGCCGCTGATGGACGGATCGGTGATCCCCTCCGGCCTCCTGGCGATGGAGCCGGTCTGGCGGAACTTCTTCGAGAGCCATCTGACGGTGCAGTTCGTCCACCGCTGCGGCGCCTATCTGCTCTTGGCGGCGGCTCTGTTCCATGCCGTCACGCTCTGGCGCGCCGCCCCGGGCACGCGGCATGCGCAGGGCGCAGTCATCCTCCTCGGCCTCGTCGTCGCCCAGGCCTGCATCGGCATTGCGACGCTGCTGATGGTCGTGCCGATCGATCTCGCCCTGATGCACCAGGCCGGCGGCCTGATCGTGCTGGCGGCGGCGGTGATCCATGCGCGCAGCCTGCAGGGCGGGTATCCGGCGGCGGCGATTTCAGCCGCCGCCTGACCGCGGATTTTGCGCAGAGCGGCCCTGCCGCCCCGCTCAATCGTAGTCGACGACGCCGTCCAGCGCGTAGTGCTTCACGGTCTTGCGGTTGGCGATCAGCGTCTCGACGCTCGGCTCGCCGGTCATGGCGCGGCCGATGGCAAGCTTCGTCGCCTCGTAGTTGGTCCGGTAGAGATCCGCCTGGTCGAGTTCGGCGTGGTCGGCGCAGCGCGGGTCGAGCCAGATCATGATGATCATGCAGATTTCGTCGGCCATCTCCTTCGGCAGCGTGCCGTCGATCAGGCAGTCGACGATGGCGTCGCCCGTCGCCGCCTGGACGACGCCGCCGAGGAGTTCGACATAGGCCAAGCTTTCGATCGTCGCCTTGGTGGTCATCATCGTCGCCGGACGGACCATCTGGTTGATGTCGCGCACGACGAACATGCGGGTGTGGCCCTGGACCTGGCCCATCATGCCGGCGAAGGCCTGGCCGACCGGCCCCTTCACCGAGCCGATCAATACCTCCGGCATGGCGTCGGTATATTGGCCCTCGGCGGCAAGCACCGTCGCCTCGCCGGTGCGGAACCAGATCTCGTTCATCGTGCGTCGTCCTTCAGCTCGAAGAGAGGAATTGTCCGGCAGCAGCGATGCGACAGTCGTGGGCGAAGCGCAATCGTCTAGCCGCTCTGCGAGCCCGATCGGAGCGCTTGCGAGCGGATTTTTTTCGCGGTTGGCCGAGGCAGCCGAGAGGCCCCGAGATCACGGACGGTTGCACGAAGCTTTGAACGGTGAGGGGCGCGAATTCGGCGCTCCGTCGCTCGCCTGACGCGGTTCCTCCCTTACCCTTCCGCCTGACGCCATCTCAGAGGAGGGACCACCCATGACGATTACCGCCAGGCTCGCATTCGGGACTGCATTGGGCGCCGCACTCGCGGCCTTTGCCGCGGCGCCGGCGATCGCCGGCGAAGCGGTTACCTATAAGGCCGCCGGCGCCGACTACGAGGGTTATTATGCCCCCGCCAGCGGCGAGGCGAAGGGCCTCGTCCTCGTCATCCACGACTGGGACGGCCTCACCGATTACGAGAAGAAGCGGGCCGACATGCTGGCCGAACTCGGCTACGACGCCTTCGCCCTCGACATGTTCGGCAAGGGCAACCGGCCGGAGAGCATGGATGCTCGCAAGGCCGAGACCGGCAAGCTCTACGCGGACCGGGAGGCGATGCTCACCCGCGTCACCGCAGGGCTCGAAACGGCGCGAGCGCAGTCGGGCGAAACAACCGCCGTGGTCATGGGCTACTGCTTCGGCGGGGCCGGCGTCCTCGAACTCGCCCGCTCCGGCAAGGCCGAGAACGTCGCCGGCTACGCCAGCTTCCATGGCACGCTGGCGACGCCCGAGGGCCAGAGCTACCCGGACGGCACCGCGCCGATCCTGATCGCCCAGGGCGGCGGCGACACCTCGGTCACCGTCGACGAGGCGACTGCGCTCGCCAAGACGCTCGAGGAGAAGGGCATCACCTACGAACTCGAGGTCTATTCCGGCGCGCCCCACGCCTTCACGGTGTTCGGCTCCGACCGCTACCGCGAAGTCGCGGACGAGGAGTCGTGGGAGGCGTTCCAGAGCTTCATGGAGCGGTATCTGGCGAAGGAGAGCTGAGCTCTTCTTAAAGGCTCATGCAGTTCTTGAACCGCCGGCTTGTCGGACGCGACTGGCCGGCGGAGCGACATCTGGAGGTCACTGAACTTCGGACGCCTTTTCGCTCTCTGGCGGGACCTCGATGCATGGATTACTCTGTCCCGGCGTTGTGAAAATGAGGGCCTCTCATGTCTGAACTCACGATCAAGCTGTCGGAGGAGATGGAAGGCTTTGTTCGGCAGAAGGTGGCGTCGGGGGAGTACGAGGATTCCAGCGCGGTGATCGAGGAGGGCCTCAGGGCTCTCGATCGCGAGGACCCAGATCTGGAGCGCTGGCTCCAGGAGGAAGTCGTCTCGACCTATGACCGCATGAAGAGTGACCCGTCGCGCGGGTTTTCAGCGGCGGACGTCAGAGAGGAACTTGCTGCGAGACGCGCTCGCCGCAACGATCGCTGACTGGCGGTGCGTGCGGCGGTCATCTTCTCTTTCGAAGCGATGGAGCATCTGGACGCCATCGAAAGTTACATCGCCGCGCGAAGCTCCGTGACGACTGCAGCCGCTTTCGTCGATTCCATCATCGAGACTTGCGAAGGCCTGACGCAATTCCCTCATCGCGGTCGGGCACGAGACGATCTCCGGCCAGGTCTCCGCCTGGTAGGGTTTCGTCGACGGGTGACGATCGCTTTTTCGGTCGATCCGCAGGCCATCACCATTCTCGGTGTCTACTGGGGCGGGCGCGATGTCGATTTTTGGCTCGGCGGCGACTGAACGAGGCCGCCGAACCGATCGTCGCTCACGGAAACAGCGGCAGCTGCTCGATCCCCGTCGTCTCTTCAATCCCATAGGCGACGTTGAAGTTCTGCACCGCCTGGCCGGCGGAGCCCTTCACCAGATTGTCCAGCGTCGAGATGACGATCGCGCGGCCGGGAATGCGGTCGGGCACGACGTTGACGACGACGTAGTTCGAGCCGCGCACCATCTGGGTCTGGGGCAGGACGCCTTCGTCGGCGACGGTGACGAAGGGCTCGTTCGCATAGGTCTCGACGAGCTGGTCGCGGAGATCCTCGGCCGTCGTCCCGGCGGCGAGCTTGACGTAGCTGGTGCAGAGTTCGCCCCGGCTCATCGGGATGAGGTGGGGGGTGAAGTTGACGCGCAGGTCGGCGATGCCGGCGGCGAGGCCGACTTCCTGCTCAATCTCGGCCATGTGCCGGTGCTTGCCGACGGCATAGGGGGAGAGACCCTCGCCGGCCTCGCAGAAGAGGGTGTTCTCCTTCAGGCCGCGGCCGGCGCCGGAAACGCCGGACTTGGCGTCGATGACGATGTCGGAGGCGTCGATCAGCCGGGCCCTCGCCAGCGGAATCAGTGACAGCAGCACCGCCGTCGGATAGCAGCCGGGGCAGGCGATCAGCCTCGCATCGCGGATTTCGTCGCGGTAGACCTCGGTGAGGCCGTAGACGGCTTCGGGCTGGATGTCGGTCGCCGTGTGCTCGACATTGTACCATTCCTGATAGATCGCCGGGTCGCGCAGGCGGAAATCCGCCGACATGTCGATGATCTTGACGTTCGGGTGGCTGCCGAAGATCTCGCGGGTGATCGTGTGGGTCGTGCCATGCGGCAGGCCGCAGAAGACCGCGTCGACGGAGCCCCAGTCGGCCTCGTCGACGGTCACCAGGTCCGGCAGGTCGAGATGGGCGAAGTGCCGGAAGACGGCGCGCATCGGCTTGCCGGCATGGCTGTTCGCGGTCAGGACCGCGATCTCCATGTTCGGGTGGCGGGCGGCGAGGCGCACCAGATCGGCGCCCGTGTAGCCGCTGGCGCCGAGAACGCCGATCCTGATTTTCTCAACCATGGCCGTCTCCGTGGATTGCCGGGCGGGCCGCTCGATCGCATGGGACGCCCGGGAGTCGCGGCGGGTTTACAGCATTTGCCGCCCGCGTCCAGAGGGTCGGCGCGCGGGGCGGTCGGCTTAGGCTCCCACCGCCGCGATCAGCGTCTCAACGATGTGGTCCTGGGTCTCTTCGCCGAGATAGGGGTGCATCGGCAGGCTGATGACGTCCCGCGACAGGGCGTCGGAGACGGCGAGTTCGCCGCGTGCCACCGGAAAATGCTGGTAGGCCGTCTGGCGGTGCAGGGGCTTGGGATAATAGATCGCCGTCGGGACGCCGGCCTCGCGCAGCCGCGCCTGGACGGCCGTGCGGTCGGCGCCTTCCGGCAGGCGAACCGTATACTGGGCCCAGGTCGAGACGGCGTCGCGCAGCAGCGCCTGGGGCGTCACGGCGCCGGCGAGGCGATCGGTGTAGCGCGCCGCGATTCGGCCACGCGCCTCGATCTCGTCCTCGAAGATCGCCAGCTTCTCGAGCAGGATCGCCGCCTGCAGCGTGTCCATGCGGCCGTTCATGCCGATGCGGATGTTGTCGTATTTGTCGTCGAGATTCTGGCCGTGGACGCGCAGCGAGGTCATGATCGCGGCGAGCTCGCCGTCATTGGTCTGGACGGCGCCGCCGTCGCCATAGCAGCCGAGCGGCTTGGCCGGGAAGAAGCTGGTGGAGACGACGTCGGCCCAGACGCTGGACATCTTGCCGTCGATCGTGCCGCCATAGCCTTGCGCGGCATCGGAGATGAGCTTCAGCCCATGGGTGTCGGCGACCTTGCGGATCGCCGGATAGTCCGCCGCCTGGCCGAACAGATCGACCGCGATGATCGCGCGGGGCTTCAGCTTGCCTGCCGCCTCGACCTCGGCGATCGCGGCTTCGAGGCTGGCGACGTCCATGTTGAAGGTCGCGGCATCCACATCGACGAAATAGGGCGTCGCGCCGAGCCAGGCGACGACCTCGGCGGTGGCCGCAAAGGTGAAGCTCGGGCAGAAGATCGCATCCCCCGGACGGATGTCCCAGGCCATCAGCGGCAAGGCGAGGGCGTCGGTGCCGGATGCGCAGGTGAGCGTGTGCTCCATGCCGTAGAAGCGCGAGAGCTCCGCTTCGAGCTCGCGCATCTCCGGCCCCATGATGAAGGCGCCGTGGTCGAGGACGGCGGCGATGCGCCGGTCGACGCCGGCGCGGATTCGGTCGCGCTGGGTGGCAAGATCGATGAAGGGAATGGTCTGCATGCGTGGGGGCCCCTCGGAGAACGGGTGGACAGCGCGAATCGCCTGGGCTGGCTAGGCAGAGAGGTGAGCGAAATTAAGCCGCGGTGCCACTCAAGTTTGGTGTCGCAAGCTTACGACGGTGATAGCTCGTGCGGCCTCTTGCGCGTGCGTCAGCCGTGATTGGCCTTCTTCTCCGCCAGCATGCCGAGGACGTACATGGCGACCGTCGAACCGGCGATGGCGGTGATGTCGGCATGGTCGTAGGGCGGAGAGACCTCGACGACGTCGGCGCCGACGAGTTGCAGGTTCTTCAGGTGCCGCAGCACCGCCAGCATCTTGGCGCTGGACGGGCCGCCGGCGACAGGGGTGCCGGTGCCGGGCGCGAAGGCGGCGTCGAGGCAGTCGATGTCGAAGGTGAGATAGACATTGGTGCCGCCGGTGCGCGCGTAGATCCGCTCGGCGATCGCGGCGCTCGTCATCTCCTCGATCGCCTCGCCGCCGAGGATCTCGATACCGCAGGTTTCCGGTGCATGGGTGCGGATGCCGACCTGGATGGAGGTGGCCGGGTCGATGAGGCCATCCTCGACGGCCTGCTTGACGAAGGAGCCGTGATCGACGCGGGGGCTGCCACCCGCCCCGCTGGCGACCGGCCAGGTATCCTGATGGGCGTCGAACTGGAGCAGCGACAGCCTGCCATGCCATTCCGCATGGGCCTTCAGCAGCGGATAGGTGATCGAATGATCGCCGCCGAGGGTCAGGAGGAAACCGGTGGCTTTCAAAAGCTCGGTGGCTTCCGCCAGGATCGTCGCATGGGCGGCCTCCGGAAGGCGGTAGTCGAGGAGGCAGTCGCCATAGTCGGCGACCGCGAGGGAGGCGAAGAGATCCCGGTCGAAGGGATATTGCGGATCGTTGTCGAAGATCGCGGAGGCCCGCCGCAGCGCCTGCGGCCCGAAGCGGGCGCCCGGGCGGTTCGACACGGCGCTGTCGAAGGGCACGCCCCAGACGGCGACGTCGGTGCCGGAGACATCCTTGGTGTAGCGCCGGCGCATGAAGGAGAGGGCGCCGGCATAGGTCGGATCGCTGGCCGCGCCGATGACGCCGTCGGCGGTGAACGCGTGGTCGATGGATTTGCCGGACATGGCTCGGGCCTCTCGTCGGGTCTCGTTGCTGCCGCAGTTAGGGCGGAGCGAAGAAAAGTCGGACGGACGGCCGCAATGAACCAGAGAGCCGCTCCGTCCCGGCGGCCTGTCGGACGTCACATTCGCGCAAGGGCCACGCCGCGAGGCAGACAGCGCTTGCGTCATCGCCCGTCGCGGTTCATTTTGACGTAAACGTCAATCGGAGGAGACGACCATGGCCGGCACACTGAACGGCAAGACCATCTTCATGTCCGGCGGATCGCGCGGCATCGGCCTCGCCATCGCGCTGAGGGCGGCGCGGGACGGCGCCAATGTCGTCATCGCCGCTAAGACCGACCAGCCGCATCCGAAGCTTCCCGGCACCATCCACACCGCCGTCGCGGAGATCGAGGCGGCGGGCGGCAAGGGTCTCGCGGTGCTCTGCGACATACGCGACGACGCCCAGGTGGAGGCGGCGGTCGCCAGGGCCGCCGAGCATTTCGGCGGCATCGACATCTGCGTCAACAACGCCTCGGCGATCCAGCTGACCGACACGCTGTCCACCGACATGAAGCGCTACGACCTGATGAACGGCGTGAACGCCCGCGGCACCTTCCTCGTGTCCAAATGCTGCATCCCGCATCTGAAGAAGGCCGACAACCCGCATATCCTGACGCTGTCGCCGCCCCTCGACATGCAGGCGAAGTGGTTTTCCGGCCATGTCGCCTATTCGATGGCGAAGTTCGGCATGTCGATGGTGACGCTGGGGCTCGCCGAGGAGCTGAGGGCCGACGGCATCGCCGCCAACTCGCTCTGGCCGCTGACGGTGATCGACACCGCGGCGGTGAGAAACGTCCTCGGCGGCGCGCCGCTGGCCTCGATGAGCCGCTCGGCAGACATCGTGGCGGATGCCGCGCACGCGATCCTGACGAAGCCCTCGCGGGAGTATACCGGGCGCTTCCTCGTCGACGAACTCGTGCTGATGGAGGAGGGCGTCACCGACTTTTCGACATACGGCCCCGAGACCGGCGTGCCGATGGCCGACTTCTTCGTGCCGGACGCAGCGTTCGAAAAAGCGCTGACGAAGGTGAAGCGGCAGCCGATGGGGTGAATGCGGGGCGGCCGAAAAGCCCCTCATCCTGAGGTGTGGAGCCGGCCTGTGGCCGGCGGAGCCTCGAAGGGCGAGGGGCGTGATGCGCCAAGGTGCCGCGCCAGATGCGTCGGCGCCCCGCGCCCTCGCCCTTCGAGGCCGCCTGCGGCGGCACCTCAGGATGAGGGCGCTCGGGGTTCGGTGGTGGAGGAGCTGGGGTTTCGCCGGATGGCGAAGGTTCGACGCGAAACGGCCGTGGCGGGAAATCCTGCCACGGCCGTTTCTGATTCGCTCGATCGGAAAAGAACTTCGAACGCCGGAAGCGTCCGGAAACCGGCTCTTACTTGATCTTGGTCTCGCGGAACTCGACGTGCTTGCGCGCGATCGGGTCGTACTTGGTCTTGGTCATCTTGTCGGTCATCGTGCGCGAGTTCTTGCTCGTCACGTAGAAGAAGCCGGTGTCCGCGGTGGAGAGCAGCTTGATCTTGATGGTGGTCGCCTTGGCCATGGTCTTCCTCGAATGATGCTACGCAGGAACGATCCCGGTCGGGCAAAACCCCTTCCGCAATCGACCGCTGGCCTGCGCCGGTGGATGTGTCGCCGGCCGAGCCGCATGGCGTTCCGCGTATGATGGCGGGCTGCCCGTCGCTCGGCGCCGGTCAATTCGGCCGGACAATAGCCATGGGCGCCTGTCTGTCAAGGGTCGAACGGCGGTTCGAACGTGTCTTGCGCCTGCTACTGACGTGCCGCGAACATCCGGGCGATGGCGAGCGTCAGGTAGATCGCGAAGAACAGGGCCAGCGACCAGGCAAAGCCGTTCGGCCCGAAGAGATCCATGGCCGTGCCGATCACCTGCGGGCCGACCAGCATCCCGATGGAATAGCAGAAGATGAAGGCGGCGTTGGCGTCGGCGAGGTCGGCGGCCGGCAGACGAGCGCCGAGATGGGCGAGGCCGACGGTGTAGAGGCCGGCGACGACGCCGCCCCACAGAAACAGGACACCGGCCATCAGCCACCAGTCCTCGGCGAGGATCGGAAGGCAGAGCGTGCCGACGAGCCCGACGCCGGCGCAGATCGACAACAGCGTGCGGCGGTCCCGGACGCGGTCCGACATCAGGCCGATCGGGATCTGCATCAGGACGTTGCCGATCCCGATCGCCGTCAGGAGCTGGGCGGCGGAGGATTCGGTGAAGCCGACGCGCTCGCCGAAGACCGGAAACAGCGTGAAGCCGCCGGCCTCGACCGCGCCGAAGATCAGCACAGCGCCGGTGGCCGTCGGCACCGCGAAGATGTAGCGCCAGAACGAGCCCTGCTTGCGATCCTTGGAGATGATCGGCTGGCGCTGCCAGGCGATGATGAGCGGGATCGCCGAGGCGAGGATGACGCCCGCCCCGATGCCGAAGGGCAGGAATCCCTCCGAGCCGGTCTGGGAGAAGATCCACGGGCCGAAGGCGAAGCCGAGCGACAAGACCGTCGCATAGATGCCAAGGACCAACCCGCGCTTGCGCGGCGGGGCGGCCGCATTGATCCAGAACTCCGACAGAACGAACAGCGCCGTGATGGCGAAGTGGAAGACCAGGCGGAGCGGAAACCACATCCAGAATTCGCTGAAGACGTAGAAGCCGACGGAGGACAGGCAGGCGAGAACGATGGAGATCAGCATCGTCAGGCGAACGCTCAGCCGCGCCGCGATCGGCGTGATGGTGGCGGCCGCCAGGAGGGAGGCGGCGCCGGCCACGGCCGCGTTGAGGCCGATCATCGAGGAGGAGATGCCGCGCCGCTCGAGAATCACCGAGAGCAGCGGCAGGCCGAGGCCGAGGGCGATGCCGACCGCGCTGATCGAGGCGATCGCCGCCGCGGCGGAGCGCCAGTCGACGGATTGCAGTTCCGCTTCGGCTTCGGCGACGATGTCGTCCGCAGTCGATCGTTCCACGATGCTATCCCCGACCCTGATGTTCCGTCCGGCCCCGCCATGCCGTCGCGCCGCCCGGCCAAGCGGCAATCCGGCTCGCCCGCCGATCGCAGGCCGCGGCGGGCGCCGTCAAGCCTCCTGAAGGGGTTCGCGGCAGGGGGGCAGACAGGATCGTCATGTCAGATCAGGTCTTTCTGGAAGCGGCCGTCGACGACACGGTAGAACGGCATCGGGCACGAGACGTCCAGCCAGGACCCGTCGGCGATCCGCGTCATCACGTCGGCGAGCACCGTCCGGGTGATCGGCGCCAGGGAATAGTCATCGAGCGCCGCCACCGAAACCCAGCGGATCTCGTCGAATTCGTCGGTGGGCGGGTCGAAGTCCTCGCTGATAGCGGGCAGACGTGAGGCATTGATGACGAAGAACCGCGTGTCGAAGCGGCGCGGGGCGCCCTCCGGCGTGATCGCCCGTGCGATCGGCACCAGCCATTCGGCCGCGGGGGAAAGGCCGCGCTCGGCGAAAGCTGCAAAGGATGCGGGAAAACTGGCCACGACCGGCGCTTGCTGGCCGATCAGGAGGCCGGTCTCCTCGAAGGTCTCGCGAATGGCCGCGAGCGGCAGCGCCGCGGCATGGCGTTCGGTGAAACCGCCGGCAACCGAACCGGAGAGGCGGGCGAGGGCGTCGTCGCCAAGGGGAAGCGTCGCCGCGAGATCGAGATCCTCGGCCTCGACCCGCCCGCCCGGAAAGACGAAGCGGTTGGCCATGAAGACGTGGGCACGGCCGCGAAGACCCATCAGCACGCGGGGCGTCGCGGCGCGCTCGTCCACGATGATCAGCGTCGCGGCGTCGCGCACCGTCGCCGTGGCGCCGTCGCTTGCTCCGGCCGAAATCTGCCGGCGTTCGGTCTCGAGCGCCTCCAGCCGCGCGTCGCTGGTCACCCGAATTCCTCCTCGGGCTCGGCCGTGTCGGAAAAGCCGCCCATCCTCAGCGCCCATTGCAGGCCGATGGTCGCGCCCTTCAGGGGCTGCATGAGGGCGAGGCTGAGAAGGATCGTGACGGGGACCCAGACGGCCAGATGCTGCCACATCGTCAGCTGCACCGTCTCCTCCACCGCCATGAAGCCGGCAACCACGATGTGGCCGACGATGAAGATGGTGAGATAGGGCGGCAGGTCGTCGGCCCGGTGATGATGGATCTCGAGGCCGCATGCGTCGCATTCGTGCACCGACTTGACGAAGCCCTTGAACAGCCGCCCTTCGCCGCAGCGCGGGCAGCGGCACTTGAAGCCGCGCCAGAGCGAGGTGCCGAGCGGGCGGTCTCCGGAAGGCCGCCATTCGCCGGTCTCGGCAGGGGCCGCGTTGCGCGTGTCGCTCATCTGCGTTTCCTCACCTTCGATCCCGCATTGCGGTCGCGGGCCTTCGACCGACCCCGGCCTTGCGTCTTGTGGAACGAGCCCGTCGAGCGCGGCAGCTTGCGCGGCTCGCTGAGCATCTCGAATTGCAGGGACCCCGCCAGGGGCAGCGCCTCGATCAGGCGCACCTCGACCGTGTCGCCGAGGCGATAGCCATGGCCTGAGCGGTCGCCGACGAGGCTGCGGGAGACCTCGTCGAAGTGGAAATACTCGTTGCCGAGGGTGGAGATCGGGACGAAGCCGTCGGCGCCGTAGGTCGGCAGCTGGACGAAGAGGCCGGCCTTGGTGACGCCGGCGATGCGGCCGTCGAAGGTCTCGCCGACACGCTCGGCCAGGTGATGGGCGATCAGCCGGTCGACGGTGTCGCGCTCGGCCGCCATCGCACGGCGCTCGGCCCGCGAGATCTCCTCGGCAGTCTCCGCCAGGAGCTCCTCGTCCTCCTTTGAGAGGCCGCCTTCGCCGAGACCCAGCGCCGTCACCAGGGCACGGTGGACGATGAGGTCGGCATAGCGGCGGATCGGCGAGGTGAAATGGGCGTAGCGGGCGAGATTGAGCCCGAAATGGCCGAGATTGTCCGGTGTGTAGACCGCCTGGGACTGGGACCGCAGCACCACCTCGTTGACCAGCGACTCGTTGTCGCCGCCCTTCACCCGCGAGAG
Organism: Fulvimarina sp.; assembly: GCA_002700095.1. Taxonomy (GTDB): domain Bacteria; phylum Pseudomonadota; class Alphaproteobacteria; order Rhizobiales; family Rhizobiaceae; genus Jiella. The sequence continues at coordinate 80,766 of PACL01000080.1, read as the reverse complement.
AATCTGGTTGAAATGCGAGGGGCGCAGCGATCCGGCCTTGGCGAGGGGGATCTCCAGCGTGTTCAGGAACTCGCGCAGCCCCTCGAGCTTCGACAGGGAGGGCGCGTCGTGGGCGCGGTAGATCAGCTGCTGGCGCTTGGCCTCGAGCGCCTCGGCCGCGGCCACGTTGGCGAGGATCATGAACTCCTCGATCAGCTTGTGGGCGTCGAGGCGCATCGGCACGACGACCTTCTCGACCCGTCCCGCCGCATCAAGCTTCAGGCGCCGCTCGGGCAGGTCGAGATCGAGCGGCTGGCGACGCTCGCGGGCGAGGCGGACGAGCCGGTAGGCCTGCCACAGCGGCTTCAGCACGGCGTCGAGGACGTCCGGCTCGACGCCGCCGCCGGCCCCGTCGATCGCCGCCTGCGCCTGCTCGTAGGCGAGCTTGGCGCGGCTCTTCATCATGATGCGGTGGAACTCGTGCCGCCGCTTCTCGCCGTCGGCGCCGATGACGAGGCGCACGGCGAGGGCGGGGCGGTCGACGCCCTCCTTCAGCGAGCAGAGGTCGTTGGAGATCCGCTCCGGCAGCATCGGTACGACGCGGTCCGGGAAATACACCGAATTGCCGCGGATGCGGGCCTCGTTGTCGAGCCGCGAACCCGGCCGGACGTACCAGGAGACGTCGGCGATAGCGACGGTGACGACGAAGCCGCCGGAGTTCGCCGGATCCTCGTCCGGCACGGCATGGACGGCGTCGTCGTGGTCCTTGGCGTCGGCGGGGTCGATGGTGACGAGGGAGAGGCCCCGCCAGTCCTCGCGCTGCTTCATGCCGGCGGGACCGGCCTGTTCCGCCTCTTCGAGCACGGCCTTCGGGAAGACGTGGGGGATGCCGTGGGCGTGGAGCGCGATGGAGGAGATCGCCCGCTCGGAGGCGATCGAGCCGACCACCTCGATGACGGTGGCGACCGGAAGCCCGATCCGATGCCGCGGGCCGGCCTCGACCTCGACGAGGTCGCCGTCTTTGGCGTCCTTCGTGTCACCGGGCTGGATCGTGAATTCGGACTGCTTGCGCTCGACCGGCTCGACCCGGCCGCCGCCGCCGGGCGTCGCCCGGAACACGCCGAGCGCCAGGCTCCGGCGCTTTTCCAGGACGCGGATGATCCTGAGATGGCGCTCCTCGCCTTCGTCCTCGACGACGCGGGCGAGCACCCGCTCGCCGACCCCCGGCGCCGGGCCCTTGTCGCGGTCGACGCGGACGGGAATCGTCGGCGGATCGCCGTCCTCGACCCGGTCCCAGGTGACGGGTTCGGCGAGAAGGGCGCCGTCCTCGTCGCGGCGGCGGATTTCGAACACGCCCACCGGCGGCAGCGCGCCCGGCGTCTTGAATCGCCGGCGGTCGCCGGCCAGGACGCCCTCGGACTGGAGCTCGGCGAGGAACATCTTCAGGGCGATGCGGTCGTCGCCCTTGACGCCGAACGCCTTGGCGATCTCGCGCTTTGACGCGCGGCCGGGATTGTCGGCGACGAAGCGCAGCACCGCCTCTCTGGTCAGCGCCGGCGCTTCACCCTGGCCGGTTTTCCGTCGCGCCATGGCCTCAGTCCGCGTCCCAGGGAACGCTGTCGGAAGCGTCCGCCGGAACCTTCGTCTTCGCGGTCGCAGATGCGCCGGTCTTCGGTGCCGCCTTCGCCTTCGCCGCGGGCTTGGCCTTGGCCGAAGTCTTGGCCGAGGTCTTGGCGGGGGCCTTCGCAGGCTTGGCCGCGCCGTCCTCCGCCGCGTCGTCCTTACCGTTCGCCGTCTTCTTGGCAGCGGGCTTCTTCGCCGGCGCCGCTTTCTTCTTGGCGCCGGAGGTCTTCGCGCCGGTCTTCTCGGCCCGCTCGTTGAGGATCTGGATCGCCTCTTCCAGCGTGACCGAGGCCGGATCCTTGCCCTTCGGCAGGGTGGCGTTGATCTTGCCGGTGTTCACATAGGGGCCGAAGCGGCCGTCGCGCACGGTGATCTCGCCGCCGAGCGTCGGGTGCTCGCCGAGGGTGGCGAGCGCCGCAGGCTTGCCACGTCCGCGCGCACCCTTTTCCTTCTTCTCGGCGATCACCGTGACGGCGCGATTGAGGCCGACCTCGAAGACGTCCTCGATGGTGTCGAGATTGGCGTACATGCCGTCATGCTGCAGGAACGGCCCGTAGCGCCCGAGGCCGGCGAGGATCGGCTTGCCGCTCTCGGGATGGGTGCCGACCTCGCGGGGCAGCGACAAGAGCCGCAGCGCCTTCTCCAGGTCGATCTCCGAGACCTGCCAGCCCTTGGGCAGGGACGAGCGCTTGGCCTCCTTGCCCTCGCCGCGCTGGACATAAGGTCCGAAGCGGCCCGAGCGCAGGGTCACCGGCTCGCCGGTCTCGGGATCGGTGCCGAGATCCTTCGGCCCGTCGGCGGTCTCGCCATCGGCGCCGTCGGCCGTGAAGCTCGAGCCGAGCTGCCGCGTGAAGCCGCATTCGGGATAGTTCGAGCAGCCGACGAAGGCGCCGAACTTGCCAAGCTTCAGGGACAATTTGCCGTCGCCGCAGCGCGGACAGGCGCGGGGCTCGGTTCCGTCCTCCTTCGGCGGGAAGACCAGCGGCGCGAGTTCCTCGTTCAGGGCGTCGAGCACGTCGGAGACGCGCAGCTCCTTGGTGCCCTCCACGTGACTGGAGAAATCCTTCCAGAAGTCGCGCAGGACGTCCTTCCAGGCGAGCTCGCCGGCCGAGATCTTGTCGAGCTTCTCCTCCAGCTCGGCGGTGAAGTCGTATTCGACGTAGCGCTCGAAGAAATTGTGCAGGAAGGCCGTCACGAGACGGCCCTTGGCCTCCGGCAAGAGCTTCTTCTTGTCGACGACGATGTATTCGCGGTCCTGCAGGGTCTGCAGCGTCGCGGCATAGGTCGAGGGGCGGCCGATGCCGAGCTCTTCCATCCGCTTGATGAGCGAGGCTTCGGAAAAGCGCGGCGGCGGCTCGGTGAAGTGCTGGTCGGCATCGACCGAGCGGCGCTCGACGCTCTCCTTCGCCGCCATCTGCGGCAGCCGGGCGTCGTCGCCCTCGTCGTCGGTGTCGCTGGCCGCTTTCGAATCGTCGCGGTGGTCGACATAGGCGGCAAGGAAGCCGTCGAACTTGATCACCTGGCCCGAGGCGCGGAGCTTGGCCGTCTTGCCGTCGCCCCTGGCGTCGATGTCGACGGTGGTGCGCTCGATCTCGGCAGAGGCCATCTGGCTGGCGATGCCGCGCTTCCAGACCATGTCGTAGAGGCGGAACTGGTCGGGATCGAGGAAGCGCTTCACCTCCTGCGGGGTGCGGGTGAACTCGGTCGGCCGGATCGCCTCGTGGGCTTCCTGGGCGTTCTTCGCCTTGGTCGAATAGAAGCGCGGCTTGTCCGGCACGTATTGCGGGCCGAAGCTGCCGCCGATCGCCTTACGGGCGCCGTCGACGGCTTCCGGTGCCATCTGCACGCCGTCGGTTCGCATATAGGTGATGAGGCCGACCGTCTCGCCGCCGAGTTCGATGCCCTCATAGAGGCGCTGGGCGACCTGCATGGTGCGCGAGGCCGAGAAGCCGAGCTTGGCGGAAGCGGCCTGCTGCAGGGTCGAGGTGGTGAAGGGCGGGCCGGGATTGCGCCGCGTCGGCTTGGCCTCGACGCTGTCGACCGTGAAGGTCGCCTGGTCGAGCATGCGCTTGATCGTGCCGGCAATGTCGCCGTTGCCGATGGTCAGGCGCTGGATCTTCTCGCCGTCGAAGGCCGTCAGCCGGGCGTCGAAGCCGTCGCCGCGCAGCGTCGCGAGGTGAGCGATGATCGACCAGTATTCCTCCGGCTTGAACCGCTCGATCTCGGATTCGCGGTCGCAGACGAGGCGCAGCGCCACCGACTGGACGCGGCCCGCCGACCGGGCGCCCGGCAATTTGCGCCACAGGACCGGGGAAAGGGTGAAGCCGACCAGATAGTCGAGGGCGCGGCGGGCCAGATAGGCGTCGACCAGCGGCTCGTCGATCTGGCGCGGATTGGCCATGGCGTCGAGCACGGCCTTCTTGGTGATCGCATTGAACACGACCCGGCTGACCGGCTTCTTGCCGATCGCCTTCTTCTGCCGCAGCACCTCCAGCACATGCCAGGAAATCGCCTCGCCCTCGCGATCCGGGTCGGTGGCGAGAACCAGGGCATCCGCCCCCTTCACCGCCTGGGCGATTTCGTTGAGCCGCTTCTGGGAGGGTTTGCCGACCTCCCAGCTCATCTCGAAATCCTCGTCCGGACGCACGGACCCGTCCTTCGGCGGCAGATCGCGAACGTGGCCGTAGGAAGCAATGACCTTGTAGCCGCTGCCCAGATATTTGTTGATCGTCTTCGCTTTTGCCGGCGATTCGACGATGACGACGTCCATAAGTATCCTGTTCTTGAAATGTCTTGGCAGATAAGGGCTCGGATCGCGCCGATTCGGTTCGAGAGCCGGCGCTGGGCATGCGTCAGATGGACAGTCAGGCCGGAACGGTCAAGTGCGGAGCGCAAAGCACCGTCCACCGTTGCAACCATTGCACGAACCTGTTTATAACCACGCCATGAGTTGAAAGTGTCATGGCCCTTGTCCTTTCCGACGACCGAGATCCGGGGCCCCAGCGAGTTCAGGCCCGATGAGCAGCACCACCGGCGAAGTCCGCGCAAATCTCGAATATGTCCGCGATATGCTTGAGCAGCTCAAGGTTGTATCAGGCGTCGCCCCGGGGGACATGCTCCTCTATTTTCTCGACATGGGGAAGATGGAAGTCGAGGAGCGGCTCGCGCGGCTCGAAGAAACCGCCGGCGGCAACGGCACGCGACGGCCCGGCTGATGCCGCGCGGCCCTGCCGCTGGGGTCAGAGCAGCAGTGACACCATGCCGGAGGGGTGGCGCTCCAGCCGTCCGGCGAGATCGAGCTCGAGCAGGACGAGCTGGACGATGCCGGGGCTCGATCCGGTATGGGCGATGATCTCGTCGATCGCCACGGGGGTGGGCCCGAGTGTCTCAACGATCCGCTCGCGCTCGCCGCGGGAAGGCTCATCGCTTGTTCCCTCCAGGGGGGTGCCTTCGAGGGGCGCTCCGTCGGGGCCGGGCTCGTCGAGCGACCCGTCCTCGGATCTGCCCGCCCGCTCGGCGAGCGGCGTCAGTGCCTCGAGGACGTCGGCGGGCTCGCAGGCGAGGATCGCCCCGTCCCGGATCAGCCGGTTGGCGCCCGCCGCGCGGGGGTCGAGGGGCGAGCCGGGCACGGCGAAGACCAGGCGGCCGAGCTCGCCGGCGAGCCGGGCGCTGATGAGCGAGCCCGAGCGCAGCGCCGCCTCCACGACCAGAAGGCCGAGCGACAGACCCGCGACCAGCCGGTTGCGGCGGGGGAAGTCGATGGCCCGGGCCGTCCAGCCGAACGGCATCTCCGAGACCAGCGCCCCGCCATTGTCGACGATCTGGCGCATCAGCGGGCGGTTTTCCTGCGGATAGGGCCGGTCGAGCCCGCCGGCGAAGACGCCGACTGTCCCCGTGATGAGCGCCGCGTCGTGGGCGGCGGCGTCGATGCCGCGGGCAAGCCCGGAGACGACGACATAGCCGGCGCTGCCGACACCGGTGGCGAAGATGCGGGTGAGCTTGATGCCGGAGAGCGAGGCGTTGCGGGCCCCAACGATGGCGAGCGCCGGCCGGTCGAGGCAGGCAGCGTCACCCATCAGGGCCAGCACAGGCGGCGCGTGGTCGACGGATCGCAGGTGCCTTGGATAGTCCGGCTCGCCAAGGCAGATGAAGCGGGCGCCGAGTTTTTGCGCCCGGGCCATTTCCTCGGCGGCGGTCGCCTCGCCGCAGACGACGATGCGCCTGCCGCCGCGCGCCGCAAGCTCCGGCAGGGCCTCGAGGGCGGCGGCGGCGCTGCCGTAGCGGTTGATCAGCTCGCGGAAGGTGACGGGGCCGACATTCTCGCTGCGGATCAGCCGCAGCCAGGCGAGGCGCATCTCGTCGGTGAAGACGACGCCGCGCCGCGGCGCGGCGGGAAGGCTCATGGCAGGGCCCCCGCGCCCCGTCCGACAGCCGGCCGTCGATCGCGACGGAGAAGCTTTCGGGGGCGAGTGGTCCGCACGCGCGTCACGCCTTTTTCGCCCCGATCTTCGGTTCGCTGCCGGCGACCAGCCGGCGAATGTTGGCGTGGTGGCGGACATAGACGAGCACTGTAAGGATCGCCGTGAGGAGGGCTGCCGCCGGATAGCCGAGAAAGACATAGGCGATCGGCACGAGCAGGGTCGCCGCGAGCGCCGCCAGCGAGGAATAGCGGGTGAGATAGGCGGTCGACAGCCAGACGATGGCGAAGACGACAACGCCGATCGGGGCTATGCCGAGAAGGACGCCGAGATAGGTGGCGACGCCCTTGCCGCCCTTGAAGCGCAGCCAGACCGGAAAGAGATGGCCGAGGAACGCCGCGACGCCGGCGATGGCGGCATAGACGGGGCCGAGATAGGCCAGCGCCAGTGCCACCGGGACGGTGCCCTTGAGGACGTCGCCGAGAAGCGTCAGCGCGGCCATCGCCTTATTGCCGGTTCTGAGCGCATTGGTGGCGCCGATGTTGCCGGAGCCGATGGTGCGGATGTCGCCGAGGCCGAAGAGATAGCCTAGGGCGAGGCCGAAGGGGATCGAGCCCGACAGATACCCGCCGGCGGCGCAGGCGATCACCCACAGAACATCAAGGGACGCAACGTCCAGCAAGCGGTCTCTCCCGTTCGGTCATGTCGCCGGGCGCATCGGGCGCCTGGGCGACGGGGCAGTTCGTCATGTCGGACATCGCCGGGCAACCGGCCGAGGGCGATCGGTTGCCCGCGGCCCTAGTCGGCCGCTTCGTAGACTGTGCGGCCCGAAACCAGCGTCCGCAAGACCTGTCCCTCGAAGCGGGCGTTCTCGAAGGCGGAATTCTTCGACCGGGAGCGGATCCGGTCCTCGGTGAAGACGAAGGGCCGGTCGAGATCGACGAGAACGAGATCGGCCGGGGCGCCCGGCTTCAGCGTGCCGCGGTCGAGCCCGAGGAGGTCGGCCGGTGCGGATGTCATGGCCTCGATCACCCGCATCAGCGGCACCGCGCCGGAATGGTGGAGCCTGAGCGCTGCCGGCAGCAGCGTCTCCAGCCCGATCGCGCCGGCCTCGGCCTCGGCGAAGGGACGCCGCTTGTCGTCGGTGTCCTGGGGATCGTGAGACGAGACGATGATGTCGAGGGTGCCGTCGGCAAGCGCCTCGACCATGGCCAGCCGGTCGTCTTCGCGGCGCAGCGGCGGGGACAGGCGGAAATAGGTGCGGTACTGGCCGACGTCGTTCTCGTTCAGCGAAAGATGGTTGACCGAGACGCCGGCGGTGACGGCGAGGCCGCGGCGCTTGGCAGCCCTGACGACCGCCGCCGATTCGCCGAGCGAGATCTTCGCCGCGTGGTAGCGGCAGCCAGTGAGGGCGGCGAGGCGCAGGTCGCGCTCCAGCGGGATCAGCTCGGCCTCGCCCGGGATGCCAGGCAGGCCGAGCCACGAGGCGTAGAGACCCTCGTTCATGACGCCGTTGCCAGCGAGCGCCGCATCCTGGGTCTCATGCATGACGATGGCGCCGAAGTCGCGGGCATAGGTCATGATCCGCCGCATCAAAGCGGGATCGGCCAGCGTCTTGCGGCCTTCGGTAAAGGCCTTCACCCCGGCCTCGGCGAGGAGGCCGATCTCGGTCATCTCCCGGCCCGCGAGTCCCTTGGTGAGGGCGGCCGCGGGGAAGACGTTGACGAGGGCGGTGTCGCGGGCGGTGCGCATGACGAATTCGGCGATGGCGACGTCGTCGATCACCGGATTGGTGTCCGGCATGGTCAGGATCGAGGTGACGCCGCCACTGGCGGCCGCGCGCGAGGCCGACGCGATGGTCTCGCGGTGTTCGCCGCCGGGCTCGCCGATGAAGACGCGGGCGTCGACGAGGCCGGGAATAACGGTGAGGCGCGAGCCGTTGATCACCGTGGCGCCCTCGGGCCGGCCCTGGTTGAGGGCGTCCGGCCCGGCGGCGGCGATCCGGCCGTCCATCACCACTACGGTGCCGACGGCGTCGAGCCGCCGGGCGGGATCGACGATGCGGGCCCTCTCGATGACGAGCGGGGCGACGAGCGGAGTTGCCATCACGTCTGTCCCTCCGGGGAGGTTCCGATCAGCGTCTCGATCACCGCCATGCGGACCGCGACCCCCATCTCGACCTGTTCCTCGATGACGCTGTTGGGCCCGTCGGCGATTTCCGAGGCGATCTCGACGCCGCGGTTCATCGGGCCGGGATGCATCACCAGCGCATCGGGTTTCGCGTAAGCGAGCTTGGCCGCGTCGAGGCCGAAATAGCGGAAATATTCCCGGACCGAGGGGACGAAGGCGCCCTCCATGCGCTCGCGTTGGAGCCGCAGCATCATCACCACGTCGGCGTCCTTCAGGCCCTCATCCATGCGCCGGAAGACCTTGACGCCCATCTCCGCAATGCCGCTCGGCAGCAGCGTCGAGGGGGCGACGACGCGCACCTCGGCGCCGAGGGCGTTAAGGAGGAGGATGTTGGAGCGGGCGACCCGGCTGTGCAGGACGTCGCCGCAGATCGCGACGATCAGTCGGGCGATGCGGCCCTTGTGGCGGCGGATGGTGAGGGCGTCGAGAAGGGCCTGGGTCGGATGTTCGTGGGCGCCGTCGCCGGCATTGACCACCGAGCAGGCGACCTTCTGGGCGAGCAGCGCGACGGCGCCCGCCGAATGGTGGCGCACGACGAGGATGTCCGGCTGCATGGCGTTGAGCGTCATCGCGGTGTCGATGAGCGTCTCGCCCTTCTTCACCGAGGAACTCGCCACCGACATGTTCATCACGTCGGCGCCGAGCCGCTTGCCGGCCAGCTCGAAGGAGGCCTGCGTCCGGGTCGAGGCCTCGAAGAACAGGTTGATCTGGGTCCGGCCCTTGAGGACCGACTTCTTCTTCTCGGTCTGCCGGGAGACGGCGACCTCCGCCTCGGCGAGATCGAGGAGGGCGGTGATGTCCTGGGGCGAAAGGCTGGCAATGCCAAGCAGATGGCGACGGGACGGGGAGCTTTGAGCGGGTGCGATCATGACGAACGAGGGCTATAAGGGTTTGTCGAAACCGCGGCAACAACGCGCCGCCGCAATTGCATGACGAGGGAGCGAGACATGGATGCGAACCACGTCGCCACCCACCAGGTGTTCAACCAGTCCTCCGACTATGCCGGCTTCAACGCCTACCGCTCCGATCCGCTCATGAAGCTCCTGACGGCGTCGTTTCCAGCCGACGTCATCGTCTCCCTCGACCAGCACGGCCGGTTCTGCGGCTCCCACGAGGCCCACGACCTCGCCCGGCTCGCCAATTCGGAAAAGCCGACGCTGCGGCGCTTCGACGAGAAGGGCCACCGGCTGGAGATGGTCGACTTCCATCCCGCCTATCACGCGCTGATGCGCCGCTCGATCGCCGAGGGTCTCACGGCCTCGATCTGGCAGGGGCCGGACGGCGAGGCCGGGATCCGCCATCAGGCGAGGGCGGCGCGATTCGTCATGACCGCCGGCGTCGAATGCGGCCATCTCTGTCCGGTCACCATGACCTCCGCCGCCGTCGCGGCGCTTGCCGCGGCGCCGGCGCTCAAGGACGCCTGGCTGGCGCTGATCGCCTCGCGGCAATACGATCCCGGCGTCAAGCCGGCGATGGAGAAGGCGGGCCTCACCCTCGGCATGGGGATGACCGAGAAGCAGGGCGGCACCGACGTGCGGGCCAACACGACAAGGGCCCAGCCGCTCGGCGACGGGCGCTACGCCATCACCGGCCACAAGTGGTTCCTGTCGGCGCCGATGTGCGACGGCTTCCTGGTGCTCGCCAACACCGACGCCGGACCGACCTCTTTCCTGATGCCGCGAAGGCGCCCCGACGGCTCGCTCAACGGCCTCTATTTCCAGCGCCTGAAGGACAAGCTCGGCAACCGCTCGAACGCCTCCTCCGAAGTCGAATTCGTCGAGGCGGAGGCGATGCTCGTCGGCGAGGAGGGGCGGGGGATCGCCACCATCCTCGACATGGTCACGCTGACCCGGGTCGACTGCGCGCTCGCCTCCGCCGGGCTGATGCGCGGAGCGCTGGCCGAAGCCGTCCACCATTGCCGCGAACGCCAGGTCTTCGGAAAGTTCCTGATCGACCAGCCGCAGATGATCCGCGTCCTCGGCGACCTCGCCCTCGATTCGGCGGCGGCGACGGCGCTCGCCTTCCGACTCGCCGAGACGCTCGACCGGCGGGACCATGACGCAGGCGACGGAGATGGCGACGGCGAAGCGCGGGCCTGGGCGCGGGTGATGACGCCGGTGACGAAATACTGGGTCTGCAAGCTGGCGCCGGCCTTCGCCTACGAGGCGATGGAGTGCCTCGGCGGCAATGGCTATGTGGAGGACGGGCGGTTGGCGCGGGCCTACCGGGAGGCGCCGGTCAACGCGATCTGGGAGGGCTCCGGCAATGTCGTCGCCCTCGACCTGTTGCGGGTGCTGAAGCGCGATCCCGACGCCTTCGAGACGGTGATCGCGACGATCGAGGCGGATCTCGGCGAGATGGCCGGGCGCACGCCGGACGTCCTGCGCGCCGCCGTCGCCATGGTGGTGTCGGACGAGGGCGCCTGCCGGCTGCTCGCCGAGCAGATGGCGCTGGCCGCCGCCGCCGGGACGCTGAGGCGACTCGGCCTCGGGCCGATCGCCGCCGCCTTCGCCGAGACGCGGCTCGGCGGCGTCTTCAGCCACACCTATGGCGTCGTCGATCTGCGGCACGACCTGCGGGCGATCGTCGACGATCTCTATCCGCCCCTGCGCTGAGGCGGATCGCCGGCGCCCGCCAAAGCCTGCGCCAGCAGGGCCGTTAAGCATGCCCGGCGGAATGAGTTGCCGGCGGCAAACCAAAGGGCGAGACTTGCGTTAACCGATTGGTAACCACACTGACGGAGCAAGTCTGTGACGCAACGGATCGCTTCCGTATTCGCCCTTTCCGGCTGGGGCGGCTTCTGCGCCGTCTCCGCCCTGCGCTGCGCCCATGAAGCGGGCCTGTCCAAGGTCCTGTTCGGATCCTTCGGAGCCGACCTTCTCGCCGGAGCGCAGTTCCCCGTCCTTGGCATCCCGCAGCAGGATCTCATCGGCCTCGCGGCCGTTCTCCTCGCCCTCGCCATCGCCTTCGCGGTCAGCATCGCGGGCGTGCTGCAGCTTGTGAATGTCCAGGAGCGCATCGCCGAGCCCTTCGCTGCGGCCACCTTCTCGGCGCTGTTCGGGTTCTACGCCGCGCTGGCGCTGTCGGGCTCTCCCGCAGTCGCCATGTTCGGCGAGGGGCCGCTGGTGACCCTGTTCATCGCCCTCGGCTTCGTGGCGCTGCTCTTCGACCACATCATCGCCGACCGGGAGGACCCGGAGGGCGACGCCACCTTCGAGGCGGTGATGGCGCATCTGGAGGAAGCCAAGCGGGCGGCGATCCTGGAACGCAACCGCCGCGACGGCAACGATCCCGACAACCGCTGATGCGCGCGCTGCTGATCCTCTGGTTCACGCCACTGGCGGCCGCCTTCGGCTGGTACTTCCTGTCGCTGGCCGATGTCGGCCAGACCTTCGGCGGCGTCTACCTCTCGCGGGATCTCAACGAGGGTGTCTTCCTGATCTATGGTGAGCTTCTCGGTGTCGAGCCGGAAAGGTTGCCCGCGATGCTGGCCGCGGGGATCGGGCTCGACACGGCTCTCGTCGCGGCATTCGTCGCGTTCCGCCGGCGCAAGAGGATCGCCGCCTGGTGGGCGAGCCGCGAGACGCAGCGGCATGGCGTGCGGGGCAGCTGACCCCTGGCTCGCGCTTCAGCGACCGAGCGTCTCCGCCGTGCGTGGCGGTCACATCCGTTCGATGATCTCTTCGCGGCCCTCGCCGCCGTCGCTGAGGCCATGCTTCATCAGCGCCGTAACGATGTCCTCGACGCGGTCGATCACCAGCGGCTTCAGCTTGTCGGCCGAATGCAGGAAGCCTTCCTCCCGCATGTGGTCGAACAGCCGGGCGAGGGGATCCCAGAACCCGTCCACATTGGCGATCACCACCGGCTTCTCGTGCCGGCCGAGCTGGCTCCAGGTCATGATCTCGACCAGTTCCTCCAGCGTGCCGATGCCGCCGGGCAGGGCCACGAAGGCATCGGAGCGCTGGAACATGATGTGCTTGCGCTCGTGCATGTCCTCGGTGACGATCAGTTCGTCGAGCCGCTGCAGCTCGCGCTCCGTCGCCTCCATGTCGATGAGGAACCGCGGGATGATGCCGGTGACCTTGCCGCCGGCGGCCAGCACCGCCTCGGACACCGCCCCCATGATGCCCCTTGTGCCACCGCCGTAGACGAGCTCGAGGCCGGCCCGGCCCATGCTTGCGCCGAGGCTCTGGGCGGCCGCGATGTAGGACGGGCTGTTGCCGGCGGAGGAGCCGCAATAGACGCAGACGGATCGAATCGTGTTCATGGGATCAAGGGTCCGACGGCGGGAGGGAGAAATCAAGCGTCGCGGCCGATCCGGGGCAGCCCAGGGTCAGACCCAGGCGGCGCGGCCGTTCGCGACATGCAGGATCTGGTCCTGCGGGATGTCGATGCGCGCCGCTTCCTGCCCGTCGAGGCCGGTGTAGAGCGCCAGGAACGAGCGGGTGATGCCGCCATGGGCGACGAGGATCGTCGGGCGCTCGATCGCCTCGAAGACCGGCCGGGCCCGCTCGGCGAGCATGGCGTAGGATTCGGCCGTCTCGCCGGGCGGCACGAAGCCCCACTTGTCCTTCTTGCGGCGCCGGATGCCCTCGGCGTCGGACACGGCGAGCTCATCCATGGTCGCCCCGCCCCAGCCGCCGAAGTCGAGCTCGACGAGGCGCTCGTCGGTGGGAAAGTCGTCCGGGTCGAGGCCGAGTTCGGTGCGGATGATCCGCATGGTCTCGGAGGAGCGGCCCAGCGGGCTGGCGAGGTAAGCGTAATCGCGCGCCCGATCGCCCAAAAGCTCGAGGAGGTGGCGCCCGTTGCGCCGGGCCTGCGCGCGTCCGGTGTCGTTGAGCGGAACCTCGACCTGGCCCTGCAGCCGGCCCTCGGCGTTCCAGTCGGTCTGGCCGTGCCGGCAGATGAAGAGTTCCGGCTTGGCGAGCAGCAGTTCCTGGTTCATCCTCGGCTCATCCCGCGCTGGCATCCCTGTGTCGCGGCGCCCGGGCAGGGCTGCCGCAACCGACCGGTTGCCGGTTCAATTCCTGGAAAATGCAGGGCGAAGCCCCGCCTTCATGCGCAGTCAGTCGTCCTTGACGACCGAGATGTCGGGTGCGTCGACGGCCTTCATGCCGACCGTGTGGTAGCCGCAATCGACGTGGTGGACCTCGCCGGTGACGCCGCGCGACATGTCTGACAGGAGGTAGAGCGCCGACTGGCCGACCTCGTCGATGGTCACCGTGCGCTTCAGGGGCGCGTTATACTCGTTCCACTTCAAAATGTAGCGGAAGTCGCCGATGCCGGAGGCCGCCAGCGTCTTGATCGGCCCGGCGGAGATGGCGTTGACGCGGATCGCCTTCTTGCCGAGGTCGACGGCGAGATAGCGCACCGACGCTTCGAGGGCGGCCTTGGCGACGCCCATGACGTTGTAGTGCGGCATCACCTTCTCGGCGCCGTAATAGGTCAGCGTCAGGATCGAGCCGCCATGGCCCATCAGCTTCTCGGCCCGGGCGGTGATCGAGGTCAGCGAATAGACCGAGACGTCCATGGTCTTGCGGAAGTTCTCGCGGCTCGTCTCGACGTAGCGGCCGGTGAGTTCGTCCTTGTCGGAGAAGGCGATGGCGTGGACGACGAAGTCCAGCTTGCCCCAGCGGGCCTCGACCTCGGCGAAGACCGCGTCGACGGTGGCATCTTCGGTGACGTCGCAATGGCCGGCGAGGAAGGCGCCGAGTTCGTCGGCGAGCGGCGCCACGCGCTTTTTCAGGGCGTCGCCCTGATAGGTCAGCGCCAGCTCGGCGCCGGCGTCGGCGAGAGCCTTGGCGATGCCCCACGCGATCGAACGGTTGTTGGCGACCCCCATCACGAGGCCGCGCTTGCCTTCCATCAGACCGTTCGATGCAGCCATGGCGCGCTATCCTCCAGTGGGTCCTTGCCGAAATCGTCTTGCGGCGGCGGTATGGCACAGAGGTGATGGGGCTTCAAGCACGGGAAGGCTCCCCGGGCCTGCATCCCCCGGGGAGTGCGCGCCGGCGGCGACAGGCAAGGTCAGCCTGCGGCCGGTTCCTTCGAGCGCTCGCGCATCAGCGCCTCGAGCTCCCGGTCGCCCTGCGGCAGGTGGATCTCGATTTTGACGTAGAGATCGCCGCGGCCGCCCTCCTTGGTCGTGAGGCCCTTGCCCTTGAAGCGGAAGGTCTTGCCGGAATTCGTCCAGGCCGGGACGTTGAGCGCCACCCGGCCGTCCAGCGTCTCGACCTCGAGCCGTCCGCCGAGAACGGCGGTGCGCAGGGGCACGTCGGCGCTGCAGCGCAGATCCCGCCCTTCGACCTTGAAGCGGCCATGGGGCGCGATGCGGATGGTGATCAGCGCGTCGCCGGGAGTGCCGCCCGCCGCCGGGGTGGCCTGGCCCTGGCCGCGCAGCCGAATCGTCTGGCCGTCCTCGACGCCCATCGGCAGACGGATGGCGAGCTTCTTGCCGGAGGCGAAGGCGACCTCGACCTTTTCGTTCGAGACGATGTCGTCGAGCCCGATGGTCAGCTCGGCGGTGATGTCGGCGCCTTTCGATGCGCCGCTGCGGGCGCCGGAAAAGCCGCCCTTCGCCGACGCGCGCTTGGCACCAGCGCCGGCGCCGCCGAAGGCGCCCTCGAACAGGCTGGAGAAGATGCTGTCGGCATCGAAGTCCTCCGCCTTGGTGGAGGAGCGGTATTCGAAGCCGCCCGGCCGCGACCTGCCGCCGGCGAAGGGGCCGCCGGCACCGAACGGATCGGCGCCGGCAAAGCCCTGGAACTTCGGCTTGCCGTCGGCATCGATCTCGCCCCGGTCGAACTGGGCGCGCTTGTCCTTTTCGCCAAGGATCTCATAGGCCTGGTTGGCCTCGTTGAATCGGCTGGCGGCCGTCGGGTCGTTGGAATTGGCGTCCGGATGATACTTTTTCGCCAGCTTGCGAAAGGCCGACTTGATCTCCTTTTCGCTCGCCGACTTCGCGACGCCGAGCACGGCGTAGGGATCGCGCATAGGCTGTCAGTTCCTTCAGATGGGCATGAATGGCGGGGACGGCGCCTGCGGCACCGTCGCAATCGCCTCCTATATGACGACTGGTGCCGGCAAATTGAAGATCGCCCGGACGCTGCTTCGTCATTCCGGCTGCTTTTTGGTGGACGAAGGCGCGATTCGTGGCTGCGGAGATCGGCGGCAGCGAGCGGTTCGCGCCGCTCGGCATCAAAGCCGGGATTCTGAATGGGACGTGGGTCGGAGAGAGCGGCAGATCCCGCGCCGCTCGAAGGAACCGGCCAACCGTCAGCGCTTGGTGAATTCGATCAGCGCCCATTCGCCGGCTCCGACGGCGCAGGCCCGGCCCTGATAGAGCGCGATCCCGTCGAAGCGCTGGCGCGAGGTCTCGAAAGAGCGGCAGATGTTGTCGCCCTGGCGCTCCTGGCTGAGCGTCGTGATGACGCCGCTCGATCCGGTTTCGGGATTGGACCAGGCATAGCGGCCGGCGCCCTTCCCGGCGCCGTTGTCGGAGCCCGTGTCGATGTCGGCGGCGGAAACGGCATTGCGGACGATCCGGCGGTCCGAGACGGCGTCGCTGTCGCTGGACGCCGGGTCCTCCTCCGGCTGCGTCGTGGTGGAGCCGGTGATGGTGGGATCGAGGAGGGTATCCTCGACGCTCGGGCCGGCGACCACACATCCGCCGAGACCCGCCGTCATCACCAAGATCCAGACCGTCTTGTATCGCAGCATCGATCTCATGTTTCATTCGATTCGGCGAATCGTCGCCGGGCCGTGACCTCCGAGGCAGTATCACAGATGACCGAACAACCCTTAAGACTCGATGAAAACGCCGTCGGATCAGACCCTTTTGCCTTTTTCGACGGCTGGCTCAAGGAGGCCGTGGAGAGCGAGCCGAACGACCCGAACGCGCTGTCGCTGGCGACCGTCGACGAGGACGGCCTGCCGGACGCCCGCATGGTTCTGCTCAAGGGTTTCGACGCGCGGGGCTTTGCCTTCTACACCAATTTCGAGAGCGCCAAGGGCGGGCAGCTGCTGGCCAGCCGCAAGGCGGCGATGTGCTTCCACTGGAAGAGCCGGCGCCGCCAGGTGCGCATGCGCGGGCCCGTCGAGGTCGTCACCGAGGCCGAGGCCGACGCCTATTATGCCAGCCGCCCGCGGGGCAGCCGGCTCGGCGCCTGGGCCTCGCAGCAGTCACGGCCGCTGGAGAGCCGGACCCTGCTCGAGGCTGAGGTGGAGCGACTCGATTCGCAATATGGCGAAGGCGAGATCCCGCGCCCGCCCCACTGGTCCGGCTTCCGGCTGATGCCGCTGTCGATCGAGTTCTGGCAGGACGGCGCCTTCCGCCTGCACGATCGCATCGTCTTTTCCCGCAGGACGCTCGACGCGCCATGGGAAATCGGCCGCCTCTACCCTTGAGGAAGTCCCGCAGCGATCCGCCGCCGCTTCGTGCCGACGGCGCGTTGCCAGCGGCGCGCGCTTTCGTGTATGTCCGGGGGATTGACAGGATGGGAGGGCTGCCATGGCCGGGGATATGAAGATCGATACGACGAACGCCGCCGAGATGGATTATCCGGAGCACGAGAAGACCTACACGCTCTTCATCGGCATGTTCAAATGGGGCTCGCTCTTCCTCATCGCCCTGCTCGTCGGCATGATGCTCGGCCTGATCATGGGCAGCGGCGTGATCACGTCGGTTCTCGGCTTCATCGTCGTTCTCGCCATCGGCTGGTTCGCCCTGCGCTGAGTCTCGTCCGGCCCGGCCCCGCGCAAGCGGGGTGACGCGGCCGGCGCGGGAGCTTTCGAGCTGGCAGGGGGAGGGACCGCCACATGAAGATCTTCATTCCGAAGGAGAGGGCAGACGGCGAGACGCGCGTCGCAGCCTCCCCGGACAGCATCAAGAAACTGACCGGCCGGGGTGCCGAGATCGTCGTGGAAAGCGGCGCGGGCGCCGCGTCGCGGATCACCGACGCGGCCTTCGAGGCCGCCGGCGCGACGATCGGCAGCGCGGCCGACGCGGCGTCGGCCGACGTCGTCCTGAAAGTGCGCCGACCCGGCGACGAGGAGATCTCGACCTACCGGTCCGGCGCGCTCGTCATTGCAATCATGGATCCTTATGGCGAGGAGGTGGCGCTCGGCAGGATGGCCGAGGCCGGCATCCTCGCCTTCGCCATGGAGCTGATGCCGCGCATCACCCGGGCGCAGGTGATGGACGTCCTGTCCTCCCAGGCCAATCTCGCCGGCTACCGCGCGGTGATCGACGCCTCCCACGAGTTCGACCGGGCGTTCCCGATGATGATGACCGCGGCGGGCACGGTTCCCGCCGCCCGGGTCTTCGTCATGGGCGTCGGCGTCGCCGGCCTCCAGGCGATCGCCACCGCCCGCCGCCTCGGTGCGGTGGTGACGGCGACCGACGTGCGGCCGGCCACCAAGGAACAGGTCGAATCCCTCGGCGCTAAGTTCGTCGCCGTCGAGGACGACGAGTTCAAGGCGGCCGAGACCGCCGGCGGCTACGCCAAGGAGATGTCGAAGGAGTATCAGGCCAAGCAGGCCGAGCTCGTCGCCGCCCACATCGCCAAGCAGGACATCGTCATCACCACGGCGCTGATCCCGGGCCGTCCGGCGCCGCGCCTCGTCTCCGCCGACATGGTGGCGTCGATGCGCCCCGGCTCGCTGCTGGTCGACCTCGCGGTCGAGCGCGGCGGCAATGTCGAGGGCTCGAAAGCCGGCGAGATCGTCGAGGCCGGTCCGGCTCGGATCATCGGCTACACCAACGTCTCGGGCCGGATCTCGGCCAGTGCCTCGCTGCTCTATGCCAAGAACCTGTCGGCCTTTCTCGAGACGATGCTCGACAAGGAGACCGGCGCGCTGGCGATCGACTTCGAGGACGAGTTGGTCAAGGCGACGCTGCTGACCCGGGACGGCAAGGTGGTGCATCCAAGATTTGCACCCGCCGGTGCCGAGGGCACATCCGGTGACGCCGCCGGGAGTGGCGCAGAGGCCAAGGCCGCGCCGGACGCCGCTGCCGGAGCACAGGAACGAGCAGCCGGGGGAGGCAACTGATGGGCAACGAGACTGCGCAGGACACGCTGCAACGGCTCAACGAGGCGGGCGCCGCGATCAATCAGGCGCGCCACGGCGTCGAGCGGATGATCGGCGAGGGGATGGGCGATGCCGTGGCCGTGGCCGGGCACGCCGGGACGGACCCGTTCGTCTTTCACTTCGCGATCTTCATCCTGGCGATCTTCGTCGGCTACTACGTCGTCTGGTCGGTGACGCCGGCCCTGCACACGCCGCTGATGTCGGTCACCAACGCGATCTCCTCGGTGATCGTCGTCGGCGCGCTGCTCGCCGTCGGCCTCTCGGCCTCGGGGCTGGCCACCACCTTCGGCTTCATCGCGCTGATCCTCGCCTCGGTGAACATCTTCGGCGGCTTCCTCGTCACCCAGCGCATGCTGGCGATGTACAAGAAAAAGACGAAGTGAGGCGGTAGAGATCATGTCCGAATCCACCGCTGCATTCCTCTATCTCGTCTCCGGCGTCCTGTTCATCCTGGCGCTCCGGGGCCTGTCCCATCCGACGACCAGCCGCCAGGGCAACGTCATGGGAATGGTCGGCATGGCGATCGCCGTCCTGACCACGCTGCTGCTCGCCGGCCCGTCCTTCGGCGGGCTCGCCCTCATCGTCGTCGGCATCGCCATTGGCGGCACCGCTGGTGCGGTCATCGCCCGGCGCATCGCCATGACCGCGATGCCGCAGCTCGTCGCCGCCTTCCACTCCCTCGTCGGCCTCGCTGCCGTGATGGTCGCAGCCGCCGCGCTCTATGCGCCGGAATCCATGGGCATCGGCGCCGTCGGCGCGATCCATGGCCAGGCGCTGGTGGAAATGTCGATCGGCGTCGCCATCGGCGCGATCACCTTCACCGGTTCGGTCATCGCCTTCCTGAAGCTCGACGGGCGGATGAGCGGCAAGCCGATCATGCTGCCGTCCCGCCACGCCATCAACATCGCGCTGGGCATCCTGCTCGTGGTGCTGGTGGTCTGGTTCGCGATCACCGAGAGCCACCTGGTCTTCTGGCTGATCGTCCTCGTCTCGCTCGCCCTCGGCGTCCTCTTGATCGTCCCCATCGGCGGGGCGGACATGCCCGTCGTCGTGTCGATGCTGAACTCCTATTCCGGCTGGGCTGCGGCGGGCATCGGCTTCACGCTGCAGAATCTGGCGCTGATCATCACCGGTGCGCTGGTCGGCTCGTCGGGCGCGATCCTCTCCTACATCATGTGCAAGGGCATGAACCGGTCCTTCATTTCGGTGATCCTCGGGGGATTCGGCGGTGACAGCGGTCCCGCCGGGGCGCAGGACATGGGCGACCGGACGATCAAGCAGGGCTCGGCCGACGACGCGGCGTATCTCATGAAGAACGCCTCCAAGGTCATCATCGTGCCGGGCTACGGCATGGCGGTCGCTCAGGCCCAACATGCGCTGCGCGAGATGGCCGACAAGCTGAAGGAGGAGGGCGTCGCGGTGAAATACGCCATCCATCCGGTGGCCGGCCGCATGCCGGGGCACATGAACGTTCTGCTCGCCGAGGCTAACGTTCCCTATGACGACGTCTTCGAACTCGACGACATCAACTCGGAATTCGCCCAGTCCGACGTCGCCTTCGTCATCGGCGCCAACGACGTGACCAATCCGGCGGCCCGCGACGACAAGACCTCGCCGATCTACGGCATGCCGATCCTCAATGTCGACCAGGCGCAGACCTGCCTGTTCGTCAAGCGGTCGCTCGCCTCAGGCTATGCGGGCATCGACAACACCTTGTTCTACAAGGACAACACGATGATGCTCCTGGCCGACGCGAAGAAGATGGTCGAGGACATCGTCAAGGCGCTCGATCGCTGAACGAGACGGAACACGACGAGACGGACGGGGCGCCGGCGACGGCGCCCTTTCTGCGTCTGGACCTGCCACACCGCTTCCGGACACCGCCAAATCGCGCCAATTCACCGCCATTCATTGCCCATCGGCCCGGCTTTCAGTAGGAGACGGGCTTGAGGACCGGAGAAGGGCCGCGCGGAATGCGTGTCGGCTTGAACCCGGCCGGATGAACGAGGCGTGCAAGAACATGGCGACGGTCGAGCAGAAACGGGTGGAGGCGGACGAGGCGGGGCTGCGGCTCGACCGCTGGTTCAAGCTTCACTATCCGGGCCTCGGCTTCGGCCACCTGCAGAAGCTCCTGCGCTCGGGGCAGATTCGCGTCGACGGCGGCCGGGCGAAATCCGACACCCGCGTCGAGCCCGGCCAGATGATCCGCATCCCGCCGGTCGGAAGCGACGCCAAGAGCCTCGACACGCGGCCGCTCACCGCCAACACGATGAAGCACCGGGAGGACGCCGACGTCCTGTCGAAGATGCTGATCTACGAGGACGACAAGGTCTTCGTGTTCAACAAGCCCGCAGGCCTCGCGGTGCAGGGCGGCTCCGGCATCGTGCGGCACATGGACCAGATGCTCGAGGCCTGGCGCAACAAGAAGGGCGAGAAGCCCCGCCTCGTCCACCGCATCGACCGCGACACCACCGGCATCCTGGTGGTGGCGCGCACCCGGGGCGCCGCGATATCGCTCACCAAGGCGTTCCGCGAGCGCGACACGCAGAAGCACTACTGGGCCATCGTCAAGGGCGTTCCGGTGCCCCATGACGGGCGGATCTCGACCTATCTCGTCAAGGAGCAGACGCCGGACGGCGACCGCATGCGCGTCGGCAAACATGGCGACGACGGGGCCGACCATGCGCTCAGCCACTACCGGGTGATCGACCAGCTGGCGCAGAACTTCGCCTGGCTGGAGATGCAGCCCCATACCGGCCGCACCCACCAGCTGCGCGTCCATGCCGCCCATATCGGCCATCCGATCCTCGGCGACCCGAAATATTTCGAGCACGACACCAACTGGGAGTTTCCCGGCGGCGTCCAGAAGCGGCTGCACCTGCATGCGCGGCGGATCGTCATCCCGCATCCGTCCGGCGGGGTGATCGACCAGGTCGCGCCGCTGCCGCCGCACATGGTGCAGACCTTCAACCTGTTCGGCTTCGACGAAGCCCAGCTCGGGGACTGAGCCCGCCATGAAGGCCGTACTCTTCGACTGCGACGGCACGATCGCCGACAGCGCCGGGCTGATCTGCAGGATCATGGAGCAGGCCTTCCGCCGCTTCGATCTGGAGCCGCCGGCGCCGGAGGCGACCCGCGCGATCATCGGGCTCTCCCTCGACAAGGCGGTGCATGCGCTGCGCCCGTCGCTGGACGAGGCGAGCGTCCAGGCCGTGGCGGAAGGCTACCGGATCGAATACCGCGCCGAGCGGGCGCGGGAGGATTTCACCGAGGCGCTGTTTCCGGGCATGGCCGAGCTGGTGCGGGAGCTTGCATCACGCGACGCCGTCTTCGTCGGCATGGTCACCGGCAAGTCCCGGCGAGGCGTCGCGGCGCTGGCCGCGCATCATGGCCTGACTGACTGTTTCCATGCGGTCAGGACCGCCGACGACTGCCCGTCGAAGCCGCATCCGGCGATGGTCACCGAATGCTGCGGCGAGTTCGGCATTCCGGCCGGGCACGCGGTCGTCGTCGGCGACACCACCTTCGACATGGAGATGGCGAAGGCGGCGGGCGCGCGGGCGATCGGCGTCGACTGGGGCAGCCATTCGGTGGCGCTGATGCGCGGCGCGGGGGCCGACGAGATCGTGTCCGACGTTTCGTCCCTGGCGCGCTCGATCGATCGGTTCCTCGCCGCCTGACCGCTTCAACGCCGATCGGAAAGGAACCGGCCGCCGACTGAGCCGCCTGTCCCGGATCTCTTCGAAAGAGGCTCTTCTCATGTCGAACAACCAGCCTTTTGCCCGCCCGGAACTGCCGAAGCGATTCTACTGCGAGGTCGCCGTCGCCGAGACCACGGCCGGCCACGCCGTCATGCTCGACGGGCGGCCGGTAAAGACGCCGGCGCGCCGGTCGCTGGCGGTGCCGGCGAGGGACGTCGCCGAGGCGATCGCGAGGGAATGGGACGGGCAAGGCGAGCGCATCGATCCCGCGACGATGCCGGTGACCCGGCTCGTCAACACCATCCTCGACGCCATCCTCGCGGATCCCGGTCCGGTGCGGGCCGAGATCGGTCGGTTCGCCGAGACCGACATGCTGTTCTACCGCGCGGACGCGCCGGAGCGGCTGGTGACGCGCCAGCGCGAACAATGGGATCCGATCCTCGCCTGGGCGGAGGAGCGTCTCGGGGCGCGGTTCCTGCTCGCCGAGGGGGTGATGCATGTCGCCCAGCCGGAGCCGTCGGTTGCCGCGGTGAAGGCGCATCTGGAGCGCTTCGACGAAGGCTTCGGCGTGGCCGCGCTCCACCAGGTCACCACCCTTACCGGCTCGACGCTGCTGGCGCTGGCCGTCGCCCATGGCCGGCTGGCCACCGAGGAGGCCTGGGCGCTCGCCAGTCTCGAGGAGGACTGGAACATCGAGCAGTGGGGCGCCGACGACGAGGCGATGGCGCTGCGCGAAAGGCGCCGGCAGGAAATGCAGGCGGCGGCGCTAGTGCTGGCGGCGCATTCGCCGGTGACGGAGCGGAGCTGAGGCGCGGCCGATTCGATCGCCGCCAGGTCCTGCAACGCCAAGCTGTTGCGAAAACCACGCGGTGACTGTCGAAAGCTCGCCGATCTTCGCGTCAGCGCAAGAAGTTCTTAAATTTCCCGGCTTGCCGCATTGCTGTAAGCCGCTTTCTCCCCCTACGCAGGACTGCATCATGCAAGTCTTCTGGGGACAGTGCCGAAATGGGTTCATTCAAATATTGCGCCATCGCTGCCATGGTTCTTTTGGCCGGCTGCGCAAAGCCGATCGTCGACGAGACGGGACCTCTGAACATCCAGCGCGTGACGGTGACCACCGCGCCGACGGTCCAGAGCGAGACCGAGATCGGTCCGCGGCTGCAGGCGGCGGTCAGCGAGACGATCGTCGGCAAGGACCCGTCCGGCAAGCCGTCGACGGTGAACATCGAGATCCAGAACGTTACCTACAAGAATGCCGTCTTGTCCGCTCTGGTCGGCAGCGCGAACTCTCTCGGCACCGAAGTCACGATCGCCGATCTCGCCGGCAATCCGCTGAAGACGCTGGTCGTCGTCCAGATGCAGGATGCGGCGATCAATGGGATCGTGGGCGCGGCGATCTCGCTGATGCAGGAGAAGGCGCTCGTCGACCAGCGGCTCATCGAGGGCTACAGCGTCGATCTCGAGCGGAAGATCTATGGGCCGCCGGGCCACGTGCCGGCGGTGAAGCCGCAGCCTGCCGCGAGGCCGGCGAAGACGTCCGCCATGGGAAGCACGCCCGCGGCCCCTCCCGTGGCCGAGCCGCAGGTGCAGGCCGTTCCGACGTCGTGAGGCGAGGGCGGCTGTGGTGCGAAGCCTCGCCTGACGTTGAGGGGAGGCGCGCGTCGGATGTCGTGCCTTAAGCCGCCAGTTTCTCCCGCCAGGCGTGGACCCGCGCCCGTCCACCGTCCTTGGCGGCGTAGAGCGCGGCGTCGGCGGCTGCCAGAAGCTCGATGGGTGTCTCCGGGCGGCATTGCTTGTCATAGGCGGCGACGCCGATGCTGAGCGTGAGGTTGGCGTCCTTGCCCATCCCCGGATTGCGGATCCTGGCCTTGGCCACCGCCTTGGCGATGCGGCGGGCGACGATGAGCGCGCCCGATAGATCGGTTCGCGGCAGGATCACCGCGAATTCCTCCCCGCCGTACCGGGCGCAGACGTCGCAGTCGCGCCGGGTTTCGGCGGACACGATCCGGGCGATCTGCTGGAGGCAGACGTCCCCGGCCAGATGGCCGAGCGTGTCGTTATACGCCTTGAAGTGGTCGATATCGATCATCAGCAAAGCGAGGTGCCGGTCGGTCGCGGTGGCGATCCGCCACTCGCCGACGAGATATTCGTCGAACAGCCGGCGGTTGGGAATTCCCGTCAGCGAGTCCTGCCGTGCGAGGACCTCCAGCTTGTCCTGCGCCTCTTTCTGCACCGTGATGTCGCGCAGCGTCTCGACCACCGCGATCAGCCGGCCGCCCTCGTCGTGGATCGGACCGGCATCGATGGCGAGATAGCGGAGGCCTCCGGCAGTGGGCAGATGGCACCAGTTCTCCGCCGAATAGATGCCCCGATCGGGCTCGGTCGAGCAGTCGACCATGTAGAGGTCCGGGATTTCGGCAGCGGCGTTGCGGATCACCAGATCCGCCAGACAGGCACGTTCTTCGGTGTAGAAGCCCTTCCAGTGGTTCTTGGTGCCGATCACGTCGCGGGCCTCGATCCCCGTGAGCCGCTCGCAGGATCGGTTCCAGATCAGGACGTGCCCCGTCTCGTCCAAGACGAAGGTCGGCACGACCAGATGCTCCATGAGACGGATCGCGAAGTCCCGGTGCTGTTTCGTCGCCTTCATCCGAAACGATCTCCCACTTCGTTCCCATCAGCAAAGCAGACGTTCCATAAAAATTACTTAACCCAAGGTTCCACTTTCGTTAAATCAGCAATATATCGTGATGAGATTCAGCGAACTCAGGGTCATATCCCGGCAAACCACTCATATCCGCGATCTTCCCAGTATCCGCCATTTCCCTCGCCAAAGGCGGCTATGTCGCTCGCCAGAGTAATCGAGCGGATATATTTCGCCATTTTGTATCCCAGTTGTCGCTCGATCCTGACCCGCAGCGGCGCCCCGTTCGCAACCGGTAGGGCCTGTCCATTCAGGCCGTAGGCGAGGATGGTCTGGGGGTGCCGGGCGTCGCGCAGATCGATCGATTCATAGTAGCGGATCGGTCCGGTAAAGCCGGTTTCCATCGTGTCGAAGCATTCGAAGACAACGAAGCGGGCCTCGGGCTGCACCTTCGCCTGATCGAGCACCAAGGCAAGCGGCACGCCCGTCCATTTGGCGATGCAACTCCAGCCTTCGACGCAGTCGTGGCGGGTGATCTGGGTCCTGGACGGCATGGCGCGGATCTCGTCGAGGCCGAACTCCCGCGGCATCTCGACGAGGCCGCCGATCGTCAGGCGATAGCCGCGGAAGTCCGAGGCCGCCAGATCCTGGTAGGCGGCGTCGCGGGGGCTGGTGGTGCCGTTCGGCCGCTGCGGCTGGCGGATCTCGCTCTCGACATATTCGCGGGCGAGGTCGTCGCTGGACAGAAGCATGCGCTGGACCCGGTAGGTCAGGGAATTGGCGGTCTCGAGGACGCCGCGGACGGCCGACTGGCGATCGCCAAGGGAATCGAAGCAGCCGGCGAGCGGCGCCGTCGCGGCGACGGTGGCGCCGGTGAGGAACCGCCGGCGCGAGAGAGTGAGGCGGGTCATCGGCGCTTCTCCGGTTGGGTGCGGTACCAGCCGGTGATCATCGAGCGCAGCTCGTTGATGGGCCCGGCGAGGACCACCATCAGGACATGGACGACGAAGAACAGGACGAGCGCCAGCATGAGGGCGAAGTGGATCGTGCGCGCCGTCTGCCGGCCGCCGAAGAGGTCGAGCAGGAACGGCAGATCCGCAACGACCCCCGGCGACATGGTGAGGCCGGTGAGGACGGTCAGCGGCAGGGCGATGAACAGGACCGCCGCATAGGAGAGCTTCTGCAGGACGTTGTAGCTGCGGCCATGATGGAAGCGCAGGCGCAGATGTTCGGCGACGTCGCGGGGCAGCCTCTTCAGATCGCCGGGCGTCGGGACCAGCTCGCGCAGATGGCCGTTGAGGAGGCTGGCGAGCAGCCAGACGAAAAGCGTCGCGACGAGCACCCAGGCGAAGAAGAAGTGGACGACGCGGCCGGTCGCAAGGTCGCGGTAGCCGGGGATCGTCAGCCAGCCGGGAAAGGTTTTCGCGGCCAGTTGGCCTCCCTGGGGAACGAGGCCGAGCCAGCCGGTCGTGTCGAAGGCATGGCCGAAGACCGTGGTCACGCCGCGGGCCTCGCCGCCGACCTGGCGGGCGCCGATCGACAGGATGGTGTTGTCGAAGCCGAATCCGGACTGCTGGCCGATGTAGAGGTCGGGCCGCGCCATGAAGATCTGCAGGCCGGACAACAGCATGAAGAACAGGCAGACGGCCCAGATCCAGTGCGTGAGCCGCGTGGCGAACCTCTGGCGATAGACGAGAGAGCTGCCCCCGTCGTGGTCCTCGGGCCGCGCGGCGGTGTCGGCCCCGGACGGGTTGTTCGCGACGGCCTCTTGCGGCTCTTCTGCGAGATCGACCTGGGTGGTCGCCGCCATGGGAATCCTCCGTTTGGGGTCTCGCGCATCCCGATCCGGGAGCTGCGACGTCAACCATTCATTCGCCGCGAGCGCCGGAAGGTTTCAACCGGCTCTCCAGATCGTGATCAGTTGCCCAAACGGTTCGTCAGCGCGCGATCCGCGTCAGCATGCGGTCGAGGGCCTGCAGGAAGCGCGAGCGGTCCGCCGCGGTGAAGCTGGCATTGTAGCCCTTCGATTCGCCGGTTTCCCTCAAATGCTGCTTGAAGGCGCGCATGGAGAGGGCGGTCCCGATGGTTTCGGCCGTGAACTCGCGGCCGGTCGGCCCGAGCACCGCGGCGCCCGCTTCCAGCGCGCGGGCGGCGAGAGGGATGTCGGCGGTGACGACGACGTCGGCCTCGCCGCAATTGTCGACGATCCAGTCGTCGGCGGCGTCCGCGCCTTCAGGCACGACGACGATGCGCGCATCGGGAAAGCGCGAGGGACGCATGCCGCCATTGGAGACGAGCACGGCATCGGCCCCCCGGCGCATCGCCACCTCGATCGCCTCGTCCTTCACCGGGCAGGCATCCGCGTCGACATAGACGGTGGTCATGGCTCTCTCTCGATGTTCGTTCGCCGGCGTTAATCGCGCCGGTGGCGGGGCCCGGCGCGGCGTGCCATGAAGCCCCATGGCCGACATGACCCAATCCTACGACAATACGCCCGCCGAGACACTGAAGGGCATGGCGATCATGATCGCCGCCGCCGCCTTCATTCCGCTTCTCGACGTGTTCGGCAAGATGCTGGTGACGACTCACGAAATGTCGCCGGGCGAGGTGGGGATGGGGCGCCTCCTGATCCAGGCGGCGCTGACATTGCCGATCGTCCTCGTGAGCGACGGGATCACGGGGTTGAAGACGACCCGGCCCTGGCTCAACGTCCTGCGCGGACTGCTCCTCGCCGTCGGGACCCTGAGCTTCTTCGGGGCGCTCCGCCTGATGCCGCTCGCCGACGCGACCGCCGTGTTCCTGGTCGAGCCGCTCATCGTCACGCTGCTCTCGGCGCTGTTTTTGAAGGAGACGATCGGCTGGCGGCGGATCGTTGCGGTCGCCGTCGGCTTTCTGGGAGCGATGATCATCATCCGGCCGAGCTATGCGGTCTTCGGCCTCGCCGCGCTGCTGCCGCTGACGGCGGCATTCGCCGTGGCGCTCTACCTGATTCTCAGCCGGAAAGTTTCGCGGGGCACCAGCCCGCTGGCGATGATGGTCTATGCCGGGCTCGTCGGCGGGCTGGCGCTGGCCGCCGCGCTGGTTATGGCCCAAGGCAGCGGCATCGACGAACTTAGCTTCGCCTGGCCGCAGTCGGCGACGGCGTGGTGGCTGCTCGCCATGGCGGGCCTCGTCGGGACCGTCGGACACCTCCTGTTCATCCTCGCCTACCGGCTGGCGCCGGCCTCGGTGCTGGCGCCGCTCGGCTATGTGGAGATGCTGACGGCAATCGGCTTCGGCTACCTGTTCTTCGGCGATCTGCCCGATCTCGCCAAGTGGATCGGCATGGCGATCATCGTCGGGTCGGGCCTCTTCGTGGTCTGGCGGGAGCGACAGTCGGCGCCCAGGGCCGCGCCAGGCCGGGTGCCGCCGCCGCATTGATCGCGGATTCGCCCGCCACCCCGCCGGCGCTAATATCCCCCATGCGGTCGCGAAACCATGGAACAAGGCAAGGGGCATCATGAGCAAGAGCGTTCACGTCGAGATCACCGGACGGGTCCAGGGCGTCGGCTACCGAGCCTGGTGCGACGAGGAAGCCCGGCGGCTCGGCCTGTCGGGCTGGGGGCGCAACACGCGGGCCGGAGCGGTCGAGGCGGTGTTCAGCGGCGACGAGGCGGCGGTCGATGCGATGCTCGAGGCGGCGAGGCAGGGACCGGCCTGCAGCAGCGTGAAGGACGTCTCCGTTCTGGCGGAGGTGGAAAGCTACGACGGCGACTTCGAGATCCGCAGCTCGGAGTGACGGCCGGCGCCGTCACGGGGCCGCCTGGACGCGTCCAGATCAGCCCCGCCTATCGCCGCCGAGCCCGCTCGCCTGGTTCTGCGCCGAGCCCAGCACTCAGTCCTGGAGCGTTGCCCCGAAGATCGTCTCGAAATTACGGCGCAGGAACGAATCGACCTCCGGCATCGAGACCAGCGTGCCGAGGTCGGCGAGGCTGGTGACACCGTGTCCCCGGATACCGCAGGGGACGATACCGGAGAAATGGTCGAGGTCGGGATCTACGTTGAGCGAGATGCCGTGGAAGGTGACCCACCGGCGCACCCGGATGCCGATCGCCGCGATCTTGTCCTCCGCCACGGTGCCGCCCGGCGCAAGCGGGCGTTCGGGCCGCCGCACCCAGACGCCGACCCGGTCCTCCCGGCGCTCGCCGACGATCAGGAAATCTCCGAGTGTGGCGATGATCCAGGCTTCCAGCGCGGCGACGAAGGCGCGCACGTCCTGGCGCCGGCGTTTGAGGTCGAGCAGCACATAGGCGACCCGCTGGCCGGGGCCGTGATAGGTGTACTGGCCGCCGCGGCCCGCGGAAAACACCGGGAATCGCCGGTCGAGGAGGTCGCCGTCGCTGGCGCCGGTTCCGGCGGTATAGAGCGGCGGATGCTCGACCAGCATCACCGCTTCGCGGGCGCGACCGTCGGCGATCGCCGCGACCCGCGTCTCCATCGCCTCGAGCGCATCTTCATAGGATGTCAGGCCGTCCATCACGAGCCACTCGACCGGCGGCGAACCGGCTTTTGCGAAGAATCGGTCGGTGGCCGCCGACAGGCGCGGCGCGGACGGGATCGGATCGTGGGTCTTCATCGCCGGGATATAGCCATTCCCGCTGCGATCGGAAACGGCAATAACCCCACCGAACCGCCCCTTGAGCAGCTCGCGGTGCGATTTCGGCAGCGGCTGAAAAGATAAGCCTTGTGCCGCCCGAGAAGTCTTGTTACACGCCCGCCACCGATGGCGAACAGCCTCGGTGACACGGCGTGCGGTCGTGGCGGAATTGGTAGACGCGCAGCGTTGAGGTCGCTGTGGGGCAACCCGTGGAAGTTCGAGTCTTCTCGACCGCACCAGCCTTTCTTCTCAAAGAATCAGATGTCTTGCGGGGCCGGGCTTCTTACAGAGCTGGGCTTCTGGACCTGCCGGCCTGAGATGGCGCGCCTCGCGCCAGGAGTGATCCTGCCGCGCCTGGGCCCGTGCGTCCGGTATCCTGCCCGGGTTGCGGATGCGGCGCCTGCACGGATCGGCTTGGCGCCGATCCGCTCGACTTGCCACCCGCAAGCCGACACGACAACCGATGGGCATGTCCAACGGGCATCGCCCCGTCGGACATGCCGCCGACGGCCGTCCCGCCTGGCGGCAACTTTCAGGTGTCGTCCTGTACCGCCGTCCGCGGCCGGTCGGCGCCGGACGAAACCTCCTCGTGCCATTTGCCGTCGGCGTCTTCATAGACGATGCCCGCCGATTCGCCCGGGCGCTGCTGGCGCTCGGCGGCCGCCTTCGCGGCGAGCATGGCCTGGTCGTGGGTGGCGAAGGTCTCCGAGAAGACGTCGCCAAGCTTGTAGGCGAAGCCGTCCTCGTGCTTGACGATGTGATAGGTGATCTGGGCCATGAGGCTGTTCTCCATGCGTGCCGCGTTGGTCGGGAGCCGCCGCGTCGCGGCAACTCTTCCTTTCGGGCGACATGCTCCCGATCCGGCCGCCGGCAAGGACGGTACGGGCGGATCAGCCCGCCGCGCCGCCTGGAAACGCCGCGACTTTCCCACGCCTTTGCGCCCCGGTCGGAGTTGACAGTCCGGTCGCAGAGGGTCTAACAACCCCCTCAACCGGCTGAAGCCCTGCTTCGGCCGGTTTTCAACGTGTCCCGTGAGCGGTGTCGGTTTGTGCCCACGCTGCTCTGTCAGTCCCCAGCGAGGGGCAGAGGAGGGCGCGTTTCCTGGACCGGCCCGTGGGCGACCGCGGGCCATGTTGTTTTGCCAAAAGGAAATGCGATGACCAAGCGCACATCCGCGAAGTACAAGATCGATCGCCGCATGGGCGAGAACATCTGGGGACGCCCGAAGTCCCCGGTGAACCGCCGCCAGTACGGCCCCGGCCAGCACGGCCAGCGCCGCAAGGGCAAGGTCAGCGACTTCGGCGTGCAGCTGCGCGCCAAGCAGAAGCTGAAGGGCTACTACGGCGACATCCGCGAGAAGCAGTTCCGCAAGATCTACGACGAGGCCGCCCGCCGCAAGGGCGACACCTCGGAGAACCTGATCGGCCTGCTCGAGAGCCGGCTCGACGCCATCGTCTATCGTGCCAAGTTCGTGGCGACGGTGTTCGCCGCCCGCCAGTTCGTCAATCACGGCCATGTCAACGTCAACGGCGTGCGGACCAACATCCAGTCCTACGTCTGCAAGCCGGGCGACGTGATCGAGGTTCGCGAGAAGTCCAAGCAGAACGTCGCCGTCATCGAGGCGACCCAGCTCGCCGAGCGCGACGTGCCGGACTACATCGACGCCGACCACCACAAGATGGTCGCGACCTTCACCCGGGTTCCCGGCCTCCACGACGTGCCCTACGCCGTCCAGATGGAACCGAACCTGGTGGTCGAGTTCTACTCGCGCTGATCCAGCCAGCGAGACCGACAATCGAAGCCGCGCCATCGTGCGCGGCTTTTTTTATGCCTGCGGAAAGCTTCGTTCCGGGATTGCGAAGCGGCGACGCAGGCAGCGTCCGCGCCGCGATCCTGCCGGTGCGTGCGGACGACCCCAGCAAGATGAGCGAGCGCAGGCGGCCTCGTTGCGGTCCGTGAGGACTGACCACCCTGCTAAAGTCGCCGGTCAATTGGCGAGCGGAGCGGTGCTCTCGGCCGACGGTCTCGTCACAGCCGTGCGGCGAGACCTTCCACCGCCGTGCGAAACCGCCGGAAGACCGTCTCTCGCGCATGGTGCCGTCCGCCGCTGACGCGCTTTTCGCCGGCGACCCAGACGCCGTCGATGGCCTGTCGCGAGGCGGCGAAGATCCAGGCGTCGAGAAGGGCGTTTCCGGATTTGCCGATCAGCGCCGGATGATCGGCGTCGAGGGAGACGAGATCGGCCGGTCCGTCCGCGGCGATCCCGGGCGCTGGCCGGCCGAGCGCCTGCGACCCGCCCGCGAGCGCGGCGGTGAAGAGTGCCTGACCGGTGGAGGCGCCGGGTTCGGCGAGGACGTTGCGGCTCTGTCGATGGAGGCGCTGGGCGGTCTCGAGCTGGCGCAATTCGTCGGCGATGCCGATCAGGACGTTCGAATCCGAGCCGATGCCGAAGCTCCCGCCGGCCGCCTGGAACTCGGGCGCCGGAAAGAAGCCGTCGCCGAGGCTCGCCTCGGTGATCGGGCAGAGACCGGCGACCGCGCCGCTTTGCGCAAGCAGCCTCGTCTCCTCAGGTGTCATGTGGGTCGCATGGATGAGGCACCAGCGCCGGTCGGGCCCGGCATTTTCCAAGAGCCATTCGACCGGGCGCCTGCCCGACCAGGCGAGGCAGTCCTCGACCTCCTTCACCTGCTCGGCTGCATGGATATGCATCGGCGCATTCGGCCGGAGCTTGGCGGCGAAGGCGAGTTCATCGGGCGTGACGGCGCGCAGGCTGTGGGCGGCGACGCCGAGGACGCTGCCGCGAAGATCCGCCAGCGTGGCCTCCGATGCCTCGACGAGGCGGGCGAAGGTGTCGCGGTCACAGATGAAGCGCCTCTGGCCTGGATGGGGGGCTGCGCCGCCGAAGGTCGAATGGGCGTAGAGGACGGGGATCAGCGTCAGGCCGATGCCGGTCTCGCCGGCGGCGGCTGCAATCGCGCCGGCCATCGCGCCGAGGTCGCCATAGGGCCGGCCGTCATGGTCGTGATGGAGATAGTGGAACTCGCCGACCGAGCCGAAGCCGGCTTCCAGCATCTCTAAGTAAAGCTGCGCGGCCACCGCCGCGACCTCGTCCGGCGTCATGGCGAGGGCGAAGCGGTACATCGTCTCGCGCCAGACCCAGAAGGTGTCGGTGCCGGGGCCGCGCATCTCCGCCAGCCCGGCCATCGCCCGCTGGAAGGCGTGGCTGTGAAGGTTCGCCATGGCCGGGACGAGGATGGCCGCGCGCTCGTCACCGGGCAGCGGCGCGCCTTGCGTGACGGTGGCGATGCGAGCACCCTCGATCTCCAGCCGGACGTTCGTCCTCCAGCCGTCGGGGGTGAGGGCGGTCTCGGCATGGATCGTCGGCATTTCGGCCTCCTCGTCTGCATCTCCGGCTTGCGAGGCCGGATATTATGTCTATACATGATGAAAAGCGAGCCTCTCGACCAAGGGTGCGCCATGGCCTCCATCGATCATAATCCGCCGCCGAAACTCTGGCGCAATGCCCGGCTCGCCACCATGCGGGCCGACATGCCGGGGCTCGGGATCGTCGAGAGCGGCGCGGTGCTGGCCCGTTCCGGCAGGATATCCTTCGCCGGACCGGAGGCGGAGCTTCCCGGCGCCCTGCTCGATCCGGCCGGGGGCGTCGAGACCGTCGACTGCGAGGGCCGCTGGATCACGCCGGGCCTGATCGACTGCCACACCCATCTCGTCTGGGCCGGCAACCGCGCCCGGGAATTCGAGCTGCGGCTGGCGGGCGCGAGCTACGAGGAAGTGGCGAGGGCCGGCGGCGGGATCATCTCCTCGGTCCGCGCCCTGCGGGAGGCGAGCGAGGACCGGCTCGTCGCCGAGGCGCTGCCCCGGCTCGACACGCTGATCGCCGAGGGCGTCACGACGATCGAGGTGAAGTCCGGCTACGGGCTCGATGCCGAGAACGAAGCGAAGAGCCTGCGCGCCGCGCGGCGGCTGGCCGATAAGCGTCCGGTCAGGGTTCGCACGACATTCCTCGGCGCCCATGCGCTGCCGCCGGAGCATGCCGGGAACAAGGCCGGCTTCATCGCGAAGGTGGCGGGCGAGATGCTGCCGGCAATCGCCGCCGAAGGTCTTGCCGACGCGGTCGACGGGTTCTGCGAGGGGATCGCCTTTTCGCCGGAGGAGATCGCAAGGGTCTTCGATGCCGCAAAAGCCGCCGGGCTGCCGGTGAAGCTGCATGCCGACCAGCTTTCCGACCTCTCCGGCGCGGCGCTCGCGGCCAGCTACGGCGCGCTGTCGGCCGATCATCTGGAATATGCCAGCGAGGCCGGCGCCGCGGCCATGGCGAAGGCCGGCACCGTCGCGGTGATGCTGCCGGGCGCCTTCTATTTCATCCGCGAGACCAAGGTCCCGCCGATCGAGACGTTCCGCCGGCAGGGCGTGGCCATGGCCGTCGCCACCGACTGCAATCCCGGCACCTCGCCGCTGACCTCGCTGCTCCTGACCATGAACATGGCGGCGACGCTGTTCCGCATGACCGTCGACGAGTGCCTCCTCGGCGTCACCCGCAACGCCGCGAAGGCCCTCGGGCTCGGAGCCGAGGCGGGCACGCTGGAAGCCGGCAAGTCCGCCGACCTCGCCATCTGGGACATCGAGAGCCCGGCCGAACTCGTCTATCGCATGGGCTTCAACCCGCTCCATGCCCGTGTCTGGAGGGGCAGATGACCGATGTGGTGATGATCGAGCCGGGCAACGTCCCGCTGGCCGGATGGCGCGCGATCTACCGCGGCGCCGTGCCGTCCCTCGACCCGGCGGCGTTTCCGGTGGTGGAGGCGTCCGCCGCCGCCGTGCGCCGGATCCTGGCGCGGGGCGAGCCGGTCTACGGCATCAATACCGGCTTCGGGAAGCTCGCCAGCGTCCGGATCGGCGAGGCGGACCTCGAGACGCTGCAACGCAACATCGTGCTCTCCCATGCCGCCGGCGTCGGGGAGCCGATGCCCGTGCCGGTCGCCCGTCTGATGATGGCGCTGAAGCTGGCGTCGCTGGCGCAGGGGGCGTCGGGTGTGCAGCTGACGACGGTGCAGCTCCTGGAGGCCATGCTCGCGAGGGGATTGACGCCTGTCGTGCCCTGCCAGGGTTCGGTCGGGGCGTCGGGCGATCTCGCGCCGCTCGCCCATATGACGGCGGCGATGATCGGCGTCGGCGAGATCGTCGCGGACGACGTGCGCATGCCGGCGGAGGAAGCGCTGCGGGCGGCCGGGCTCGAACCCGTCGTGCTCGGCCCCAAGGAGGGGCTGGCGCTCCTCAACGGCACGCAGTTTTCCACCGCCAATGCGCTGGCGGGGCTGTTTGCGGCCGAGCGGCTCTACCAGTCCGCCCTCGTCACCGGGGCGCTGTCGACCGANGCNGCCANNGGCTCCGANACNCCNTTCGANNCGCGCATNCANGCCNTGCGCNGCCATCGTCGGCCAGNNNGANACNGCNGNGNNNCTNCNCGATGCTGATGGNNGGATCGNNGATCCGCGCCTCNCACCGNNTCGNCGANNNGCGCNTNCAGGANCCCTATTGCCTGCGCTGCCAGCCCCAGGTGATGGGCGCCGTTCTGGATCTGCTGCGCCAGGCGGCGACGACGCTTGCGACCGAGGCGAACGGCGTCTCCGACAATCCGCTGATCTTCGCCGATGCGGACGAGGCGCTGTCCGGCGGCAACTTCCACGCTGAGCCCGTCGCCTTCGCTGCCGACATGATCGCGCTGGCGATCTGTGAGATCGGCTCGATCGCCGAGCGGCGCGTCTCGCTGCTGGTCGATCCGGTGTTGTCGCTCTTGCCGGCCTTCCTGACGCCGAAGCCGGGGCTCAATTCCGGCTTCATGATCCCGCAGGTGACTGCTGCCGCGCTGGTGTCGGAGAACAAGCAGCGGGCCTATCCGGCGAGCGTCGATTCCATCCCGACCTCGGCGAACCAGGAAGACCACGTCTCCATGGCCGCCCATGGCGCCCGGCGCCTGCTGGCGATGGCCGAGAACCTGTCGAACGTCGTCGCGATCGAGCTGCTGGCCGCCGCGCAGGGCTGCGACCTCGTCGGCGGGCTCACCTCCAGCCCGCCCCTCGAGGCCGTGCGCCGCCTGCTGCGCGCCCATGTGCCGACGCTTGAGGACGACCGGCATTTTCATCCCGACATCGTGGCGGCCCGGGAACTCGTCGTCTCCGGCGCCCTGATCGACGCCGTCGCCCCGCTCACCCTGCCGACGCTCGCCTGAGGAGATCCAGCCCATGACCGGTCCGACCCCCCGCCTCGACAACGAACGCCGGATTTCCGCGCCCCGCGGCAGCGAGATTTCGGCGAAGAGCTGGCTGACCGAGGCGCCGCTGCGCATGCTGATGAACAATCTCGACGCCGAAGTCGCGGAAAAGCCGGGCGAGCTCGTCGTCTATGGCGGCATCGGCCGGGCGGCGCGGGACTGGGCGAGCTTCGACCGCATCGTCGCGGCGCTGCGCGAGCTGGAGAGCGACGAGACGCTGCTGGTCCAGTCCGGCAAGCCGGTGGGGGTGTTCCGGACCCACAAGGACGCGCCCCGCGTCCTCATCGCCAATTCCAACCTCGTGCCCCACTGGGCGACATGGGACCACTTCAACGAGCTGGATAAGAAGGGCCTCGCCATGTACGGCCAGATGACGGCCGGCTCGTGGATCTATATCGGCTCCCAGGGCATCGTGCAGGGCACTTATGAGACCTTCGTGGAGATGGGCCGCCAGCATTATGGCGGCGACCTCTCCGGCCGCTGGATCCTGACGGCTGGCCTGGGGGGCATGGGCGGCGCGCAGACGCTGGCCGCCACCATGGCCGGCGCCTCCTGCCTCGCCGTCGAATGCCGCCCGTCCTCGATCGAGTTCCGCCTGAAGACCGGCTATGTCGACAGGCAGGCGAAAGATCTCGACGAGGCGCTGGCGATGATGGCAGAGGCGGCCGCGACGAAGACGCCGGTCTCGGTCGCGCTGCTCGGCAACATGGCGGAGATCCTGCCGGAAATGGTCAGGCGCGGGGTGCGGCCCGACATCCTCACCGACCAGACCTCGGCCCACGACCCGGTCAACGGCTATCTTCCCGCCGGCTGGAGCCTCGCCGAGTGGGAAGAGAAGCGCGAGCGCGATCCCAAGGCCGTCACCAAGGCCGCCAAGGCGTCCATGGCGGTCCATGTGAAGGCGATGCTCGACCTCTACAAAGCCGGAGTTCCGACCGTCGACTACGGCAACAACATCCGCCAGATGGCGCTGGAGGAAGGGGTCGACGATGCCTTCGCCTTTCCCGGCTTCGTGCCGGCCTATATCCGGCCGCTGTTCTGCCGCGGCATCGGCCCGTTCCGCTGGGCGGCGCTCTCGGGGGATCCCGAGGATATCTACCGGACCGACCAGCGGGTGAAGGAGCTCCTGCCCGACGACGCCCATCTTCACAACTGGCTCGACATGGCCCGCGAGCGCATCCGCTTCCAGGGCCTGCCGTCGCGGATCTGCTGGGTCGGGCTCGGCGACCGGCATCGCCTCGGCCTCGCCTTCAACGAGATGGTCGCCTCGGGCGAATTGAAGGCGCCGGTGGTGATCGGGCGCGATCATCTGGACTCCGGCTCGGTCGCCTCGCCGAACCGCGAGACCGAGGCGATGAAGNACGGCTCGGACGCGGTCTCCNACTGGCCGCTCCTCANCGCCCTGCTCNACACCGCCTCGGGCGCCACCTGGGTGTCGCTGCACCATGGCGGCGGCGTCGGCATGGGATTTTCCCAGCATGCCGGCATGGTGATCGTCGCCGACGGCACCGAGGACGCCGCGCGGCGCCTCGAACGCGTCCTGTGGAACGACCCGGCGACTGGCGTCATGCGCCATGCCGATGCCGGCTACGAGGATGCGCTGGAATGTGCGACGGAGAAGGGGCTGAAGCTGCCAGGGATCCTCGGCTGAGGGCTGGCTACAGCGGGATGATCGGCATCGATCGATATCCCGCTCCCTCATCCTGTCGCCGCATGATCTTGTCCGAAAACCGGTTCCCACTTTTCGGGATCATGCTCTAGATCCGCCGGATCGGCAGCGTCCAGGCGAGGCCGGTCGCAAGGAACCCGAAGCCTGCGATGCACAGGAAGGCGTTGCGGAACGCGTCCTCAAGGCCGTCGGTGATCGCCGCCTGCTGGGCGGCGGCGAGGTGCTGAAGCGCCTGCGGGCCCTCCTGTAGAACATGCGCGAAGGCCTCGCCCGCGGCGGGGTTGGTGTGCGTCATCGTGGCAAACAGCACGGTGCCAACCGTCGCCGTGCCGACAGCGGCGCCGAGGGACCGCGAGAACTGCACCGTGGCGGCGCCGGCGCCGAGCTGCTCGCGGCCCGAGGCGAGTTGGACGGTCAGCTGGACGACGCCCATCACCGTTCCCATGCAGATGGCGATCGCCCCGAAGCACCAGGCGAGGGCGACGGAATCGAGGCTCGGCGCCACCAGCACCGTCGCCACCAGCGCGATCGTCACCAAAGTGAGGCCGACCGACGGGTAGATGGCGGTCTGTCCGGTGCGCCCGACGATGCGGCCGGTAGTGAGCGAGCCGATCCCGATGCCGATGGTCATCGGCAAGAGCAGGAGGCCCGTCTCGGCGGCCGAGGCCCCGTGGACCATGCGGTAGTAGAGCGGCAGGAAGGTGATCAGCGACACCAGCATGGCGCCGTGGCAGGCNGCCAGCCCGTCGCATCGCCAGATCGCCGGATGTTTCAGAAGCGGGATCGACAGGAGCGGCGAGGGCGTGCGCTGCTCCCAGCGCACCAGGAGGACGACGGCTGTGACGGCGAGGACGCCGAGCGCCACCGGCGTCAGAAAGGCCCCCGAGGCGATCTGCTGGGCCTCTTCCAGCATGATCAGCGTCGATGCGATGAAGGCGGCGAAGAGGACTAGGCCGAGCGTGTCGAAGCGGAAGGGCTCGCCGGTGCCGCGCCGCTCCGGCAGCCGGAGGGTCATCAGGACGGCGCCGATGCCGACGGGGATGTTTACCAGAAACACCGACTGCCAGCCGAAATGCTCCGTCAGGAAGCCGC
The DNA here is from genome assembly GCA_002700095.1 of Fulvimarina sp. Taxonomy (GTDB): domain Bacteria; phylum Pseudomonadota; class Alphaproteobacteria; order Rhizobiales; family Rhizobiaceae; genus Jiella. The sequence goes on along the minus strand of PACL01000080.1, from coordinate 42,436 downwards.
CGGCGACCGGACCGAAGGCGCTCGACGACACCGCGACGGTGGCGAGATAGCCCTGGTATCGCGCCCGGTCGCGCGGCGGGATCGCTTCGCCGACCAGCGCCTGGGAGAGCGTCATCAGCCCGCCGCCGCCGGCCCCTTGCAGGATGCGCGCCGCCGTCAGCGTGACGATGTCGGTGGACAAAGCGCAGAGCACCGAGGCCACCATGAAGATCGCCAGCGCCACGACCATCAGCCGCCGGCGGCCGAAGACGTCGCCGAGCCGGCCGTAGACCGGGGCGGCGATGGTCGTGGCGACGAGATAGGACACCACCACCCAGGACAGGCGGTCGACCTCGCCGAGCGAGGCGGCGATGGCCGGCAGCGCCGTCGCCACGATCGTCTGATCGACGACCGCGAGGAACATCGGCAGGACGATCGAGGGAAAGATGGCAAAGAAGCTGCCGCGCGGACTGGCGGTCGGCGTGGTCTCCGCCTCTTCGGGGGACGCTTCGGGCTGCTGCATGGGGGATCGGCTGCGGGCGAGACAAGGTTATGCGCCTTACATACTCCGGATGACCGGATCGGAAAGATGCGCCGCGGCGAGATCACGCTCGTCCGCGAGGCCCGCGACTGCGCCACCCGGAAGTCCGCAGCCCGCAACGCCGCTTGCCTCGCGGCGCCAGCCAAGCGACTGTGACCGCCGTCTCCCCCCAGCCGAGTCGAGCCATCATGCAGACCCTGCCCATCCTCGAGCGCCTGATCGCCTTCCCGACCCTGTCGCGCACGCCGAACATGCCTTTGCTGGACTATGTCGCGGAGTTGCTGGAGGGCGCCGGCGCGCGGCTCGACTGGGTGCGGCACGAGAGCGGCGGGCGGGCCAACCTCTTCGTCACCATCGGACCCGAGGGGGTGCCGGGGGTGATGCTGTCCGGCCATACGGACGTGGTCCCGGTGGAGGGACAGGCCTGGACGGTCGAGCCGTTCCAACTGACGCAAAAGGATGGGCGGCTCTATGGCCGCGGGACCGCCGACATGAAGGGGTTCGTCGCCTGCGCGGTGGCGGCGGCGCTGCGGGCGTCGCGCCGGGAGCTGAAGACGCCGCTGCATCTGGCGCTGTCCTATGACGAGGAGATCGGCTGCATCGGCGTGCGCGACCTCGTCGACATCCTGGCTGCGGCGCCGGTCCGGCCGCTGATGTGCATCGTCGGCGAGCCGACGGAGCTGAAGGTGGCGACGGGCCACAAGGGCAAGGGCTTCTACCGGGCTACCTGCCGCGGCCGAGAAGGCCACACGGCGCTGGCGCCGAAAGCGATGAACGCGCTGCATCTGGCCGCCGACTTCTCCCGCGCCGTGCGCGACCTCCAGGCCGAGATTGCGGAGCATGGGACAAAGGACGACGACTACGACATTCCCTACACGACGCTGCATGTCGGCCGGATCGCCGGCGGGACGAGCCCCAACATCGTGCCGAACCATGCCGAGGTGGATTTCGAGATCCGCTATCTGGCGGCCGACGATCCGGGCGGGATGATCGATCGGTTGAAGACGGACGCCGAGCGGATCGTCGCCGAGACCGGCGATCCGGACGCGGCGATCGCGATCGAGACCACCCGCGGCTATCCCGGCCTCGACACCGCGCCGGGCAAGGAGGTCGTCCGGTTCGTGAAGTCGCTGAGCGGAGCGAACGCCACGATCAAGGTCGCCTTCGGCACCGAGGGCGGGCTGTTCTCCGAGGCGGCGGGCATCCCGACGGTGATCTGCGGGCCGGGCTCCATGGATCAGGGCCACCGGCCGGACGAGTTCGTCAGCGAGGCGCAGCTTTCCCGCTGCGACGCCATGCTGGATGCGCTGCTCGACCGGCTCGAAGCCGGCCTGTGAGCAGCGCCTCGGGCGCCGTCGCCAGCGGCGTGGCGACCGGCGTCACGACCGGCGGCGCGCGACCGCCTCGGCCGTCACGCAGAGCAACTCGAACAGCATCGTCGCGCCGGTGAGCGCCGTGATGCCGCTCGGGTCGAGCGGCGGCGAGACCTCGACGACATCCGCCCCGACGATGTCGACGCCGGCCAGCTCGCGCACCAGCGCCTGTGCCTGGAAGGTGGTGACGCCGCCGATCTCCGGCGTGCCGGTGCCCGGCGCGAAGGCCGGGTCGATGATGTCGATGTCGAAGGAGACGTAGGTCTCGCTGCCGCCGGCGATCTCGCGGGCCTCGGCCATGACGTCGGGAACGCCCCGCGCCATCAGCTCCTCGATGAAGATCATCCGGATGCCTTCGGCTTTTGCGAAGTCGTAGTTGGCGGCGTTGGAGATCGCGCCCCGGAGGCCGATCTGGATCATCCGCCGGGGATCGAGCAGACCCTCCTCGACGGCCCGGCGGAAGGGCGTGCCGTGGTTGTAGCGATTGCCGAAGAATTCGTCGTAAGTATCGGAATGTGCGTCGAAATGAATGAGCGCGCGGGGTGTCGCGGGGGAGAGGCCCCGTAACACCGGCAGGGTCACCAGATGATCGCCGCCGGCGGTGAGCGGGACGGCGCCGGCATCGCGGATGTCGCGATAGAAGCTTGTGATCCTTTCAAGGCTGTCTGTCGCATCGACCGGGTTCACCGGCGCGTCGCCGCAGTCGGCGATGCGGGCGACGTCGAAGGGCGAGCGCAGCGTCGTGTGATGATAGGGGCGCACGAGGCTCGACTGGTTGCGGATTTCCCGCGGGCCGTGGCGCGCGCCGGTGCGGTTGGTCGTGCCGCCGTCGAAGGGAACGCCGACAAGGGCGATGTCGACCTCGTCCGGCCGCGCCAGCGGCAGGCGCATGAAGCTGGCGGGGCCGGCAAAGCGCGGCACCTCGGCGGAATCCAGCGGCCGGAAGGGGGAATTGTCGGTCACGGTCGAACTCGGCTCATGGGATTGGGAAGAGGGACAGGGGCACTGGATCTCGAAACGCCGACAGCGCGAAGGGAGGCCCGGCGACTGCGGCCGGAGCCCGCAGTGCGAGACGCTCAAAGGCAGGACGGGGGGCGGTCAGGCGGACCCGGCGCGGCCGGCCTCGATCCGCCGCGAGATGTACTGGGCGAACTCGAAGTTCGGCCGCTCCAGATGGGACAGCGGACCCGGCTCGCCGAGATGGCTGCAGAGCCCCCTGTAGACCCGCTCCGTGCAGCCGCGATCCTCGACATTGACGTCGTCGAGCAGCGCCTTGACCGTCTCGAAATGGCCCCGCGCCTCCGGGTCCCCGACATAGTCCGGCGACATGCCGCCGCCATAGAGGATCCGGACGTGGTCCGGGCCGTCAGGATGCAGGCTGAGATACCAGAAATAGCCGTTCGTCAGCGAGATGAAGAGGGCCGGATAGATCGACAGGAGCCAGGTCGTGCGGCGCTGGTCGCCGGTGAGGGTGGTGTTGTCCGGGTGGGCGAGAGCCAGCGGCACGGAGTTGTTGCGCAGGATCGAATGGTAGTTGAAGGCGTCGGTGCCTTCCGGCAGTGCCATGGTCATCAGGTCTTCCGCCGAACCGCCGATCGTCCCGGCATGGCAGGCCGGCAGGTGGTAGCTCTCCATGAAGTTTTCGGCGAGCACCTTCCAGTTGGTGTTCCAGCGATGCTCCTCGCGGAAGGTCTCGGTGTAATTCTCCATGCCGAGATAGCCGACCAGGGTCTCGACGTCCTTCAACCGCTCGGCCGGGCTCGGAGCGTCCGGGTCCAGCGACACCATGATCCAGCCGAGCCATTCCTCGCAGCGGATCTGGGGCAGCGCGATCTCGGACCGGCAGAAGCTTTCATTGGCGGCCATCGCCGGGGCGCCGCGCAGGGTGCCGTCGAGATTGTAGGTCCAGGCGTGGTAGGGGCAGACGATCGCCCGCGCGGTGCCACGGCCCTGCAGCATCGTCGACAAACGGTGGCGGCAGACATTCGACATCGCCCGCAGCGCGCCATCCTTGTCCCGCAGGACGACGACCGGCTCGCCGGCGATCTCCATGGTCAGATACGCGCCCGGCCCCTCAAGGGCATCGGCCCGTCCGGCGCAGAGCCATTCCTTCGCGAAGATATGCTCGAGTTCCTGGGCGAGGAAGTCCGGCGAGGTGTAGACCGATTTCGGCATCGCCCGCGCCGCCTCGAGCGCGACGGAGACGTTGGCGGCGAGTTCGTCGGCAGGCGAGGGAGAAAACTGCGGGTCGTGGACGTTCATGGCTCGAACCTTGAAGCGGCGGGTGGGCGGCGGCGGGCGGCGAGGCCGCGTTGCCGGCATCGCGGCAGGGCCCCCGGCAGGCCCGGCGGCTGCCGGTGCGTGCCGCGAGTGGGCAGCCGCGATCCATGTCCCGTTCTAGCGTCTTTTGCGGCTGCCAGCCAGCGCCTTCCGAGGGGCGCTTCGGCAATGCGGTGTCCGAGGCGGTGGCTCATCGCATCATCGTCTGGGGCAGGAAGGTCACGATGCCGGGGAAGATCGTGATGATGACGATGCCGAGGATCATCAGGAAGAAGAACGGCATCGAGGCCCTGGCGACCTGCACGATGTCGCGCCCGCTCATGCCCTGGAGGACGAAGAGGTTGAAGCCCACCGGCGGAGTGATCTGCGCCATCTCGACGACGATGACGGCGAAGATCCCGAACCAGATCAGGTCGATGCCGGCGTCCTTCACCATCGGCAGGACGACGGTGGCGGTCAGCACCAGCATCGAGACCCCGTCGAGGAAGCAGCCGAGGAGGATGTAGAACACCATCAGGACGGCGATCAGCGCATAGGGGCTGAGCTCCAGCGTCTCGACCCACTGGGCGAGATGGCGGGGGATGCCGGTGAAGCCCATCGCCATGGTCAGGAAGGCCGCGGTTACGAGTATCAGCGTGATCATGCAGGAGGTGCGGGTCGCCCCGAGCAGCGTCTCCAGCAGCGTGTGACGATCGAGGCTGCCAGAGAAGGCGGCGAGGATCAGCGCGCCGATGACACCGACGGTAGCGGCCTCGGTGGGGGTGGCGTAGCCGCCATAGATCGAGCCGAGGATGGCGAAGATCAGGAGCAGCACCGGGATCAGGAAGCGGGAACGGGAGAGCTTCTCCTTGAGGCTGAGATGTTCCGTCTCCACCGGCGTCTTGTCCGGATCGAGCACGGCGCGCAGCATGACGTAGCCCATGAACAGGGCGATCAGCATGAGGCCGGGCAGGACGCCGGCCATGAACAGCCGCGAGATCGACTGCTGGGAGACGACGCCATAGACGATCAGCATGATCGAGGGCGGGATCAACAGGCCGAGGGTGCCGGAGCCGGCCAGCGTGCCGATGATCAGGCTCTCGTCATAGCCGCGCTTCTTCAGTTCGGGCAGCGAGATGCGCCCGACGGTGGCGCAGGTGACGGCCGAGGATCCCGCCACCGCCGCCATGATGCCGCAACCGATGATGTTGACGTGGACGAGCCGCCCGGGCAGCCAGCCGAGCCAGGCCGACAGCCCGGTGAACATGTCCTGGGAAAGTCTCGTCCTGAAGAGGATTTCTCCCATCCAGATGAACAGGGGAAGTGCCGTCAGCGCCCAGTTCCAGCTGGAATCCCAGACCGTCGAGGCGAGCAGCGAGCCGGCCGGCGCGGCGGTGAAGAATTCGATCGCGACCCAGCCGACGAGGCCAAGGGCGATGGCGATCCACACCCCGCCGGCGAGCAGCACCAACATGACGACGAACAGGACGGAGGCGAGGAGACCGGCGGACATCAGATCGACATCCCTTCGTTGCTTGCGGGTGCGGCCCGTCCGGCGGCTTGGCCGGTCACGACGGCAACTCGATCGCCGCGGCGCGGCCGTCCGGCTCGAACTGGTCGAGTACGGCTTCTTCGCTTTCGTAGCCGGCCTGTCCGCCGCGCCAGACGATCGTCAATTCGTCCAGGAAGGCGATCACCAGGAGGGCGCCGCCGATCGCCATGCCGGTCTGGGGGATCCAGAAGGGCGCAGCGAGGAGGCCCGGCGAGGTGTCGCCGAATCGCCAGGACTGGAGGGCGAGCAGGACCGCGAACCAAGTGAAATAGGCCGAGGCGACGATACCGACGAGGCAGCAGCCGATCTCGGACGGGCGTTTCAGCGGGACCGGGAGCCGGCGGATCAGGAGGTTGACCCTGACATGGGTGCCGCTCTTCAGCGTATAGGCGAGGCCGAGGAAGGTGCTCGCCGCCATGCAGAAGCCGGCGAGCTCGGTGGAATCGATCGTCCAGCCGACCAGGCGGCCGGCGATCTGCGCCACGATGGTGGCGCCGATCGCGGCGAGGAACAGGCCGGCGAGGATGCCGCTGGCGAGATACAGGCCGTCGAGGAGCCGGCGAAGGCCCCCCGCCGGTCGTGCTGCAGGACCGCCCGGCTTCGACGACGTCGCGGGATCGTTCATCGAGAGTGTGCCCGGCTCACTCCATCCCCCGCTTCTCGAAATAGGGCTTCAGCGCCGCCAGCGCCTCGGGGCTCGCGGTCGCCTCCCAGTCGGCGAGCATCACCTTGCCGATCTCCTTCATCCTGGCGATCACCGGCTCGGGCGCAATGCCGACCGTCATGCCGTTGTCGGCCAGCATCTTCTGCTGGTCGTCATTGACCTCCTTGCTCATCGTCCAGGCGCGGGCCTCGGCCTCCTTGGCGGCTTCGAGGATCACCCCTTGCGTCTTCTCGTCGAGCTCGTCCCAGGCGGCCTTGGACACGATCACGGCGTTCTTGGAATAGATCGCGCCGGTGTCGGTGAAGTGCTTGGTGTAGTCCCAGGCCTGGATGTCGATGCCGGTCTGCGGGCTGGTGAACAGCGCGTCGATCAGCCCGGTGGAGAAGGCCTGCGGGATCTCGGCGAAGGGCAGGACGGTCGCCTGGAAGCCGAGCAGCTCGCCCATCTTCTGGGTCGCGGTCGAATAGATCCGGAGCTTCACGCCCTTGAAGTCGTCGAGAGATTCGACGGGAAACGACGTGTAGAAGCCCTGGCCGGGCCAGGGCTGGTAGAACAGCACCTTCATGCCGGCTTCGTCGAAGATCTTGTCGAAATAGGGCTTCTGCGCGTCCTTGAGGTCCCAGGCGTCGTCATAGGTCGGTGCGATGAAGGGCAGGCCGCCGAGGACATACATCGGATCCTCGTTGCCATAGATGCCGAGCCGGATCTCGCCGATCGGGATCTGGCCCGACTGCACCGCGCGCTTGATGGAGTCGATCTTGATCAGCGAGTCGTTGGGCTGGAGATCGATGGTGAGTGCCCCGTCCGACTTCTGGGCGACGTCGTCGATGAACAGCCGGACGTTCTTGGTCAGGAAGTTCTCCTCGGGATAGCCGGAAGCCATGATCCATTCCGCCGCACCGGCAGGGCCGACCGCGGCCGGCGCGAGAAAACCTGCGGCCACCGTCATTGCGAATGCCGCGCGGGCGATCATGGCCTTGCCTGTCGATGTCATGGTGTTCCCCACTCCTGCTGGTTCGTTTGCCGTTCGCTCCGCCCGTTGCACGTCGCGTGCCAGCCGCCGGGGAGGAAGCGAGGCAGGGGCAGAGGTCCGCCTCCGCGGCGGGCGCCACGCAGCAGAAACCGGGGCTGTTGGCGGCAGAATGAGCTCGTCTGGGGTTCTCGGCGGCGGGGGGTGCATCGCTTGGCGGCAGCCCCGACCGCGTCTGCCGCTTTGGCCGGCGCCGCGAGCGGGGTAAAGTTTCAGCTGCAACTTGCCTAGTATTTCAGCAACAGAAACCGGTGGCGCAATGCTAGCCTTCCGCCCGGAATCGGATGCGAGGGATACCGGATGGCAAATGCGCGGCTGGCGATCGACATCGGTGGGACATTCACCGACGTCGCGCTCGACACGGGGGCGGGCACGATCGGCGCCACCAAGGTGCTGACGACCCACAAGGCGCCGGAAGAGGGGGTGATCGATGGCGTCTTGCGGCTCCTTGGTTCCCATGGGCTGGGGCCCGCCGACATCGGCCTGGTGCTGCACGGCACGACGCTGGCGACCAATGCCATCATCGAGCGCAAGGGTGCCAAGACAGCGCTCGTTGCGACGCAGGGCTTTCGCGACGTTCTCGAGATCGGCTACGAGGATCGCTACGACCAGTACGATCTCGGCATCGAGAAGCCGCGCGCCCTCGTTCCCCGGGATCTGCGCTTTACCGTGCCCGAGCGCATCACCTTCGACGGCGAGGTCCTGAAGCCGCTGGACGAGGCGGCGGTGGAAGCGCTAGTGCCGGCGATCGCGGCGGCCGGGGTCGAGGGGCTGGCGATCGCCTTCATCCATGCCTATGCGCGGGGCGACCACGAGGCACGGGCCCGCGACATCCTGGCGAGAGCATTGCCGGATGTCTCGATCTCGATCTCCAGCGAGGTCTCGCCCGAGGCGCGCGAATACGAGCGGACGGTGACGACGGCGGTGAACGCCTATGTCCAGCCGCTGATGGCCGGCTATCTCGGACGCCTCGAACAGCGGCTGCAGGCGGAGGGCTTCGCGGCACCGGTGCTCCTGATGACCTCCGGCGGCGGCCTGACGACGCTGCAGACGGCGCGGCGTTTTCCGGTGCGGCTGGTCGAATCCGGCCCGGCGGGCGGGGCGATCCTTGCGGCGGAAGTCGCCAAAGCCTGCGGCGAAGCCCGTGTCCTCTCCTTCGACATGGGCGGGACCACGGCGAAGATCTGCCTCATCGACGACGGCACGCCGCAGACCGCGCGCGTCTTCGAGGTCGATCGCCAGTCGCGCTTCGCCAAGGGCTCCGGCCTGCCGCTGCGCATTCCGGTGATCGAGATGATCGAGATCGGTGCCGGCGGCGGCTCGATCGCCCGCCTCGACGCGCTGGGGCGGATCACCGTCGGGCCTGACAGCGCCGGTTCCGAGCCCGGCCCGGTCGCCTATGGGCGCGGCGGCACCGAGCCGACCGTCACCGACGCCGACCTGACGCTCGGCCGGCTCGACCCGGACGGCTTTGCCGGCGGCACGATGCAGCTCGACGCGGCAGCCGCGAAGGACGCGATCGACAGGGCGATCGGGGCGCCGCTGAAGCTCGAGGCCGAGACCGCCGCCTTTGGGATCAGCGAGATCGTCGACGAGAACATGGCGAATGCCGCGCGGGTCCATGCGGTGGAAAACGGCGTCGACGTCGCCTCGCGCACCCTCGTCGCCTTCGGCGGCGCCGCGCCGCTGCATGCCGGGCGGCTTGCGGCCAAGCTCGGCATCGACCGGGTGATCATCCCCGCCAATGCCGGCGTCGGCTCGGCGATCGGCTTCCTCCACGCACCGATCGCCTTCGAGGTGGTCCGAGGGCTCTATGTCCGGCTCGCCGATCTCGATCCGGCGTCAATCGAGACGCTGTTCGCCGAGATGAACGCCGCGGCCCGGCCGATCGTCTCGGCCGCGGCCGGCGGCTCCGAACTGACCGAGGCGCGGCTCGCCTATCTCCGCTATGTCGGCCAGGGCCACGAGGTGCCGGTGGCGCTGCCGACCGGCCCACTCGACCAGGAGGATCTGCGCGGCCGCTTCGAGGCGGCCTACCGGGCGCTGTTCGGGCGGATCATCCCGGAGGCGCCGGTCGAGGCGCTGAGCTGGTCGCTGGCGGTCAGTACGCCGGCCCGGCCGGCCGTCGCGCGGCCCGGCACCGCTGCACCGGCGGCGGGCGCCGGCGAGGCGGGCACCCTGCGCCGGCTGTTCGTGCCGGAGGCGGCGCGGTTCGACAAGGTTCCGGTTCATGCCCGCAGCGCGCTCGGGCCTGCGACCCGGCTCGCCGGACCGCTGGTGATCACCGAGGCGGCGACGACGACGGTGGTGCCGGACGGCTTCGACGTGACGGTGCATGAGGAAGGCCATCTCGTCCTGACCCGGCGGATGGCGATGCGAGAGGCGGCAGAGTGATGACCGACATGAACCACAGCGGCCAGGGCGCCGGCATCGACCTCATCCGCATGCAGGTGATGTGGAACCGGCTTCTCGCCGTCGTCGAGGAACAGGCCCAGGCGCTGCTGCGCACCGCCTTCTCGACGATCGTGCGCGAATGCGGCGATCTCTCCGCCGGCGTCTTCGACCTCAACGGCCGGATGCTGGCCCAGGCGGTCACCGGCACGCCGGGGCACGTCAACTCCATGGCCGAATCCGTGCGCCATTTCATCGACCGCTTCCCGATCGAGACGATGCGCGAGGGCGATCACTACATCACCAACGATCCCTGGCGCGGCACCGGCCATCTCAACGACTTCGTCGTCACCACCCCGGCCTTCCACGAGGGGCGGATCGTCGGCCTGTTCTCCTGTACCAGCCACCTGATCGACATCGGCGGCATCGGCTTCGGGCCGGACGGCCACGACGTCTTCGCCGAGGGCCTGTCGATCCCGTTCCTGAAGCTCTGCGACCGGGGCGAGATGAACGAGACGCTGATGGCGATGATCCGGGCCAACACCCGGCTGCCGGTCGAGACCGAGGGCGACGTCTATTCGCTCCTCGGCTGCAACGACATCGGCGCCCGGCGGCTGTCGGAGATGATGGCCGAGTTCAAGCTGGACAGCGTCGACGGGCTCGGAAGCCACATCTGCGACGTCTCGCGCCGGGCGGTGCTCGCCGAGGTCGCCAAGCTCCCCCAAGGCGTCTATCGCAACGCCATGACCATCGACGGCCTCGACGCGCCGATCGACCTCGTCGCGGCGCTGACGGTGAACGAGGATGGCATCAGCGTCGACTTCGACGGCACCTCGCCGGTGGTGCGCAAGGGCATCAACGTGCCGCTGGCCTATACGCGGGCCTACACCGCCTTCGGCCTCGCCTGCGCCATCGCGCCGGGCATTCCCAACAATGCCGGCTCGCTCTCGGTCTGCGACATCGAGGCGCCGGAGGGCTCGATCCTCAACGCGCCGCGCGGGGCGGCGGTCTCGTCCCGCCACATCGTCGGGCAGATGCTGCCCGACGTCGTCTTCGGCTGCCTTGCAGAGCTGCTGCCGGCCCGCATCCCCGCCGAGGGCACCTCGTGCCTGTGGAACGTCACGCTGCGCGGCCGGGCCAAGGGCAACGACCTCGGCCGCTACGGCTTTGCCGTCACCATCACCACCAATGGCGGGACCGGCGCGCGGCCCGACAAGGCCGGGCTGTCGGCGACGGCGTTCCCCTCCGGCGTCAAGGGCTCGCCGGTGGAGATCATGGAGGCGGCGGCGCCCATCGTCTTCTGGCGGCGGGAACTGCGGGACGGCTCCGGCGGCGCCGGGCGCCACCGGGGCGGCGACGGCCAGGTGATCGAAATCGAGAACCGCGACGGCGAGGCAATGGATCTGCTGGCGGCCTTCGACCGCATCGACTTTGCGCCACGCGGCCGGGCGGGGGGCGGCGACGGCGCCGCCGGCACCGTCAGGCTGTCCGACGGAACGAAGCTGAAGGGCAAGGGTACCCAGACGATCCCGGCTGGCCAGCGGCTGCTGCTGGAAACTCCAGGCGGCGGCGGCTTCGGGGCAGCGTAGGGCCCGACCGAGCAGGCGGGCGGTGCTACCGCCTCCCGCCGAACGCGATCTGGTCTCAGTCTCTGCGTCTCAGGCCTTCTTCTCGCGCTGCACCGCCACCGAGGCGAGCGCCAGCAGGCCGGAGCCGAGCATCAGCACCACGGATACGGCGTTCAGCACCGGCGTCGAGCCGGCCTTCACCATGCGGTCGTACATGGTGATGGTCAGCGGCGCGTCGGAGCCGACCAGCATCAGGGTGGTGTTGAAGTTCTCGAAGGAGACGAGGAAGGCGACGACGAAGGCCGAGAACATCGCCGGATAGAGGAAGGGCAGGGTCACCGTCGTCAGCACCCGCAGCCGGCTCGCGCCGAGATTGAGCGCGGCCTCCTCCAGCGCCATGTCGAACTTCTGCAGCCTTGCGGCGATGACGAGCGAGGTGATGGTCGTCAGGAAGGAGAACTGGCCGAGGACGATCAGCGGGATGCCGGGGCGCAGCCAGGTGATGAACAGGCCGAATTCGGCATCCACCCAGTTGGCGATCATCGAGGCGAAGACGAGGATCGAGATGCCGAGGATGACGCCGGGAATGACCAGCGGGATGATCAGGAGGATGTAGGCGACGCCCTTGAACGGAAACGTCCTCCGCTCGAACAGGAAGGCGTTGCAGGTGCCGGCGGCGACCGACAGGGCGGCGACGACGACGCCGATATAGAGCGAGTTGTTGAGCCCCCGCAGCAGTCGCTCGTCGTGGAACAGGCCGAGCTTCGGCTCCACCGGCGAGAAGAACCAGTCCAGCGTGAAGCCGTTCCAGGGCAGCGAGGGGAACACCGAATCGTTGAAGGCGAAGACTCCCGCGGCGATCAGCGGCGCGACGAGGAACAGGAAGAAGGCGGCCATGTAGGCGCGGTAGATCAGGCGGAGGCCGGCCGAGCTCTGCATCGCGTCAGTCCTTCGCCACGGTGGTCGCAAGGCTCTGGCCGGTGAGCTTCAGGCCCAGCCAGACGACGAAGGAGGTGAACACCAAAAGCGTCACGCCGAAGGTCGCGCCGGCCTCCCAGTTGTAGCGGGTGATGAACTGGTTGTAGATCTGCTCGGTGAACCAGCTGGAATTCTTGCCGCCGAGGAGCACCGGCGTCAGGTAGCTGCCGGCCGTCAGCATGAAGGTGATGATGCAGCCGGACACGATGCCCGGCATGGCATAGGGCACGATGATCCGCCGGAAGACGGTGAAGCGGCTGCCGCCGAGATTGTAGCCGGCCTCGAGCAGCGCGTCGTCCATGCCCTGCAGGGTCGAGGTGAGCGGCACGATCATGAACAGGACGACGGTGTAGACGAGGCCCATGACGACGGTGGCGTCGTTGTAGAGCATCTCGACGGGCTGGTTGATGATGCCGAGATCGACCAGGGTCGAGGAGATCACGCCGGTCTCGCGCAGGAGCACGATCCAGCCGTAGGCGCGCACCAGATCCGACACCCACAGCGGGATGAGGCACAACAGGAACAGCGCCGCGCGGCTCTTCTGCCGGGCGATCTTCGCGATGTAATAGGCGACCGGGAAACCGACGATCAGCGCCAGGATCGTCACCAGGATCGACATCCAGGCGGTGCGGAACAGGGTGTTGCGGTAAACCGGCTCGGAGACGAAGTCGACGTAGTTCTTCAGGCCGAAGCTGAATTCGTCGTAGCTGATCTTCTCGCGCAGGGAGACATATCCGATGCCGAGCTGCGGCAGGATGATGAGAAGGCCGATCCACAGGAGGAACGGCGTCATCAGGAGGATGAGCGAGAGCCTGCCCGCATCGCGCCCCATCAGCCGGCCCTCCGCGCGAAGGCGCGGGCGCGCCTCGTCTCGAAGGTCAGGGTGACGGCGGCGCCGGGGGCGAGCGAGCCGCTCTGGCCGGGATCGGCCACCTCGATCAGTTGGCCGCCGCGTGCCTTCACGAGGATGCGGGAATTGGCGCCGTTGAAGAGCAGGCTGTCGACGGTGCCGGCAAGGCTCGCCTCAGTCGTCGCCGCGCCGATGCGCATCGCCTCGGGCCGGACGAACACCTCCACCGCGCTGCCGACGGCACTTCCGTCGGAGCGGCGCGCGGCGATCCGGCCGCCGCCGCCTTCGAGCTCAACGAGCACTTCGTCGCCGCGGATATCGGCAACCTTGCCGGCAAGGATGTTGGCGTCGCCGACGAAGCCCGCGACGAAGCCCGAGACCGGATCGTCATAGAGCTCGCGCGGCGTGCCGATCTGCTCGAAGCGGCCGGCATTCATCACCGCCACCCGGTCGGACATCACGAGGGCCTCGGACTGGTCATGGGTGATGTAGAGGAAGGTGGTCTCGAACTGGTGCTGCAGCTGCTTCAACTCGATCTTCATGTGCTCGCGCAGCTTCAGGTCGAGGGCGCCGAGCGGCTCGTCGAGGAGGAGGACGTCGGGCTCCAGCACCATGCAGCGGGCAATCGCGATGCGCTGCTTCTGGCCGCCGGAGAGCTGGCCGATCTGCTTCTCTTCGACGCCCGGCAGGCCGACCCGCTCCAGGACGCGCCGGACCTTGGCCGGGATCTCCGCCTTCTTCTCGCCGCGGCACTGCAGGCCGTAGGCGATGTTCTCGCCGACATTCATCATCGGGAAGAGGGCGAGGTGCTGGAACACCATCTTCACGTTGCGCCGGTTAGGCGGCAAGGCGAGGACGCTCTCTCCCTTGATCCGGATGTCGCCGGCCGACGGCGTCTCGAAGCCGGCGATCATCCGCATCAGGGTGGTCTTGCCGCAGCCGGACGGGCCGAGGATCGAGAAGAACGAGCCGGAGGGGATGTCGAGGGAGACCTGGTCGACGGCGACGAACTTGCCGAAGGCTTTTGTCACGCGGTCGCAGCTCAGATCATACATTCGCGGGTTCCGATGCAAGATGGGCGCCTCGGCCGGGGCGAGGCCTCATCGCCCCGGCGCGTTTCATGTGTGGAAGATCCTCGGATGCGGGCGTGTTACTGCGCCGCCTTGATGCGCTCCAGCGCGATGCCTTCCATGTCCTCGAGGCCCGGAGGAATGTTCGCGAAGAACTTCAGATTGTCGAGATCGGCCTCAGTGAAAGCCGCTTTCACCGCCTTCTGCTTGTCGTCGGGCAGGAGCTCGATGCCGTTCGGCACGGCCGCGATGGCGCCGGTCGAGGCCGACATGATCTTCACGTTCTCGGGCTTCAGGACGAAGTTGATCCACTTGTAGGCGGCATCGTCCGCCTCGCCGCCGCGCGGGATGGCGAAGGTGTCGATCCAGGCGAGGGCGCCGGTCTTCGGCGGCACGAAGACGATATCGGGGTTCTCGTTGTAGAGCTTGTAGGCGGTCGAATCCCATGTCTCCGCGACGACGACTTCGCCGGAGAGCATCAGGGCGGAAAGGTCGTCGCCGCCGGTCCAGTAGGTCTTCACGATCGGCTTGCACTCGATCAGCTTGGCGGTGACCTTATCGAGCATGTCCTGGTAGGCGGCCTTGTCGGCATAGAGCTCGAACGGGTTCATCCCCATCGAGAAGGCGGTGCCGAGGAGGATCGTGCGGCGCAGGCGCATCGAGGTGCGGCCCTTGTACTTCTCGTCGCAGAGATCGCCGAAGCCGGTGACGCCCTCGGTCTCCTTCATGTTGGCCATGACGCCGGAGGTGCCCCACTGATGCGGCACGGCATAGACATCGCCGTCGATCGTGGCGTTCTCTTTCACGCCTTCGAGGAGGTTCGGCGTCATCGAGGCGGTGTCGATCTTCGACAGGTCGAGCGGCTTGTAGATCCGGTATTCCTTCTGGGCGGCGAAGATCCGGTCGTGGCTCGGCTGGGCGAGATCGTAGCCGGTGCCGCCGGTGGCGCGCAGCTTGGCGATCATCTCCTCGTTGTTAGAGAGGGTCACCTCGACGTCGATGTCGGGGTTTTCGGCCTCGAACTTCTTGATCAGTTCCTCGGGGGCATAGCCGCCCCAGGTGAGCATCCGGAGCGTTTCCGCCTCGGCGCCGCCGATCGTGAACGCCAGTGCCGAAGCGGCAAGAACAACGCGTAACGTCAATGCCATGATCTCTCTCCTAGGGTTGATGGGGATAGCGATGCGGATGTCTGACCGGTATGGCCGATCGAGAAGTGAAGCGGCCATTTCGTCTTCCAGAAAGAGCCATTTCCGGCGTTCTGGCAATCCAATCCTTGCGTCATGGCCTTGCGTCATGGGCCTTGCGTCATGGGGCCGGCCTCACAGGCCGAGCCGGTCGAGCAGCCGATAGGTCTCGACGGCTGCGGGCAGGAACCACGGCCGGCCCCGGTAGAGGGGGCTCGTCGGGAAGTCCGGTGTCGTCAGGGCCGTTTCGCCCTCCGGCCTGCCGAGGATGCGCAGCCCCGCCTTGTGGCCGAGATAGGAGGCCATGCCGACGCCCGAGCCGCAATAGCCCATGGCATGATGGACGCGGCCCCGCGCGCCGGTGTGGGCGAGGGCGTCGAAGGTGTAGCCGACGAAGCCCATCCAGGAATGGCTGATGGAAGCCGGCCCAAGTTCTGGAAACAGCTGGACCATCACGTCCCGCAACCGCCGGGCGGCGCTCTGCGGATCGGTCTCGCCGGCGCTGACCCGGCCGCCGAAGATCACCCGTTTACCGTCGGGCGATGGGCGGTAGTAGTAGACCACCCGCCGGCT
The DNA here is from genome assembly GCA_002700095.1 of Fulvimarina sp. Classification (GTDB taxonomy): domain Bacteria; phylum Pseudomonadota; class Alphaproteobacteria; order Rhizobiales; family Rhizobiaceae; genus Jiella. The sequence goes on along the minus strand of PACL01000080.1, from coordinate 26,424 downwards.
GTCGGAGGCGATGCGCCCGGTCGGAAAGATCCGCTTCACCAGCGCCGGGTCGAGCGCCTCGGTGGCGATGATGTAGCTGCCGATTGGAACGATCCGGTTCTGGTGCCAGGGCGAAAGCGCCCCCGAATAGCCGTTGGTGGCGAGCATGACGTCGCGAGCCTCGATCGGGCCGAGGGGCGTCGTCACCGTGACGCCGTCCGGCCGCTCGTCGATCGCCAGGGCCGGGCACTGCGGGGCCAGCACGACGCCTGCGGCATCGAGGCGCTCGACGAGGCCGGCATGGTAGAAGCCGGGATCGAGGCAGGCGTGGTCGTGGAAGACGGCGCCGCCGTGATACCAGTCGGTGCCGAGTTCCTCGCGCTGCCTGTCACGCGGGACGAGGGTGATCCGGTCGCCGTCGGCAAGCTTTGCGAGGGCTGCGAAGGCGCGCGGGCTGGCGGCGGCGTGGAACCTTCCGCAGGCCCGGAAGTCGCAGGCGATGCCTTCCTGCGTCACGAAGCGCTCGACGAAGGCCCGCGAGGCGACGCCCTCGGCAAGGATTGCCCTGGCGGTCTCGGCGCCGTGGCGGCGGGCGAGGGTGTCGAAGCCCGGCTTGACCGAATGGCTGACCTGGCCGCCATTGCGGGTGGAGCAGCCTTCGCCGATGCGGCCCTTGTCGAGCATCACGACGCTGCGGCCGGCCCGCGCGAGGACCAGCGCCGCGTGGCAGCCGGTATAGCCGGAGCCGATGACGACGACATCGGCCTTCTTCGGCACGGCCGCGGGGCGCTCCATCGGCGGCGGCGGGGCGGTGTCCCACCAGTAGGGCGTCGTGCGGAGCTGCGACATGGGCATCTCAGCCAATCCTCGCCGCGATGCTCTTCGTGCGCAGGTAGTTCCGCATGGCCGCGAACCCCTTCTCCCGCCCAAAGCCGGACTGGCGGTTGCCGCCGAAGGGCACCTCGATCCCGCCGGCGAAATACTCGTTGACGAAGACCTGGCCGGCGTCGATCTCCTGCGCCAGGCGGTGGGCGGCGGAGAAATTCGTCGTGTAGATGCCCGCGACGAGGGCGTAGTCCGTGCCGTTGGCGAGTTCGATGGCGTGGTCCGCGTCCTCGGCGACCTGCACGGTCAGCACCGGGCCGAAGATCTCGTCGCTCACCAACGGGTCGGTGGCGGCGACGTCGTCGAAGATCGTCGCCTCGAAGAACCAGCCCTTGCCGGTCGAGGGATCGCGAGCGGTGCGCCCTCCGAGCAGCGGCGCCAGGCCGCGCGCCGTGGCCGCATCAACCTTCGCCGCGACCCGGCCGAGATGCGCCTCGGAGTTCAGCGGACCGAGGGTCGGACGCGTCAGGCCGTGCCCCATTGTCAGCGCCCGGGCCTTGTCCGCCACCCGGGCGACGAGGTCGTCATGGACGCCGCGCTCGACGATCAGCCGCGATCCGGCCGAGCAGATCTGGCCGGCATTCTCGAAGATCGCGCCGATGGCGCCGTCCGCCGCGGCGCCCAGATCTGCATCGGCAAGGACGACGAGGGGCGACTTGCCGCCGAGTTCGAGGACGACGGTGGCGACGTTGCGGGCAGCCGCGGTCATCACCGAAATGCCGGTCGGCACCGAGCCGGTGAAGGTGACGTGGCGAACGCGGGCGTCGGCGACGAGGGGTGCGCCGGCGGCCGGGCCCGTGCCGGTGACGGCATTGCAGACGCCATCCGGCAGGCCGGCCCGCGACAGGAGCTCGGCCAGCATCAGCATGGTCAAAGGCGTCGTCTCGGCCGGTTTGGCGACGACCGTACAGCCGGCGGCCAGCGCCGGCGCGATGCCGCGTGCGGCCGTCGAAAGCGGGTAGTTCCAGGGGATGATGTGGGCGGTTATGCCGACCGGCTCGGGGATCGAATAGCCGAGATAATCCGGGCCGAGCGGAAAGGTGGCGCCCTCGATGGCATTGGCGCAGGCGCCGTAATATTCGAAGGCCCGGGCCGCGCCGGAGACGTCGCCGAGGGCCTCCTGCAGCGGCTTGCCGCTGTCGAGGCTCTCGACGAAGGCGAAGCGCTCAGCCTCGGCCTTCAGGAGCCGCGCGGCCTCCGCGAGGATCGCGCCGCGCGCCGACGGTTTGGTCCGGCCCCAGGCGCGCTGGGCAGAGCTCGCGACCGAAACGGCGCGGTCGACGTCCTCGGCATCGCCGGCGGCAAAGTCGTGGAACGGCGCTGCTCGGCCTGGATCGAGGGTCTCCATCCGTTCGCCGGCTGCGGGCGGCGACCATGCTCCGGCGATGAAATGATCGGCCGGCAGATCGGGCAGCCTGCCGCGTTGCAGATAGTCGGCGACGGCGCTGTCGAGGGTCATCATGCGTCCACTTCGCTTGCCTTGTAGATCGATTTCGCCAGCCATTCCGGTGCGATCTCGACGCCCCAGCCGGGCGCGTCCGTCACCGTCGCCATGCCGTCCTCGATCCGGTAGGGGTCGTTGGCGTAGAGGCCGGTCTGCCAAGGATAGTAGTCGAGGCCTTCGATCGAGAATTCCAGATATTTTCCGGCATTGGGGAGCGCCCGGAGGAGATGCATGGTGAACAGCGTCACCAGGCCGAGATTGGCGGCATGGGGCGTCACCGGCAGTCCCGCTGCCTCCGCCATGCGCGCGACCTGCAGCGTCCGGCCGATGCCGCCGAGATAGAGGATGTCGGGCTGGACGATGTCGACGGCGCGCATCTCGATCATCCGCTTCCACACCGGCAGGAAGCAGTCCTGCTCGCCGCCGGTCACGTCGATCGGCAGATCCGCCAGCGCCTGCGTCACCTCGCGGGTCTGCTCCAGCTCCCAATAGGGGCAGGGCTCCTCAAAATGGCTGACGCCGTGGTCGGCGAGCATGCGGCCGTAGTGGATGGCGGCCTCGGTCCCGTAGCAGGAATTGGCATCGGCAAGGAGGCTGACGTCCTCGCCCTTGAAGGCGCCCGCGATGGCCGGGATTATCGCCTCGGTGCGGCCTTCCCACTCGTCCTGCCCGCGGCCGCATTCCGCACCGATGCGATACTTGAAGGCGGTAAAGCCGTATTCGCCGCGCAACCGGCGGAAGCGCTCGGCTTCGTCCTCAGGCGTGATGTCGCGCTTCATCGAAGAGGCGTAGGCGCGCAAGGGTCCGGGCGTGCCGCCGAGGAGCACCGTCACCGGCACGCCTTCGGCCTTGCCGCGCAGGTCCCACAAAGCCGTCTCGACGCCGCCGACGGCGCGGCAGAGATAGGAGCCGGGAAATTTGTGCTCGCGCTCGAAGACCCGAGCGAAGCAGTCGTCCTGATCGGCGATCTCCAGCCCGAGCACGTGGGGAGCGACCTGCCGGTGGAGGATCTCGCAGGTGACGTCCGAGTGATAGGTCGAGACCTGACCCCACCCGGTCTGGCCGCTCGCGTCGGTGACCCGCACGAAGCCGACGAACTCGTTGGCGAAGGTCTCGATCTTCACAAGCCGCATGGGCGCTCCGCTCACTGTTGCTGGCTGTTCGATGTCCGGCCGATGGCTGGCCGATCGCAAAAGAGTGCTTGCAAAGTGGTCCGCGCATAAGGTCCACTTTGCACTTGTTGGCAGACCATTCGGAGATCGCATGTCGAAATATGTCGGTGGCGCCCTGATCCCGACGCTGAAGATCGATCGGAGCGACCGCAGCAACCTGACCATGCAGCTCACCGTGGCGCTGCGCGATCTCATCCTGTCGGGCGATCTTGCCGCCGGAACGCGCCTGCCGGCGAGCCGGACGCTCGCCCGCGACCAGCGGGTATCGCGCACGACCGTGATCAACGCCTTCGACCAGCTCGCCGCAGAGGGGCTCATCGACAGCAAGGTCGGCGCCGGCACCTATGTCAGCGCCGGCCTGCGCCCCGCGCGGCCCGCGGCGGCGGCCCAGCCACCGGAGAACCTGCCGCATCTGTCGCGCCTCGGCAGGGACGTTCCCGACCCGTATTTCCCGCGCCTCGGCCATCCGGTGGCGCCCCGCGCCTTCGTCACCGGCATGCCGGCCTTCGACGCGTTTCCCGTGGCGCTGTGGTCGCGCATCTCCTCGCAGTACTGGCGCGGCGAGCGGGCGGCGATGATGTCCTATCCCGATACCGCCGGGCTCGGCGCGCTGCGCGAGGCGATCTGCCAGCATCTGAGGGCCAATCGCGGCCTCGTCTGCCAACCGGGGCACGTCTTCGTGTTTTCCGGCGCGCAGGACGCCTTCACCCAGATCGGCCGGATGCTGGTCAATGTCGGCGACAAGGTCTGGCTGGAAAATCCCGGCGCCATCGGCGCGCGCAACGCGTTTCTCTCCTGCGGCGCCGAGCCGGTGCCGGTGCCGGTCGACGAGGAGGGGATCGACGTCGCCGCCGGGCTGAAGCTCTCGCCCGACTTCCGCCTCGCCTTCGTCACGCCCGCCTATCAGCACCCGCTCGGCGTCACCCTGTCGCTGGAGCGGCGGATGCGGCTTCTGGAGGCTGCCGAAGAGGCCGGCGCCTTCATCGTCGAGGACGACTATGTCGGCGAGTTCCACTATGGCGAGGCGACGCTGCCGCCCCTGAAGGCGCTGGATGGCGGCCAGCGCGTGATCTATGTCGGGACGTTCTCGAAGACGCTGTTCCCGGCCGTCCGGCTCGGCTTCGCCGTGATGCCGCCGGTGCTCGTACCGATGGTCGAGCGGACGCTCGCCGCCATCGCCCACGGCGTTGCCCATGCCATCCAGGGGATTGCCGCCCGGTTCATCGCCGAGGGTCATTTCGCCGCCCATATCCGGCGCATGCGCGGCATCTACGCCGAGCGCCGGGACGCACTGATGCGTGCTGCCGAGCGGCATCTCGCCGGCCGGCTCGACGTCAGGCCTACGGAGACCGGGTTCCACGCCGTCGGCCTCATTCCCAAGGCGTTGCCGGACGAGCGCGTCATCGCCGAGGCCGCCCTTGCGGCGGGCCTCGCGGTGACGCCGCTGTCGCGCTACGCGCTGCGGCCGATCGCCCAGCGCGGCGTGACCCTCGGCTTCAGCGCGGTGCCGCCGGTCGAGATCGAGCGGGGCGTGCGGACCCTCGCGGGTGTGATCGACGACCTGGCCGCGTGATCGGCGGCGCGTCCGTTGTCAGACCGGCCTTTCGGCGTCTTCGCGGATCAGAGAAGCAGCCTTCTCGCCGGTCATGATCGACGGCGCGTTGATGTTGCCGGCGGTGATCGTCGGGAAGATCGAGGCGTCGGCAACGCGCAGTCCCCCGATGCCGTGGACGCGCAGCCTCGCATCGACGACGGCGCCGGCCTCCGGATCGGGGCCCATCCTGCAGGTGCCGCAGGGATGATAGACCGAGGTCGCGCGCTCGCGGATGTCGGCGACGATCGCCTCGCGGCTGCGGATCTCCGGTCCCGGCCGGATCTCGCGGGTGATCGCAGCCGCCATGGACGGGGCTGCGGCGAGCCGGCGGATGATCGAAGCTCCCGCCACCAGCTCGTCGAGATCGGCCTCATTGGAGAGATAGCGGGGATGAATCTCCGGCGGGGCGACGGGATCGCTGCTGCGGATGTGCAGCCAGCCGCGGCTCTTGGGGTGGCAGTTGGAGATGCCGATCATGAAGCCGGGAAAGCTGTCCGGCGACAGCAGGCGCCGCCTGCCGGGCACGGCACGGGTGTAGGAGAGGGGGGAGAAGTAGAGCTGGATGTTCGCCCGTTCGCGGGAGGGATCGGACTTTACGAAGCCGCCGGCCTGGTTGACCGAGAGACTCAGCGGGCCGTCGCGGGTGGCGAGATAGCGAAGCCCCGCGCCGATGCGCCCGAACCATGGACCGAGCGTATCGTTCAGCGTTGGCCGGTTGGCCTCGTAGATGTAGTCGAAGCCGATGTGGTCCTGGAGATTGGCGCCGACGGCCGGCCGGTCGAGGACCGCGGCGATGCCGAGGGCCCGCAGCCGCGCCGCGTCGCCGATGCCGGACAGCTGCAGGATCTGCGGCGAGTTGACGGCGCCGGCCGAGAGGATCACCTCCCGCCGCGCGCGGATCGTGTGGATCCGGCCGTCGCGGCGATATTCGACGCCGACGCAGCGCCGGCCCTCGAACAGGAGCCGCGTCACCAGCGCGTCGGTCTCGACGCGGAGGTTGCGCCGCCGGCGGGCCGGATGGAGGTAACCGGTGGCCGCCGAGGAGCGCAGCCCGCCGCGGGTGGTGATCTGGAAGAAGCTGGCGCCTTCCTGGTCGCGGCCGTTGTAGTCCGGGTTGCGCGGATAGCCCGCCTCGGCGCAGGCCGCGACGAAGGCATGGCTGAGGGGATGGGCCGCCGCGTCGATATCGCGCACGCCGATCGGCCCGCCGCGCCCGCGCCATTCGCTGGGCTGGCCGGCATAGTCCTCCATCCGGCGGAAGTGCGGCAGGAGGTCGGCATAGGACCAGCCGGGATTGCCCGCCTCGGCCCACAGGTCGAAGTCCCGCGCCTGGCCGCGCACATAGACCATGGCGTTGATCGCGCTCGATCCGCCGAGCACCCGGCCGCGCGGCCAGTAGGCCTTGCGCCCGCCGAAGCCCTCGTCGGGCTCGCTGTAGTAGCGCCAGTTCAGCCGTGGATGGAAGAACGCGCCGCCATAGCCGATCGGCATGCGCACCCACAGGCTCCGATCCGAGCCGCCGGCCTCGATGACGGCGACGTTGGTCCGCTCGTCCTCCGACAGCCGCGCGGCGACGACGCAGCCGGCCGATCCAGCCCCGACCACGACATAGTCGGCCTCGGTGTTCGCAGTTTCACGCATGGGGGGTATGCACCTGAAGGTCGGCTGCTCCGGCGGCGACAGGCCCGGCGGGTCGGAGATCCGCTCCGCTCCGGCGTGAGGGGCGGGAGGCACTGCGGATCCGGGAGCCGGACCGGCCCCGTCGGCGGGGTCGTTGGGATGGCAAGGTTCGACGGGTGCTTCCTCGCGCCGCGGCGATCCTCGTTGGGTCGACACTAGGACCGCTCTCCTGCGCCTGTCCCAGGCCATTTCGCACATTCTTGCGGACCGCTCGCCGCCGCCGGTCGAGAGGGGCGGGCAACGGTTTTGAAATTGCCGCCTCGCATTGCCATATATCCGCAACTCCGGCGCCCTGCCACGGAAACGCTGCACTTGCGGCTCTTCCTTGCGGGCGGTGCGTCGGCGTTCGTGAAGCGTCGATCGACCCGCCACGGCGCCGGCGCTCCGGCGACGCATCGCGACATATTGGCGATCTGAAGGAACTGCCTCATGCAACTCGTCCGCTCGAACGCTGACCTGCCGACTGCCCGGGCGGTGGATGCCCCGATCGATCGCAAGCCGCTGGTCGACTGGCTGGTGAACGAGACGAGCCACCAGCGCTTCGTCGACAATATCTTCCAGGAATTCTGCGACCGGATCAGAGCTGTCGGGGTGCCCCTGGCGAGGGCGACGGTGCATTTCCGGATCGACCATCCCCAGTGGCTCGGCGCGCGGATGCTCTGGCGCAAGGGCATCGCCGAGGTCGATATCGAGACCTTCCAGCATGGGACGATGGAGACGCCGGAATACCGGCAGAGCCCCGTCGCGACAATGCATGCCGGCACGGCGGAGCTGCGGTGGCGCAGTACCGGACCGGCGATGGAAACCGCCCGCTATCCGCTGTTCGCTCAGCTGCTCCAAGAGGGTGTAACCGACTACGTCGCCTGGCCGATGAAGCACACGCTCGGCCGCAGCCACGTGATCACCTTCGCCAGCGACGGGCCGGACGGCTTCACCGAAGACCATCTCGCCTTCCTCGCCGACCTGCTGCCCACCTTCGCCCTCGTCAGCGAGATCCGGTTGAAGAACCGCCTCGCGCGCACGCTGCTCGAAACCTATGTCGGGCCCCATGCCAGCGAGGAGATCCTGGCCGGCGCCATCACCCGCGGCAGCGGCACCACGGTCGCCGCGGCGATTCTCGTCTGCGACTTGCGCGACTTCACCCACATCTCCGACAACTGGCCGCGCGACGACGTCATCGAGCTGCTCAACGGCTATTTCGACGCCATCTGCGAACCGATCGAGCGGCATGGCGGCGAGATCCTGAAGTTCATCGGCGACGGGCTGCTCGCGATCTTCCCGCTGGACCGGCCGACGGCCTGCGACGACCTCCTGTCGGCTGTCGACGAGGCCCAGTCGGCGATGGACGCGCTCAATGCCGCCCGGGTGGCGCTCGGCCAGGAAGCCCTGCGCTACGGCGTCGGCATCCATGTCGGGGACGTGATGTACGGCAATATCGGCTCGCGCCAGCGCCTCGATTTCACCGTCATCGGACCCGCGGTGAATGCAGCCGCGCGGCTCGAGAACCTGACCAAGGCGGTGCACGAGCCGGTGCTGGTGTCGCGGGCCTTCGCCGAGATGGCGAGCTGCCACCGGGCGCTGAAGAGCCTCGGCTCCTATCCGCTGCGCGGCTTCGGCGAGGAGATGGAGGTGTTCTCGTTCTCCGTCGCCAAGTGGCGACAGACGGTCGAGCCATGCGGCGAGCCGGCGCTGGCGTCGTAGCTCCGGGCACCGGAAGAGATCCGGAGCTGCAAGAGATTGGGAAGCCCGGCGCAGGCTCCTGCCTGCACCGGGCTTCGTTTTTTTTCAGGCGAGGGTGGCGGTCACGGCGTCGACGGCATCCGCCGTCTTCGCGATGATCAGGTCGGCGTCTTCCCTGGTCAGGCAGAAGGGCGGCGCGAAGCCGAGGATGTCGCCTTCCGGCATCGCCCGGCCGATGACGCCGCGCTCGAACAGGGCGGCGGCGATCTTCGGGCCGACCTTCAGCGAGGCATCGAAGAACCGGCGATCGTCCCGATCCTCGACGAATTCCACCGCCGCGAGCAGGCCTTCGCCGCGCACCTCGCCGACATGCGCCTTGTCGCCCAGTGCCGCCTTGAGGCCCTCGACGAAATAGGGGCCGACCTCGCGGACGTTGTCGATGAGGGCGAGGTCGTCGATCAGCTTCAGATTGGCGACGCCCGCCGCCGCGCAGATCGGATGGGCCGAGTAGGTCCAGCCATGGCCGAAGGCGCCGAGCTCGTCGACGCCGCTCACGAGGCCGTCCCACATGCGCTTCGAGACGATCGAGCCCGACAGCGGCGCATAGGCCGAGGTGAGGCCCTTGGCGATGGTGATCAGGTCCGGCTTCATGCCGTAGTGGTCCGAGCCGAACATCGAGCCGAGGCGGCCGAAGCCGGTGACGACCTCGTCGGCGACGAGCATCACGTCGTATTTCTCCAGCACGGCCTGGATCTTCTGCCAGTAGCCGGCCGGCGGCGGCACGATGCCGCCGGTGCCGAGCACCGGCTCGCCGATGAAGGCGGCGACGGTTTCCGGGCCCTCGGCGAGGATCATGTTTTCGAGCTCGTCGGCGCAATGCTGCGAGAACTGCTCCTCGCTCATCGAGCGGTCCTCGCGTCGGAAATAGTAGGGCGAGACGGTGTGGAGGATCGGCGCGCGCGGCAGGTCGAAGGCGTTGTGGAAGAGCTGCAGGCCGGTCAGCGAGCCGGTCATGACGCCGGAGCCGTGATAGCCGCGCCAGCGCGAGATGATCTTCTTCTTCTCGGGCCGGCCCCGCGTGTTGTTGTAGAACCAGATCAGCTTGATGTTGGTCTCGTTGGCATCCGATCCCGACAGGCCGAAATAGACCAGGCTCATATGCTCCGGCGCCCGGTCGATGATCATCTTCGACAGCTGGATCGAGGCGTCCGTGCCGTGGCCGACATAGGCGTGGTAATAGGCGAGCTCATGGGCCTGCTTGGAAATCGCGTCGGCGATCTCGGTGCGGCCATAGCCGGCATTGACGCAGTAGAGCCCGGCGAAGGCGTCGACATGGGTGCGGCCGGTGGCATCGGTGATGCGCACGCCTTCCGCCCCGGTGATGACGCGGGTCGGGCTCTCGCCGCGGGCATGGGTGCCCATGTGGGTCGAGGGGTGGAAGAAGTGATCGCGGTCGAAAGCTTCGCGTTCGTTCGAGGCGTCGAGCATGGTGACTGCTCCTCTGATTTTGTGGGTGAAACGGTGGTTGAAGGTTGGCTGCGGGGCCTGATCAGGCGAGATCGGCGCAGACATATTTGACGTCGGTGAAGGCTTCGAGGCCGTGGCGCGAGCCCTCGCGGCCAAGGCCGGACTGCTTGACCCCGCCGAACGGGACCGGCGCGCCGGTGATCTTCACCCGGTTGACCGCGACCATGCCGTAGTCGAGCGCCGCCGACAACCGCGCGGCGCGGGCGCCGTCCCTCGTCACCACATAGGCGACGAGGCCGTATTCGCTGTCATTGGCCCGTGCGATCACCTCGTCCTCGGCGTCGAACGGCGTCAGCGCCGCGACCGGACCGAAGGTTTCCTCGCGCATGATCAGCGCCGCGTCCGGCACGTCGGCAAGCACCGTCGGCTGGTAGAACAGCGGCCCGGCCGCGTCTCGGGCGCCGCCGGTCAGCAGCCTTGCGCCGCGGGCGCGGGCATCCTTCACCTGCGCCTCGACCTTGGCGATCGCCCGCTCATGCATCAGCGGGCCGATGTCGGTGCCGTCGTCGAGGCCGTTGCCGACTGTCAGCGCCGCCGCCTTGTCTGCGAAGCGCCGGGCAAATTCCTCATAGACCGGCCGCTCGACATAGATGCGGTTGGCGGCGAGGCAGTCCTGGCCGGAGGTCGCGAATTTCGCGTCGACGGCGATGGCGACGGCCCGGTCGAGATCGGCGTCGGCAAAGACGATCAGCGGGGCGTGGCCGCCAAGCTCCATCCCCAGCCGCTTGACCGTCGGCGCCGACTGGGCGGCGATCAGCCGGCCGATCTCGGTCGAGCCGGTGAAGCTCATCGCCCGGACGCGGCGGTCGGCGCACATCTGGCCGACAATGGTCGCCGCATCGCCGGTGACGACGTTGAAGACGCCGGCCGGAAAGCCCGCCCGCTCGGCGAGTTCGGCGAGGGCGAGGGCGGAGAGCGGCGTCTCGGCGGAGGGATGGGCGACGACCGTGCAGCCGGCGGCAAGCGCGGCGGCCGCCTTGCGCGTCAGCATGGCGGCCGGGAAGTTCCAGGGCGTGACGAGGCCGGCGACGCCGACCGGGACCCGCGTCACGCTCATCGCCGCGCCGGCCAGATGGCTTGCGACGCTCTCGATCGAAACGCGCTTTGCTTCTTCGGCGTAATAGTCGACGAACGAGGCGGCATAGTCGATCTCGCCCCGCGCCTCGGCGATGGGCTTACCCTGTTCCAGCACCATCAGGAGGGCGAGGTCGTCCTTGGCGGCCAGGATCAGGTCGTTCCAGCGTTTCAGGATCGCACCGCGCTGCTGGGGCAGCATCGCCTTCCAAAGGGAAAACGCCGCATGGGCCGCGTCGATCGCTGCGTCCGTCGCCGTTTCGTCGAGGGCGGCGACATGGGCGAGGGTGACGCCGCTGGCCGGATCGGTGACGGCAAACGTCGCGCCGCTGCGGCCGCGGGTCCAGCGGCCGTCGACATAGGCGTTGTCGCGCAGGAGGCGGGGATCGGCCAGAAGCGCGATGGCGGGATGGCGTTCGTCGCGGGCGAAGACGGCACTCATGGATCACCTCCGGAGATTTCCCCGCGAACGGGCGAACGGCCGGCGACGGGGACCGGCATGGCCATGAGCTTAAGCGGTCGGGGCCGGAGGAACGGGCTGAAGAGGGGCCGGCTACCGTCTGTCTGGGCTGAACTTCGAGGCTCTGGGAGAGAGTCTCTCTCCGGGCACCGTTGATTCCTGCTCATCGCATGTCGGACAGGGCAGGGCGGGGCCGTACCCTCGGGCGTCGGCGAGCGTCACACGCTCACCCCTCGGCTTCCTTCACTGTCCGGGTGACGATGTAGGTGAAATAGCGGGCGATGCCGATCTCGCGTTCGAGCCAGCCGTCGATCAGCCGCTGATAGGCGTTGATGTCTGTGGCGGCGATCTTCAGCACATAGTCGACGCCGCCGCCGACCGACCAGCAGGCGGTGACCTCCCGCGCCTCCCTCACGACCTTCTCGAAGCGGTCGAAATCGGCCTGGCGATGCTGGCCGAGGGTGATCTCGACGATGACGCCGGTCTGCGGCGCGACGAGGCGCCATTCGATGCGGGCATGGTAGCCGGCAACGATGCCGGCCTCCTCCAGCCGCTTCAGCCGGTTCCAGCAGGGCGTCGGGGAGAGGCCGACCTTCTCCGCCAGCTTCAGCTTGGTGATGCGCCCCTCGCGCTGGATCGCGTCGAGGATCTTCAGGTCGATCGGATCGAGCTTGATGGGCGGCATTGGCGTGGCATTCTCCGATGAGCGACATGGCACCATATTGCCGAATGACATGATTTGCGAAAGAGTGCTTTCATGACAATGCCTTTTCTCGATCCCGCCGCCCTGCATCGGCCCGTCTATCAGTCGCTCGCCGACCAGATCGCCCGCGCCATCGGCGACGGCCATCTGGCGAACGGCGTCAAGCTGTCGCCGCACCGCATCCTCGCCCACGACCTGGGGATCTCGGTGCAGACGGTGAGCCGCGCCTATGAGGAGCTGATCCGCCGCGGCCTCGTCTCCGGCGAGACCGGCCGCGGCAGCTTCGTGCGGCGCCAGGAGCCGGCGGGCGAGGTGCCGTATCTCCAGGAGCGGCCGGGCGAGGTGGTGGATCTGTCGATCCTCAAGCCGGTCTGCGAGACGATGCATCTCGACCGGATGAAGGCGGTGCTCGGCGAGATGGCGAGCGACCTGCCGTCCAGCGCCGCGCTGTCATTCCGCCCGAACGTCATCTTTCCCGGCCACCGGATCGTCGCCGCCGAGTGGCTCCGCCACTGCGGCCTGAGCGTCTCGCCCGGCAACGTCGTCCTCACCAACGGGGCAACGGCCGGCATGACCGTCGCGATGATGAGCGCCGCTTCCACCGGAACGGTGATCGCGACGGAAACCGTCGGCCACCACACGCTGGTGCCGCTGGCGAGCTATCTCGGGCTGAAGATGGCGGGCGTCGCCATCGACGCGGAGGGAATGGTGCCGCAGGCGCTGGCGGCGCTGTGCCGCCAGGAGGACGTGCGGGCGGTGTTCCTGCAGCCCTCGCCGATCAACCCCTGCGCCTCCATGATGGGGCTCGAACGGCGCGAGGCGCTGATCGAGGTCGCCCGGCAGCACGGCCTGACAATTATCGAGAACGACCCGCTCGGCCCGCTGATCGAGGATCGCCCGCCTCCGATCGCGGCGCTGGCGCCGGAGCGCACGCTCTATGTCACGAGCTTCACCAAGACCGTGCTGCCCGGGCTTCGCACCGGCTATCTCGTCGCCCCCGACCGGCTGATGCCGGCCGTCGCCAACCGGCACCTGGTCAGCCACTGGATCGCCACCCCGCTGCTCGCCGAGATCGCGTCCCGCTGGGTGCGCGACGGAACAGCGATGGAACTCGTGCGCTGGCAGAGGGCGACGCTGAAGAAGCGCCAGGCGATCGTCGCCAGCATGCTCGAGGACATTCCGCACGGGGCCCATCCGCAGGGACTGCACGTGTGGCTGCCGCTCGCCAGCCGGGCCGAGGAGGAGATCTTCGTCGCCCAGGCGCGGCTGCGCGGCGTGGCGCTGGCGCCGGGGCGCAGCTTCCAGATCGGCCGCGACGATCACCCGGCGGTGCGCATCGCCGTCGGCGCGTCGAGCGAGACCGAGCTGCGCTCCGGCCTGCGGGTCGTCGCCAGCCTCTACCGCGCGGCGCCCGAGCCGCTGCTGCTCGCGATCTAAGCACGACTGCCTCGAAAACCGGTGCGTCCTGCCTGCTTGCATGGCAGGAGTCGGATTATTGTACTGATTTAATTTTCTCGATTGACATGATTTGCTTCTGCGCCACATCCTAGGTCTTCGAAACCCGAAGACCGAGGCCGTGCGTGGTCGAACCCATCATCAAGCTCGAATCCGTGACCAAGCGCTTCGGCTCCCTGACCGTCTTGGACGAATTGTCCTTCGAGGTGAAGCCCGGGGAAAAGCTGGCGCTGATCGGGCCGTCCGGATCGGGCAAGACCACAATCCTGCGCATGCTGATGACGCTGGAGCATCCCTCCGAGGGGCGCATCACCGTCGACGGCGACTACCTGTTCCACATGACGCGCGGCAACGGCCTCGTTCCCGCGAACGAGAAGCATCTCCACGAGATGCGCCGCAAGATCGGCATGGTGTTCCAGCATTTCAACCTGTTTCCCCACAAGTCGGTGCTGCAGAACGTCACGATGGCGCCGATCCTGACCCAGAACGTCGCCAAGGCCGACGCCGAGACGCGCGGGATGGAACTCCTCGACATGGTCGGACTGGCCGACAAGGCGCACGCCATGCCGTCCCAGCTGTCCGGCGGCCAGAAGCAGCGCGTCGCGATCGCGAGGGCCTGCGCGCTGCGCCCCAAGATCATGCTGTTCGACGAGGTGACCTCGGCGCTCGATCCCGAGCTGGTCGAGGAGGTGCTGAACGTCATGCGCCGCCTGGCCGCCGAGACCGACATGACGATGCTGCTGGTCACCCACGAGATGAACTTCGCGAAGGACTTCGCCGACCGGGTGCTGTTCTTCGATAGTGGCCACATCATCGAGGACGGCCCGCCCGCCGAGATCTTCACCAATCCCAGCCACGAGCGCACCCAGAGCTTCCTGCGCAAGGTGCTGGCCGCGCATTAGCGGCATGGCCGGCGCCATGCCGGTCTCGCCGAGACGACCATGACACCCCAATCCCAACCCAACGGAGTTGCCATGAACCGCCTGATTTCCCTGTCCCGTCGTGCCGTCCTCGGCGTCGCAGTCGCCGGCCTCGCTGCCGCCAGCAGCGCGCCCGCCATGGCGCAGGATGCCCCCGAGCAGCTGAAGGAGAAGGGGACGGTGCGCGTCGCCATCGGCAACGAGCCGCCCTATACCGAACTGAAATCCGACGGCAGCGTCTCCGGTGCCGCGCCCGACGTCGCCCGGGCGGTGTTCAAGAAGCTCGGCATTGATAATATCGAGCCGGTCGTTTCCGAATACGGCGCGATGATCCCGGGCCTGCAGGCGGGCCGCTTCGACGCCGTCACCGCCGGTCTCTTCATGAAGCCGCAGCGCTGCAACGCCGTCGCCTATTCCGAGCCGGTGCTCTGCGACGCCGAGGCCTTTCTCGTCAAGAAGGGCAATCCGAAGGGCCTGACCACCTTCAAGTCGATTGCCGACAGCTCCGATGCCACCATCGGCGCGCCCGGCGGCGGCACCGAGGAGCGGCTGGCGCTGGAAGCCGGCGTGCCGCGCAGCCGCGTCATCGTCGTGCCCGATCCCCAGAGCGGCCTGACCATGCTCGAGCAGGGCCGCATCGACGTCTATTCGCTGCCCGTCCTGTCGATCAATTCGCTGGCGAAAAAAGGCGGCGACGGTCTCGAGGTCATCGCCCCGGTCGAGGATTCGCCCATCGCCTGCGACGGCGCGGCCTTCGCCAAGGACCAGACGGCGCTGCGCGACGCCTTCGACAAGGGCCTCGCCGAACTGAAGGAATCCGGCGAGTTCGCCGCCCTCATCGAGCCCTACGGCTTCTCGGCCGCCGCAGCGATGAAGACGTCGCGCGAGAAGCTCTGCTCGACGCCGGAGTAAGAAGCGGGCAGACGTGCCGACCGGGTCGTCTGCATGGCTTGAGGCTCAAGCTGCGCTCGCAGGAGCCCCTCTTCCTGAGGCGCGAGCGCAGCGAGCCTCGAAGGGCGAGGGGCGCCGGGCGCAGACAGGGACGCGGCGGGATCCTCGGGCTTGCGCCGAGGATCGCCCGAGGGCGACCGCGGCAGGATCGAGAAGGAACGATCGGTCTCCGGCAGAGAACCTTTTCCATCGACGGCAGTAGATCCTCGGGTCAAGCCCGAGGATGACGCCGCGGATGGATGGGCGCCCCGCCGCCTCGGCGCCGGGTTCCGCTCGAGCGGTCATCATCAGGTCCGCGTCGCGTCACTGCCACCCGCGCCAGAGGTTCGGCGGACAACCCCGTGCCGCCGACGCCATCGAACCAGACACACCAACCCTTCGAGGACCCGGACCTTCATGGAGATGTGGCTCGGCTACATGCAGCTCATTCTTCACGGTGCATGGATCACCATCCAGCTCACCGTCTATGGCTGCGCCTTCGCCCTGGCGGTCGCGATCCTCGCGGGCCTCGGCCGGATCTCGCCCTATGCCCCGGTGCGCTGGATCTCGGTCGGCTACATCGAGTTCTTCCGCGGTACCTCGATCTTCGTCCAGCTGTTCTGGATCTATTACGTCCTGCCGCTGATGGGCTTCACCCTCAGCCCCATGCAGGCGGGCGTCCTCGCTCTCGGGCTGAATGTCGGGGCCTATGGCGCCGAGGTCGTGCGCAGCGCCATTCAGGCGGTGGACGAGGGCCAGAAGGAGGCCGCCGTGGCGGTCAACCTGACGGGCTACCAGACGATGCGGCACGTCATTCTGCCCCAGGCCTTCGTCATCATGCTGCCGACCTTCGGCAACAACGCCATCGAACTGTTGAAGGGCACGGCGATCGTGTCGCTGATCTCGCTCTCCGACATGACCTTCCAGGCGCAGGTGGTCCGCGCCCAGACCGGCAACACGGCGATCCCCTTCATCACCATCCTCGTCCTCTACTTCGCCATCGCGTCGGTGATCAGTTTCGCCGTGCGATCCCTGGAAAAGCGCCTGACGCGCGGCCTCGACGGCGTTCGGGCTTAAGGGAGGGCACCGGTCATGGAATGGGACTGGCAATTCGTCTGGGAGATCCTGCCGACCCTCGCCGAGGGGGCCAAGATCACCATCGTCGCGACGGTTCTCGGCTATCTCCTGGCGGTGACGCTCGGCCTTGTCTTCGCGATGATGCGCCGCTCGCACAATCGCCTGATTTCCAGGCCCATCGGGGGCTTCGTCGAGTTCGTGCGCGGCACGCCGCTGCTCGTGCAGCTGTATTTCCTGTTCTACATCCTGCCGGAGGCCGGCATCACGCTGGGGCCGCTGGTCGCCGGCGTCATCGGCCTCGGCCTGCACTATGCGACCTACACGTCGGAGGTCTACCGTGCCGGCATCGACAACGTGCCGCGCGGCCAGTGGGAAGCGGCCAAGGCCTGCAACCTGTCCTATCGCCAGACCTGGCGCCATGTCGTGCTGCCCCAGGCGATCATGCCGGTGATCCCGGCGCTGGCAAACTATCTGATCGCGATGTTCAAGGAGACACCGCTGCTGTCGGCGATCACCGTCCTCGAACTGATGAACCAGGCCCGCTCGATCGCCAACTACAACTACCGTTATGTCGAGCCGATCACCCTCGTCGGCGTGTTCTTCCTGGTGATCAGCATCGTCGCCGTCATCGGGGTCAAGTATCTGGAGCGGCGCTTCGGCAGCTACGGCA
This sequence comes from Fulvimarina sp., assembly GCA_002700095.1. Taxonomy (GTDB): domain Bacteria; phylum Pseudomonadota; class Alphaproteobacteria; order Rhizobiales; family Rhizobiaceae; genus Jiella. Next base: position 9,174 of record PACL01000080.1, on the reverse strand, counting down.
AGCGCGGCAGGGCCGCGACATGACGACGATGCGCGAACTCTCTCCCGATGCGGTGACCCTCGACGAGCGGCCGATCGCCCGGCGGGTCGGGCTGATCCTCCTGTCGACCGACCACACGACCGAGACGGATTTCGCCCGGCTCGTCGCGTCGGACGGGATCGGCGTCTATGCGGCGCGCGTCGAATACGCCAATCCGACGACGCCGAAAAACCTTCTCGCCATGCGCCCGCGGCTTGCCGATGCGGTGGCCTCGATCCTGCCGGGCTCGGATCTCGACGCGGTCTGCTTTTCCTGCTCATCGGCTTCCGCGGTGATCGGCGATGCGGCCGTGACCGAGGCGGTCCAGGCTGGCAAGCCTGGCGTTGCCGTGGTGACGCCGGCGCTCGCCGCGGCCAGGGCACTGACGGCCCTCGGCGCAAGGCGGATCGCCATGCTGACACCTTATCTCGCCGAGACCACCCGGCCGCTCGCCGACTATGCCGAGGCCAAGGGCTTCGAGCTTGCCGCCGTCACCTGCCTCGGCTTCGACGACGACCGGGTGATGGCGCGGATTTCGCGGGCCGCGCTGGTGGAAGCGGCGGTCGCCTCCATGCCCGACGACGCAGAGGCGCTGTTCATCTCCTGCACGGCGCTGCGGGCCGTTTCGGTCGTCGCCGAGATCGAGACCCGGATCGGCCGGCCTGTCGTGACATCCAACCAGGCGACGATCTGGGAATGTCTCCAGCACTGCGACGCCTCGCTTGACCTGGCGAATGCCGGGCGGCTGTTCGGCCATAAGCTGGCAAAGGCGGCGTGACATGACGGGCGCCGTGGTCTCGGTCGCAGACATCGAGGACGCCGCCCGGCGGATCGCCGGCCATGTCCGCCGCACGCCGCTGGAGCGCTCGGCCGCGCTGTCGGAGCTTTGCGGCGTCCCTATCCATCTGAAGCTCGAACACTGGCAGGAGACCGGCGCCTTCAAGCTGCGCGGCGCGACGAATGCGGTGCTCTCGCTGTCCGGCGAGGAGCGCGAGCGCGGGGTCGTCGCCGCCTCCACCGGCAATCACGGTCGGGCGCTCGCCCATGCCGCCAAGACCGCCGGCGCGCGCTGCGTCGTCTGCCTGTCGGCCCTCGTGCCGCAGAACAAGAAGGACGCCATCACCGCGCTCGGCGCCGAACTGCGCGTGGTTGGCAAGAGCCAGGACGACGCGCAGGTCGAGGTCGACCGGCTGGTGCGCGAGGAGGGAATGATCCCCCTGCCGCCCTTCGACCATCCGCACATCATCGCCGGCCAGGGCACGATCGGCCTCGAGATCGTCGAGGACCTGTCAGAGGCCCGCACCGTGCTCGTGCCGCTGTCTGGGGGCGGGTTGATCGCCGGCATCGCGGCGGCCGTGAAGGCGAGGTCGCCGAAGACCCGGATCGTAGGCATCTCCATGGCGCGCGGCGCGGCGATGCAGGCGAGCCTTGCGGCCGGACATCCGGTGGAGGTCGAGGAACTGCCGACGCTCGCCGATTCCCTCGGCGGCGGCATCGGCCTTGCCAACCGGCTGACCTTTTCGATGGTCCGCGATCTCGTCGATGAGGTGGTGCTGCTGTCCGAGGCCGAGATCGCGGCGGGCATCCGCCACGCTTATTTCCACGAGCGCGAGATCGTCGAGGGCGGGGCCGCCGTCGGCATCGCCGCGCTCCTCGCCGGCAGGATCGAGATCTGTGGCCCGACCGTCGCGGTGCTGTCCGGCCGCAACATCGCCATGGACCTGCACGCCCGCATCGTCGCCGGGGCCGATGGTCTGGAGGATTCCGCCTGATGCCGCAGATCCGCATCCTTACCGAGGCCGAACTTCGCCAGTTCGTCACCCTCGACCTCGAGACCATCGATGCCATCGAGGCGGCGTTTCTGGCGCTGGCGATGAAGCCGGTCGCCATGCCGGAGATCATGCGCCTCGACATCCCCGAGCATCGCGGCGAGGTCGACGTGAAGACGGCCTATGTGCCGGGCCTGTCAGGCTTCGCGATCAAGGTGAGCCCCGGCTTCTTCGACAATCCCAAGCTCGGCCTGCCCAGCGTCAACGGGCTGATGATGCTGCTCTCGGTAAGCACCGGCCTGGTCGAGGCGCTGTTCCTCGACAACGGCTACCTGACCGACGTGCGGACCGCCGCCGCCGGGGCCGTCGCCGCCCGTCATCTGGCGCGTGAAGACGCCTCGGTCGCCGCGATCTTCGGCGCCGGTGTCCAGGCGCGGCTGCAACTGCAGGCGTTGTCGCTGGTGCGGCCGATCCGCGAGGCACGGATCTGGGCGCGGGACGGTGGCAAGGCTGAACAGGTGGCGGCTGAGCTTTCCGCCGAGCTGGGCCTGCCGGTCACGGCTGTGGCAGCGGGCCGCGACGCCGTCGATGGCGCCGACATCGTCGTCACCACCACCCCCTCCGAGACGCCGATCCTGATGGCCGACTGGCTGCAGCCCGGCCAGCACGTCACCGCCATGGGATCCGATGCCGAGCACAAGAGCGAGGTCGAATCCGCGGCCATCGCCCGCGCCGACCTCTATGTCGCCGACAGCCTGAAGCAGACCCGGCGGCTCGGCGAACTCCATCACGCCATCGCCGCAGGCCTGATCGCGGCCGATGCGGCTTTCCCGGAACTCGGCGCGATCGTCGCCGGGCTCGCCGGGGGCCGAATGTCATCCGAGGCGATCACCATTGCCGACCTCACCGGCACCGGCGTCCAGGACACGGCGATCGCCACCCTCGCTCATGCCCGGTCGCTCTCCGGCGACCGCGGCACTCCCTTTGCAACCTGACAGGAAAGACGGCCCGATGTCGGCGCCCCAGCTGAAATTCACCCGCGAGGAATATGCGAGCCGCCTCGCCAAGACCCGCCGCGCCATGGCGGCCAAGGGCGTCGACGCCCTATGGGTCTCGGACCCCTCCAACATGGCCTGGCTCACCGGCTATGACGGCTGGTCCTTCTACGTCCATCAGGGCGTTCTGGTGCCGCCCGAGGGGGATCCGGTCTGGTTTGGCCGCGGCCAGGACGCCAATGGCGCCAAGCGCACGGCCTATCTTGGCCACGACGATATCGTCGGCTATGCGGATCACTACGTCCAGTCGACCGAGCGCCACCCGATGGAGGTTCTGGTCCAGCTGATCACCGAGCGCGGGGCCGACAAGCTGACCATCGGCGTCGAGATGGACAATTACTGGTTCTCGGCCAAGGCCTTCGCAGTCATGCAGACCGGCCTGCCGAACGCCCGCTTCGTCGACGCGACCGCGCTGGTCAACTGGCAGCGCGCGGTCAAGAGCGCGCAGGAGCTCGACTACATGCGCATCGCGGGGCGGATCGTCGGCGCGATGCACCAGCGCATCGTCGACAAAATCGAGCCCGGCATGCGCAAATGCGATCTCGTTGCCGAGATCTACGATGCCGGCACGAGAGGCGTCGACGGCCCTGACGGTCGGTTCGGCGGCGACTATCCGGCGATCGTGCCGCTGCTTCCCTCGGGCGCGGATGCCTCGGCGCCGCATCTCACCTGGGACGACAAGCCGATGAAGACCGGCGAGGGGACGTTCTTCGAGATCGCCGGCTGCTACAACCGCTATCACTGCCCGCTGTCGCGCACCGTCTTCCTCGGCAAGCCGAGCCAGGCCTTCATCGATGCCGAGAAGGCGACGCTCGAAGGCATGGAAGCTGGCCTTACAGCGGCGAAACCCGGCAATGCCTGCGAGGACATCGCCAACGCGTTCTACGCGGTCCTGAAGAAATACGGGATCGTCAAGGACAACCGCACCGGCTATCCGATCGGCATCAGCTATCCGCCGGACTGGGGCGAGCGGACCATGAGCCTTCGCCCCGGCGACCGGACCGAGCTGAAGCCCGGCATGACCTTTCACTTCATGACCGGCCTCTGGCTCGAGGACATGGGCCTCGAGATCACCGAGAGCCTCGCCATCACCGAGACCGGCTACGAGCTTCTCGCCGACGTGCCGCGCAAGCTCTTCGTCAAGGACTGACCATCATGTTCGGACCCGAACCGATGGCGGAGCTTCCGCCATCGCCCGTCGTCGCCAAGGTCGATTTCGACACCGACGGCATCCATCACGGCTTCCTGCGCATGCCCTACAGCCGCGACGACTCGGCATGGGGCTCGATCCTGACGCCGATCACCGTCGCCAGGAACGGCGACGGGCCGACGGCGCTGCTCACCGGCGGCAATCACGGCGACGAATATGAGGGGCCGATCGCGCTGTTCGATCTCGCCCGCAACCTCGACCTGTCCCAGGTGTCGGGCCGGATCATCATCGTTCCGGCACTGAACTACCCGGCTTTCCGGGCCGGGACGCGCACCTCGCCGATCGACAAGGGCAATCTCAACCGGTCGTTCCCGGGACGGCCCTTCGGCCAGCCGACCGAGAAGATCGCCGACTTCGTCACCCGCAACCTGCTGCCGATGGCGGACATCGTCCTCGACTTCCACTCCGGCGGCAAGACGCTGGACTTCCTGCCGTTTGCCGCCGCGCATGTGCTGGACGACAAGCAGCAGGAGGCGGCCTGCTTTGCCGCCGTCAGGGCGTTCGGTGCGCCCTATTCGGTGAAGATGCTGGAGATCGACGCCGTCGGCATGTTCGACACGACGGCCGAAGTGATGGGCAAGGTGTTCGTGACAACCGAGCTCGGCGGCGGCGGCACGGCGAGTGCCCGCACCGCCGGGATCGCCAAGCGCGGCGTCACCGACCTTCTGCGGCACGCCGGAATCCTCAGGGGCGAGCCTGAGATCCGGGAGACCCGCTGGCTCGACATGCCGGACGACCGCTGCTTCACCTTCTCGGAGATCGACGGTCTGATGGAGCCGCTAGTCGATCTCGGCGATCCGGTGAAGGAGGGGCAGCCCATCGGCCGCTCCTGGCCGATCGACCGGACGGGGCAGGAGCCCTACACCTACACCGCCAAGATGGACGGCATCCTCGTCGCCCGCCATTTTCCCGGCCTCGTCAAGGCCGGCGACTGCATCGCGGTGCTCGGCGTGCTGGGGTAAGGCGGCGGCCGGCCCTGCCGACACGGTGGTCAGGCCGGCCCGGCATGGAAGCGCCCATGCCACGCTGCGCAGCCGGCGATGCGAGCCGCATCTCCGGTGGCTCGTCGCTCATCCCTTCCGGCGCTTCTCCTGCCGGATGACGATGACGCCCGCGACAAGGACGAGGCCCGCCAGCGCGAACCATGTCAGCGCATATTGGAGATGCTGGTTGCGGAATTCGGTGCGGGTCAGCCCCTCGACCGGATAGGTGACGTCGCCGATCGGCGCGCCCATCTCGACATTGGGGAGAGGGGCTCGCTCGAGGGGTGAGCCGGCGTCGATGAAATAGGGGGCGACGGGTTCGGCCAGACCTTGCGTCGCAGCGATGGCGGCGACGTCGCGGGAATACCAGCGCCCGGCGGCCGGGTCGTTGGAGCGCAGGAAGGCGCCGTCCGGCTGGCTCATCCGCATCAGGCCGGCGACGGTCGTCGCGTCCCTGGGAAGACCCCGATCGGCAGGAAAATCCTGCGAGGGGACGAAGCCGCGATTGACGAGGACGGTGAAGCCGCGCTCCTCGCGCAGCGGCGTCATCAGCCAGAAGCCGCCGCCATAGTCCGTCGAGGCCTGGACGAAGACGCTCTTGCCGGCCTCCCAGCGGCCGGTGGCGGTGACATGGCGGTATTCGTCCGCGTCGAGGGTGAGGGCCGGCCAGTCGCCACGAGCGGGAGCCGGGACGGGACGGGCAGCCACCCGTTCCTCGACCGCCGCGATCAGATCGAGCTTCCAGACCCGGCGCTCGAGCTGCCAGATGCCGAGCGCGGTGAAGGAAGCAAAGAGCAGGACACCGGCGACTGCGAGAAGGACGAGCCCGAGCCTGCCGCGCGGGCGGTGTCCGCGGCCCGCGCCGTCATCATCCTGCTGCGCGTCGCTCAAGATCGAAAGCGCTCCGTTTGCCAGCCCCCCTTGCGCCCGTCACTGGGGCGTGACGGCAAAGCCCTGTTGCTGCGTGTCGTTCCCGTCGATGTCTCCGGTGGGCGTGCCGCTCTCGCCGCCATGGGCACCGGCACCCGTGCCGCCCTGGCTGCCAGCGGCGCCGGCGCCCGTGTCATGCGCGCCCATGTCGTGGCCGCCCATGCCGTCCATGGTCATCGGCGCCATGTTGCCGTCGCTGCCCGGGACGACTGCCGGGGCAACGCCGCCGGTCTGGGCGTCGGACTTGCCGTCCATCGACATGCCTACACCCATATGGGCCCCCTCCATCTCCATGCCGTCCATCTGCATGCCGCCGTCCATCGGCATCATGTTGCTGTTCAGGTGGTACATCACCCAGAGCGAGCCGGAGATGGTGATCACCACGATGACGAGCGTGAAGATCAGCGCCATCACCGTCCAGCCGCCCTCGGACTTGGCGTCCATGTGGAGGAAGTAGATCATCTGGACGAAGATCTGGGCGACCGCCACGAGAACGACGAGGGTGGCGGTGAGGATGCCGTCCTCGATCGGCCGTGCCATGACCAGCCAGAACGGGATGATGGTGAGGACCACCGACAGGCCGAAGCCGGTCAGGTAGCCGCGGATGGTCGAGTGGGATTCGCCGCTCTCGTGATGACCGCCGTGATCGTGGTCGCCATGGGAGGGGCTCGAAGCGTGTGACGAGATGCTCATCAGATCACCCGGATGAGATAGACGAAGGTGAAGACGCCGATCCAGATGACGTCGAGAAAGTGCCAGAACATCGACAGGCACATCAGGCGGCGCCGGTTGGCGTCGATCAGCCCGAGCTTGCCCACCTGCACCATCAGGACCGCCATCCAGAGAATGCCGAAGGAGACGTGCAGGCCGTGGGTGGCGACGAGGGTGAAGAACGCCGAAAGGAAGGCGCTGCGCTGGGGCGTCGCGCCCTCGTGGAACAGGGTGGCGAACTCGTAGATCTCGACGCCGACGAAGCAGAGGCCCAGGAGCCCGGTGACGGCCAGCCAGCCGAGCACCGCGCGCTTGTTGCGGTTCTGCATGGCAATGATCGCAAAGCCGTAGGTGATCGAGGAGAACAGCAGCAGCGCCGTGTTCACCGCCAGCAGCGGCAGTTCGAAGATCTCCTCCGGCCGCGGCCCCGCCGCATAGGCGCCGGCGAGGACGCCATAGGTCGCAAACAGGATCGCGAAGATGAGGCAGTCGCTCATCAGATAGATCCAGAAGCCGAGCATGGTGCTCGCTCCCGGGGCATGCTCGTGTTCTTCGAGCTGGTAGAAGACCGGCTTGCCGGTCTCGTCGTTGAGGGTTGCCTGCGCCATCGTTCAGCTCCGCGCCGCCAGGGAGGCGGCGTAGGCGCGTTCCGACGCCGCCACCTCCTGCGCCGGGATGTAGTAGTCCCGGTCGTAGTTGAAGGTGTGCCAGATCGTGGCGGCGATCATCGCCACGAAGCCGACGATGGCGAGCCACCAGATGTACCAGATCAGGGCGAAGCCGCAGAGCGTGGCGAGAGCGGCGATGACGACGCCGGCGCCGGTGTTCTTCGGCATGTGGATCGCCTTGAAGCCCTGCATTGGCCGCTCGAACCCGCGCTTCTTCATATCGGCATAGGTGTCGAGGTCATGCACGATGGGCGTGAAGGCGAAGTTGTAGTGGGGCGGCGGAGACGACGTCGCCCATTCGAGCGTGCGGCCGTTCCACGGGTCGCCCGTCGTGTCGGCGAGCGCCTCGCGGTTCCGGATCGAGACGAAGATCTGGACCAGGAAGGCGGCGATGCCCATGGCGACCAGCGCCGCGCCGAAGGCGGCGATGAGAAACCAGATCTGCAGCGACGGATCGTGGAATACGCGCAGGCGCCGGGTCACTCCCATCAGGCCGAGGACATAGAGCGGCATGAAGGCGAAGTAGAAGCCGATCACCCAGAACCAGAAGCTGACCTTGCCCCAGAAAACGTCAAGCTTGAAGCCGAAGGCCTTCGGGAACCAGTAGTTGATCGCCGCGAACATGCCGAACAACACGCCGCCGATGATCACGTTGTGGAAGTGGGCGACGAGGAACAGCGAGTTGTGGACGACGAAGTCGACCGGCGGCACGGCGAGCAGCACGCCGGTCATGCCGCCGAGGGTGAAGGTCACCAGAAAGGCGATGGTCCAGAGCATCGGCAGCTCGAACCGCACCCGGCCATGATACATCGTGAACAGCCAGTTGAAGATCTTCGCGCCCGTCGGGATCGAGATGATCATCGTGGTGATGCCGAAGAACGAGTTGACGCTCGCCCCGTTGCCCATGGTGAAGAAGTGGTGGAGCCAGACGAGATAGGCGAGGATGGTGATGACCACCGTCGCGTAGACCATCGAGGTGTAGCCGAACAGGCGTTTGCCCGAGAAGGTCGAGGTGACTTCGGAGAAAACACCGAAGGCCGGCAGGATGAGGATGTAGACCTCCGGATGACCCCAGATCCAGATGAGGTTGAAATACATCATCGAATTGCCGCCGAGATCGTTCGTGAAGAAGTTCGTTCCCACGTAGCGATCAAGCGAGAGGAGGGCGAGGACGGCGGTCAGCACCGGGAAGGAAGCGACGATCAGGACGTTGGTGCAGAGCGAGGTCCAGGTGAAGACCGGGATCTTCATCATGGTCATGCCCGGCGCGCGCATCTTGACGATGGTGACGAGCAGATTGACGCCCGATAGCAGCGTGCCGACGCCGGCGATCTGCAGACCCCAGATGTAATAATCGACACCGACGCCCGGACTGTATTCGGCCCCCGACAGGGGCGGGAAGGCCAGCCAGCCGGTGCGCGCGAATTCGCCGACGAAGAGCGACATCATGATGATGACGGCGCCGGCCGTCGTCATCCAGAAGGAGAAATTGTTGAGGAAGGGGAAGGAGACGTCGCGGGCACCGATCTGCAGCGGCACCACATAGTTCATGATGCCGGTGATCATCGGCATCGCCACGAAGAAGATCATGATCACGCCATGGGCGGTGAAGACCTGATCATAGTGATGGGCAGGCAGATAGCCTTCCGAACCGTTGAAGGCGATGGCCTGCTGCAGGCGCATCATGATCGCGTCGGCAAAGCCGCGCAGCAGCATGATGACGCCGAGCACCATGTACATGATACCGATTTTCTTATGGTCCACCGTGGTGAACCATTCCTTCCACAGATAGCCCCAGACCTTGTAATAGGTGAGGGCCGCGAGCAGCGC
>PACL01000079.1 GCA_002700095.1 Fulvimarina sp. | reverse complement strand
GCGTAGCCGCCGCTCTCCTTGGTAGGTAGCATCTCGACGCCCACCTCGTCCGGCTGGACCGTGTAGATGCTCTTGAACATCCAGAGCACCGCGCCGACGATGAGGACGAGGGCCACCCAGCCGACGGCTGCACCACCGCCACTACCGCCGCCGCCGCCCGGCATCGCCCGTCGCAGCCGGTCCTGGCCGCGGCGCAGGATGTCCTCCAGATCCGGCGAATTGCCCCCGCCGCCCGAAGGCCTTGGTCCCTGCGGACGCTGCCCCCAGGGGCCGCCGCTTCCGCCGCCTTTCCAGCCCCCGTTGCCGGTCTGATTGCTCCAGGGCATCGATATCCTTTCAAGCTGTCGGGAAATCGGGGATCGACCCGATCGAGCCCCGGCGTGACACGTCCTCAGCCCTTATAAGAACTGCCGAATTGCCTTTCAACGCATCGGTGAGCCTTTCGGTGGCCAACAAGTCCCCGCTTGGTTGCGAAGCGCTTGCCCGAGGGGCGGCTCATCCGACGCCGGACGGACCTCGACCGGCCCGGCCGATCCGGTTGTAGACGGCAAAGCTCGTCGCGGCGCTGTCGCGATCGTGGCGCGAAGGTTCTTCCCGGCCAGTTTCCGCGAAGATCGCCGAATCGATCGCGGGAAAGCGTGCGTCGCCGTCTGGCTCTGCCATCACGGTGGTGACGTAGAGGATATCGATCCGGTCGAGGAAGAGCCGGTAGATCTCGCCTCCCCCGGCGATCACGATTTCGTCCGCCCCGCGTGAAGCGGCGCAGGCACGGGCAATCTCCAGCGCCTCGTCAGGGCTTTGGGCAAGCCTTGCTCCCTCGAACGGCACCGTGTCGCCCCGGGTGAGGACGATCGTGTCGCGGCCGTCGAGCACCCTGCCGATCGACTGCAGCGTCTTGCGGCCCATGATCATCGGCTTGCCCATGGTCAACCTGCGGTAACGCTTGAGGTCGCTGGGAATCGACCACGGCATCGCCCCGTCCCGGCCGATGACGCGATTCTCGGCCATGGCGACGACGGCGACGAGTGCGGGATCGCCGGTCAAACCGCCACCTTCGCCGCAATGTGGGGATGCGCCTCGTAGCCCTCGATGGCGATGTCCTCGAAGCGGAAGGCGAAGAGATCGTCGACGTCTGGAGCGAGGCGCAGCGTCGGCAGCGGCAGGGGCTCGCGGGCCAGCTGCAGCCGCGCCTGGTCGAGATGGTTGGCGTAGAGATGGGCGTCGCCGAGGGTATGGACGAAGTCGCCCGGCTGCAGCCCCGTCGCCTGCGCCACCATCGCCGTCAGCAGCGCGTAAGAGGCGATGTTGAAGGGCACGCCGAGAAACACGTCGGCCGAGCGCTGATAGAGCTGGCAGGACAGCCGGCCATCCGCGACATAGAATTGGAACAGGCAGTGGCAGGGCGGCAGCGCCATCTCGTCGACCAGCGCCGGGTTCCAGGCCGAGACGATCAGCCGGCGGGAATCCGGGTTCTGGCGGATGGCCGCGACGACATTGGCGATCTGGTCGATATGGCCGCCGTCATAGTCCGGCCAGGAGCGCCATTGCGCCCCGTAGACCGGGCCGAGATCGCCGTTCTCGTCGGCCCACTCGTCCCAGATGCGAACGCCGTTCTCCTTCAGATAGGCGATGTTGGTCTCGCCCTTCAGGAACCACAAGAGCTCGTGGACGATCGAGCGGACATGGAGCTTCTTCGTCGTCAGCAGGGGAAAACCGGCGGCGAGGTCGAAGCGCATCTGATGGCCGAAGACCGAGCGGGTGCCGGTGCCGGTGCGGTCGGTCTTTTCGGCCCCCTGCGACAGGACGCGATCGAGAAGGTCGAGATACTGGCGCATCGTCTCGCTCATGACAGACGGAAACGGCGGCCCGCCGTCGGGGCGAGGCCGCTCCCCCTCGAATGGCGAAACAGCGAGCACGAGTCGAGTCGGACCGACGATTTCCAGAGCTTTTTTGCCGCGCTTCGCTCCCGCCCGGCCAACGACCGGGGGGAGAGACAGGTCGTCCGGCGGGCAGGTCGGGCGTTGGACAGGAGGGCTCGGCGCACCATCCTGTACATCTCAACCGGTCATCGCGGTGCCCGTTCGCTGCGGGTTCGAGCCGCCCAATCCGGGGATTGTCGTCCGACAATCGTCACATCGGACGAGACTGCTCTTTTCACAGGCGGCTAATGTCCTTATATTCACGNNNGCCGGGCANNCGNCCGGCTATGGCGATAAACGTTCGTTGGAATAAGCCTTTCGGACCCGGGGGCGGTACCCGGCGCCTCCACCNCATGNCACGNTCGCGGCGAAGCNNNCCTGGCATGNGGCGGGGGCGAAATAGGATCGACGAGGGTGTAAAGAGCGGATTTTTGCTCGGCATGGTTCCGCCGTTATCGGGCCGAAAAAGTAGTTGCCAACGACAACTATGCGGAAGCACGTCTCGCAGCGTAAGCTGTGCGATAGCTTCAATTCAAGTCCTGGGGGTTCGCACTTCTAGGCGGGGCTCGGAGGCGCCTGGCAACAGAAGCCTCCACTTTCATGTACGCCTTTGGGTCGATGTGTCCGCTTGCGCGGAATGGGGAATGAGGGGATCGGAACGCCGGAATGGGCCAGGATCTTATTCGATACGACGTTCTCGCGCAGGAGGCGCTCCGCGGCGTCATCCGCAAGGTTCTCAGCGAGGTGGCCAAGACCGGGCTGCCGGGCGAGCATCATTTCTTCATCACCTTCCTGACCTCGGCTCCCGGCGTGAGGATCTCCTCGCGGCTGCGTGAGAAGTATCCGGAGCTGATGACCATCGTGGTCCAGCACCAGTTCTGGGACCTGCAGGTCACCGAGGCCTCCTTCGAGGTTGGCCTCTCCTTCTCTGACATTCCCGAGCGCCTTCTGGTGCCGTTTAGCGCCATCCGCGGCTTCTACGACCCGGCGGTGAATTTCGAGCTCGAATTCGACGTGCAGAGCGCCGCGGCCGCCAACAGCCAGCCGGAGCTGGTGGATGGCTCTTCCGCTCCTGCCCCGACGCCGCTGCCCCAGCCGGCATCGGTGTCGCGCCTGTCCAAGGACCACGGTCAGGCCGAAACCGGCGGCGCGGAAAACGACGAGGCCGAAGGCGACCGCAAGGACGCCGAAGTCGTGTCTCTCGACGCCTTTCGCAAGAAGACCTGAGCTGGCGGCGGGATGGGCGATGTCGTCAATCTACGCCGCGCCAAGAAGCAGCGCTCCCGCGACGATAAGGAGCGCGTCGCTGCCGAAAACCGGGCGAAAAGCGGCCGCAGCAGGGCCGAGCGAAACGCCGAGCGAATCGAGGCGGGCCGGCTCCAGGCCATTCTCGACGGAGCACGGCTCGTTGGGCCAGAGGCACCGGCCGAGTCGAAGTCGTCTTCCCAGGGCGCGGCATCCGATCGTGGACTGCCCTCCACCTCCTCCGACGCCTGATTCGAAGCCGGTCGCGCGGCGTCCTCCCGGCGCCTCCCTCCCTCGAAGCTCGTCATCCATCCGGCGCCGGATCGACCGTCCGACGCCCCTCGTGACGGCATAGGCTCGATGGCCATCGTCAAGCGCTCGGTCTCGATCACCGGCCACCCGACATCGATCAGCATCGAAGAACGCTTCTGGCAATGTCTGCGCGAGATCGCCTCGCGCGAAGAAATCCCCCTTGCCCGCCTGATCGCCAGGATCGACGCGGAGCGCGGCGCGGATGCCAACCTCTCCTCGGCGATTCGCCTGTTCGTTCTTGAAGATGCACTGGCACGTTGCGCCGATGATGGCCGCGAGCTGCCGGCCGTCAGAAATCCAGCGGATTCGTGACACCTGGCAGCGACTCGAAATCGGGCGTCCTGGCATTGGGGCTCGCCGGCAGCGGCCGATCGAAGGTCAGCCCCGGAGGGCTCCTTTCGGAGGGCCGGCCGGACGCTGCCGGCGGGTTCGGCCTTGGCGCTCGCTCCGGGGCCGGCTGGCGAGCCGCCTCGGCCGCAGCCTGCTTTTCGGCGGCTTGGCGCGCAGCCTCCTTCGCGGCGGCCTCGTCTGCCGCGGCCTTCTCGCGCGCCGCCTGTTCGGCCGCCGAACGTTCCCGCGCCTGCACCTCTTCCAGCGCCCGCGCCTCCTCCTCGGCCGCCTTGCGACGGGACTCGGCCTCTTCCGCCAGCCGCGTCGCCGTATCCTGGCGCCAGCGATAGAAGCGCCCCTCGCGGCGCAGACGCAGCTTCTCCTCCAGGCTCTCCTGCATCGCCTCGACCCGCGCCTGCTCGCGCTCCAGCGCGCGCACCGACAGATAATTGGTCAGCACCGTCGCATCGAGGTCGAGCCTCGGCGCGGTGAGCGATCCGGAAAGATCGTAGATGACGGTCGGCTCCGCCCCCGCCACTGCTTCGCGGCCGGGATCGATCGCCAGCGTCAGATCGCCGTCGAGGGACAAATCGGCAAGGTCGAGGCTGGCATCGACCGTCAGGCGCGTGTCGCCTCCGGCGATCTCCACCGGCGAGAGCTTCAGGGTCCCCCCGGTCACGGTGAACTCGCTCGATGCCGTCGCAACGTCGAAGGACCGGCTCGCGCCGAGCGCCGCGAAGGTCGACGCGGTCTGGCCCTGCGGCTGGAAGTCGGGCGCGTCGGCGGCGGCAAGCAGCGGCCGGAGGATCTCCTCGGGCACCCCGGGGATGCTGGCATTGACGACGGTGACGTCGCCAGCCCCGCTCACTGCCTGGATCAGCGCCTGGTATGACTGCCCGCTGGCGTCGAGACGGATGGCGCCGTCGAGCCGTGCCGGCCCCTCGCCGCTCGAAAGCGCCGGCGCCAGCCCTGAGAGGTCGATCCCCTCGGCATAGGCGGCGAGCGAGAAGCCGGCGAGTCCCTCGCTGTTGCGCATGACGAGGCTTCCCGCCACCTCCGCATCGCCGAGCCGTGCCCGGATGTTCTGCAACGCGGCCGAGGTGGGGGACAGGTCCAGACTGGCGGCGACGCCCGACACGGCAAGGCCGCCGGCCAGCGTCATCTCGCCGGCCTCGACATCGACCGTCGCGGCGACCGGCGGCAGAAGGCTCGCAGTGAAGGCCTGGCGCGACCAGTCCGGCTCGCTCGCGGGCCCCAGCAGCGGCCGACCGTAGACGAGATCGGCGAGCCACGGCAGCGACAGCCGCGACAGGGTCACCTTGCCGGTAAACGGCTCGCCCAGAGGCCGCGCGAGATCGGCGACGACGTCGGTCCCGGCGATCGTGCCGTTGAGACCCGAAATCCGCCACGCCCCGTCGCGGAAGACGACGCCTCCATTGACGTCGACCGGCACCTCGTCGAAGGACTGGCCGAGGTCGATGGCGAGGCTCCGCAGCCAGGGCCCGACGTCTTCGCTGTTCACATAGACGGCGAAATCCGCACCGGTCACGCCGCCCGGCGCCACCTCGACGCTGCCGTCGATGCTGACCTCGCTGCCCGGCGCGCGCATCGTCGCGCTGGCGACGGCGGGCCCGGTCTCGGCCGCCGAGAGCGACAGTTCGACCTCCAGCGGCGACGGAGGCGCAAGATCGACGGACGCAATGCCGAGCTGGCCGAGAAGCACCGTCGGCTGGTCGTTCTCCAGCCGGAGATCGAGACCGAACCGGCCACTTTCCGCAGCCGCATAGATACCGTTCTCGACGGCCGAATTGAGGTCGATCTTGGTGCCGTCGGCCGTTCCGTCGAGGCGCACGAGCAGCGTCGGTTTCTTACCCGGCGCGCCGTCGACCGCCTCGACCTCGCCGGACAGAAGCAGCGGCGCCAGCCGCTCGGCGCGCGGCGCCAGGACCTCGATCAGTGGAATGCCGGGAAAGGCCCGCTGCAGGAAGGCGAAAAAGCGCTGGGGCTCTTTCGTATCGAGCTCGACGTCAAGCTTGCCCTTGGCATCGCCGCCAGACAGGTCCGTCAGGCTGCCAGAGGAGGTCAGGCGGGCGCCGGCCAGCCCGGCAATCGTCAGATGGTCGACGGTGAGGGAATCACCGTCGAAGCCGAGATCGGCATCCACCATGTCGGCCGTGGCGCCCGCGTAGCTCACCGGGCCGGCCTGCAGCGCCAGGTCAAAGCGATCGGCATCGGCGATGGAGCGGTCGCGGCCGGTGAACAGGCGTGACAGCGCCAGCACCGCGTCGAGATCGACCTTGCCGCCCTTCAGCTTCGCGGTCATCGTGGTCGTGCCGGAGGTCTCGACCCGCGCCATCTCGCCGGTGATGATGTCGCCGCCGACATCGATCTCCAGCGCGTCGAAGACCTGGCGGTCACCGGTCAGCGTGGTCCGCGCCGCAAAACCGGCGCGCGACAGGGTCCTGACGGCCGGATCGACATTGCCGGTCAGCCAGTCGGAAAAGCCCGAGGGCTGCTGCGAGGCGACGAGCAGGTCGCCCTCGAAGCTGAACCCCTCGTCGACGCCGAGATCGCCGGAGGCCTCGATGCGGGTGCGGCCGGGAACCTCGGCGACGAAGCTGTCGAGCTTCCAGCCGGCGGCGCGCGGCTCGGCCGTGAAGGCGACGTCGCGGATCGTCGTGTCGCCGGCGGTGACCACCGGCAGCGAGATCTGCACGGTGCCGTCCATCGTCGGTCGCGGCACCTCGGCGAGGATACCGCGCATCGCCTCGAGCCGGCGCGACAAGCTTTGTTGCGACGCCTCCGTTCCACCCGATGCGTGCGTTTCGGCAGCGGGCGAGGCCGGATCCGCCGCAGTGGAGGGGCCGCCGGCAAGCGCATCGACATTGACCTGTTCGCCCTCGAGCGTCAGCGAGAACCGCGTCGCATCGCCATAGGCGAGTTCGCCGCTGCCGGTGAGGATATAGGGCTGCGCGCCGCCGCCTGCCGCGACCCGCAGATCGCTGACCTCGGCCTTTTCGGACGACAGGACGATGTTGCCCGTCGCACGGATCGGCGGGACGGCGGCTTGCCGGCTCAGATCACCCGCCTCGTCGGCACCGCCGTCCAGCGCCTCAAACGGGCTTGCCGCCGCCGCGGTGGCATCGACAGGCTCGGGAGCCGGCCGCACCAGGGCGACGCTGCCGGAAAACTGCGGCACGTCGCCCGTCGCCGTCGCCCGGCCGTCGAGGACGATCTCGCCGTCGAGGGTCCGGTTGCTGGCGGTCACCCGCAGCGGCATCGAGCCGTCGTCCTCGGGAATGCCGGCCGCCACATCGAACATCACCGCTTCGCCGTCGACGGTGAACGAGCCCCCTGCCGTCGAACGGGCCGGCCAGCGATCCGGCGGAGAGGGTCGCGTCGAGGTCGAGCAGCGTCTTGGTGCGGCCTCGCGCCTCGTCTTCGATGATCACCGTGCCGTCGTTGATCGCGACGTTCTGGAGCACGACCCGCGCCCCCGTCGGGATCTGCGGATCGTCGGCCACCCAGCGGACGGTGTCGTCGGCGCGCAGCGGCAGGCGCACGATCGGCCGGTCGATGGTCATCGAATAGATGTAGATGTCCCCGGAGAGATAGGGGGCGAGTTCGGCGTCCATCCGGAAGCGGCCGATGGTCATCAGCGAGCTGCCGTCCTCGTCCACGACCTCGACCTCGTTGAAGGTCACCGAGGGAAACGGCAAGAGCCGCGCGGATGCCTCGCCCTTGACGATCACCTTGCGGCCGAGGATCTGCGAAGCCTCGCGCTGGAAGTCGGCACGATAGGCCGTCCAGTCGATGAAGTAAGGCGCGACCAGCGCCGCAAGGAGCGCCAGCACGAGCAGTCCACCAAAAAGGACGAATGCCCTGACCAGCTTGTCGTCTCCCTTTCGTCTCGCAGCCGTTCCCGGCCGTAGATACGCCGTGCGATCGCCGATGGCCTCCGGCGTTCCCTGCCGAACGTCCGCCGGCCGGCCCGTCATCTCGGACGCCTGAAGTCGCCGCCGCGCCGCCGCATCGTCGGCGAAGCTGCTCGTCGATCGACCTCAGCTGCCGCGGGGCCTGTTCAGGATAGGCCAGAACAGACCCGGAATGTCGAGGGCCAAATGTTGCGTCACGGCATGAAGATCTTGCCGGGGTTCATGATCCGCTTGGGGTCGAGCGCCGCCTTGATGGCCCGCATCACGTCGACGCTGGCACCGAGTTCGGCCTCCAGATAGCCGCGCTTGCCCTGGCCGACGCCGTGCTCGCCGGTACAGGTCCCGTCCATGTCGACCGCCCGCCGGGCGAGCCGCGCCATGAAGCCCTCGGCGGCGTCGATCTCGCGGCGGTCCTCCATGTCGAGGAGCAGGGTGACGTGGAAGTTGCCGTCGCCGACATGGCCGATGATCGGGCCGATCAGGCTGTTGGCGTCGAGATCCTCCTGGGTTTCGCCGATGCAGTCGGCGAGCCGGGAGACCGGAACGCAGACATCCGTCGCGATCGCCCGGCAGCCCGGCCGCAGCGCCACAGAGGCCCAGTACATGTCGTGCCGCGCCTTCCACAGACGACTGCGCTCCTCGGGTCGCGCGGAGGCCTCCAGCGCGCCGCCGCCATTGTCCGCAGCCAGCATGCCGAAGGTCTCGGCCTGTTCGGCGACGGATGCCGGCGAGCCGTGGAACTCGACGAAGAGCGAGGGCTGGGGTTTCATGTCGAGCTTGGCATAGGCGTTCGCCGCGACCATCGACTGGGCGTCGAGAAGCTCGATCCGCGCCACCGGAATGCCGGTCTGGACGGTCTGGATCACCGTGTTCACCGCATCCCGCACGGTCGGAAACGGGCAGACGCCGGACAGGATCGCCTCCGGGATGCCGTAGAGCTTGAGGTTCAGCCGGGTGATGATGCCGAGCGTTCCCTCCGAGCCGACGAGCAGCCGCGTCAGGTCGTAGCCGGCGGAGGTCTTCCTCGCCCGGCGCGCCGTGCGGATGATCCTGCCGTCGGCCATGACCGCGGTCAGCGAGATGACATTGTCGCGCATGGTGCCGTAGCGCACCGCATTGGTGCCGGAGGCCCTTGTGGCCGCCATCCCGCCGAGGCTGGCATTGGCGCCGGGATCGATGGGAAAGAACAGGCCGGTGTCGCGGAGATGGGCGTTGAGCGCCTCGCGGGTGACGCCCGGCTCGACGATGCAGTCGAGGTCCTCGGCATTGACGGCGAGCACCTTGTCCATCTGCGACAGATCGAGCGAGATGCCGCCTTCAGGCGCATTGACGTGGCCTTCCAGCGACGAGCCGACGCCGAAGGGAATGATCGGCGCCTCGTTCTCGGCGCAGATCGCCACGACGCGCTGGACCTCGTCCTCCGACCGCGCGAACACCACGGCGTCAGGCGCCTGGTTCGGAATGTAGGTCATGGTGTGGGCGTGGGCGCGGCGCACGTCCTCGCCGGTCGCCACGCGGTCGCCGAAGCTGTCCTTCAGGCTCGCCACGGCGGCCGCGATGCCGCTCCGGCGCGCCGGTGTCTCGGCCAGAATGTCCTTGAGCGCCATGCAACCTCTCCTCTGCCCTCGTCGTCGCAATCCCGGCAGCGGCGCCGGCGTCGGCAGGAGAATCGGGCATCCCTCCCCCGCCAGACTGACCCATCTCGGCCATTGCGATCAATGCCTTGGCCGCGAATGGGCAAAACCCTCCTCGGCCCCGCCCGCGTCCGGTCTGCCACATGCGCCCGCCGGCGAGAAGTCCAGTCGCATGAAACGGCTCATGATGCCCGGCCAGGCGGCGGGGGCGAGGCGGCGGGCGCGACACGGGCGCTGGCGGATTTGACATTCGCCGTCACCGCCCGAACAACGGCAGGGATCCGCAAAGAAGGAGACCGCCCGGCATGCCCGAGACCATCCCAGCGCCGTACCGCTCCCGCGAACTCGCCGTCGAGCCGGCCTGGATCGACTATAACGGCCATCTGAACCTCGCCTACTACCACGTTCTCTTCGACCGCGGCATCGACGATCTGTTCGACGCGATGGGGCTTGGCGAGCGCTACCGCGAGCGGACCGGCTTCACCACCTACACGGCCGAGGCGCATGTGCGGTATCTGAGGGAGGTGCCGCCGGGCTCGCGGGTGACCGTCTCCTCGCAGATCGTCGGCATCGACGAGAAGCGGCTGCATCTCTTCCAGGAGATGCACCATCTCGACGGCTGGCTCGCCGCGACGCTGGAAAATCTCAGCCTGTCGGTCGATCAGCGCGGTGAAACGCCGAAGGTGGCGCCCTTCCCAGCCGAGACTTTCGTCAGCATCAAGGCCGCTTTCGACGCTCACGCGGTCCTCCCCCGTCCGGCGGAGCTTTGCCGGGCAATCCGGTCGCTTGGCTGACGGGCGGGCGGTTCCTCCGATACCAGGTCGCCCCTCAGGCGAGACGACGCCGCGCGCCGCTCCGACCTCTTCCGGAAAGACGCAGTCCGTCACGCATGTTGCGCGATAAAAGCAGAATGTTCGCAGCTCCCGCCGCCAGCTCGACGATCTGGACGAGCGCGAAGACGCTGTCGAAATCGCCTCGGCTCGCCTTGACCGAGAGAAACAGGGCCGCCGGAACGAGAAGCAGAAGACCGTTGGCGGCCACGATCTTCATGCGTATTCGCTTGGTGTCGACGAGGCGACCGGCCCGGCCCCTGGCCAGGAAACCACCGGAGCCGCCGGTGGCGATCAGGGCCGGTATCAGGACGATGAACCCGTAGGGGATCGTCGTCTTCACGCCCATGATTCCGGCCTGCCAGCCTGATAGCTCGACCGCAACGGTACTGAGCCAGAACAGCGAGATCGTCGCGAGAGCGATGGCGCCGGCGATGGCATGAACGAGCTTGGGCATCGAACTTGTCTCCGTTTAATATAGCAAGCTATATATCATTGCATAGCGTGCTATGCAATGTTCGATGCACGCATGTCGTTCGACAAGAATCGCTCTGCCGGCTATCTGGTGAACCACATGGCTCGGCTTTTTGCCCGCGAGTTGCAGGCCCGGATCGTCCCGCTCGGCCTGTCCACCGGCACTTTTCCGGCCCTTCTGATCCTGTGGGAGACGGAGGGGCTGACCCAGCGCGAACTCGTGGCGGCACTCGACATCGAGCAGGCGACGATGGCGAACACCCTGACGCGCATGGAACGCGACGGGCTGATCGTGCGAAAGGCCGATGCCGCCGACGGGCGCGTTCAGAGGATCTGGCTGACGCCCCGCGCGCGCGGCCTGCGCGAGCCGGCGGTGACGGCTGCCAACACTGTCAATGAGGCGGCTCTCGGGCCACTTTCAACGGCGGAGCGCGACGCGTTCATCGACATGATGACGCGCATCATCGCCGCGCGAGGGACCGGCAGCGGACCCGGCGACAAGCCGGAGAGCCGCTGAAAAGCCGCTGCCTGTGGCCGAGGAGGCCGATCGAGCGGCTCTTGGACGAGTGCCGATCGACGTCTCTCGGCCAAGGCACCGTCAGGCGGCGGCCTTCGCCTTGTCGGAGCGCCCGACCTGGCCTTCCCGGATCTGCCGGGCGAGTTCGGACAGCATCGCCTCGGCGGGACGCTGCGGCGTCTTTTCCGCGCCGATCCCCAGTTCTTCGAGGACTGCGAGCAAGATTGCCTGTTCGCAGGCGCGGGCGTCCTTGGCGAGGCAGTAGACCATCACGTGGAACTGCAGCTTGCCGAGGTCGCTGGTGGCGACGCTGACTTCCGTCTGCGGCCCGGCCGTATCGAACCCGGCCTTGCGGGCGGCGAACTGGTGGAAGCGGGCGGCGAGTTCCCGGTCGGGCGTCAGCGCCGCGTCGGCGGCCGTCTCGATCGCCGCGATGACCCGGCTCGGCGACTGGGCCTGCTCGAGCGTCAGGGTGAAGCGGTGCGGCGCGTAATGGCGTGGCTGCGCCTCGACCCGCACGATCCCGGTCAGGAGCACCGAGTTCGGCAGCATGACGGTGCGCCCGGTGGCCGCCGCGCCAAGGCTGTGAGAAGGCAGTTCCACGATGGTGGTGGAGAACAGGCCGTGGTCGATCACCTCGCCATGGATGCCGGACAGCTCGATCCGGTCGCCGACCTTGAAGAGATGCCCGCCGAAGCGCAGCAGCGAGCCCGCCGCGCACATGATCAGCTCCTTGGTCGCGACGACCACGGCGACCAGGACGGCCGTCAGCGACAGCATCATGTCCTGGATCTCGGACAGCCAGATGACCAGGAGGCCGATCGCCAGGACGACGTTGCACAACGCCCGGATCTTGAACTTGTGGCGGCGCAGCGCGACCGGGTCGGAGCGCCGTGCGACGATCGCTTCGGCGATCATCCGGCAGGCCAGGAGCCCGACGATCAGGACCAGCGTGACGGTCAGGTTGTCGGCAATGCGCGAGGGGATGAAGAAGGGCAACGGTAAAACTCCCGCCATTGCCGCGGCGCATCGAGGATGCTCACGCGACAGGACAGTTGGGCGATCTCGGTCTGGGTCTGCCCGGTTATCGCGCCGACACGGTTAAGCGAAGCTTTACCGATTGTGGTCATTTCGGGGAGTTTTGGAGGAGGCCACGGATCAGGTGGCTTCCGGTAACACCGCAACGCTTCGGAGCGGAGGGCGCGCGGCATTGCCCGGCCCCGTGGCTGGATCACGCCCCGGCGTCAGCCGTCGATGTCGACGCTGGCCTGCCGCTGCGCCACGGCACGGCCAGAGCGCAGCACTTCGACGGCGAGCCGGTAGGTGCCCGGCAGCGGCGGCCGCTTGCGGCCGGAAAACTGCATGACGGCGGCCTTCGAACGATCCAGCGCCTCGCTGGTGGTGTCGGAGAGGATGCTGCCGTCCGGTGCGGTGATGACAATGTGGACGCGGTCGCCCGCAACGAGATTGGCGAACCAGCCCCAGCCGACGGTCGCGCCGTCGCCGGCCTTCAAATCCGCTGGTGGTCCCGCCTCGACCAGCCGGTCGTAGGAGGGCGGCGCGCCGGCAAGGCCGATCGCGAGGATCGGATCGTCGGCGGCCTTCAGCCAGTCCTGCGCCGCCTTTCCCCAAAGCGGCTCGGCCCCGGCCGGGTCGAGCAGGCAACCCTCCGAAGGCGTCCGCCCGGTGGCCGGATCGACGACCGCCCCGTCCCTGCGGAGGGTCAGGTGGACATGCGGAAACCCCACGTCGCCCGACGCCCCCACCATGCCGAGGACGTCGCCGGGCTCGACCGTATCGCCCGGCCGCACCGCGATCGAGCCCTGCTTCAGATGGCAATACTGGACTTCGAGACCGGAGGAGAGCGCAACGACGAGACCATTGCCGCATTGCGTCCCGGCAACGGTGGCACGATCGCCTTCGGTCCGCAGCAGCCGGTCGGCGATCCCGTCGCGCCCGCGCAGCACACGGCCCTTGCCAATGGCGAGCACCGGCACGCCCCGCTCCACGTCCGCCATCGACAGGACCCGAATGTCCGTCCCGTCATGGCCGTCATAGGCCTTGGTGCCGCAGAACGGATCGACGGCCTCCGGCCCCGCATCGAAATCGGGATATTGCTGGACGAAGCATTCGACGCCCGGCCGGCAATCGAGCGGCACGGCGAGGTCGGCGGCCATCGCCCCGCCGGCTCCGGCGAGGACAACCAGCGCTGCCGTAGCGCCTGCGAGCCGGCCCTGCCACGCCTGCCGCCGGTGTCGCATCATTCTTGCCAAGCCGCGCCGCAAATTCTATTCCACCGCTTGTCAGTTCCTCTTTCCACCCCCTACCACATCGAGATCACCATGGCATCGAAGACGCTCCTGCTCCTTCCCGGCGACGGCATCGGCACCGAGATCATGGTCGAGGTGGAAAAGCAGATCGCGGTCCTCAACGACGTGGCCGATGCCGGCTTTGCGACCGAGACGGCGCTTGTCGGCGGTTCGGCCTACGATGCCGAGGGCGCGCCGATCTCCGAGGCGACGATGAAGCTCGCGCAATCGGCCGACGCCGTGCTGTTCGGCGCGGTCGGCGGGCCGAAGTGGGACGGCGTTCCTTACGAGATGCGCCCCGAGGCCGGCCTCCTGCGCATGCGCAAGGAGATGGAGCTCTTCGCCAATCTGCGCCCCGCCATCTGCTATCCGGCGCTGGCCGATGCCTCGTCGCTGAAGCGTGAGATCATCGAGGGTCTCGACATCCTGATCCTGCGCGAACTCACCGGCGGCGTCTATTTCGGCGAGCCCAAGGAGATCATCGACCTCGGTAACGGCCAGAAGCGGGCGATCGACACGCAGGTCTACGAGACCTACGAGATCGAGCGCATCGCCAGGGCCGCCTTCGACCTCGCCAAGACGCGGCGCGGCAAGGTCACCTCGATGGAAAAGCGCAACGTGATGAAGTCCGGCGTCTTCTGGAACGAGGTCGTCACCCGGGTGCACAAGGAAGAGTATCCGGAGATGACCCTGGAGCACGAGCTCGCCGACGCCGGCGGCATGAAGATTGTGCGCGCTCCGAAGCAGTTCGACGTCATCGTCACCGACAATCTCTTCGGCGACATGCTGTCCGACATCGCCGCCATGCTGACCGGCTCGCTGGGCATGCTGCCCTCGGCCTCGCTGGGCGCGGTCGATGCGACGACGGGTAAGCGCAAGGCGCTCTACGAGCCGGTGCACGGCTCGGCCCCGGACATTGCCGGCACCGGCAAGGCCAATCCCCTCGCCATGATCGCCTCGCTCGCCATGGGCCTTCGCTACTCCTTCGCGATGATCCGCGAGGCCGACGCGCTGGAGGCCGCGATCGCCGAGACGCTGGAGGCCGGCATCCGCACCGGCGACATCATGGCGCCCGGCTGCACCGAGGTCGGCACCAGCGGCATGGGCGACGCGGTGGCGGAGCGGTTCCGGGCGAAGCTGGCGGGGTGACCACCGCGGCCGGCGCAGCTTCCGCACCGCACAGACTGACGGACCAGACCGCCGCTCTCTCGGCACTGCTCCCGACCGGAAGCCGCCCATGATCTACGACGCCATCATCCTCGGGGCCGGCGGTGCCGGCCTCCTTGCCGCGGCGACGGCCGGACAGGCGGGCGCCCGCGTCCTCGTCCTCGATCATGCGGACGAGCCGGGCAAGAAGATCCTGATCTCCGGCGGCGGGCGCTGCAACTTCACCAATATGGGGATAGAGCCGAAGTGCTTCCTCTCCGAGAACCCGCATTTCGTGAAGTCGGCGCTGAAGCGCTACACCCAATGGGACTTCCTCGCCCTCGTCGAAGCCTATGGCATCGCCTGGCATGAAAAGACCCTCGGCCAGCTGTTCTGCGACGGCTCGGCTCGGCAGATCGTCGACATGCTCCTCGAGGAGTGCCGGCGCGGCGGCGTCGAGATCCGGCTGTCCACCACCATCGGCGAGATCGGCCATGCCGGGGGGCGGTTCACGGTCGGCCGGGACTCGGCGCCGAAGCTCGTCCTCGCCACCGGCGGCCCGTCCATCCCCAAGATGGGCGCGACCGGCCGGGCCTATGCCATCGCCGAGCAGTTCGGCCTGACGGTCGTCCCGCCCCGCCCGGCGCTGGTGCCCCTCACCCTCGGCGGCGAGGAGCGGCTGTTCAAGGAGATTTCCGGCGTTGCCTGCCCCGTGGTGGCGAGAGCGCGGGACGTCGCCTTCGCCGAGGCAGCGCTGTTCACCCACAAGGGCCTTTCCGGCCCGGCAATCCTGCAGATCTCGTCCTATTGGTCGCCCGGCGAGACGATCTCGCTCTCGGTCCTCGAGGATGCGGCCAACAATCTGCGCGCCGCCAAGCGGAAGATGCCCCGCGCCCATCTGAAGGCCGCCCTTGCCGAGCACCTGCCGAACCGCCTCGCCGAAGCGCTGGCCGCCCGCATCGGCCTTACCGCCGAACTCGGCAACCTCCCCGACGCCGTGCTCGACGAAGCCGGCGAGACTCTCACCCGCCTCACCTTCCGCCCCACCGGCACCGAAGGCTACGCCAAGGCCGAAGTCACCGCCGGCGGCATCGACACCGCCGAGCTCTCCTCCAAGACAATGGAGGCGCGCAAGGTCCCCGGTCTCTACGCCATCGGCGAAGCCGTCGACGTCACCGGCTGGCTCGGCGGGTATAACTTCCAGTGGGCCTGGTCGTCGGGCGTCGCGGCAGGGCAAGCGATCGCGGCGAAGGCTCGTTGAGACTGGCAGCCGTTCCATCCGCCGGGGACGGTCCGGCGTGGCTGGACGCTTGCCATCCTCGCGCCATCGAGCACGGCAATCCTGCGGGACATGCCTGGCCTGTGCGATAAGGTCGACGAGCAGGGCGAACAGTTGGAGAGTTGGGATGCAGCGATCGGACCGGACGATGAAGGCCGTCGTGACCACCGGAACCGGCGGATACGAGAAGCTCGAGCTGCGCGACGTCCCGGTGCCGACGCCGGGACCCGGCGAAATCCTTCTTCAGGTCCTGGCGGCAGGGGTCAACAACACCGAGATCAACACGCGGCTCGGCTGGTACTCCTCGTCCATCCGGCAGGGAACGGGCGAAACCGGCGAGCGCGAGAACCCCGCGGATGGCGGATGGAATTCGGCGACGCCCTTCCCCTTCATCCAGGGGACCGATTGCTGCGGCCGGATCGTCGGCGCGGGATCCGAAGGCGATCTGCCGCGGATCGGCGAGCGTGTCATCGTGCGTCCCTGCATGCGCACGCACGGCTTCGGCAGCATGAAAACCGTCTGGCTCGGCTCCGACTTCGACGGCGCCTTCGCCCAATACCTGAAGGTCCCGGCTCAGGAGGGCTTTGCCGTCGATTGCGACTGGAGCGATGCGGAACTCGCCTCGCTTCCCTGCGCCTTCGGCACGGCCGAAAACATGGTGGAGCGAGCCGGCGTCGGCAAAGACGTGCGCGTCCTCGTTCCCGGAGCCTCGGGGGGTGTCGGATCAGCCGTGGTTCAGCTCGCCAAGCGCCGCGGCGCAAGAGTCATCGGGATCACCAGTGCCGCAAAGCGCGATCTCGTCCGAGACATCGGCGCGGACGAGGTCCTGACGCGTGACGACGATCCGGTCGCATCCCTCGGTCAGGAAAGCGTCGATGTCGTCATCGACAACGTGGCCGGCCCGGGCTTCGGAAAGATGCTGAAGGTCCTCAGACGCGGCGGACGCTACGCCTCTTCGGGCGCGATTGCGGGCCCGATCGTCGAACTGGACCTGCGCGACATGTACCTCAAGGACATCACCCTCATCGGCTGCACCGCGTGGGACGAAACAGTCTTCCCCAACCTGATCTCATATGTCGAGGCAGGAGAGATCAGGCCCCTCGTGGCCGCCACCTATCCGCTGGACCGCATCGCCGATGCTCAGGAGGCATTCCGTGCGAAGGACCATGCGGGGAAGATCGTTCTCCTCCCGCCATCCTGAAGCAGAGACCGGTTGACGATCCTCGCTCCATCCCTGTGACGGCCGACGGGACGTTCGTGCGCCGGCTGCGGCACCGACCTGTGCGATCGGGCCGCAGCGCGATGGTGCCTCTTCCCCTCACCCGCCGCTGGCGAGCCTTGGCGGGCCGGTCAACGCGTCTTCGTCGCGGTAGGGGTTCGGCGTGTTGACGTCGGTTTCCTTCTCCGTCTGGTACCACTGGTCGGCGCGGTAGAGGACCAGCTTGTCGCGGCCGAGGCCTCGCAGCAGCGAATACATCATGATCAGGAGCACGAAGGCGAAGGGGAAGCCGGCGACGACGGCCGCCGCCTGCAGCGCCTGGAGCCCGCCCGCGACCACCAGCATGGCGGCGATCGCCCCTTCGGTCACGGCCCAGAAGATCCGCTGGATCCGCGGCGGATCGGTGTGGCCGCCGGCTGTCAGCATGTCGATGACGAAGCTGGCGCTGTCGGATGAGGTCACGAACCAGACGACGATCATGACGATGATCACGCCCCCGACCAGCGGGGTGGCGGGGAAGAACTCGATCAGCTTGAAGATCGCGTCGCCATAGTCGTTCTTGGTCGCCTCGATCAGCCCGGGATTGCCGTCGAGCTCCATCTTGATGGCGGTGCCGCCGAAGGCGGTGAACCAGAAGAACAGGATCGAGGTCGGGATCAACAGGACGCCGAGCAAGAACTCTCGGATCGTGCGCCCGCGCGAGATGCGGGCGATGAAGATTCCGACGAAGGGCGACCAGGAAATCCACCAGGCCCAGTAGAACAGCGTCCAGTCGACCTGCCAGTTGGTGCCGGAATAGGCCTCGACCCAGAAACTGAACTGGACGAGGCTGCCGATGTAGTTGCCGACATTCTCGATGAAGCTGTCGAGAATGAACAGCGTCGGGCCGACGATGACGACGAAGGCGAGCAGTGCGAAGCTCAGATAGATGTTGAAGCTGGAGATCCGCTTGATGCCGCCGTCGAGGCCGAGCATCACGGAGACGGTGGCTAGGCCGGTAATGATGGCGATGAGGACCAGCTGGACGAAAATGTTGTTCGGCAGGCCGAGGAACGTCTCCAGGCCGGAATTGATCTGCATCACCCCGAGCCCCAGCGAGGTGACGACGCCGAACATGGTGCCGAAGACGGCGAGGATGTCGACGGCATGACCCATCGGGCCATAGATCCGCTCGCCGATCAGCGGGTAGAGAACCGAGCGGATCGATAGCGGCAGACCCTGGCGATAGTGGAAATAGGCCAGCGACAGGGCGACAATGCAGTAGATGCCCCAGCCATGCAGGCCCCAGTCGAAGAAGGCCAGCACCATCGCCTGCTTGGCCGCCTCGACGCTCTCCGCCTCGCCCATCGGCGGCGAGAAGAAGTGGAACAGCGGCTCCGCCACCGCCCAGTAGAGCAGGCCGATGCCGATGCCGGCGGAAAACAGCATCGCGACCCAGGACAAGAGGCCATATTGGGGCGTCTCGGTCTGTGCGCCGAGGCGGATGTCGCCATAGCGCGAGAACGCCAGATAGACAGTGAGAACCAGGGACAAGTTGGTGACGAGGATCAGGAACCAGCCGAAATAGTCGGCGATGCCCGTCTGCGCGCCCTGAAAGACGGCGTTCGCTGTCTCCGGGAAACCGGCACCGAAAATCAGGAAGCTCAGGATCAACCCGGCCGAGACCAGAAACACCGGCCGGCACACGTGAGGGAACGGGCCCAACCGACCAGTCACGACCGCGGTGCCGTCCTGGCCTGCGTTACCCGATGTTTTATCTGCGGCTGTCCTGGTCAAGTCGTTTCCACCATTCTCATCTCCAACGATATCGGTCGTTAAACTGACGCGGTGTCTCCCTGCGTCAAGACGATTTACCGTTGTCGGGCGGCGCGTCGCTCTTATCGGCGCAACCAGATCGCCGTCATCGACGTTGTCCGCACACGAGAACCAACGATGGAGACGACAATGATCAGGAGTATTCTGAAGGCCGTTCTGGTCGGCTGGGTGGCGAAGAAATTCCTCAACCGCGACAAGAATGAGCCGGGCCACGAGACCCCACGGCGCGAGCCGCGCCGGGTCTGACGCGTGTGATTATCACGCGGCGGGACTGATGTACCGGGACTGACGCGGCGGGCAACGCCCCGAAAGACATTCGAAGGCGGTCGATCGGAAGGTCGGCCGCCTTCACTGCGTCCAGGGCACGCGCTTGTCCTCCGGCAGGACCAGGTCGACGATCTGCCGCTTGTCCTCGGGACAGCTCGGCTCTGCCTCGACATACCAGCCGCGAGCGGTCCAATTGCGCCCGCCTGCGATGTCGTCCGAACTCACGCCAGGCTCGAAGGCCGCCCCGACGGCGTAGAAGTCGAAGCAGTTGTCGCCTCGCCGCGCGACGAGAAAACATCCGCCGTTGAGATCGCCGGTCCGGTAGAACGTGCAGAACCTGGCACTGCGGACCGTCCAGTCCCCCGGCCAGACGCCCTCCCTGTCGCGGTAAGATAGCGACCCGTCTGCGCCGTAGGATTCCGACCAGGGGGTGGCGTTCGCATAGACGCCTTCGAGGTTGCGCCCGGCGAAGGCGACGACCAGCGCCGCATCGTCCAACGTGCCGCGCAGGAGTTCGTCCATGCCCGCCGCGGCGCGAACGATCTCCGCGGAAACGAGGATGAGGACGAGCGATAGGGCAAGCATCCGGACCAGGCCGCCGAACCTGCCGTTCGGGCCACCAGCGGCTTCATCCACGGCCGGTCCTCCTCCGCTGCGCGTGAAGCGAGTTTGCCGAAGATTGACTTGGAAGGCCAGAGGGATCGCCCGGAACGCGCCTCGCTCGCTGCGGTCCCAGGCGAAGAAGGCGATGAACCGGCAAGCCGGCGTGATCCCTGGCGTGATCCCCGCCTTGACCCTTGGCCTGACAGGTGCCGGCCTTGCGTTTGTCGCGGGGGCGTAGTATGCGCCGCATCGTCAAAGCCCGGTCTTCAGCTGGGGGCTGAACGGAAGGCTGCCGGATTGCCGGCTTCATGGCGCTAGAATGTCGCCTGCTTCCCGTGTCTCCGCTCTCGACCGCTCTCGATGCCGCCTTTCCGAACAGGCCCTTTGGGCCACCTTGGGAAGTCGCAGAGGCTTAGCCGCTGGATCGGGCTCAACACGAAACGGAAAGGCGTATAGCGAATGGCTCTTTACGAGCACGTATTCCTGTCGCGCCAGGACATCTCGAACCAGCAGGTCGATCAGCTGGTGGAGACGTTCCGGGGCATTCTGGAAAACAATGGCGGCAAGGTTCTCAAGGTCGAGAACTGGGGCCTGAAGACCCTCACCTACCGCATCAAGAAGAATCGCAAGGCGTATTACACGCTGCTCAACATCGATGCGCCGTCGACGGCCGTCGACGAGATGGAGCGCCTGATGCGCTTCAACGAGGACATCCTGCGCTACCTGACCATCAAGGTCGAGGCGCACGAGGAAGGTCCCTCGGCGATGATGCAGAAGCGCGACGACCGTCCGCGCCGTGGTGGCGACCGGGGTGACCGTCCGGATCGCGGCGACCGGGGTGACCGCGGCGATCGCGGCCCGCGCCGGGATCGGGACGACGATCGTCCCCGCCGTCCTCGCGATCACGATTCGGAGTAAGGTCACATGGTCGATATCGCACAGCTTCCCACCCGCCGTCCGTTCCATCGTCGCCGCAAGTCCGACCCGTTCTCCGGCTCGGAATCGCCGAAGATCGACTACAAGGACGTCCGGCTCCTGCAGCGCTACATCTCCGAGCGCGGCAAGATCGTTCCCTCGCGCATCACCGCGGTGTCGCAGAAGAACCAGCGGGCTCTCGCCCGCGCCATCAAGCGCGCGCGCTTCCTGGGTCTCCTGCCCTACATCATCAAGTAGGTCGGCCCCGGCAGGCCTCGCCATGCGGGACCTGCCATTAGCCTTTCCGGGACGCTTCCGCGCCCCGGACACCGGGCCATCGTATCGACGATGCGAGAATTGACGATAACCGAATAGACGACGCCTGCCCGGACGAGACCCGTTCAGGCGGAGCGAGTTGGGGCCATCCGAGCCTCTAACTGCCACAGCGCAGGACAGCGACCGAACCGATGAGCCCTTCCAGACTTCTCATAGCGGCGGCAGCCGGCGCGGCCAGCGCCTTGCTTTTTGCCGGCCTCGTGTTCCAGTCGGGCTCGGCCGTCACTCTGGCGCTCGCCGCGCCGATCCCCATCTTCATCGCCAGCCTCGGCTGGGGCAGCATCGCCGGCTTCGTTGCCGCGATCGTGGCGGCCGTATCGGTCGCGGCGATTTCCGGTATCGTCTCCGGCGGCGTCCTCCTGTTCGTGGCGATGACCCTGCCCGCGGCGATCGCCGGCCATCTCGTGGGGCTCGCGCGCCCCGTCGACGATGCCGAGCCGGAAGGCCGCCGCGACGGTTTCCCCGGCCTCCATCCGGCCGCCGCCGGTCCGCAGCTGATGTGGTACCCGCTCGAGCGCGTTCTCTTTGCCATCACGATGATGGCCGCCGTGGCCTGCATCGGGCTCGGCTGGTATCTCGGCTACGACGTCGAGACGCTGAAGCCCGAGATCGTCGAGGCGCTGAGCCAGAGCGGCAATGCCGGCGAGATGAGCGACATCGAGGTCGAGGCAGTGGCAGGCCTGTTGTTGTCTCTGGTCCCGGTGGTGCAACCAGCCGTGCTGACGCTGACCCTCGGCGTCGGCCTCTATCTCGCCGCCTGGGTCACCCGCATCTCCGACAGGCTGCCGCGCCCGAAGGACGACATCCCGAGCGCCCTCCACCTGCCGCCGATGGCGATGTTCATCTTCGTCGCCGGTCTTGCCGGATTATTCCTGCCCGGAACGGCGGAGCATGTGGCAGCGGTGTTCTGCGGCGCCTTCGGCATGGCCTTCACCTTCGTCGGCCTCGCCCGGCTGCATGCCCGCACGCGCGGCCGTTCGAACCGCGGTCTCCTGCTCTTCGTCTCCTACGCGGCGATCGTGATCCTCTCGTTCCCGCTCGTGATCTTCACCTGCCTCGGCATCTTCGACACGGTCGGTCGGATGCGGAACTCCTCCCCCGCCTGAGCGGGGAAAGACCAAACGCCTGAAATCGATTCAGTACTGAAAGAAGGAAACCTGAAGATGGAAGTGATTCTCCTCGAGCGTATCGCCCGCCTCGGCCAGATGGGCGAGACCGTGAAGGTCCGCGACGGCTATGCCCGCAACTACCTCCTGCCGACCGGCCGCGCGCTGCGCTCGAACGCCGCCAATCAGGCTCGCTTCGAGGCCCAGAAGGCCCAGCTCCTCCAGCGCAACGAAGAGCGCAAGACCGAGGCCCGCGGCGTCGCAGAGACCCTGGAAGGCCGCTCCTTCATCGTCGTGCGTTCGGCTGGCGAGACCGGTCAGCTCTACGGTTCGGTATCCACCCGCGACATCGCCGACATCCTCGCCGCGCAGGACTACAAGGTCGGCCGCAACCAGGTCGAGCTGAACAACCCGATCAAGACGATCGGCCTGCACACCGTGTCGATCAGCCTGCATCCGGAAGTCGTCGTCGGGATCCAGCTCAACATCGCCCGCTCGCCGGACGAAGCCGAGCGCCAGGCCCGCGGCGAGAGCCTCACCTCGGCCGATGCGATCTACGGCGCCGACGAGCCCGACTACGCCCAGGCAGCGGCCGACGACCTCGAGGACGAGGCCGCCGAAGGCGAGGCTGACGGCGAAGACGAGACCGACGCCCGCTGAATTTCGCTGGGCAGATGACAATTTGATGTCGAGAATTTGAGCCCCGGTCCTCCGGGGCTCTTTTCTTATGCAAATTGGTGCTTAAGATTCCTCGTGCAAAGTTGAACGAGCAACCAGTACCCGACGGCCGTCAGCCGCCGCGGTCTCTGGAGCATCGGTCGATCCTTTGAGCGCAGTTTGCGGGGACAAAGAAACGATCGGCAAAGACGACGAGGCGGCGGGTCGGGAGGGGCCCATCGCCGATCGCCTGACGGATCGCGCAAGGCCTTCCCAGGGCTTGCGGCCTTGTCTTCGCGGCGAAAGTCCTGCGCCCGAAGGACCACGCGATGCTCCGACGGCTCTTGCCAGGAGATCGGCGCCATGAATCGCATTCTCAAATACTACCTCGACACCCTCATCCGCACCGGTGACTTCACCGTCATTGACGCCGAGGGGACGTCCCGCAACTGGGGCGACGGGACAGGCAAGCCCCTGACCGTCCGCTTCAACACCAGGGCCGCGGAGCGAGCCGTCGCGCTCAATCCGAGTCTGAAATTCGGCGAAGCCTACATGAACGGCGGCACCGACGTCGTCGAGGGGACGATGTACGACGTCCTCGCCCTCATCTTCCAGAACGCCGGCAACAACGTCACCAGCCGTCCGTGGATGCGGGCGATCGAGAAACTGAGACGCGGCGCACGGCGGATCGTCCAGTACAACACCCCGCGCCGGGCCCGCTCGAACGTCCAGCACCACTACGACCTCTCGGGCCAGCTCTACGACCTCTTCCTCGACGAGGACCGGCAGTATTCCTGCGCCTATTTCGAGCGCCCGGACGCGACGCTGGAGGAGGCGCAGCTCGCCAAGAAGCGGCACATCGCCGCCAAGCTGAAGTTCGATCGGGAGGATCTTCGGGTTCTCGACATCGGCTGCGGCTGGGGTGGCATGGGCCTCTATCTCGCCCGCAACCTTTCCGCCGACGTGGTCGGCGTGACGTTGTCGGACGAACAGCTGGCGATCGCCCAAGCCCGCGCGAGCGACGCCGGGCTCGCCGATCGCGCCGAATTCCGGCTGCAGGACTACCGCAAGACCGAGGGTCCGTTCGACCGGATCGTCTCGGTGGGCATGTTCGAGCACGTGGGCGTAGGCTTCTACGACGAGTTTTTCGCCCGCTGCTCCAAGGTGCTGAAGGACGACGGCGTCATGCTCCTGCACACGATCGGACGCTACGATCCTCCCGGCAACACCAACGCCTTCGTCGCCAAATACATCTTTCCGGGGGGCTACATCCCTTCCCTGTCGGAGGTGATGGCCGCCAGCGAGCGGCACGGCCTGATCGTCACCGACATCGAGGTCCTGCGCATCCACTATGCCGAAACGCTCAAGCATTGGCGCGAACGGTTCCTGGCCCATCGCGAGGAAGCCAAAGCGCTCTATGACGAACGCTTCTGCCGGATGTGGGAGTTCTATCTCGCCGCGTCGGAATCAGCGTTCCGGTGGCAGAACCTCGTGGTCTTCCAGCTGCAGTTCACCAAGAGCCTCGACACGCTGCCGATCACCCGTGGCTATATGAACGCCGAGGAGGACAGGCTGCGGCGCCTCGACGAGCCAGCCGTCGCAGCCGCCGATGTCGCCGACATTCAGGAACGCCAGGCGGCGGAATGAGGCTGCGACCGGGCCGGCGCTGATCATGCGAGGCGCTGGAGCTTGCGCCCGCGACGCCTTTCCTGCGTCCGAACGATGAAGAACCAGCGACCCGGTCGGTGCCGCTGGTTCTTCATGTCGTCGGAAGGATCATTTCGCTGAAGCATTTCGGCGCCGCGTTCGCGGCAGGGAAAGCGAGGGACGGTCCTCGGAAAACCGTACGCCCGCCGCGCCTTCAGCCGAACAGCTCGAGGTCGTCGTCATTGGCCGCGATCTCCTCGATCTCGGCCTTGTGCAACCGGCGCTTCAGCTCGGACAACCGGATCGTGTTGAGCGCCGGGCCGATGGCGATCGACCAGCCGTCGGCCGTCTCCTCGCCGACCGCGGAGACGAAATTCGACAGGTTGTCGAGCACCTGCGTCGTATGGTCGATCCTCTGCACGGCGCGGATGTAGTCGGGATCGTGGGAGAGATGCTCGTGGCAGACGAGGTGATGCATCTCCTCGGCGGTCACGGCGAGAGCGCGCAGTTCATCGGCCAGTGTCTGAAGCAGGCTGGAGAGGGGAAGTGTCGTCATGGGTACTCTCGATTGATCCGGCCTGCGGATTGGCACACTCGGTATTGCGCGGGGGGAACCGCCGCGCCATGAGCGCGACGCGGATTAGAAGAGGTCGACGTCGCCGATCGTCTGCGGCGCCCTGACAGGAGCGGCCACGGGGATCTTCGGCATGGCCGTTTCTTCGAAGAAGATCTGGCGGGCGCGGCCGGAATGCGGCCAGTATTCGATCCGGCGTCCGCGCGTCCCGCCGAGGGAGCCGCCCAGATAGCGGATGTTCTCCATCTGCAGGAAGCGCTCGGCGAAGGCGGCGTTCTTGGCGCCGACATCGGAGAGGCCATCGACGGTGCGGGCGCCGCCAAAGAGCTTCGCCTCCAGGTGGCCCCGGCGTGCGCCGCGTTGCAGCAGGCCGTTGATCAGGACCTCCATCAGGTACAAGCCGAAGCTCTCGCTCCGTCCGGCCTCGGGGCCGCCGCTACCCGGCAGGAGAAAGTGGTTCATCCCACCAACGCCCACCTCGGGGTCGCGGATGCAGGCGGCGACGCAGGATCCGAGCAGCGTGGTCAGGACCGTGTCCTCGCCGCGCTCGACCTTCGCTTCGCCCTGCATGATGTGGATACGATTCGGACGCCCCCCGGAGATCATTGCAGACGTCCCACCACAGCTTCCAGCGTCTTCTTCAGGACGGGCACGGTGATCGGCTTGGCGAGAAAGTTGTTCACGCCGAGCTGCGCCGCGCGCATGACGAGTTCGCGATCGCCCTTGCTCGTCAGGATGATGAAGGGCGTCTTCTGGGTCTTCTTGTATGACCGGATCGCCTGCAGGAGCTGGATCCCGTCGAGCTTCGGCATGTTGAAGTCCGAGATGATGATGTGACACGGCGTGGTCATCATCGCGTTCAATGCCTCTTCGCCATCGCAGGCGAAGACGATCTGCTTGATGCCGAGCTGTTCCAACGCGTCGCGAATCAACATGCGACTCGTTCTGTGATCATCGACGATCAGTACTTTCAGTTGGTCTTTGATGCTCATGGCGTAATTCCTTCCGAGGCCGAGTAGACACGAATTTGATGAACGAAGTCTCTCCTCCGGTCGCGAATTCGTTGATTCCTATAGGTTTTATCCCCCACTGAATATCTGCCTTGCAATTCGTCCGAGCGGCAGCTGGCGGGCCACCGCCCCGATCTCGAAGGCCACGCGCGGCATTCCGTAGACGAGCGAGCTCTCCTCGTCCTGACCGAGCGTCTGGGCACCGGCCTGGCGCATCTCCGACAGGCCCTGTGCCCCGTCACGTCCCATGCCGGTCAGGATCACGCCGCAGCTCGTGCCGCTGAAGTTCTTGGCGACCGAGGCGAACAGCACGTCGACCGACGGACGATGGCCGGAGACGGTCTCGCCCTCGACGAGCGCGACGCTTGGCCGCGGCCCCGGTTTCACCACCATGTGCCGCGCCCCGCCCGGCGCCAGATAGACATGGCCCGGCAGGAGCGGCTCCCCGCCCTTGGCTTCGCTGACCCGCGCCCGGGAGGCCCGGTCGAGGCGGGCTGCGAAGGAGCCGGTGAAGGCCGCCGGCAGGTGCTGGACGATCACGGTCGGCGGGCAGTCGGCCGGAAACTCGGCCAGAACCTGCATCAACGCCTCGACGCCCCCCGTCGACGAGCCGATGGCGATCAGGTCCGGCAGCCGGACGCGGCGATCCCTGGCCGGCTCGGCGGCCGCGGGGCGAAGCGCTGGACCGGCGTTGCGCCGCCGCGCCATGCCCGACTTGGCCTTCGCCGCCTCCTTGATCAGCCCGGGCAGCTCGGTGAACATGCCCTGGCGGGCGCTCGGCTTGGCGATGCAGTCGAACGCGCCGATCTCCAGCGCGGCGAGGGTCGTCGCCGCGCCAGGAGCGGTGAGGTTGGAGACCATGATCACCGGCGTCGGCCGCAGCGTCATGATCTTCTCGAGGAACTCGATGCCGTTCATGTTCGGCATCTCGACGTCGAGGGTCACGACGTCGGGATCCAGTTGCTTCATCTTGTCGCGAGCCTCGAACGGGTTCGAGGCCTCCCCCACGACGACGATGTCGGGATCGCGGCTCAGCGCGTGCTTGATCAGCGCCCGCATGGTGACCGAATCGTCGACGACAAGAACACTTGCTGCGCACATCTTCTGTCTACTCCCTACCCCGAGGCTCGCTCGGCGAGCTTCCGATCGCGGCCGGTTTTCCGCAGCGCGGCGCACTCGTCCATCCTGTGGAGCGGCTGCGACATCGAGCACTCCATGACGAGGACCTAGCGGATCTTGCGATACGAGGTGTTGCCGCTGAACTCGACGACCTCGAGGGCCGGGCCGGTGACCCGCTCGGAATGGCCGATGAACAACACGCCGTTCGCCAACAATCGCTCGGTGAACCGCTTCCAGACCTTCTCGCGAGTCGGCTGGTCGAAGTAGATCGTCACGTTGCGGCAGAAGATCGCGTCGAACTGCCCCCGCATCGGCCATTCGCCGTTGAGGTTGAGCTCGCGGAACGCCACGAGGTCGCGCAGCGGGTCCGCCACCTCGTAGAGCATCTCGGTCGCCGGGCCCGAGCCGCGAGTTTCCCCGACGCTCGGCCGGAACCACTTGCGGCGCAGGTCCGTGGGAACGCTTTCGAGGGCGCTCGCCGCGTAGATGCCCGCCCGTCCCGTCGCAACGACGTTCGGATCGATGTCGCTGGCGAGGATGCGGATGTCGTATTCGGCCGCGTTCGGCAGCACCTGCAGGATCGTCATGGCGATCGAATAGGGCTCGTGGCCGATCGAGCAGCCGGCCGACCAGATCCGCACGCGCCCTCCCCGTTTGGCCTCGGCGAGGAGCGGCGGCAGGAGGACGTCGCGCAGATAGTCGAAATGATGCATTTCGCGGAAGAAGTGCGTGACGTTCGTCGTCAACGACGCCAGCATGGTCATCCGCTCGCTGGCGCCGCCCCCACCCTGCACCAGCGCGCAGTAGTCCTGGAAACTCTGCAGGCCGAGCGTGCGAAGGCGCTTGGACAGGCGCGAATAGACGAAGGTCGCCTTGGTATCGGCGAGGTAGATTCCCGCATCCTCGTAGAGCAGCCTCGCGATCGTCGCGAAGTCGTTCTCGGTCATCGGGAACTCGCCGTTCCCCAGATTCGCGGCACGATCGCCCGCTCGCTGGGAAACGCGTGTCATGGACTCACGCGTAGCCGTCACCGACCTGTTCTCCTCGCTGGCCGACAGCCAGGCTGCAGCCTATGAATTTCTCGAAGCGGCGCCATCGATCAGGCGCGGCCTCCGTGCGTTACGGCTCAGGCGACCGCCTGATACTGCGGCAGGACGTTGTCCGTCGCGATCAGCGAGATCATCCGGCCCTCGATCGCCATGACACCCCTGACGAAGGTCTTGGCGAGGTCCGAGGCGAGATCCGGCGTCGGCTGCAGGAGTTCGTCGGTGATCGTCAGTATGTCGGACACTGCGTCCACCAGAAGGCCGAAGAGCTGCTGCTCGACGCGCACGACGATGATCACGCTGCGGGCCGTCGGCACCGTCCGCGGGAAGCCCAGCCTTGCGGCGAGATCCACGATCGGAAGCACGGCGCCGCGCAGGTTGATCACGCCGTTCACGTAGGACGGCGCGTGCGGCAGCGGGGTCGCCTGGGTCCATCCGCGGATTTCGCGGACCGACATGATGTCCACGCAGAACTCCTGCTCGCCGATGCAGAAGGCGATGAGTTCACGTGCCGACCGGGCATCGTTTCGATTGTCATTCTGCGGTGGCGAAACCGTCGTCATCCTGCTCACTCCGCTGCGTGCTGCATGCCACTGTTGAAGAAATTGCCCTCGGGCCGCGACGTGGCGACGACTGCGTCGACGTCGAGAATGAGGGCGACGCGACCGTCACCGAGGATCGTTGCGGCAGCGATGCCGGGAACCCGGCCGTAATTGGCCTCGAGGCTCTTGATCACGACCTGGCGCTGGCCCTGGATGGCGTCGACAAGGAGCGCCGAGCGGGCGCCGTTCTCGGCTTCCACCAGGATTGCGACGCCGCCGGTGGCGCTGGCCAGCTCGTAGGAGTAGCCGAGTTCGCGGGCGACATCGACGAGCGGCAGGAAGTTGTCGCGCACCTGCACGAGCCGGGCATCCCCGCCGAAGCTCTTCACCTCGCTCGCCTTCGGCTGCAGCGTCTCGATGATCGCCGTCAGCGGCACGACCACAGTCTGGTCGCCGACCGACACGATCATGCCGTCGAGGACCGCGAGGGTCAGCGGCAGGCTCATGGTGAAGGTCGAGCCCTTGCCGGGCCGCGAGACGATCGACACGCGGCCGCCGAGGGCCTGAATCGAGCGCTTGACGACGTCCATGCCGACGCCGCGGCCGGACAGCGAGGAGATCTTCTCGGCCGTCGAGAAGCCCGGCAGGAAGATCAGGTTGTCGATCTCCTCGTCGGACAGGTTCGCCTCGGGCGGCACGAGCCCCTTCTTGATCGCGATTTCCTTGACACGCTTGCGGTTGATGCCCGCGCCATCGTCGGAGATCTCGATCACGATGCGCCCGGAGCGGTGCATGGCCGCGACGCGGACGATGCCTTCCTCGGGCTTTCCAGCCTCCAGTCGCTCTTCCGGCCGCTCGAGGCCGTGGTCGATGGCGTTGCGGATCATGTGGGTGAGCGGATCGGCGAGCCGCTCGATCACCGTCTTGTCAACCTCGGTCCATTCGCCTTCGGTGACCAGCTTGACCTGCTTGCCGGAGATGTCGGCGACTTCGCGAACGAGACGCGGCAGGCGCTGGAAGACCGACTTCACCGGCTGCGCGCGGATCGCCATGACGCTGTCCTGGATCTCGCGGGTCAGCTGCTCGAGCTCGTCGAAGCCGACGGCGACGTCGGAAGCCCGGGCCAGACCGGCCTGGTAGGCGCGCTGGGACAGCATGACCTGATGGATCACCAGCTCGCCGACGAGGTCGATGAGCCGGTCGACGCGCTCGAGATCGACGCGGATCGTCTGGGCCGCGCCGCCACCGGCGGCCGCGCCGCCCTTGGCGTCGCCGCCGGCATCGGCCTTCGCCGCCTCGCTCGGTGCCGCGGGCCTTGCCGGAGCCGGAGCTTCGGCAACCTTGGCCGGAGCGGCGGGCTTGGCCTCGACCTCGGCTTCCTTGACCTCTTCCGGTCCCTCGTCGTCCGGCGCCGCCTTGATGCGGGCGAGGATGTCGGCGATGTCCGGATCGTCGCTGTCGTCGCCGTCATCGTCGTCTTCCATCACCTCGACCGACAGCTCGCTGTCGAACTCGACGAATTCGAAGACTTCCCGCACCTTGTCCTCGGACTCGGCGGTGGAGAGTTCGATATTGAATGTCAGATAGGCGCCTTCGGGGTCGATGGCGGTCAGAAGCGGCACTTCCGACATGTCGCAGACGACCTTCGCCTCGCCGAGGGCGTAGACGTCGCGCAGCACGCGGTTGGCCTCGTTGGCCTTGGCGTACATCCGCGACGACGGCTTGAAGACGATCTTGAACCGGTTGTCGCCGCCCATGCCCATCAGGTCGGACAGGTCGACGGCGACGGGGGTGAAATCGATATCCCCCATGCCGTCGTCATAGACCGGGCCGTCGGATGCCGGCGCGCTCTTGGCGGTGCCGGCGGAGGGAGCCGGCGGCTCCTCGCCCTTGGCAAGAGCGACGAGACCCTTCAGCTCGTTGATCAGGGCGCCGCTGCGCTCGGCGTCGGCCGTGCCGCCGTCGCGCGCAGCCGTGACGAGATCGGCCAGCGCGTCGGCCGAACGCAGCATGATCTTGACGACGTGATCGGAGGAGTCGAGGCGGCCCGACCGCATCTCGTCCAGCGTCGTCTCGAAGACGTGGGCGAAATGGACGAGATCGTCCAGGCAGAACGCGCCTGCCCCGCCCTTGATCGAATGAACGGCGCGAAACACGGCGTTGACGGTGTCGGAATCCGCTTCGCCATTCTCGATCGCCAGGAGCCCTGCTTCGAGTTCCGCCAGCTGCTCGGCGCATTCCTCGAAGAAGGTTTGCCGGATTTCGGCCATTGCGTCCATGGTCTGTCTCTTTCCACCCTCAAACCGGCACGTGCGTACCGGCTATTTGATTCGAGCTGATGCGCCGATGGCCGGAGCCTTAAGCCGCGACGCGATTGATCGCGTCGACGAGCTTGGTCGGATCGAACGGCTTGACGATCCAGCCGGTCGCGCCGGCGAGCCGGGCGCGCTGCTTCTTCTCCGCGTCGCTCTCGGTCGTCAGGACGAGGATCGGGATGGCGCGGCGGCTGGCATTGGCGCGGACTGCCTCGATGAACTGGAAGCCGTCCTTGCGGGGCATGTTGATGTCGGTGATGATCACGTCCGGCTCGATTTCCATGCCTTCGAGCACTTCGATGCCGTGCTGGCCATCCTCGGCCTGGACGACCGTGAAGCCCTGCGACGCAAGGGTGACCTTCAGCATCTCGCGCATCGTGCGGGAGTCGTCGATCGTGAGAATGGTGCGTTTCATTGTGCAACTTCCTTTTCGAGAATGGCCTGGGGAGTGAGGCCAAGAACATGAAGGCCGGAGGTAAAGGAATCGGATGGTTCCGCGATGGAAAACGAGGCCATGTCGTCCTTCCACGTCGCGGCCGCCGCGATCAGGATCTGGACGCACTGGGTGCCGAGACGCTCGACCTTGGATGCGTCGAGGACGATATTCTGGCCCTTGAGCGACATCAGCTTCTCGACCAGCGGCGTCGCCGCCTTCAGATCCAACACCGGCGGCAGGGAATAGACCGTGCCTTCGAGGGAACTGGCCTTGGTGGATTTGCGGGGCATCAGAATTCCTCCCAGCTTTGAGCTGCGACTTCGGTCTGGACAGCGGGCGCGGCGCCCCCCGATCCGGTTCTCTTCATCTGTGGCACCGGCCGGGCCGCATTGCGGGCGGATGGCGACCTGACGGTCGCCGTGGCGGCCACGGCGGGCGAGCGTCGGGGCGATGCCTCGACAGCCGCGACCGCATTGGTCTTGAAGCGCGCGACCGTCCGGGCGAGCCCGTCGGTCTCGACGGACAGCGTCTGCGCGGCGGCGGTCGACTGCTCGACCATCGCGGCATTCTGCTGGGTCACCTTGTCCATCTGGTCGGCAGCGCCGGACACTTCGCGAAGGCTCGTCGCCTGTTCCCGGGCGCTCTCGGCGATCTGGGCGATGACCCCGGCCATGCCGGAGACCTCGGCGACGATCTCGTCGAGGCTCTTGCCCGATGCCGTCACCAGGTCGACGCCGCGCCCGACCTGCTCGGAGGACGCATTGATCAGGACCTTGATCTCCTTGGCAGCTTCCGCCGAGCGCTGGGCGAGTGCCCGAACTTCCTGGGCGACGACGGCGAAGCCCTTGCCGGCCTCACCCGCCCGGGCAGCCTCGACGCCGGCATTGAGGGCGAGAAGGTTGGTCTGAAAGGCGATCTCGTCGATCACCGAGATGATCTGGTTGATCTGCTGGGACGAGCCCTCGATCTCGCTCATCGCGGTCACGGCCTGGGCGACGATCTGGCCGCCTCGGGTCGCCTGCTGCTGCGCCGCCTCTGCGGTCTTGCGAGCCTGCCCGGCGCCTTCGGCCGTGCGGTTGACGCCGCCGGTCACCTCGCCGAGGGCGGCGACGGTCTCTTCGAGGCTAGCAGCCTGCTGCTCGGTCCGCTGGGCGAGGTCGTTGGAGGCGACGGTGATCTCGTTGAGGCCCATGCGGATGGTCCCCACCGCGCTGACCACATGGCCGATCGCCGCTTCCAGCTCTTCCACCGAGGCGTTGAACTTCGCCTTGATCGGCTCGAATTCGGACGCAACCTGCCCGGACATGCGGACCGTCAGATCACCGGCCGAGAGCCGGTCGAAGCTGGCGTCGACCACACCCATGAAGGCCCTCAGATCCTCGGCCTTGGAATGTTCGAGCGCCGCCTGGCGCTGCTTGGCCTCGGCCTCGCTCACCCGCGCGGTCTCGGCGACCTTCTCCAGCC
Source organism: Fulvimarina sp. (assembly GCA_002700095.1). GTDB lineage: Bacteria > Pseudomonadota > Alphaproteobacteria > Rhizobiales > Rhizobiaceae > Jiella. The sequence continues at coordinate 5,987 of PACL01000079.1, read as the reverse complement.
TCTCGGCCTCGATCGCCTGGTCCTTGAACACCTGCACGGCGGCCGCCATCTCGCCGATCTCGTCGCCGCGCCCCTGGGCCGGGATCGCCACCGACTTCTCCCCTGAGGCGAGGCGGCGCATCGCGCCGGTCATCAGGTTGATCGGCCCGGCAACGCCTCGCGACAGGATGATGCCCAGCCCGACGGCCGCAATGACGGAAATGCCCACGCCGACGACGATCGTCACCAGCGCCGCCGAGATCGCGCCCTCCTCGGTCACGGTCGCCTCGGTCATCGCCGCTCGCGCCTCATCGAGGCTCGCGTCGATCGCACCCTCGATCGGCTCGATGAACTCGTCTGCCTTGCCGGAATTGAAGATCGCCAGAGCGCGGGGATAGGTTTCGTCCCGGCGGGCGTTGGCGATCACCGGATCGGCGATCTCGCTCTGCCAGGCATTCATCGAGGCGCGGATCGAATCGTATTTCGCGGCAAAGGCACTCTGCGGCCCGGCCTTGTCGAGAAGCGCCTTCAGCGCCTTTTCGAAGGTGGCGTGATGCTCCTTGACCCGCGTGGCGAAATAGTCGTCGCGGGTGATCATGAAGCCGCGCAGGGAATTCTCCTGCCGGGCCACCGCGAAGCGCGCCGTGACGGCGTCCTGCGTCAAAGCGATGCGGCCGTCCTTCTCGAACGCCACCGTTTCGATCTTCGCGATGCTCGACCAGACTGCGACGCCCATCACCAGCGCGACGAACGTAAGGGCGCAGAATGATAACGTCAGTTTTGTGGATATTTTGATATTCTTCATTTGCATCGGAAGACTCTTGCAGTCCCGTTAGGGCGTTCCGTCGTTACGCTGCAAACTAGCCGCAAGCTCCTAAGCAATTCTTTATCGAGCTTCGGGACGGCTTGCCGGCGGTCCTGGCGACGCCACAACTGCAGGGCGATGCAACTCACGTCAGTAATGATCCTACAGTGTAGTTTGCGTATTAATCGCAGCACAGGGCAGAACAGCCGGACCTTGGGGAGCATCCGCAACCATTGCGCATCAGCCGCACAGAAGACCCTGCCGCCTGTGCGAGGCTTGCGCGGCCTCGCACAGGCCCGAAGTGTCCCTCTTGAGAGCCGGCGGGGAATGGAGGACAAGCACGGGATCGACAGCTTGAAGAGGGGCGCCGCAAGCGATGCCTGCCATGGCCCAGCCATCTCCGTCCGTATTCGTGTTCGGATCGGTGAACATCGACCTCGTCTGCCGGGTGGCTGCGATCGCCAGGCCGGGTGAGACCGTCCTGTCTCCGCGCTATGAGCAGTATTTCGGCGGAAAGGGAGCCAATCAGGCCGTGGCGGCGGCCAGAGCATCCACCGTCCCCGTGGCCTTCGCCGGCGCCGTCGGCGACGATGACCTCGGGCGCAGCGCGCGCGACCAGCTCTCCAACGAGGCGATCGACACGGGCAACCTGCGAACCGCCGCGGAGCGAACCGGCTGCGCCTTCATCACCATCGATCGAAACGGCGAGAACGCCATCACGGTGGCCAGCGGCGCCAATCTCGAAGCCATGGCCGGCGCCATCGAACCCGCCTGCTTCGCCGCAGGCTGCGTGCTCGTCCTGCAGATGGAGATCCCCTTCGAGCAGAGCCTTCTGGCCGCGCAGCGCATGAAGACCGCGGGCGGGCGGGTGATCGTCAATCTCGCGCCCGTGCCCGATGATCTTCGGCAAGACGATCTGGCGCGACTTCTTGCCGCATCCGACGTCCTCGTCGTCAACGAAAGCGAACTCGCCGCGGCGGGACGGCTGTCGCAGCTGGCGGAGAGCGAGCCTGATGCCATGGCCGAAGCGCTTGCGGCGAAGTTTTCGGTCGCGATCATCGCCACGCTCGGTGCGGACGGCGTACTCGTCGCCGACGGCGAGACGGCGTCGCAGCGCCTGCCGGCCCTGCCGGTCGAGGTCGTCGACACGACTGGGGCAGGCGACACCTTCGTCGGCGTTTTTGCGGGCGCCCTCGCGGGCGGTGCCCTAACGGCGGATGCGGCACGCCGGGCCGCCGTCGCCGCTTCCCTCGCCTGCCGGACGCTCGGAGCCCAGAGCGCCATGCCGCGGGCGGAGGAGATCGACGCGGCGCTCTCCGGTCGATGAGCCCTCGCCTGCGCGCCGTCGCGCATCTGCGACTTCGCCTCAGCGACGACCTCAGCATCGGCCCCGGCAAGGCCCGTCTCCTTGAGGCCATTGCGGAAACCGGCTCGATCGCGGCGGCCGGACGGAGGCTCAAGATGAGCTACAAGCGCGCCTGGTCGCTGGTCGAGGAGATGAACCGGGCCTTTGCCGAACCTCTTGTCACCTCGGCCCGGGGCGGCAGCAGCGGCGGCGGCGCCAGCCTGACGGCGACGGGTCGGCAGGTGGCCGCCGGCTACCGCCGCGTCGAGGAGCGGGCCGAGGCCGCCGTCGCCGAGGAAATCTCTGCCTTGCGATCCCTGCTGGCACCGACTGGCACTCCGCAAGAAGGGTCTCGAAACGAAAAGTAAGCGGCGCCGGCTTGACGTGTGCCCGGAAGCGATATGTTCTGATAAACATATCGGAGGCTTGCATGAACCGTTTTCTTCCCTTCTCCGCCCTCGCGGTCGTTGTATCCATGGCAAGCCCGGCAGCCGCCGAATCCACCGTGGTGGCCGTCGCTGCCAATTTCACCGAGCCTGCCAGGGAGATCGCCGCGGCTTTTTCAGAGAAAACCGGAGACACGGCCGAGCTCAGCTTCGGCTCGACGGGATCTCTCTATGCCCAGATCGGTCAGGGAGCGCCCTACGAGGTTCTGCTCGCGGCCGACGACGAGCGGCCGGCCCGTGCGGTCGCGGAGGGGCTCGCGGTCGAGGGCAGCCAGTTCACCTATGCGATCGGAACGCTCGTCCTCTACAGCGCCGACGCTGGACGCGTTACCGGGCCGGAAACGCTGCGGGACGCCGCGATCGGCCGCATCGCCATCGCCAATCCGAAGACCGCGCCCTATGGCGCGGCCGCCGTCGAGACGATGCGCAAGCTCGGGGTCTACGACGCCTTGAAAGGGAAGATCGTCGAGGGCAGCAGCATCGCCCAGACCTTCCAGTTCGTCTCGACGGGCAATGCCGAACTCGGCTTCGTCGCGCTGTCGCAGATCACCGGACGCGAGGCCGGCTCGCGCTGGGTCGTGCCGGCGGAGGATCACGCGCCGATCCGCCAGGATGCCGTCCTGCTCGAAGCCGGCAGCGACAACGAGACAGCCAGCGCTTTCCTCGATTTCCTGAAGGGACCCGAGGCCGCCGCGATCATCGAGCGCTACGGCTATGGCGCCGCAGGATGAGGCGCGCCGGGAAATGACCATCGCCTCATGACCATCGACACCAGCGACATCCTCGCGGCCCTCGTCCTGACGCTGGAACTGGCCGGTGTCACCACCCTCGTTCTCCTGGTGATCGGCACACCGCTCGCCTGGTGGCTCGCCCGCTCGCGCTCCCTCGGTGCGGACGTCGTCGGGACGCTGGTGGCGCTGCCTCTTGTCCTGCCGCCGACGGTGCTCGGCTTCTATCTTCTGATCGCCCTCGGCCCGGACGGCCTCGGCGGGCTGGCCGGCGTCCGCTCCCTTGCCTTCTCCTTTTCCGGCCTCGTCGCGGGCTCGGTGGTCTATTCCCTGCCCTTCGTCGTCCAGCCGATCCGCAACGCCTTCGAAGCCATGGGCGAACGGCCCATGGAGGTCGCGGCGACGCTGCGCGCCTCTCCCCTCGACCGGTTCTTCACTGTCGCCATTCCACTCGCCCGGTCCGGGTTCCTGACCGGCGCCGTCCTCGGCTTCGCTCACACCGTCGGCGAGTTCGGCGTCGTCCTGATGATCGGCGGCAACATTCCCGGCGAGACCCGCGTCCTGTCGATCGCCATCTTCGACTATGTGGAACAGCTGCGCTACCGCGAGGCCCATCTGGTCGCCGGCGGAATGCTGGTCTTCTCCTTCCTCGTGATCCTCGCAATGGCGCGGATCGGCCGCAACATCGGCACGGTCCGCCCATGACAGACGCCCGGCAGGACGAGGAGACAGGAAGCGCCCTCGCCGTCGCGCTGTCGGGCAAGCGTGGCGACTTCGCCGTCGATGCCGCCTTCTCGGCCCCCGCCCGCGGCGTCACGGCGCTGTTCGGCCCGTCCGGCTCCGGCAAGACGTCGATCCTGCGGGCGATCGCCGGTCTCACCCGCCTCGAAGGCAGTGTTTCGGTGGGTGGCGAGATCTGGCAGGACGGCCCCCGCTTCGTGCCGCCGCATCGCCGGGCGCTCGGATATGTCTTCCAGGAGGCGAGCCTCTTTGCGCATCTCTCGGTGGACGGCAATCTCGTCTATGGCGCCAGGCGCAGCCCCGGCGGCGTCGACGGCGAACTGCGCCGGCAGGTGATCGAACTCCTGGCCCTCCAGCCCTTCCTGTCGCGCTCCGTCGCAGACCTGTCCGGCGGCGAGCGCCAGCGCGTCGCCGTCGGCAGGTCGATCCTGTCGCGCCCACGGCTCCTGATGATGGACGAACCGCTCGCCGCCCTCGACATCCGGGCCAAGGACGAGATCCTCGCCTTCTTCGAGACGCTCTCCGGCGCGCTCGACCTGCCGATCCTCTATGTCAGCCACGACATTTCCGAGATCGAGCGACTGGCGGATCGGATCGTCCTCATCGAAGCCGGCCGCGTGCGGGCGAGCGGCCCCCTCAACGAGGCGCTCACCGACATCGGCCTCGGCTTCGTGCGCCATCCCCACGCCGCCGCCGTCCTGCCCGCAACGGTCGTCGGCTTCGACGGCGAGGACGGTCTCGCCGAGCTCGATCTCTGGGGCCAGCCCGTCTTCGTCGACGGCAGCGGGCCGGACGAGATCGGGCTCACCCGCCGGCTGAGGATCGAGGCGAGCGACGTCAGCCTGGCGCGCGAGCCGATCACCCGGTCGACGATCCTCAACACGCTGCGCGTCGAGATCCTCGCCATCGAGCCGGCGGGCCGCGCCAATCTCGCCGTTCTCCTTCGCCTTGTCGCAGAGAGCCGGCTCGACGCCCCTCCCCCGACCTTCATGGCGAAGGTCACCCGCCGTTCGGCGGCAAGACTGGCCCTCGCCCCCGGCGACACGCTGTTCGCGCAGATCAAGTCGGTGTCGCTGGCGACCGCACCGACACGCTGATCGGCGGCGGCGTCTTCTACCTGAGAGGAATTCGGGCTATGCGCGGAAGAAGAACGCCGCAACAGGAACGAGATCGCCATGACCATCGCCGATGAAGCCCCCGCTGCGGACGTCGTCGCCTACCATCCGGTGGCACGCATCCTGCACTGGCTCGTCGCCCTTCTCGTCCTCGTCGTCTGGCCGGTCGGCTTCGTCATCGAATTCGTCAAGGACGACGCCAAGCCCGCCTTTTATCTCGTCCATGAATCCTTCGGCTTCATCATTCTCTGGGTGATGCTCGCACGGCTCGCCGTCCGGCTGATCCGCACGCCCCCGCCGGAGCCGCCCATGCCGATCTGGCAGAAGCGACTGGCCGGCACGGTCCACTGGCTGCTCTATGCCGCCCTGATCGCCCAGCCGATCGCCGGCTTCCTGGCGACCAACGCCTTCGGCTTTCCTCTCGACTGGTTCGGCCTCGTCACTGTCTGGAGCCCGATCGGCAAGTCCGACCTCGCGCCAACGCTGATGAGCGTCCATGTCTTTCTCGGCTGGTCGATCCTCGTCCTGTTCTGCCTGCATCTCGGCGGCGTCTTGCAGCATCACATCCTGCTGCGGGACCGGACGCTCCACCGCATGCTGTAGGGGCATCATTCCGAAAAACGGGGAACAGGTACTTGGAAAAGATCATCTGGCAATAATGCCAGCGGCCAGGGAGATTGACTCCCGGACCGCTGGTATCGAGCCCGCGCGGCGTTTGAGCACGACCCCCTAGAGCGGGATGAAGTTGGCCTGAATCGGGGTGATTCCCAACGGCTCGAAAGTTTGATTCAACATCCATGCTGGGAGGGAGGCCAGCATGGATGGCGC
>PACL01000078.1 GCA_002700095.1 Fulvimarina sp. | reverse complement strand
TGGGAGGCCCGCCAAGAGCCGCGCGGTGCGCCGGAGGCGAGCCGATTGATGAGACTAAACTCGGAGGGCTTGCCTCCGGCGCACCGCCGCCCGACTGCCTCAGGTACGAGGCGCGGCGACGACAGCCTGCCGAGACGCCGACGAGGCGCCGGGCAAAACACCCCGCCCCGCGGCGCGCGACGACAAGCGCCGGGGCGGAAAGACGATCCTCGCTCCGGCCGCCATGCGGCGCCGGGACGATGGCGCATGCGCCGCAGGGATGCGCGGCAGCCCCGCCGCGCCGCGCCTCAGCTCCCCGCCATTCCCGGCGCCATCGCCATCGCCAGCCGCACCAGCGAGACGTCGCTGCCGCGCGGGCCGATCAGCGAGACGCCGTAGGGCGCGCCGTCGACGCGGCCGGCCGGCAGCGTCACCTGCGGCAGGCCGGCAAGGCCGGCAACGCAGAGCAGCGTCATCGCCTCGTGGCGGAAGGCGCCGAGGACGTCCGGGCCGGCGTCGCGGGCAAAGGGCGCGTCGTGGACGCATGGGGCGAGCAGCACGCCGGCGGTCCCGAGCAGCGCGTCGATGGCGGCGCGGAAGGCCTCGCGGACCGCCATCGCATCGGTAATGTCGGCGTCGCTGAGGCCGCGGGCGAAGGCGACGCGTTCGGCAAGGCCGGCAACGAGCGGCGCGCCGCTCGCATCGAGGAACGGCACCACCGCCCGCAGCGCATCGGCCGACTGGAGGATGCGGAAGGCGTCATAGGCGGGCCCCGGCCCGCCATCTGGATAGACGGTCACCTCGGCGACCGCGGCCCCGGCAGCGCCGGCACCCCCTGCCCCGCCCGGCCCGGCGAAGGCCGCGTCATAGACCGCGCGCTGCGCGTCCCCGAGCCGCGCCACCATGTCGGCGGGTCGCATCAGCAGCGGGCGCGCCGGCAGCGGCGCCGGATCCTCGCCGGCGACGACGGCGAGCGCCCGTGCCAGGGTCTCGCCGTCCCGCGTCAAAAGCCCGAAGGTGTCGAAGCTCGCCGCGAGTTCCATGCATCCGTCGAGCGATATCCGGCCATGGGTCGGGCGGATGCCCCAGAGGCCGCAGAAGCTTGCCGGCGCGCGGATCGAACCGCCGGTGTCGGTGCCCACCCCGATGTCGACGAGGCCCGCCGCCACCGCCGCCGCCGAGCCCGAGGACGAGCCGCCGGTGATGCGGTCCGGCGCCGCGGCATTGATCGGCGCGCCGAAATGCGGGTTGAGGCCGTAGAGCGACCAGGCGAGCTCGTCGGTATGGGTCTTGCCGGCGAAGCTTGCCCCTGCGTCGAGCAGCGCCTGGATCGCCGGCGCCGTGGTCGCGGCGACGGGGCTTGCCGCGAGCTTCAGGGGCGAGCCGCAGCCGGTGCGATATCCGGCGACGTCGAAGAGGTCCTTGACGCCGACGCTGAGGCCGGCGAGCGGCCCGGAGGCGGCGCTCGCCACCTGCACCGGCGGGTAGGGCAGGAAGGCGCGGACGGTGTCATCGGCGATCTGCATGATGGTGGTCTCACGGTGTCGAGGGAAGGCGCCGGCGGAACTGCGCCGGGGCAGGAAACGGGATGACGCGCCGCCCGCTCGCGGCCCCGCGCGTCGGCGGATCAGCGCAGCGGCAGCGCCCGTTCGACCAGCCGCAACCAGTAGCTTGCCCCGAAGACCAGCGCCTCGTCGGAAAAGTCGTAGGTCGCGGTGTGGAGGCCCGAGCTGTCGCCGTTGCCGACGAAGACATAGGCGCCGGGCTTTTCCTCGAGCATGTAGGAGAAGTCCTCGCCGGCGAGCAGCGGCGGCGCGTTGGCATCGACATTGGCCGGCCCGACGACGTCCATCGCCACCTCGGCGCAGAAGTCGCTCTCGGCCCCGTCATTGACGGTGACCGGATAGTTGCGGTCCCAGTCGATGGCGGCGGTCAGCCCGTGGGCCGCCGCGATGCCGGCGGCGATCTCGCGGATGCGGTGCTCGGCGAGGTCGCGCATGCTCGTGCCCAGGGCGCGCACCGTGCCGGAGACCTCGGCCGTCTCGGGGATGACGTTGTGGGCATAGCCGCCGTGGAACTGCGTGACCGAGACGACCAGCGACTGCAGCGGATCGGTGTTGCGCGAGACGATCGCCTGCAGGGCCTGGACGAGCGCCGCGCCGGCAAGGATCGGGTCCGCCGAGCGATGCGGCATGGCGGCGTGGCTGCCGCGCCCCTTCAGGGTGATGGCGAATTCGTCGGTCGAGGCCATGATCGCGCCGTGGCGCATGCCGAACTTGCCGACCGGCATGCCGGGAAGATTATGCATGCCGTAGACATGGGTCACAGGGAAGCGCTCGAAGAGGCCGTCCTCGATCATCGCCTTGCCGCCGGCGCCGCCCTCTTCGGCCGGCTGGAAGATCAGCGCCACGGTGCCGGAGAAGCCGCGCGTCTCGGCGAGCCCCTTGGCAGCACCGAGCAGCATCGCCATGTGGCCGTCATGGCCGCAGGCATGCATGGCGCCCGGCCGCCGCGAGGCATGATCCAGCCCGGTCGCCTCGACGATCGGCAGGGCGTCCATGTCGGCGCGTAGGCCGATCATCCGGCCGCCGGCGCCGTCCCGGCCGTGGATCAGGCCGACGACGCCGGTCCGCCCGATGCCGGTGACGACGGCGTCGCAGCCGAATTCGGCGAGCCGGGCCGCGACGAAGGCGGCGGTGTCGGTGACGTCGTAGAGCAGTTCCGGCTCGGCATGCAGCGCCCGGCGCCAGGCTTCGATCTCTGGCCTTAGAGCGGCGATTCGGTTACTGACGGGCATGGTCCGTTTCCGTTCGAGGCATGGTCCGGCGCTCGGGCCGGAAATGAAGTGGCGTCGCGGGGCCGGCCTGTCCGGCCATCGCCGCTGCGCCGGCCCTGCGGGACGCGCGGACCGGCTTGTGCAATGCGACATGGCGGGGCCGGCCTGTCAACGGGCCGCACCGGCGGTCGTTGCCACCGACAGGGGCGCCACCGACAGGAACGCCCTCGACGGGATGGCCGGCGCCAGGGCAGCGGGCGACAGGACAGCTGGCGCCAGGACCGCCGGCGACAAAGACGAGTTCCGGGAGAAACGCGTGGTGCAAATCCCCCTTATCGAGCGTCTGTGCCGCAGCGCGGTCGTCGCGCTCGCGATCGCAGGCCTTGCGGGCCCCTTGCCGGCCGCCGCGCAGGCGGCGCCGGGCAGCGTCGTGGTGCCGACCCCGAAGCCGACGAGCTCCGCTGCAGCCAAGGAAGCCGGCGAGACCGCCTCGAAAGCCCCGGCCGATCCGGCCCGTCCTGCCCCGGCGCCGGCAGAGAGCGCAGCGACGCCTGCCGCCGAGCCGCAGACGCCGGCAGAAACACCGGTCGAGACGCCGCCGCCCTATACGATGTCGAGCATCGTCGTCGACGCCGCCACCGGCAAGGTGCTGTCCGAACAGGACGCGACCGAGCGGCGCTACCCGGCGTCGACCACCAAGCTGATGACCGCCTATCTGGCGTTGAAGGCGCTGCGCGAGGGCCGGCGCTCGCTCGATTCGCCGGTGATCGTCACCCGCCTCGCCGCCGCCCAGGCGCCATCGAAGATGGGCTATCCCGCCGGCTCGGTTATCCGTCTCGACAATGCTTTGAAGATGATGCTGGTGAAGTCCGCCAACGACATCGCCATGGCGATCGGCCAAAGCCTGGCGCATGAATCCGAGGAGGATTTCGTGACGCTGATGAATGCCGAGGCGGCCCGGCTCGGCATGCACGAAACCCGCTTCATCAATCCCAACGGCCTGCCCGGCGAGGGACAATATTCCACCGCCCGGGACCTCGCCCTGCTCGCCCTGGCCATCCGCCGGGAGTTTCCGGCCTTCTCCGGCTATTTCGACATCGAGGCCATCACCAACGGCAAGGCCATCATGAAGAACGGCAACAAGCTGCTCGGCCGTTTCGAGGGCGCCGACGGCATGAAGACCGGCTATATCTGCGCCTCGGGCTTCAATCTGGTCTCTGCGGCCACCCGCGAGGGCCGCACCCTCGTCGCCGTCGTCCTCGGCGCCAACGGCACGATCGAGCGCGAGCGCCTGTCGGCGGCGATCCTGCAGGCGGGCTTCGAGACCGACCCGGCGACGAAGGACGAGCGGGTGGAGGATCTGCCGCCGACGCCTGGCGAAGTGGTCGACATCTCCGACTACATCTGCGGCCAGGCCGGCCGCACCGCCCGCGCCAACGAACGCGTCGAAGAGAACGACCGCGAGGAGATGTTCGGCTCGCCCTATCTGACGGAGATGAAGCGCCCGCCGGTGACGTTGAAGGTCGGACTCGGCGGCGCGGCCGGTAACGAGCTCGTCGCCGCCGGCGTCTCGATCATCGCCAATTACGGGATCCCGATTCCGACGCCCCGGCCGGAACCGCCCGCTTCGGAGGTCGTTGCCGACGGTGTCGATAACGATGCCGGCACCGCGCCGGCCGAGGCGATGGCCGGTGCTCCGGCTGCGAAGGCTGCCGCCACCTCTGCAGCCCCCTCTGCAGCCGAGCCGGCCGCACCGGCGGCCGAACAACCGCGGGACAAGCCCTCGGCGGCCAATGCCTATACGGGTGGTGCGATCACCGGTGGCGGCGCCGCGGCGGCCGTGACCTCACCGGGAGGGACCACGGGTGGCAAGACCCATACCGAGGGCGGCGCCCGCCTCGAATTTCCGCTCGGCGTGCGCAGCCCGATGGCCAAGCGCGGCCCGCGTCTCGACAGCCGGATGGACACCAACATGCGGCCGGCCGGCTTCGGCCGCCAGCGACCGGACGCGCCGGCGAACAGCGTGAATTGACGGCATGTCGGAGAAACCTGAACACAGCACCCAGCAGCCGCCGATCCGGCTGACGCTCCTCACCGGATTTCTCGGCGCCGGCAAGACCAGCCTCCTCAACCGGCTGATCGGCGATCCGGCGCTGGCCAATGCCGCTGTCGTGGTCAACGAGTTCGGCGAGGCGGCGATCGACCCGCTGCTGATCGAGGCCGTATCGAGCGACGGCGTCATCTCGCTGTCCAACGGCTGCCTCTGCTGCACCGTGCGCGGCGAACTGGTCGACACCCTGGCAGACCTCGCCCTCGGGGCCAGCGACTCAGGCGGCAGCGCGCCCCTCGGCTCCGGGCGCGCGATCCCCGAACGCGTCGTGCCCGAGCGCGTGGTGGTGGAGACGACCGGCCTTGCCGATCCGGGACCGATCCTCGCTGCGATCATGTCCCACCCGGTGCTGGCCGAGCGCTACGTCCTCGACGGCGTCGTGACGGTGGTCGACGGGGTCCATGGCCGCACGACGCTGGCCGAACATGTCGACAGCCGCCGGCAGGTGGCCGTCGCCGACCGGGTCGTCGTCACCAAGGCTGATCTGGCTTCGCCGGACGCCGTCGCGGCGACCCGCCGGGCCGTGCGCCGGCTCAACCCGCGCGCCCCGATCGTCGACGCCGCCGCGATCACCGGCGCCGAGGGGATTCTGGTCGGCTGCGGCCTTGCCGATGCCCTGTCGCGCGGCGAAGGCGTCGGCGTCTGGCTCGGCGAGGTGCAAGGCGAGGACCCGGCAAGTGCTGCACATCCGACCGGTGTCAGCGAGGCGGGCGACGGTTCCGCCGGCCATCACGGGCATGATCATCCGCACGAGGACGGGCACGGGCACGATCATGGCCCCGGCCATGCCCATGACCATGATCATGTCCATGACCATGAGCACGGGCACCGCCATGACGGCATTCGCTCATTCTCGCTCGAAACCGACCGGCCGGTGCCCTTCGATGCGATCGCAAGCTTCCTGCAGATCCTGACCGAGACGGCTGGCAAGTCGATCCTCCGGATGAAGGGGGTGGTGCTGATCGCCGAGAACCCGCTAAGGCCGCTGGTGCTGCACGGGGTCCAGGGCTTCCTGCATCCGCCGGCGCAACTCGCCGCCTGGCCCGCTTCGACGAAGCCTGGAACCCGGCTTGTCCTCATCGGCCAGGGGCTCGACGAGCGCTATGCGCGCGACCTGTTCTCGGCCTTCCCCGGCGGCGTCGCCGCCGATACCGCCGATCGCACCGCCATCGAGGCCAATCCGCTGGCCGTGCCGGGCATGCGCTTCGGCGGCTGACGGCGGAAGGATCGGACATGTTGGGCGGGAGCCGGCCGTCAGGCGCCGCCGGCGACGATGACGAAGCGACCGCCCTCGTCGGCCTGACGCTGCTCGACGAAATCATGACCCTCGGTCCGGCAGAGATGGGCGATATCGATCGCCGCCAGCGGATCGTCGGCGAGGACGATCAGCGTCTCGCCCGCCGTCATCTCCGCCAGGCGCCGGGCGGTATGCAGCGCCGGCAAGGGACAGCGCAGGCCGCGCAGATCGAGCTCGGTCATTTTTGCTCCGCGCCTTCAACCGATGGCCACTGTGATGTCGCAAGCGACGTGCCTATGTTCTCAACGCGCTTGCTGCAAGCGCCAAGACGCACCGCCCCCTTCCAACGAGCCGCCGCCATGTCTCATTCCTACCGCCCCGATCCCCAGACCATCGTCGACTTCTGGCGCGAGGCGGGCCCGGAAAAATGGTTCGGAAAAGACGACGCCTTCGACGAGACCATTCGCCAGCGCTTCGGCGATCTCCACGAGATGGCCGCGCGCGGCGAGCTGGACGACTGGGCCGAGGACGCCAACGGCGCCCTGGCGCTGATCATCCTGCTCGACCAGTTCCCGCGCAACATGTTCCGCGGCACGCCTCTGGCCTTCGCCACCGACGACAAGGCGATCGAGATCGCCCGTCTGGCTCTGGCGCGCGGCGATCACGACACCGTCGCCGAGGACGTGAACCAGTTCCTGGCCATGCCCCTGATGCATTCGGAAGAACACGCGGACCAGGAAGAGTGCGTCACCTGGATGCGCCGCCTTGGCGACGAGGAGAACGTCGCCTTCGCCGAGGAGCATCGCGACATCATCGCCCGCTTCGGACGCTTCCCCCACCGCAATCCGATCCTCGGCCGTGAAGCCACGCAGGAGGAACAGGCGTATCTGGATGCGGACGGTTTCGCCGGCTGAACGGCCGTTCCTGCCCGCCCGGAACGCGTCCGGCGAATGGTCTGCCGGCACCCGGCCGCTGCCGGGCGGCTGCGGAAAGCGCCGAGTTGGTTGGAATGCGACGAAATGTTAAATGCTTCGTCAGACAATCATCTGTGGATGCCGTGTCGAAACATCCGACGGCTCCGGCGGCGACCGACCGATCCGCAATCTGCGGGAAGAGGTTGCGCTTCGCGGGATCGGACGCGGCATGGACCTGTGGCAGTGCCTTGATCGAGCGTTTCAACGAGTATGTCGAGCATGTCCACCGCACGCACCGGGATGGCTGACACCCCTGCTCACGACCCGTCACGAGCCGTGCGGGTCGACGCAGGGGATTCTGCGGCAGGATCCGTCGAGACCGGTCCCGCCGCCGCCGGATACGGCGTTCCCGCCGTGCTCGACATGGCCGTGAGCCGCAGCGGCGGAACCCGGCGCTTCACCGTCTATCGGCCGGAATCGGCCTTCGCCCTGATCGGCGAACTGCAGCCCCTCTCCCGCCGCTCGATCGAGCCCAACGTCTTCTTCGACCCGCGCTTCTTCGTGCCGGCCATGCCGCGCCTCGACGATCGCAGCGTGCGTCTGATGGTACTGCGCGATGAGGGCGAGGCGCGCAGCCGCCTGCGCCTGCTGATGCCCTACACCATCGAACGCACGTCACCGGTGCGGGGTGTTCAGACGATCAGAGCCTGGGTCCATCCGTTCGGCCGATTGGGGACCCTGCCGCTTGACGGCGACGATCCCGACGAGACGCTGGCGAGCTTCTTCGAGATGCTGGCGGCGCCAGAGGCCGGTCTGCCCGACGTTCTCGTCCTGCCCGAGACCCGGACCGACGGCCCGTTCGCCGCCGCGCTCCGCCGCGTGACCGAGGCCGCCGGGCTGCCCATGGCGACCGTCGACGCCTTCGAACGCGCCGGCCTCGTCAAATTCGACACGGCCGATTATCTGGCAATGCCGCCGACGTCGTCGCGCCGTCGCCGGGAATTCAACCGCCAGCGCCGTCTGCTCCAGGCCCATGGCCCGGTCGGCTTCCGGGTCGCCCGCGAGGCGGAAGGTGTGCGCCTGGCGCTGGAGGATTTCCTGACCATCGAGGCCAGCGGCTGGAAGGGCAAGGCGCGCAGCGCAATGGTGCTCGACCGTTACCGCGCCGCCTTCGCCCGCGAGGCCGTCAACGCGCTGGCCGAGGACGGGCGGGCCCGGGTCTACACGCTGCTGGTGGGGGACCGCCCGATCGCCAGCCTCGTGGCGCTCATCCAGGCGGGACAGGCCTTCGCCTGGAAGACCGCCTATGACGAGAGCTTCGCAAAGGCCTCGCCGGGCCAACAGCTGATGGCCGAGGCCACCCGCGCGCTGATCGCCGATCCCGCAATCAAGGCCGCCGATTCATGCGCAATGCCGGACCACTTCGTGATGAACCGGTTCTTTCCCGAGCGGCTGCCGGTCGCGACCTTCGTGATCGGCCTGAAGCCCGACACCGGAAAGGCCGTCGATGCCGCGGTGAAGGGGATCGCCCGGGCCAAGCGGTCGCGGAACTTCCTGCGCATCGCCCGCGAGTGGGTGGGCGACACCCTGTCGCGCCGCTGAAGGCCGCCCGGGCGCGTCGGTGAAAGCTCGTCGCCGGCCCTTGCCAATCAGGGGCGACGGCGGCTAACTCGGCCCATGACGACGATCTTCTGCATCAACGGACCGAACCTCAACCTCCTCGGCAAGCGACAGCCCGAAGTCTACGGCTTCGAGACGCTGGCCGACGTCGAGGCACGCCTTGCAGCGATGGCCGGCGAGCTCGCCGTCGAGCTGCGCTGCCGGCAGTCAAATCGCGAATACGAGATCATCGACTGGATCCACGAGGCGCGCGAGTCTGCCGCCGCCATCGTCATCAATCCCGGCGCCTTCACGCACACCTCGGTGGCGATCCTCGACGCGCTCAACGCCTATGACGGCGTCGTCATCGAGGTCCACATCTCGAACATCCACAAGCGGGAAGCCTTCCGCCATCATTCCTTCGTCTCGGGACGGGCGGAAGGGGTAATCGCCGGCTTCGGCACGCGGGGCTACGACTTCGCCCTGACGCGGGCCGCCGAACTCGTGGCTGCCGCAAAGGCCGGCTGAACAAATGCACTGCGACGCAGCGTCGGACCGGCCGCGAGGCGGGCTGCCCGCGACCTTGTTCGCTCAGGAATTGCCGGCGCTGTCGACGCGTCTGCCGAAGGTCCGGGCCAAAAACGTCTCCAGCCAGCGCAGCACCGGGGCATCATAAATGCCGCGGCCGCTGAAATGGGTGCGCCGCGCCTGCGCCCCCGGCAGGGCAAGGCGCTCGTGACCCTTGGTCGTCCAGCGATACATCATCGCCAGCGTCAGCTCGGCGTGGAACTGCACGCCGTAGGCGGCGGGACCATACTGGAAGGCCTGGTTCGGATACCAGTCGCCTTCTGCCAGAAGCCGCGCCCCGCGTGGCAGCTCGAAGCCCTCGCGATGCCACTGATAGATCATCTGCGGCCAGTTGCGGACGATCTGCCGGCCTTCCGGCGTCGAGCGGAGCGGATAGTAGCCGATCTCGGCAAGGCCTTCCGGGTGCGACTTGACGTCCGCGCCGAGATGCTTGGCCAGCATCTGCGCCCCGAGGCAGATGCCGAGGAACGGGCGCTCTTCCTCGAGCGGCACCTTCATCCAGTCGAGCTCGGTCTTGATGTAGTCGTGCGGATCGTTGGCGCTGGGCGGCCCGCCGAAGACAATGGCGCCGCGATGCTCGTCGAGGGTTTCCGGAAGGTCCTGGCCGAGAACGGGACGACGGATGTCGAGCCCGACCCCGTGCCTCTGAAGAACCTGACCGACCCGGCCGGGCGTCGAATTCTCCTGATGGAGGACGACCAGGACCGGCCGCGCGTCGGCTGCGTCCAGCACGTATTCCGGCGCTCCCAGCCCGTGGGGAGATGCCGCTTCATTCATCGCCGAATGCTCGTGATATGCCATGGCCTGATGCTGCAACCCGGTCGGTGCGGTTCAAATCGACGGCTGTGCGAGCCTTTGACCTAACGCCGCGGGCCCATCGATGCAAGACGAGCAAGATGCGTGCCGGACGCTTCCGCTAGTGACTGACCGTCACCCGGCCTCGCCTATTCCTCGTTCAGGCGCCCGGCAGCCTCGCGCTTCATCAGCATCCGGTCGCGGGTCGAGACGCCGAGCAGCTCGGAGATGCGCCAGATCAGATTGTCCTCCAGTTCGTGCACCTCGCCATCGGCAAAGGTGACCTCCCAGAGAAGCTCCACGAAACGGATGCGATGTTCCTCGCCGAGCTCGCGCTTCAGCACCGAGGTGAAATGATAGAGGTCGATGGACTGCTGGTCGGCGCGCTTGCCCTCGCTGGCCAGACGCTCCGCCTCTTCGAGCGACAGGCCGAACTCCTCGGCAAGGACCGCCACCAGCCGCTGGCGCTCCGCATCGGTGACGATCCCGTCGGCCTCGATGATGTGGAACAGCAGGGCGGCGGTGGCCACCCTGACGTCGTCGACGCCGCTCTCCTGGCGTCCGGTATCCTCGGCAAGCGAACGAAAGAAGCCTTTGATCGAATCGAACATGGGTCTCCACTAACGGAACGGAACGTCCGGCAAAGGCATGAACCAGCGAAACGTCCGACCGTTCCGAGATGGCCGGCAAACGACCGGACGGGTCGGAGATCGTTCGGGCGGAATGCGCCCCCGATCGCCCGCCGCGGCGACGGGCCGCCGGCGTCTTACCGGAGCCGGCCTCAGCCGAAGCGCGCTTCCTTGCGCTCCTCGCTGGTGCGGCCGAGTTCGGACTGCGCCGGGGTGGCGCTTGGCTGCGCCGGGGGTTTCACGGCAGCGGGCCTGACGGAACCGTTGCCCGCCGCGTCGGAAGACTTCGACGGATCCGGCAGGTATTTCGGCGCGGGTCCGGCGGCAGGCGCGGTGGCCGTTGCAGGCTTGGTGGTCTCGCCGGCGGCCGTCGTTTCCGCCTTGTGGTCGCCGGAGGACGTCGGGCCGGAGGGCGCTGCGGCCACCTGGCTTGCGCCGTGATCGGCGCCCGCGCCGGACGGCTCGGCATCGATCGTCGGCTGCGTCTCCGCCGGGGTCTCGTCGAGGACATGGGCCTGCGCCGCGATCGCCCGCTGCGGCGGCGACTTCCACTCGAAGGCGTCGAGGCGGCCGGTGACCGGCGAGACAGGGGCCCAGTGCTCGGACACGACGCCGTCCGCGGTCCAGGCCGGATCGCGCGGCGCGCGGATCGCCTTGGCCATCCATTCGCGCACCCGGCCGACCTCGCCGGTCTCCTCTTCCTCGATATCGGCGAGAAGCAGGTAGACGCTCTCGCGCGGCTCGATCTCGGCGGCTTCCAGGGCCGATTTGCGGGCCAGCTGCAGGTCGCCGGCGTCGAGGGCGGCGCGGGCGAGGCAGAGGGCCGATTCGACATTGCCGGGCCGCAAATTCGCCAGATGACGGGCACGCTTCAGCCGGTCCTCGACGGAGTCGCCGGGCCGGGCCGCGACATAGGCCTCGCCCACCTCTGGATGGGGACCGTAGGTCCAGCTCTTTTCGAGCACCTTCACGCCCTTGCGCAGGTCGCCGAGCCGGAAGCAGGCCTGCGCCGCGACCAGCGCGGCAGGTACCAGCTCCGGGGCAAGGTTGTGCGCCTCGAGGGCAGCCGCCTTGGCCGTCTTCGGATCGCCCTCGACCCTGTCCATGGCCTTGCCGGTGAGGAGGACGGCGCGGGTGCGTTTCGATTCGTCGCGGTCGATGAGGCGGGTGTTCTGCTGCGCTTCGAGAACGTTCATCGCGCCGTCCCAGTCCCCGGCGATCGACTTGCCGTCGAGAACGGCGCCACCGGCCCAGGGGACGTGCGGCGCCAGCCGGACCGCCCGCTCGGCATAGAAGCGCGCGGCCTTCTCGTCGCCGACCCGCTCGGCCTCGAGATAGAGCCCGCGCATCGCCAGGAGCCGCGTCTCGGGATCGCTCTCCATGCTCTGGAACACCGAGCGCGCATGGGCATGATCGCCCTCGATCATCGCGGTCTGCGCGTCGAGGAAGCGGATCAGCGGCTCGCGGCGCCGGTCGAGCAGCTTCTGGCTGCGCTTGGTCATGCGCCGCGCCAGGATCGCGTCACCGGCCCCGGCGGCGATGATGCCGGTGGACAGTGCGCTGTAGCCCTTGTCGCGCCGACGCCCTTCAAGCCAGTTGCCGATCGTATGCGGCGTGCGGAAGAAGGCCGAGATCAGCCAGACCAGGACGATCGCGGCAAAGACGAAGATGCCCAGCGCGATCAGGAAGATCATCATGCTGGTCTGGACGGTCTGTCCCTGCCAGTCGAAGGTGACCGAGCCGGGATTGTCCGCGAGCCAGCCAAAGCCAAGCGACAGGGCCAGGACGACGAGGAGGAAGGCGAGAATACGCAGCATATGGCTTTCCCGGGACTAGCCCTGATTGGCGGGTTCGGCGGCGTCGGAAGACGACGGTTGCGAGCCTGAGATCGCCCCGCTCAGCGTCGAGGAGACGATCTCCTCGGCCGTCAGCCGGGCCTTCACCTTGTCGGCGAAGTCGCGGCTGACGTCCTTCGCAGCGTCGGGAAGATCTTCCCACTGCGCGCGGAACGCTTCGAGGTCGCCGGAGCGGACGGCCGCGTTCAGCCGCGACAGCACCGCGTCGTCGCTGGTGTCGGAGGCCGGAGCGGAACCGGTCGGGCGCACCTGCACCAGCGAGCGCAGGCCCGCCAGCATCTGGTCGCCGACCGGCGCATTCGGCCGCGGCGGCGACAGGGCGTTCGAGATCTTCGTCTCCACCTCCGGCCACTGGGCCGCGAGCTGGCGCTCGGAGGGAACCCCTTCGGCGGCGAAGGTCCTGAGGCTCTCGGTCGTCGCGCCGGCTCCCGCGGTCTTGGCGAAGGTCTCCAGCTGGTCGGCGAAGGGCCCGCCGGCGTCGATCGCCGACTTCAGATTGGCGGCTGCCAGAGCGACTTCCGCCCGCTGGTTGGACTGCTCGATCCCGGCCACGCGCTGTTCGAGATCGGCGAGGGCGCCATCGACCTTGGCGCTGGCGGCCTCAGCCGCCTCATTGGCTGAATTGGCCGCGCTTGATGCCGCGTCGGCCTTTTCGAGCGAGGACTGCGCCGTCTGCTGGGCGCTGTTGGCGGTCTGCTGGGCGTTGGTCGCGGCCTGCTGGGCCGCCGCGGCCGCCTGGCTCGCCGACGCCGCCTGGCTCACGGCATCCGCTGCCTGGCCGGCGGTGCGATCGCTCGCCTCCATCAGCGCATCGGCCGATTGCTGGGCCGAGGCCGCCGCCTCGCCGGCGCTGGTTGCGGTCGTGCCGGCTTTGTCTGCCGTCTCCTTGAGCGTCGCGATGTCCGCCGTCGAGGCTTCGAGCGCGGCGATCCGCTGTTCCAGGGGCGACAGGTCGATGGCCGGCGCGCCGTCCGTCGAACCGGCGGCGGCGCCCTCGCCGCGCAACGTCGCGATCTCCTGGTTCAGCGCGTCCTTGGTGACGTACTCGTCGGAAAGGTTCTGCTGCGGGCCGCCGAGACCGGGCAGCATGCCGTTGGAGGCGAGCAGCCAGGCGCCGCCCAGCGCCAAGACGGCGCCGAGCACGGCCGCACCGAAGACACCGCCGAGGCCGACACCGCCGGAGCGGCCGGAGGGCGGCGGTGGCGGGGTGCCCGTGGTCGAGGCCGATCCGGATGGCCGACTGGAAGCCGTCGACGGAGAATTCGGGGAGGTGCCGGCCGACGACGACGACTTCGTACCGCCGGTCGAGGCCGCACTGGTCGGGGCCGCACCGGCCGATGTCGGAGAAGACGATGACGAAGAAGACGATGCCGGAGAGGTCGTCCCGGCGGCCTGCGTCGCCGATGCGGCCTTCGCCGGCATGGCGCCCGACGATCCCGGCGAAGCGGTCGCTCCGGAGCCGGCCTTGGCGGAACCGGCGCTCGCTGCCGCGCTCGAAGCGGCGGTCGGTGACGCAGCGTCGGCCTTCGCGCTGCTCGCGGCGGACGATCCGGCCGTCGCCGTATTCGGAGAACCAGCGGACAGCGCCTTGGCCGGATTGGCCGCGGCGCTCGCCATGCCGGCTTTCGAAGGCGCGCTCGGCGAAACCGCTGCGGGCGAAACGACCGGTGTCGAAGCGGTGGATGTCGAAGCGGCCGGGGATGATGGGGCACCGGTCGCCGCCATCGGATTCGTCGCGCTCGCCGAAGACGCTCCCGAACTCGCGCTGGCCGACGAGGCCCCAGCTGCAGAGGTCGGCGCAGCAGAGGTTGGCGCAGCCGCACCCCCGCCCTTCAGCGGCGCCTGCGCGCTCGGCCGATCCGGGGCAGCCTCGGCGCTGACATCGGGCCTGGCATCGGATTTTGCGGCGGCCGTCGCCGTGGTCTTGTCGCCTTCGCTCACTGTCGTCTTCTTTTCCGCCTTGAGATCGATCGTCTGGCCACGCGTCTTCGTCGGTCGGGATCGCCGGGGACGGTTGGTCATAGCGTCAGCTCCATGCTTGCGGTCACGGCGCCGCCGCGGGTGGTCGCCCTCGGCGCGTCATTTCTGCACGATTCCATTGGTCCTTCATTCGCACGCATGGCGCAAGCACCGAGTTCACCTGGATGCGTGATGTAGGTTAGGCGATGAGTTCGAAAAGCGCGGCAAGGCTGGAAGCCGCCGAAATCCGCGCCTTCGGGCGCAATGATTGCGGCAGGCCTTCGGCGACGCGGCCGGAAAGCGCCAAGAGGTTCGGTTCGGGCGTGAACAGCTGCGGCATCATGCCCGCCAGGCGGCCGTAACCCTCCGCCTGCCCGGCCGACAGGAGGAGGACGACGTCCGGCGGGCCGCCGACGAGGACGCTGCGCACGATGCCTTCCGAAAGCGCCACGGGAACGATGTCGTAGACCTCCCGGATCAGGCAGCCGATGCCCGCCTTGGCCAGCGCCGTCTCCAGCGTCCCGGTTCGGCGCCGCCCGGCGGCGTAGAGGAGCGTCTCTCCCGGCGCGATTCCCGCAGCCAAGGCGAGCCGCCCCATGGTCGATGCCGCGCCCTCCGCCACGTGGACATTCGCAAAGCCCGCCGCGGCGGCGGCATCAGCGGTCGCGGTGCCGACCGCCAGCAACGGCCGCGGATCGCCCGGAAACGCTGTGCCGAGCGCCGGGACCGCGCGCGCGCTGGTCGCCGCGAAGCCGGCGATGGCCGTCTCATGGACAGAGGCGGCGAGCGGCGCAGGGATCTCGACAGTGCGCTCCAGCGGCAGGACCAGCGGCTGGTGCCCGCGGGCCGCCAGGTCGTGCGCGGTCCGCTCCGCCTCGGCTGCCTCGCGCAGGATCAGGACGCGCGCCATCGCAGCGCCCTCGTCGGCCGCGTCAGCCCGCCCAGCCGTCGAAGAAGCCCGGGCCTGCCGCGTCCAGCACCGTTCGCCCGGCCAGTCGGCCGATCATCTCGGCATCCTCGACGACGCCGGTGCGGCGGGTCTCATGCATCTCGCTGCCGTCCGGCTTCAGGATCATGCCGTGCAGCGACAGCGTGCCGTCGTTGCCGATCCGCGCATGGGCGGCGATAGGCGTGCGGCAGGAGCCGTCGAGTTCGGCGAGGAAGGCGCGTTCGGCGGTGAGGGCGATGGTGGTCGGCGCGTCCTTGATCGGCGCGAGCAGCGAGGCGACCTCGGCATCGCCGATGCGGCTTTCGATGCAGATCGCCCCCTGCCCCGGCGCCGGCGGGAAGCTCTCGGGATCAAGGATTTCGGTAGCGACGTCGGTCATTTCCATGCGGGCAAGCCCGGCCATGGCCAGAAGCGTGCCGTCGGCCTGCCCCTCGCCGAGCTTGCGCAGCCGCGTCTGGACGTTGCCGCGGAAGATGATGACGTTGAGATCGGGGCGCATGCGCTTCAGCATCGCCTGGCGCCGCAGCGACGCCGAGCCGATCGTCGCTCCTGGCGGAAGCTCGGCGATGGTCGGCGCGGCGCGGCCGATGAACACGTCACGCACGTCCTCGCGGGGCAGATAGGCCGAGATCTCCAGCCCGTCGGGCAGCGCCGTCGCCATGTCCTTCGACGAATGCACGGCGATGTCGATTCGCGCCTCGATCAGCGCCTGCTCGATCTCCTTGGTGAACAGGCCCTTGCCGCCGACCTCCGACAGGGGCCGGTCGAGGATGCGGTCGCCGGAGGTGGAGATCACCTCGATGGCGAAGGCGTCTTCCGGCAGATCGTGGGCCGCCATCAGCCGCGCGCGGACCTCGCTCGCCTGCGCCAGCGCCAGCTGTCTGCCGCGCGTGCCGATCCGGATGAGTTGGTGTTGCGCCATCGCCTGTTCGCCTGCCCCGTTGCCTCGCCAGATTTGCAAACTAGGACGACGCGGCCGCCCATGAAACCGCGGCGAGGAAGTTTTTGCGCCGAACGAAGGCGCGCACCGTTGCCGCGATCAACTTTCCGCGTTCGCCGTGCGATCCAGGCGCCGCCGACGAAGCTAAGGGCGTCGTATCAACGATTGGAACAGCACACATGCAATACCGTCCCACACGCGCCACCGCCCTCGCCCTGGCGCTCCTCCTCGGCTCGGCCATTGCGCCCTCGGCTCTGGCGCAATCCTCGACGACGCCGGAGCGGGTGCGCGGCACGATCGAATCGATCGATGCCACGACCCTCACCGTCAAGTCACGCGAAGGCGCCAGCGTCGCCATCACCCTGAAGCCCGACTACAAGGTGACTGGCATCGCCAAGGCGTCGATCGGTGACATCAAGACCGGCGACTTCGTCGGCGTCGCCTCCATTCCGGGCGCCAGCGGCGACAGCGATGCTGTCGAGGTGCTCATCTTCCCGGCGGCGATGGCCGGCACCGGCGAAGGCAGCTACCCCTGGGATCTCGAGCCGAACTCCACGATGACCAATGCGACGGTCTCCAACAAGGTCGAGAATGCCGATGGACGCAAGCTCACTTTGACCTATCCGGAGGGCGAGAAGACGGTGTCGCTGCCCGAGGGGATCCCGGTCGTCACTTTTGCGGCGGCGACGAAAGCCGACCTCGTCGCGGGAGCGCCAGTGTTCGTGCCCGCCCAGAAAGCTGCCGACGGCACTATCGCCACCGGCACCGTCGTCGTCGGCAACCAGGGCATCGTTCCGCCGATGTGACGCACCGCATCGGCCGGTATCGATTGGCATGGCAGCGCGCGATCGCTATCTGAGGCGCAATCCCTCAGGCAGTCAACGAGCCCCTCCCGTGTCGCCGACCGAACCGATCACCGTGCCGAACGTCGCCCTCGCCGGCCACAAGCTGCTCGTTCTCGGCATCGAGACGAGCTGCGACGAGACCGCCGCCGCCGTGGTTGCCCGAACCCCCGGCGGCGGCACCGAGATCCTCTCCAACGTCATCCTGTCGCAGATCGCCGAGCACGCGGCCTTCGGCGGCGTCGTGCCGGAGATCGCCGCGCGAGCCCATGTGGAGGCGCTGGACGGGATCGTTCGCGCCGCGCTCATCGAGGCCGGCGTGACGCTCGACGCCATCGACGCGGTGGCGGCCACCGTCGGCCCCGGCCTCGTTGGCGGCCTCCTGGTCGGCGCGATGACCGGCAAGGCGATCGCCGCGGCCCGCGGCCTGCCCTTCGTCGCGGTCAACCATCTAGAGGGCCACGCCCTCTCCCCGCGCCTGTCGGACGCCATCGCCTATCCCTATCTGCTGCTGCTGGTTTCCGGCGGCCACAGCCAGATCCTGCTGGTGCGCGGCCTCGGCGACTACGAGCGCTGGGGCTCCACCATCGACGATGCCCTCGGCGAAGCCTTCGACAAGACCGCCAAGCTCCTGTCGCTGCCCCATCCGGGCGGCCCCAGTGTCGAAAAGTTGGCGGCGAAGGGGGATCCGAAACGCTTCACCCTGCCGCGGCCGATGAAGGGCGAGGCGCGGCTCGACTTCTCCTTTTCCGGCCTGAAGACGGCGCTCCGCCTCGTCGCCGAGGCCAACGCTCCCTTGAGCGACCAGGACGTCGCCGATCTCTGCGCCGGCTTCCAGCTGGCCGCGGCCGAGACCGTCGCCGACCGGGTGCGCCGGGCTCTTTCCCGCTTCCGCGAAGCGTTTCCGGATCTTGCCGATCCCGTCCTGGGCGTTGCCGGCGGCGTCGGTGCCAACCAGGCCATCCGGGCGGCGCTTGTGGCCGAATGCAGGGCGGCCGGCGCGCGTCTCGTCGCTCCGCCGCTGGTCCTTTGCGGCGACAACGGCGCGATGATCGCCTATGCCGGGCTCGAGCGCTTCGAGGCGGGACGCACCGATCCGCTGGACGTCGCCGTCCGCTCCCGCTGGCCCCTCGACGAGAAGTCGGCGCCGCTGGTCGGCCATGGCCGCCGGGGAGCCAAGGCATGAGCCGGCTTGCCGTCGTCGGCGCCGGTGCCTGGGGCACGGCGCTCGCCGCCCTCTATGCCCGCAGCGGCGAGACGGTCGCGCTCCTCGGGCGCGACGAGACGACGATCGCGGCGATCAACCAGGGCCACGCCAATCCGCGCTACCTTCCCGGCATCCAGCTGCCGGCGTCGGTGCGGGCGACGGGCGATGCCGGCAATGCCCTTGCGGATGCCGAGCTGGTGCTCCTGGTGGTGCCGGCGCAGAGCCTTGCCGGCGTCGCGGGGACCCTCGCGCCGCATCTGGCTCCCTCTGCAACCCTCGTCCTCTGCGCCAAGGGCATCGAGCGCGCGAGCGGCCGGTTCCTGTCGGAGCTTGTCGCGGCGGTCCTGCCCGGCCATCCCCTGGCGGCGCTGTCCGGACCGAGCTTTGCCAGCGACGTCGCAAGCGGCCTGCCGACGGCGGTCACCGTCGCCGCCAAGGACGGCGAGGCCGCCGACGGGCTCGCCCGGCAGTTGTCCACCGAGAGCTTCCGCTGCTACGCCAGCGACGATCTTCGCGGCGTCGAAGTCGGCGGTGCGCTGAAGAACGTGCTGGCGCTCGCCGCCGGTATCGTCGCCGGCCGCGGCCTCGGCGCCTCGGCGCAGGCCGCCATCGTCACCCGCGGCTTCGTCGAGCTCAGGCGCCTCGGCGAGGCCCTCGGCGGCCGGCCGGAGACGCTGATGGGCCTGTCGGGCCTCGGCGACCTGGTGCTGACCTGTTCCTCGCCGCAATCGCGCAACTTCGCCTATGGCGCGGCTCTCGGCCGTGGCGAGGACGTCTCGCGGATGAAGCTCGCCGAGGGCGTCTTCACGGCCGCCATCGCCGCAAGGCTCGCCGCAGAATCGGCCATCGAGGCGCCCATCGTGGAGACGGTCGCGCAGGTTCTCGGCGGCGAGCTTTCGGTGGACGAGGCGGCGCAGCGCCTGCTCGCCCGCCCGCTGAAGCGCGAAGTCGGTTGAAAGCCGCCGCCCGCCGCGATAGCTCCTTGCCCGATCCCTCGGCCCTCGCCGATTTCCAGCCCCCGCGCCGCCAGAAGCTGCCGGCGCTTCGTCCAAGGAATGCGTCATGCTCTATGCCGTCCTGTGCACCGACAAGCCCGATCATCTGCAGACGCGGATGGACACCCGTCCGGAACACCTCGCCTTTCTGAATTCGCTCGGCGAGAAGCTGAAATTCGCCGGCCCCTTCCTCGGCGCCGACGAGAAGCCGAATGGCAGCCTCCTGATGCTCGAAGCCGAATCGCTCGAGGCGGCGAAGGCGCTCGCCGGCGAAGACCCCTATGCCAAGGCGGGCCTGTTCGAGACCGTCGAGGTCAAGCGCTGGAACTGGTCGGTCAAGAACCCGGACGCCGCGTAAGATGCGCTACTGGCTTTACAAGTCCGAGCCCGCCACCTGGTCCTGGGACCAGCAGAAGGCGAAGGGCGAGGCCGGCGAGGAATGGACCGGCGTCCGCAACTACCAGGCGCGCAATTTCATGCGCGAGATGAAGACCGGCGATCGTGGCTTCTTCTACCACTCCAACGAGGGCAAGGAGGTCGTCGGCATCGTCGAGGTGGTGAAGGAGATCCATCCGGATTCCTCCGCCGACGATCCGAAGTGGGAGTGCGTCGACATCAAGGCGGTGATGGACGTGACGACGCCGGTGTCGCTCGACCGGATCAAGGGCGAGGTCGACTTGAAGGACATGGTGCTGGTCAACAACTCCCGCCTGTCCGTCCAGCCGGTGAAGGACGAGGAATTCCGCCGGATCTGCGAGATGGGTGGCATAGACCCGGCCAAGGCGATGAAGGGCTGAGGATCGCGGGGCGCCGCCGGGTCCTCGGGCCCGGCGCGGCGAAAGCCCTCCGGAAGTCCGGGACATAGCAGGTGGCGTCAGCCCTTTGCGCGCGATCGGAGGCATTTAGCGGGCACTCACGGGGGTGTCTCCTGCCCGCGCCCTGGCGACGCACCGGCGTCAACGGACAGGAACCAAACCGCTTACGGAACATTTCAAGAACGACCAACACGTTCGGAGGCATTCCATGAGCAACGTCGACGCCAAGACCGATACCGGGTCGAACACCGAGAAGGACCCGTCCGACTGGACCACCGGCGGGGAGCCGATGACCGGTGCGCAGGCTTCCTATCTCAAGACGCTGTGCGAGGAGACCGGCCACCCGTTCGACGAGAACCTCAACAAGGCGGACGCCTCGAAGCTGATCGACCTGTTGCAGGGCGAGAGCAAGCGGGTCAGCGACGGCGAAAGCTGAGCCGGAAGGCTGTGACGACGCAGACGACACAGCCCGCCGTCATGCCGAGAGTGACGGATGGGCCGAGAGTGATCGATGAAAAGGCGGGCGCGGTCGTGGACTGGCCCGCCCTCATTCTGCCGGTTCGTGCTCCCGCTCCCGGCTCTGACGGGCGGAGATGATCTTCGCGGCCTGGTCGATCGAAACCTTGGCGGACGGATCGTCCGGCGAGACGAGGCCGGAGGAGACGACGAGCTTCAGCGCGTTCTCGATGCTCATGTCGAGGATGCGCAATTCGGTGCGCGGCACGAAGAGCAGGAAGCCGGAGGTCGGGTTCGGCGTCGGCGGCAGGAACACCGCCGTCATCTCGTCGGACTCGTCGGCGAGCACCCGGGCGATCTCGCCCCGCGCGTCGGTCGCCACCAGCACGACGCACCAGACGCCCTTGCGCGGATATTCCATCAGGGCCGCGGTCTTGAAGGAGGCCGAGCGGTCGGCGAGGACCGTCTCGAAGATCTGCTTCAGCGCCGTGTAGACCGTGCGCACCAGCGGGGTGCGCGACAACAGCCGCTCGCCCCAGCCGATGATGGTGCGGCCGATGATGTTGGCCGTCAGGAAGCCGATCAGGGTGATCAGGATCAAGGCGACGATCAGGCCGAAGCCCGGAATGGCGAAGGGCAGATAGGCATCCGGCCAGTAGCGCGCCGGAACATAGGGCTTCACCCAGCTGTCCGCCCAGCCCATGAAGGACCATGTGATCCAGGCCGTGATCGCCAGCGGTGCGCAGACGATGAACCCGGTCAG
This sequence comes from Fulvimarina sp., assembly GCA_002700095.1. Lineage (GTDB taxonomy): Bacteria > Pseudomonadota > Alphaproteobacteria > Rhizobiales > Rhizobiaceae > Jiella. The sequence goes on along the minus strand of PACL01000078.1, from coordinate 34,602 downwards.
GAAGTAGTTTCTGAGCCGCATCATGCTTTATTTGCCCACCTTTCGGCATCGCCGACCGAACCGGGCGACGTCACCGCGCAGGAATCCTCAAAGCCGAGCATCGTTCCGCCGACAGGCGAATGCAAGGCGTCATTCGCAATGCAGCATAACGCGGCGTCGATGACGATTGTACCGCAGGCCCCGTGTCTTCGACCGGCGCCAGGGATGACCGATGAAGTGCTGCACGGCCAGATGAAGTGGCCGGGAAGACGATCTCCCCACGCCGCGAGCATCACTCGACGGTCACGGATTTCGCCAGATTGCGCGGCTGGTCGACGTCGGTGCCCATCTGGATGGCCGTATGGTAGGCAAGCAGCTGCAGCGGGATGGCGTAGACGATCGGCGTCAGGATCTCGGCCATCTTCGGCAGGACGATGCAGCGGGCCGGGTCGACCGGGCCATTGGTAGCCCCGTCCGCGTCGGTCAGGAGCACGATCTCGCCGCCTCTCGCGGCGACTTCCTGGACATTGGAGATGGTCTTCTCGAAGCTGCGGTCGTGGGGCGCGACGACGACGACGGGCATGGTCTCGTCGATCAGCGCGATCGGCCCGTGCTTCAATTCGCCGGCGGCATAGCCCTCGGCATGGATATAGCTGATTTCCTTCAGCTTCAGCGCGCCTTCCATGGCCAGCGGGAAGGAGAAGCCGCGGCCGAGGAAGAGCGCGTGGCGCTTGGTCGCCATCTCCCGCGCCAGCGCCTCGATGCGCGTTTCGGTGTGGATCGCCTCCTTGGCCAGCCGCGGTGCCTCGGCGAGGATGCGCGTCAGCTCCAGTTCCTCCTCGCCGCCGATCACGCCGCGATCGACGCCGGCGCGGATGGCCAGCGCCGCCAGCGCCATCAGCTGGCAGGTGAAGGCCTTGGTCGAGGCGACGCCGATCTCCGGACCGGCCAGCGTCGGCAGGACGAAATCGGCCTCCCGCGCCATGGTCGAACCCTCGACATTGACGATGACGGCGGTCTTCAGGCCCTGGCTCTTGGCGTAGCGCAGGGATGCGAGGGTATCGGCGGTCTCGCCGGACTGGGAGACGAAGATCGCCAGATCGACGTCGCCGAGCGGGCTCTCGCGATAGCGGAATTCCGATGCGACATCGAGGTCGCAGGGGATGCGGGCATAGCGCTCGAAGTAATAGCGGCCGACCAGCGCGGCATAGTAGCCGGTGCCGCAGGCCGACAGGGCGATCCGCCGCACCGCCGAGAAATCCAGCGCCTGGCCCTCGGGAAGGCGCGTGCGGCCGCTGGTCATGTCGACGAAGGCGCCGAGCGTGTGGGAGAGGACCTCCGGCTGCTCGTAGATCTCCTTCTGCATGAAGTGGCGGTAGTTGCCCTTGTCGACGTAATGGGCCTTGCCCGTCGAGCGGACGACCGGGCGCTCCACCGTCCTCCCCTCGGCGTCCATGATCTCGGCGTCGGCGCCGGTCAACACCACCCAGTCACCATCCTCGAGATAGCGCACCTCGTCGGTGAAGGGCGACAGCGCGATGGCGTCGGAGCCGAGGAACATCTCGCCCTCGCCCGCCCCGATCGCCAGCGGCGGGCCGTTGCGCGCGCCCATGATGGTCTCGGGCAGATCCTCGAAGATCACCGCCAGCGCATAGGCGCCGGTGACCCGGGCCAGCATCGCCTGCATGGCGTGGCGGTGGGAGAGGCCCTCGCCGCGCAGCCTGGCGAGCAGCTGGACGACGACCTCGGTATCGGTCTGGGTGTGGAAGACGATGCCTTCGGCGGCAAGCTCGCGCTTGATCTCGGCGAAGTTCTCGATGATGCCGTTGTGAACGACGCCGATGCCACCGGCGAAATGCGGGTGGGCATTGGCTTCCGTCGGCGCGCCGTGGGTCGCCCAGCGGGTATGGCCGATGCCGGTGGTACCGGAGCGGGGCTCGGCGACCAGCTTCCTGTGGAGATTGACGAGCTTTCCTTCGGCGCGAAGCCGGGTCAGCCGCCCCTCTTCGATGGTGGCGACACCGGCGGAATCATAGCCGCGATATTCGAGCCGCTTCAACGCGTCGACCAGCCGCTCGGCCACCGGTTCGCGGCTGACGATGCCGATGATTCCGCACATGATCGATTCCCCGCTGGCTCGGCCGGATGGCCCGATGAAACTGTCTGCCCTGTCCCGGTGCCGCGAGGGGCGGCCTCGGCTGGAGCCCGGCGCCCCCGATACCCGGTGGTTCGCCCCGCTTAGCGGAGATCACCGGCAAATCAGAATAACGATTGATGACCAAACGTTATGATTGCTTTCCGGCGGCGGGCGACGCCTTCGCCGCGGCTTTTTTCTGCGCGGCGGCGGGCTTCGTCCGAGGGTCTGCCGGGGACGCAGGCGTTGCCGTGGCGCCGCCCGCAGCCTTTGCGGCCTTGGCGGCCCGGTTGCGCTCGGCGATCTGCAGGCCGCGGCCTTCCTTTGTCACCTGGCGCTCGCGGGCGATGGCGAGGGCGCCCGCCGGGACGTCGTCGGTGATGACGCTGCCGGTCCCGACATAGGCGTTGTCGCCGATGCGGACCGGGGCGACCAGGGCGGTGTCGGAGCCGATGAAGGCGTCGGCGCCGATGACGGTGCGGTGCTTGAGGGCGCCGTCATAGTTGCAGGTGATGGTGCCGGCGCCGATATTGGTGCGTGCGCCGATCTCGGCATCCCCGACATAGCTCAGGTGATTGATCTTGGCGCCCTCGCCGAGGGTGGCGTTCTTCACCTCGCAGAAATTGCCGACCTTCGAGCCGGCGGCGAGGTTGGAGCCCTCGCGCAGCCGGGCGAAGGGGCCGACCGAGACGCCCGGCGCGACGGTCGCGCCCGCCAGATGCGAGAAGGCATGGATCACCGCGCCCTCGCCTACTGTCACGCCCTCGCCGAAGACGACATTGGGCTCGATCGCCACATCCCGGGCGAGCACGGTGTCGTGGGAGAAGGTCACCGAGGCCGGGTCGATCAGCGTGACGCCCTCCTCGATCATCGCCCGGCGCCGCCGCAGGGACTGCCAGGTCGCCTCGACGGCGGCGAGTTCGGCGCGGTTGTTGACGCCGGCGACCTCGAAGGCCTCGGCCTCGATGGCGCGGACCTTCAGGCCCTCGCGCCGGGCGATCTCGACGGCGTCGGTCAGGTAGTATTCGCCCTTGGCATTGGCGCTGCCGATCTGGTCGAGGATCGCCAGAGCCTTGTCGCCGGACAGCGCCATGACGCCGGCATTGCAGAAGTCGATGGCCTTCTCGGCCTCGCTCGCATCCTTGTCCTCGCGGATCGCCAGGAGTTCGCCGTCGCGCTCGATCAGCCGCCCATATCCGGAGGGGTTCTCCGGCCGGAAGCCGATGACGCAGATGTCGGTGCCGGCGATCAGCGAGGCGCGGGCGCGGGCGAGCGTCTCGGGGCGGATCAGCGGCGTGTCGGCGAAGAGGACGAGGATGTCGTCGGCCCCGGCCTCGATGGCCGGGCGCGCCGCCAGCACCGCATGGGCGGTACCGAGGCGCTCTTCCTGGACGAAATGCTCGGCATCGTCCCGGTCCTTGCGGACGGCCGTGACGACGGCGTCGCTGTCACGGCCGGAGACGACGGCGATGCGGTCCGAGCCCGCCTTGCCCGCCGCGGCGACCACATGGCGGACCATGGCGAGCCCCGCCACCTCGTGCAGGACCTTGACGCGGGCGGACTTCATCCGCGTGCCCTCGCCCGCGGCCAGGATGATCGACAGGCAGCGTCTCGCCATGAATGCCTCTGAACACTTCGATGAACTCGAGCGAGGCGCTTAGCACGAAATCCGGCCGAAACGCGACCAGACCCGCTCGTTATGGTTCATCCGATGGTCTGGAGCGCCGGGAAGGTCTCGAGCAGCCAGAACGACATGTCCTGCATGCCGCCGGTCAGGAACAGGACGCCGGTGACCACCAGGAGACCGCCCATGGCCTTTTCCACCATGCCGAGATGCCGGCGAAAGCCGCTCAGCCAGCGCAGGAAGGCGCCGGAAAAGGCGGCTGCGAGGATGAAGGGAATGCCGAGGCCGGCGGAATAGAAGGCGAGCATGACGGCGCCTTCCCCGACGGTGCCGCTGGCGCCGGCAAGGCCGAGAATCGCGCCGAGAACCGGGCCGATGCAGGGCGTCCAGCCGAAGGCGAAGGCAAGGCCCATCAGATAGGCGCCGAGAAGGCTCCTCGGCCGGTCCGGCGCCTGCATCCGCGCCTCGCGGGACAGGAACGACAGCTTGAAGACCCCGAGGAAATTCAGCCCCATGACGATGATGGCGATGCCCGCGACCATGCCGAGCCAGTCGAGATTCTGACGCAGGAACAGCCCGATCGAACTGGCGCCTGCGCCAAGCGCCACGAAGACGGTGGAAAAGCCGAGGACGAAGATCACCGAGGAGCCGATCAGGCGGGCATAGCCGGTCGTCGCGACGGCCGGTCCGGACTTCAGGTCATCGGCCGAAACCCCGGCCATGTAACACAGATAAGGCGGGACGAGCGGCAGGACGCAGGGCGACAGGAAGGAGAGCGCCCCGCCCAGCACCGCCGTCGGATAGGAAAGATCTGCGACCAATGTTTCGCGCCTTCTTTCGATCGGCTCGTCCTTAAGCCGGCTTTGTACTCTTCAACGGAGAGCGTCGTGCCGAGGCACCCCCTCTGCCCTGCCGGGCATCTCCCCCTCAAGGGGGGAGATCAGGCCTTCATCGATCGCGGCGCCAAATCCTGGCACCCCCGGCTGAATCCGCCATCGACGGACTTTCGCCCGACGTCGGCACTCGCGCCAAACGATCTCCCCCCCTTGAGGGGGAGATGCCCGAAGGGCAGAGGGGGGTGCCCCGCCGGTCGGCATGAGAATCTTCGCCCGGAAGGACGAACTGTTACCTAACCCAGGCTCTTCAGCGCCGCGCTCAGCTTTTCGGCCTCCAGCCGGTAGCCCTCGCGCTTTTCGCGTTCCTGCTCGACGATCTCGTCCGGCGCGTTGGCAACGAAGCGCTCGTTCGACAGCTTCTTGTTGATCCGGCCGATCTCGTCCTCGGCCTTCTTGTGCGCCTTGGCAAGCCGCACGCGCTCGGCCGCGACGTCGATCATGCCGGCGAGCGGCAGGGCGAAGCTGGCGCCGGCGACCACCACCTGGGCCGACTGGGCCGGGGCGGTGGAGGCGGTCGACACGTCGCCCAGCCGCGCCAGACGGCGCAGCTGCAGGTCGTGGCGCTTCAGCCGCGCGGCGGTCTCGGGGTCCGGATCGACGGCGACGAGGGCGGCTTCCGCCCCCGGCGGGACGTTCATCTCGGCCCGGATCGAGCGGATTTCCGAGACCAGTGCGACCAGCCAGTTGATGTCGCCGGCAGCCTCGGGATCGGAGAACTCCACCGCCGGCCAGGCGGTGTGGCAGAGCAGCGTCTCCCGCGTCCTCTCGCCCGCCGTCACCTGCCACAGCTCCTCGGTGATGAAGGGCATGAAGGGATGCAGCAGCGCGAAGACCTGGTCGAGCACGTAGCCGGTGACGTGGCGCACCTCGTCGGCCGCGGCCTGGTCCTCGCCAGACAGCGTCGGCTTGGAAAGCTCCAGATACCAGTCGCAGAAGAGGTTCCAGACGAAGCGGTAGATCGCGCCTGCAGCCTCGTTGAAGCGGTAGGCGGCGATCGCCTCGTTGGTCTCGGCGATGGTGCGCGAGAGCTCGGTCAGGATCCAGCGGTTAAGCGGCAGCGTCAGGCTCTGCGGGCTCAGCGCCGCTCCGTGCACTGCACCGTTCATCTCGGCAAAGCGGGTGGCGTTCCACAGTTTGGTGCCGAAGTTGCGATAGCCGGCGATGCGCTGGGGATCGAGCTTCACGTCGCGGCCCTGCGCCGCCATGATGGCGAGGGTGAAGCGCAGGGCATCGGCGCCGTATTCCTCGATCAGGTCGAGGGGATCGATGACGTTGCCCTTAGACTTCGACATCTTCGCGCCGGTCTTGTCGCGCACCAGCGCGTGGACATAGACCGTCTCGAAGGGCTCGCGTCCCATGAATTCGAGGCCCATCATCATCATCCGGGCGACCCAGAAGAAGATGATGTCGAAGCCGGTGACGAGGGCCGAGGTCGGATAGTAGGTCGAAAGCTCCTTCGTCTCGTCCGGCCAGCCGAGCGTCGAGAACGGCCACAGCGCCGAGGAGAACCAGGTGTCGAGAACGTCCTCGTCGCGAACGAGAAAGGCCTCGCGCTTGGCCGGATCGGCGGCCATCTCACGGGCCTGCTCGTCAGTGATCGTCTCGTTCATGACATAGTGCGAGAGCGCGGCGGCGACCGCCTCCTCCTCGCTCTTCTCCACGAAGATCGAGCCGTCCGGTCCGTACCACGCAGGGATCCGATGGCCCCACCAGAGCTGGCGCGAGATGCACCACGGCTCGATGTTCTCCATCCACTGATAGTAAGTCTTCGACCAGTTCTCGGGGACGAACTTGGTCCGCCCCTCGCGCACCGAGGCGATCGCCGGCTCGGCCAACGTCTTGGCGTCCGCGAACCACTGGTCGGTCAGCATCGGCTCGACGACGACGCCCGAACGGTCCCCGAAGGGCTGCATGATCGTCTTGTCCTCGACGGCGATCATCAGGCCCTCGGCGTCGATCTCGGCGACGACCTTTTCGCGCGCGGCGAAGCGGTCGAGGCCGCGATACTCGTCGGGCACGAGGTTGATGTCGTCGACGACGGAGGCATCCGGCGTCTCGCCCGACGCGACGATCTCGGCGGCACGGGCAGCCGCGTCGGCATAGGCGTCGCCGTCGGCGCGCATCGCCGCCTTCTCGTCCATCAGACGGTAGCAGGGAATGCCGTTGCGCCTCGCCACCTGATAGTCGTTGAAGTCGTGGGCGCCGGTGATCTTCACCGCGCCCGAGCCGAAAGTCATGTCGGGATATTCGTCGGTGACGATCGGGATCAGCCGGCGATGCTCCTTCGGCCCGACGGGAATCTCGCAGAGCTTGCCGACGATCGGCGCATAGCGCTCGTCGTCCGGATGGACGGCGACGGCGCCGTCGCCGAGCATCGTCTCCGGCCGGGTCGTGGCGATCGCGATATAGTCCCGCGTCTCGCGCAGGATCTCGTTCCCGTCGGCGTCCTTCTCGACATATTCATACGTCTCGCCGCCGGCGAGCGGATACTTGAAGTGCCACATGTGGCCGGCGATCTCGCGGTTCTCCACCTCGAGGTCGGAGATCGCGGTCTCGAATTTCGGATCCCAGTTGACGAGCCGCTTGTCCTTGTAGATCAGGCCCTTGCGGTAGAGTTCGACGAAGACGTGGCGGACCGCCGTCGACAGGCCCTCGTCCATGGTGAAGCGCTCGCGGGACCAGTCGCAGGAGGCGCCGAGCCGGCGCAGCTGGCCGAGGATCGTGCCGCCGCTCTCGCCCTTCCACTGCCAGACCTTGTCGATGAAGGCCTCGCGGCCGAGCTCGCGGCGGGTGACGTTCTCGCCCGACGCGGCCATCTGCCGCTCGACGACCATCTGCGTCGCGATGCCGGCGTGGTCGAGGCCGGGCTGCCAGAGGACGTTGCGGCCGCGCATGCGCTGGGTGCGGACCAGAATGTCCTGCAGCGTGTTGTTGAGCGCGTGCCCCATATGGAGCGAGCCGGTGACGTTCGGCGGCGGGATGACGATCGAATAGGGCTCGGCCCCCTCCTTCGCTCCAGCGCCAGCCTTGAAGGCACCGGCGTCCTCCCATCGGGCGGCGATGCGCGGCTCGATGGCGGCGGCGTCGTAGGTCTTTTCGATCATGGAATGTCCAGAAAGCGATTTCGCGTTGCCTTCCGGTTAGCCACTTGCTCTCCTCCCTGTCAACGCGAAGCGGGGCGGACACCCTCCGGCGCCCGCCCCGCTTCGTCGTTGTTTCGGTGAAGGACCGGCCGGTTCAGCGCGTACCGCCGCGGGCGACGCGCTCGATTTCCTCGCGCACCAGCTGCTCGACCAGGCGCGGCAGATTCTCGTCGAGCCACTCCTGCAGCATCGGCCGCATCACCTCGCGCACGACCTGATCGGCGTCGCGCAGGTGCTCGTCGCGGATCGCCGCGGCAAGTTCGGAGAAGGAGGCGGCGACGCGTTCGCCGGATTCCCGCGAGATCAGAGCGTGGGCGACGCGCATGCCGTCGTCGAGGGCCGGGTCGGCTGAGTCCGCACCGGGAAGATCGAAGCCGGCGAGACGCGCGCGGTCCAGCTCAGCGTCGAATTCCCGCATGTCCAGGGAGGTGTCCGCCGCAGCGTCCGACGCGGTCGGCGCGGCCGGCTCTTCCCCGGCGAGCGCGCCCTTCAGGAGTTCGTCGGCAAAGCCCGCCTCGTCGAATTCGTCGACGAACATCTCGGCGGCGACCTCGACATAGCGGTCGTTGGCGGCGATGGCCTGCGGCCATTCCGGCAGGTCGCCGGCGACGTCAACGGCGGGACGGCGAATGCTGCGCGGGGCGTTGGCCGAGACACGCGATGCCTCCGACACGGCCGAGGGAAAGGCTGAATGATCTGCGGCGGCCGCGTCGCTGCCTGCCGCCAGATATTCGGAGCGCAGCCGGGCGGCCGCGATCTCGTCCGACTGGCTGGCCATGTCCGGCATCGGACGGCCGCTGGAAACCGGATCCTGATGCGACCTGGCGGCGGACGGCGCGGTGGGGGAACGAGCGGCAGCGTCGAGCGCCGTGGCGTTCCGGGCCAGGCGTTCGTCTCCGGTCTCGATGATCCGGCGAATCGAGGCGAGGATTTCGTCCATCGACTGGTCTCGGGCCGGCAGCGCGTTGCTCATGAATGGCTCCCGCAGGTTTGGCGACGATCTGTTCGTAACGCCCGAATCATGCGCGAAGCCTATGTTGAAGTGCCGGAGAGATGAATCCCGCGAGCTGCGGAAACGCTTCTTTCACCAGAATATTTCCCGGCTCCGATGCATGAGCGATGCCGGAAGGGCACGCCCGCCTCCATGGGGCGGACGGCGGTGATCGATCTCGTGAGATCCGGGCCGGAAGAGAACTCGGCCGAAATAACTGGACTGAATGGGCTGGCGGCGCGGCCGCTCAGCGACCGTCGGGCGTGCGCAGGCCGAACCACTTGTCCTCGACCGCGATGTAGTGATCGTTCGGGTCGTAGTTGGTGGCGGCGAGCTTCAGCGACTTCTGGCTGAGCAGGCCGACGGATGAGAGCAGCGAGTAGGCGGCGACCACCTCGTCGCGCTCGGATCCGGCGAGCAGGATCTGGGCGGAGATCAGGTCCGCCTGGGAGTCGAGCACGTCGAGGGTCGTGCGCTGGCCGACATTGCGCTCCTCGACCACGCCCTCGAGAGCGAGACGGGCCGAGCGCACCTGCGCCTGATAGCCGGTGATGTTGGCCCGGGCAGCCTGCAGCTCGGCCCAGCTGGTCGCCACCGAGGCACGGACCTGATCGCGCAGGCCGTCGACCTCGATCCGGCGCTGGCCGAGGGTTTCCTTGTACTGACGCACCAGCGAACTCGCGGCACCACCCTGGTAGATCGGGATGGTGATCTGCGCTGTGACCGTGCCAGACACTTCGTTCTGCGTGATGACGTCCGGACGCCCTGCCGAAGTGTTCACGCCCGGCAGATCGCCTCCACCGCTGTCGCTGGAAGAGTAGGAGTTTGCGACCTGTCCCTGCAGAGTGACCTGCGGCAGCAGGGCGCCTTCCGCCGACTTCACTTGATAGGCGGCCGCATCGACGGCCGAGAGCGCCGCCAGAATTGCCGGATGCTGGCGCTGGGACACAGCAAAGGCCGACGCGACGGAGTTCGGCAGAAGCCGCATCGGCGCCTTGGCGGGAGAGAGATTGTTCGGCGCGTCGCCGATCACCTGGAAATAGGAGGCCTCGCTCGAGGCGACGCTGGACAGCGCGCTGTTGAGCAGCGCCGTCGCCAGCGCCTGCTGCGACTCGGCCTGGGCGACGTCGGTGCGGGTGCCCTCGCCGACGTCGAAGCGTGCCCGCGCGGCGCGCACCTGCTCGTTCAGGAAGCCGAGATTCTGCCGGCGCAGATCGGCAATCTGGCGATCGCGGATGACGTTCATGTAGGCGGTCACGGCGTCGAGCAGCGTGTTCTGCTCGGTGTTCGACAGATTGAACTGCGAAGCCTGGACCTGCGCCTTGGCGGAGCGGACGTTGTTGGGTGTCTGGAAACCGTCGAAGAGCGTCTGGTTGATCTGCACGCCGACACTCGAGGACAGCACCTCGGAGTTTGCCGGCGAAATGCCGTCGCCGGAGGTCGTGCGGCTGCGTGTCGCGCTCAGGGATCCGACGCCGTTCACCCGCGGCCGCAGCCCGGCCTTCGCCTGGGGAACCGTCTCGTCCGTCGCCCGCAGCTGCGCCCGCGAGGCGTTGAGATCCTGATTGTAGGAATACGCCTTCGCCAGAGCCCCGTCCAAGGTTTCCGAACGGACCGGAAGGGTGGCTGCGAGAGCCAGGGAGCCCGACAAAAGGGCGAGGAGAGTGATCTTCTTCAGCACCAATCGATACTCCGGGCTGCAACGCGATCCGGCTCGATGGAGGGGCGCATCATGCGCACCTCGGTGTCGAACCGCCTGCCGCAAGCTAATAACCGATTAAGTGAACGAAGCAGTCTAGTATTGTCGCCACACCGCCGGTTTTCATCGGACCGGGGCAAATCTGCAACGCGTCGAGCTCAGAAGACGAATTCGGCCTTGCGCCGGAAACTCGGCAGCGGCTTGACCGAGCAGTTGAAGGCGAAGCGCTCGGATACGACCCCTTCCTCGTCCTTGACATAGAGCATCGCGCCGGCAGCGTTGCCGACGCCGAGAACCACCACCATCCGCCCGCCGGCCTTCATCTGGTCGAAGAAGGTTTCCGGCAGCGTCTCGACGGCGCCCTGGAAGACGATCACGTCATAGGGCGCCTCGGCCCGGCAGCCTTCGACCAGCGTATTCTCCACCACGGCGCAGGTGACGTAGTCGAGCCGGGCGAGATTGTCGGTCGCCGCCGCGGCGAGCGCCGAATCCTCCTCCAGCGCCACGACGGAACCGGCGAGATGCGAGAGAATCGCCGACGAATAGCCGGTGTTGCAGCCGACATCGAGTACGACGTCGTCCTTGTCGACACCTGCGAGCTGCAGAAGCTTGGCCAGCGGCGACGGCTCCATCACGAAGCGTCCGTCGCCGAGCGGGATGTCGTCGTCGAGATAGGCCAGCGGGCGCCGCGAGGCCGGCAGGAACTCCTCGCGCGGGACCTGCAGGAAGGCCCGCAGGATCTCATGACTGGTGACGTCCGTGGTCCTGATCTGGTTGTCGACCATCTTCACCCGGGCCGCCTCGAAATCCATCGCCGACATCTCGTCTCCGCCAAACCGCTTGTTCTGCCAGACCGCTGCGCCTGGAGCGCTCCCGTTCCATAGTCGCGAGGCCTGGGAGGCGCAAGCGCTGCGATCGTGCCGCCGCCGCGCCGGACGATCTCGCGTGCCATCCGAAGATCCCGGGGCCGCGTGACGACTGGTGGGCTGGGGGGCGGACCGGCAGGCGAGCGGGCGCTGCGGTTTCGCGCCCGGTTGGTCTTGATCCAGGTCAAGGCGCCCCTTTGCGGAAGCTGTCACTTCAGCCCTCGATCCCGGCGTCGGGGCGGCATTGAGCGTCGCCCCTGCCCGGACAGAGAAAGAGGGTGGCAAATCCATGCGATATACGACCGAGACGATGCTCGTCGGTCTCGCCGCTTTCCTGGCGCTGCTCGGCGCGGGATTTGCGGCCGACGTGCCTTTCAGGGAACACGCCTACGTCCTGTTCGTCGTCCTGGCGATCACGACGATCGTCATGATGCGGCGGATCGACTTTTCCGGCGACAAGATGATCCCGCTGCGGGCCGATACGCCCGGGGATAGAACCGGCGGCAGGGTGGTGGCGCGGAGCGAGACCGCAGTGAACACCGCGAGCGCGGGAAGCACGGCGAGCATCGCCTACATGGACGACGTCGTGCGCTACGGGGTCATTGCGACGGTGTTCTGGGGCATCGTCGGCTTTCTCGTCGGCGTCGTGATCGCCTCGCAGCTCGCCTGGCCCGACCTCAACATCCAGCCCTGGTTCAATTTCGGCCGCATGCGGCCGCTGCACACCTCGGCGGTGATCTTCGCCTTCGGCGGCAACGCTTTGATCGCGACGTCCTTCTACGTCGTCCAGCGCACCTGCCGGGCGCGGCTGTGGGGCGGCAATCTCGCCTGGTTCGTCTTCTGGGGATACCAGCTGTTCATCGTCATGGCGGCGACCGGCTATCTCCTCGGCATCACCGAGGGCCGCGAATATGCCGAGCCGGAATGGTATGTCGACCTGTGGCTGACGGTCGTCTGGGTCGCCTATCTGGCGGTCTTCCTCGGCACGCTGGTGAGGCGCAAGGAACCCCACATCTACGTCGCCAACTGGTTCTACCTCGCCTTCATCGTGACCATCGCGATGCTGCACGTGGTCAACAACCTGTCGCTGCCGGTCTCCTTCGTCGGCGCCAAGAGCTACTCGGCCTTCTCCGGCGTCCAGGACGCGCTGACCCAGTGGTGGTACGGCCACAACGCCGTCGGCTTCTTCCTCACCGCCGGCTTCCTCGGCATGATGTACTACTTCATCCCGAAGCAGGCGAACCGGCCGGTCTATTCCTACCGCCTGTCGATCATCCACTTCTGGGCTCTGATCTTCCTCTACATCTGGGCCGGCCCGCATCACCTCCACTACACCGCCCTGCCCGACTGGGCGCAGACGCTGGGCATGGTGTTCTCGATCATGCTGTGGATGCCCTCCTGGGGCGGCATGATCAACGGCCTGATGACCCTGTCGGGGGCCTGGGACAAGCTGCGGACCGACCCGGTGCTGCGCATGATGGTGATCTCCGTCGCCTTCTACGGCATGTCGACCTTCGAGGGTCCGATGATGTCGATCAAGTCGGTGAACTCGCTCTCGCACTACACCGACTGGACCATCGGCCACGTCCATTCCGGCGCGCTCGGCTGGGTCGGGATGATCTCCTTCGGCGCGGTCTATCACCTGACGCCGAAGCTCTGGGGCCGCGAGCGGCTCTACTCGCTGCGCCTCGTCAACTGGCACTTCTGGCTCGCCACCCTCGGCATCGTCGTCTACGCCGCCGTCATGTGGGTCTCGGGCATCATGCAGGGCCTGATGTGGCGCGAATACGGAGACGACGGCTACCTCGTCTACTCCTTCGCCGAGACCGTCGCCGCCATGCATCCCTACTACGTCCTGCGCATGCTGGGCGGGGCGATGTTCCTCGCCGGGGCGCTGATCATGGCCTTCAACGTCTACAAGACCATCCGCGGCGACGTCCGCAGGGAAGTGCCGATGGGCACCCCGGCCCTGCAGCCGGCGGAGTGAGGACATCCCGATGACCGACAAGACCAACGCCAATCCCGCCCTCGACGGGGCACGCCCCGAGCTGAAGGCCGACCCCGTCGCCAGGGGCATCCTCGCCCATCACGGCAAGATCGAGCGCAACGCCACGCTGCTCCTCGTCCTGTCGCTGCTGGTGGTGACGATCGGCGGCATCGTCGAGATCGCGCCGCTGTTCTACCTGCAGAACACCATCGAGAAGGCGGAGGGCATGCGGCCCTATTCGCCCCTCGAGCTCGCCGGGCGCAACATCTATCTGCGCGAGGGCTGCTACAACTGCCACAGCCAGATGATCCGCCCGTTCCGCGACGAGACCGAGCGCTACGGCCATTACTCGCTGGCGGCGGAGTCGATGTACGACCATCCATTCCAGTGGGGTTCCAAGCGCACCGGGCCGGATCTCGCCCGGGTGGGCGGGCGCTACTCCGACGAGTGGCAGGTGCAGCACCTCACCGATCCGCGCTCGGTCGTGCCGGAATCGATCATGCCGTCATACGGGTTCCTCCTGAATGCCGATCTCGACATGAAGGACCCAGCTGGACATCTCGAAGCCAACCAGGCGGTGGGCGTGCCCTACACCAGCGAGATGGTCGAGAACGCCGCCACCGACCTCAGGGCGCAGGTGGATCCCGACGGCGACGCCTCCGGTCTCCTCGCCCGCTATCCGAAGGCCGTGGTGGCCGATTTCGACGGCAATCCCCAGCGCCTGACCGAGATGGACGCGCTCGTCGCCTATCTCCAGATGCTCGGCACGCTCGTCGACTTCTCCGCCTATGACCCCGTCGAAAATCAGCGCTGAGGAGACCCGACATGGAACCCGACTATCACGCCATGCGCGCCTTCGCAGACACCTGGGGCCTGCTCGCCATGGCCCTCTTCTTCCTCTGCGTCGTCGGCTTCGTGCTGCGCCCCGGCGCCCGCCGATCGGCCGACGAGGCCGCCGCCATCCCCCTGAAGGAGGACTGATCCATGGCCGATCACAAGGACGTCGACCAGATCACCGGTGTCGAGACCACGGGCCATTCCTGGGACGGCATCAAGGAACTCAACAATCCCCTGCCGCGCTGGTGGCTCTGGACCTTCTACGCCTCGATCGCCTTCGCGCTCGTCTATACGATCCTGTATCCGGCATGGCCGATGGTGAACTCGGCCACCACGGGCGTGCTCGGCTGGTCGAGCAGAGGCGATCTGGCGCAGGAGACCGCGGCGGCGAATGCGTCCCGGGCCGGGCAGCTGGAGAAGATCTCCGCGCTTTCCGTCGAGGAGATCGCCGCCGATCCGGACCTTCGCACCGTCGCCATCGCCGGCGGACGTGCCGCCTTCAAGGTCAATTGCGTCCAGTGCCACGGCTCGGGCGCGGAAGGCGGTCCGGGCTACCCGAACCTCAACGACGACGCCTGGCTCTGGGGCGGTCAGCTGGAGGCGATCCACACCACCCTCGAACACGGCATCCGCTATGCGTCGGACACCGACACCCGGGTCTCGGAAATGCCGGCCTTCGGCCGCGACGGCATCCTCGACCGGGCGCAGATCGGCGACGTCGCCGACTACGTCCTGACGCTCGGCAAGACGGCCGCCGATCCGGCTGCGGCCGAACGGGGTGCCGTGGTCTTCGCCGACAACTGCGCCGCCTGCCACGGCGAAAGCGGCGAAGGCATGCGGGAAGTCGGCGCGCCGGCGCTGAACGACGCGATCTGGCTGTTCGGCGGCACCAAGGACGACATCGTGCGCCAGGTGACCGCCCCGCGCCACGGGGTGATGCCCGCCTGGGGCGAGCGGCTCGGCGAGACGACGGTGAAGGAGCTGACCGTCTATGTGCACAGCCTCGGGGGTGGGGAGTAAAGGCTCGCCCCTGCCCCCCATCCGTCACACGCGACGCGGTCGTGGTCGGTCTGCAGATCGACCACGACCGCGTCGTGATACCACCAGGGCGGAATCGATCGCACCTGCCAGGCCATCGTCGCGACACGGTCCGGAACGCTGCGACCGGCGCCGATGCAAAATCCCTCATGCTGGCCGCAACGCACCGAGGAGGCCTTGGCCCGGCACTCTGGAAATGTCAGCCATAGGCGCCGCAAGCGCCAACCGCGCCTCTCTCGCGTGGTCGGACAAGCAGATGGCGCTCTGCACGCACGAGCGACGAGGTCCATCGTTCCCGGCCTTGACCTCGATCAAGGACACGCTCCCGCCGGCGGCCTAATCCCTCGACCATCGCCCGAACCCCCGGGCGCAAGGCCGAGACCAGATCATGCTGCAACTCCCGGACAGCCCGGACATCCACCGCATCGACGTCGCGCCCGTCAACGCGCCGGCGCGCCAGCAGAGCCAGCCGCTCTACGCCAAGCGAGAGAAGATCCATCCCAAGCGCGCCGAAGGCAACTTCCGCCGGCTGAAGTGGATCATCATGGCGGTGACGCTGGCGATCTACTACGTCACGCCGTGGCTGCGCTGGGACCGCGGGCCCTTCGCGCCGGACCAGGCGGTGCTGATCGATCTGGCCCATCGCCGGTTCTATTTCTTCTTCATCGAGATCTGGCCGCAGGAGTTCATCTTCGTCGCGGGTCTCCTGGTGATGGCCGGCGTCGGGCTGTTCCTCGTCACCTCCGTGGTCGGCCGGGCTTGGTGCGGCTACACCTGCCCGCAGACCGTCTGGACCGACCTCTTCCTCGTCGTCGAGCGCTTCTTCGAGGGTGATCGCAACGCCCGGATCAAGCTCGACAAGGCGCCCTGGAGCTTCGACAAGATGCGGAAGCGGACGATGAAGCACGTCGTGTGGATCGTGATAGCGGTGGCCACCGGCGGCGCCTGGATCTTCTACTTCGCCGACGCGCCGACGCTGCTGCAGAACTTCCTCGAGGGCGACGCCCCCTTCGTCGCCTATTCGACCGTCGCCATCCTGACCGCCACCACCTACGTCTTCGGCGGCCTGATGCGCGAGCAGGTCTGCATCTACATGTGCCCCTGGCCGCGCATCCAGGCGGCGATGCTGGACGAGGAATCGCTAGTCGTCACCTACAACGACTGGCGCGGCGAGCCGCGCAGTCACGGCGCCAAGAAGGCCCAGGCGGCTGGAATTGCGGTCGGCGACTGCGTCGACTGCAACGCCTGCGTCGCCGTCTGCCCGATGGGCATCGACATCCGCGACGGCCAGCAGATGGCCTGCATCACCTGCGCGCTGTGCATCGATGCCTGCGACGGGGTGATGGACAAGATCGGCCGCGAGCGCGGGCTGATCTCCTATGCGACGCTGAAGGACTACGACGCCAACATGGCGCTCGCGACCGACCCGGTCACCGAAACGATCGAGCCCGCCCGGATCCGCAATGCCGACGGCCGCTTCGTCTCCGCCGTCCGGCATTTCGACTGGCGCGTCTTCCTGCGGCCGCGCACGCTTCTCTATGCCGGCCTGTGGACGGCGATCGGCATCGGCCTCCTCGTCGCCCTGATGGCCCGCGAGCGGCTGGAGCTGAACGTCCAGCGCGACCGCAACCCGGTCTTCGTGAAGCTCTCGGACGGCTCGATCCGCAACGGCTACACCGTCAAGCTGCTCAACATGATCCCCGAGCCGCGCCAGTTCCGGCTGTCGATCGACGGGCTCTCCGGCGCGGTGATGTTCTCGGAAGACCTGCACCAGCCGGAGGGGCGCAGCTTCGCCATCGACGTCGATCCCGACCGGCTGCGGACGCTGAAGTTCTTCGTCGTCCAGCCCGCCCCGGACGTGAAGCCCGGCACCACCGATTTCCGCTTCGTCCTCGACGACATGAACAGTTCCGAATCGGCCAGCTACGACGCCGCCTTCGAAGCCCCGGAGAAAGCCCGATGACCTCCAAGATCTCTCCCCCGCGCGAATTCACCGGCCGCCACATGGCCCTGGTGATGACGCTGTTCTTCGGCACGATCATCACGGTGAACCTCACCATGGCCTATTTCGCCAGCACCACCTGGAGCGGCCTCGTCGTTCCGAACAGCTATGTCGCCAGCCAGACCTTCGATGCCGACACCGCCCAGCGACGGCAGGAGGCGGCCCGGGGCTGGACGGCGAGGACCACCTATGCGGACGGCCGGTTCCGGCTGGCGCTCACGAGCGCCTCGGGACGGCCCGTCTCCGGCGCCACCGTCCGCGTGACCATCGGCCATCCGGTCAATGCCACGCTCGACCGCACCCTGACGCTGATAGCGGCGGGAGACGGCTACGAGGGCGAGACCGTTCTCACCCCTGGCCGGTGGGAGGCGCGGCTCGCCGTCGAGGCGGGCGGGCAAGGCGCCTGGCATCGCAACATCCGCTTCTCGGTGCGGTGAGGAGCCGGCGATGAGTTGTTGCAGTCCCTCCCTGGAACTGGCTGAAAGCGACGAGCGCGCCCTCGCCACCGACGCGCGGGGCGACGCGCTCCGGCATGCGGGCCGCCTCGCCGAGGACGGCACCGTCACCTATGTCTTCTCGGTGCCGGCGGTGCATTGCGGCGCCTGCATCGCCGCGATCGAAGGCGCGCTCCGGCCGCTGGACAGCGTCATGTCGGTGCGCGTCAACCTGACGCTCCGCCGGGTGACGGTCGTCCTCGCCTCGGCCGATCTGTCGCCGCTGCCGCTCGCCGCGGCGCTCGCGCGCCTCGGCTATCCGGGCACTCCCGTCGACCTCGGCGACCTTGCCGACCTCGAACGCGCGAAGCAGTCGGCCAAGCTCCTGATCGCGCTGGGCATCGCCGGATTTGCCGCCGCCAACGTCATGCTGCTCTCCGTCTCGGTGTGGTCCGGCGCCGACGCCGCGACCCGCGACCTCTTTCACCTGATCTCGGCGCTGATCGCCGTGCCGGCGGTCGCCGTCGCCGGCCAGGTGTTCTTCCGCTCGGCCTTCGCCGCGCTCTCGGCCGGGCAGCTCAACATGGACGTGCCGATCGCCCTCGCCCTCGTCCTGTCCCTGGCCATGAGCCTTGCCGAGAGCCTGACGGGCGGCGCAGAGGCCTATTTCGACGCGGCGGTGACGCTGACCTTCTTCCTGCTCGTCGGCCGCTATCTCGACCAGCTGATGCGCGAGCGCGCGCGCAGCGCCGTGCTCGGAATTGCGAGGTTGGCGGCCCGGGGCGCGATCCGGGTCGACGGGGCGGAGCAGATCTATGTCCCGATCGATGAGGTGCGGCCCGGCATGCGGCTGCGGGTGCCGGCGGGCGAGCGCATGCCGGTCGATGCACGGATCGTTGACGGGGCGAGCGAACTCGACCGCTCCCTCGTCACCGGCGAGTGCGAGCCGGTCCAGACTGTCGCCGGCATGCGCGTCGAGGCCGGCGTCCTCAACCTGTCGGGCCCGCTCGATGTGGAGGCGCTGTCGGGCGCCGGCGACAGCTTCCTCGCCGAGATCATGGCGATGATGGAGGCCGCGGAGCGGGGGCGAGGCGCCTATGTCCGCGTCGCCGACCGGGCGGCGCGGCTCTACGCGCCGGTCGTCCACATCGTCGCCGCGGCCGCCTTCCTCGGCTGGCTGATCGCCAGCGGCGGCGACTGGTATCACGCCCTGACGATCGCGATCGCGGTCCTGATCGTGACCTGTCCCTGCGCCCTGGGGCTGGCGGTGCCGGTCGTCCACGTGGTCGGCGCCGCCAGGCTTTTCGACGCCGGTATCCTGATGAAGGACGGTTCGGCCCTCGAGCGGCTCGCCGAGATCGACAGGGTGGTGTTCGACAAGACCGGAACGCTCACCACTGGCACGCCACGGCTCGCCGCGACGGACATTGCCGCCGGGGCCGAGAGCGATGCCGCGAGGGCTCTCGCCGCCCGCTCGTCGCATCCGGCCTCACGGGCGATTCGCGAGGGGCTGCAGGGGAACGAGGAGCCTTCGCTCGAGGCGGTGCGCGAGGTGCCGGGCTCCGGCGTCGAGGCGCGGATCGGCGGGCGCATCGCGCGGCTCGGGCGCCTTTCATGGGTCGCAGAGATCGCCGCAAGGCCGAGTGCGGGCGCCGGCATGGAAGTCTCCAGCGGCAGCGTCGCCTTTGCGTTCGAAGGCGGGCCGCTTGCGACATTCACACTGGACGAGCAACTGCGGGAGGGCGCCGCCAACGCAGTCGCCTCGCTCGCTGAGGCGCAGCTGCCGGTCGAGATCCTCTCCGGCGACGGCAGGACTCCGGTCGCGCGGGCGGCGGCGGCGCTCGCCATCGACCGCTTCTCCAGCGAGCAGACGCCCGGCGACAAGATCGCACGGATTCGCCAGTTGCAGGCGAATGGCCACCATGTCCTGATGGTGGGCGACGGGCTGAACGATGCGCCGAGCCTTGCGGCGGGGGACGTGTCGATGGCGCCCGCCTCGGCCTGCGACGCCGGACGGCTCGCGGCGGACTTCGTCTTCACCCGCGACAGCCTCGAAGCGGTGCCATTCGTCGTCGCGGTCGCGCGCCGTGCCCGCCGGCTGGTGCGGGGCAACTTCGCCCTCGCGATCCTCTACAACGTCATCGCCGTGCCGCTGGCCGTCGCTGGCCACGTCACGCCGCTGGTCGCTGCGATCGCCATGTCGGCATCCTCGATCGTCGTCGTCGCCAACAGCCTGCGGCTTTCGCGCGGCGGCACGCTTGCGGGACGGGCCGGGCGGGCGGCATCGCCTCTGCCGCATCAGGATGGACATCGGCGCGCCCTGGACGTGGAGTTGGCCGCATGACCGTCCTCCTGATCCTCGTGCCGATCGCCCTCCTCTTGGGTCTTGCGGGGCTATTCGCCTTCTTCTGGGCGCTGAAGAGCGGCCAGTACGAGGACCTCGACGGCGCCAGCTGGCGCGTCCTCCAGGACGACGGCGAGGACGGCGCCAAGCGCTGACGGTCGCCGGCACATCAGCGGCGAATGGCGCCCGGCGATCGTCTACAATGGGATGAAATCAGCTTCGATCGACAACCCACTCTATCCTCTTCTTGCCGCATGATCTTTTCCGAAAACCGGTTCCCACTTTTCGGGATCATGCTCTACCGTTTGAGGACGAACACCGCCTGCTGGCCGAACAGGTTCCAGAACCACCAGGGCATCTTCATGCCCATCTTCTGGCCGGTGGCGTTGATCGCGATGGCCGTCTCGACCGTCGCACCGAGCTCGTCGGCCAGGGCGACGAAGTCGCGGATCGTGCAGAAATGGATGTTCGGCGTCTCGTACCAGGAATGGGAGAGATTGCGCGTCACCGGCATGCGGCCGCGCAGCGCCACCGAATAGCGGATCGTCCAGTGGCCGAAATTCGGGAAGGAGACGATCGCCCGCTGGCCGATCCTGAGGAGTTCCGACAGGACCACCTTGGGGTTGCGGGTCGCCTGGATCGTCTGCGACAGGATCACGTAGTCGAAGGCGTCGTCCGGATAGTGGACGAGGTCGCGGTCGGCATCGCCCTGGATCACCGATAGGCCGCGGGCGACGCATTCGTTGACGCCGGCCTGGCTCAGCTCGACGCCGCGGCCGTCGACCTTGCGGCGCTCCTGCAGGAGTTCGAGCAGCGCGCCGTCGCCGCAGCCGATGTCGAGGACGCGCGCCCGCTCCGCCACGAGATCGGCGATGACCTCGAGATCGAGGCGGATCCCGGCCGGCATGGCGGCCACCGTGTCGGTCGTCGCGGTCGGACCGCTGGCATGGGTGTCGGCGGAAAGCGTCACCGGTCAAGCCCCCTCGCCCGCGCCGCCGAGGAGACGAAGCCCTCGATGGCCGCAAAGAAGTTCGGCTCTTCCAGAAGGAACGCGTCGTGGCCGCGGTCGGTGTCGATCTCGACGAAGGAGACCGACGCCGCAGCCGCGTTGAGGGCATGCACGACGGCGCGGTTCTCCTCGGTCGGAAACAGCCAGTCCGACGAAAACGAGACCAGGCAGAAGCGCGTCTGCGAGCCCTGGAAGGCCTTGGCGAGCGACCCGTCAAAGTCCGCGGCGATGTCGAAATAATCCATCGCGCGGGTCATGTAGAGATAGGAGTTGGCGTCGAAGCGGTCGACGAAGGTCATCCCCTGGTGGCGCAGATAGCTTTCGATCTGAAAGTCGGCGTCGAAGCCGAAGCCGAACGCTTCCCTGTCCTGCAAATTGCGGCCGAACTTTCGCTGCAGCGCCATCTCGGACAGGTAGGTCACATGGGCCGTCATCCGGGCGACGGCGAGGCCCTTCACCGGGCGCTTGCCCTCTCTGAAGTAGCGCCCGCCCTGCCAGTCCGGGTCGGCCATCACCGCCTGGCGGCCGACCTCGTGGAAGGCGATGTTCTGGGCCGAGTGACGCGCGCCGGTGGCGATCGGCAGGGCCGCGAACACCTTGTCGGGATAGCTCACCGTCCATTGCAGCACCTGCATGCCGCCCATCGAGCCGCCGATGACCGCGAACAGCGTGTCGATGCCCAGCCGCTCGACCAGCATCGCCTGCGCCCGCACCATGTCGCGGATGGTGATCACCGGGAGCGACAGCCCGTAGGGCTCGCCCGTTTCAGGGTCTATCGAGGCCGGTCCGGTCGAGCCGAGGCAGCCACCGATGACGTTGGAACAGATGACGAAGTACTTGTCGGTGTCGATGGGCTTGCCGGGGCCGATGATCGACGACCACCAGCCGGGCTTGCCGGTGACGGGCGAACGGCTGGCCGCATAGTGATCGCCGGTCAGGGCGTGGCAGACGAGGATGGCGTTCGACCGATCCGCGTTGAGTTCGCCATAAGTGTTGTAGGCGATGCGGACGGGGGAAAGGTCGATGCCGGCATCCAGCCGCAGGGGCTCGTCCTTGCCGAAGACGGCGACCGGGCTCGACGGCTCCAGCGCCTCGCGGTTGCCGACCTCGCTGGTCGCGGCGGCCTTGACGGGATCGAGGGTCGTTGACGGCGTCACGGTGATGAATTCGCCCTTCATCCGAGGACGTTCCTGCGAGGAGGAACGATGATGCCGGAAAGACTGGCCATGAGGATCGCGGCCGGAGTGGTCTGCCACCCCGGCCACCAAAGCACGGGAATCAACCCTGCACGATCTCTTCGATGCTCTCGGTCACCTCGTCCATCGCAGCCATGCCGTCGATGGAGCGCAACGTGCCCTTGCAGTGGTAGTAGCCGACCAGCGGCGAGGTTTCCTTGTAGTAGGTCCGCAACCGCGACCGCATGGTCTCGGCATTGTCGTCCGGCCGCCGCTTGAACTCGGTCGAACCGCAATTGTCACAGGTCCCCTCGACCTTCGGCCGGCGATCGACGTCGTGATACACGGTGCCGCAATTGGCGCAGGAGAAGCGACCGGACACGCGTGTCACGAGGACGTCGTCGTCGACCTTCAGCTCGATGACGTGGTCGAGATGCTGACCCCGCCGCTCGAGCAGCGCTTCCAGCGCGTCCGCCTGCTTCAGCGTGCGCGGATAACCGTCGAGGATGAAGCCCTCGGTGCAGTCGTCCTCGGCGATCCGGTCGGCGACGATGGCGTTGACCACCTCGTCGGGCACCAGGTTGCCGGCATCCATGATCGCCTTCGCCTTCTTGCCGACTTCCGTTTCGGCGGCGACGGCGGCCCGCAGCATGTCTCCCGTGGAAAGCTGCGGGATGTTGTGACGATTGACCAGACGCTGTGCCTGCGTACCCTTCCCCGCTCCTGGCGGCCCAAGCAAAATCAGCTTCATCGTGCTCCGCGTCTCCCCCCTCTGAGCTTCGCCTTCTTGACGAGGCCTTCATACTGATGGGCCAAGAGGTGGCCCTGGATCTGCGCCACGGTATCCATCGTCACGGAGACGACGATGAGCAGCGACGTCCCACCGAGATAGAACGGAACGCCAGCGGCGGAAATCAGAAACTCGGGCAAAAGACAGATGAGCACAAGGTAGATCGCGCCGACGACGGTGATGCGGGTCAGGACGTAGTCGATGTACTCGGCCGTGCGCTCACCCGGCCGGATGCCCGGAATGAAGCCGCCATGCTTCTTCAGATTGTCCGCCGTGTCCTTCGGATTGAAGACCACCGCCGTGTAGAAGAACGCGAAGAAGGCGATCAGGGCGGCATAGAGCAGCATGTAGAGCCACTGGCCGTGGCCGAGGGCCGCGACCACCGCCGTCGCCCAGTCGGGCAGCGTCGAGGTGTCGGTGAAGTTCGCGACCGTAACCGGCAGAAGCAGCAGCGAGGAGGCGAAGATCGGCGGGATGACACCGGCGGTGTTCAGCTTCAGCGGCAGGTGCGAGGTGTCGCCCTGGAACATCCGGTTGCCGACCTGTCGCTTCGGATACTGGATCAGCAGTCGCCGCTGCGCCCGCTCGAAGAACACGATGAAGGCGATGCAGGCGACGGCGACGACGATCACCAGGAGGATCACGGCGGTCGACAGTGCGCCGGTGCGGCCGAGTTCCAGAAGGTTGGCGATGGCGGCCGGAAGATGCGCCACGATGCCGGCGAAGATGATCAACGAGATGCCGTTGCCGATGCCGCGCGAGGTGATCTGCTCGCCGAGCCACATCAGGAACATCGTGCCGCCGACCAGGGTGATCACCGCCGAGACGCGGAAGAACCAGCCCGGATCGACGACAAGGCCGGCCTGCGTCTCCAGGCCGACGGCAATGCCATAAGCCTGGAAGGTCGCGAGCAGCACGGTGCCGTAGCGGGTGTACTGGTTGATCACCTTGCGGCCCTGCTCGCCCTCCTTCTTGAGGTTCTCGAGCGAGGGGACGACCGACGTCATCAGCTGGATGATGATCGATGCCGAGATGTAGGGCATGATTCCGAGGGCGAAGATCGCCATGCGGCCGACGGCGCCGCCGGAGAACATGTTGAACAGGCCGAGAATGCCGGTCGACTGCTGCTGGAACGCCTGAGCGAGCGCGGCGGGGTCGATGCCGGGCATCGGAATGTAGGTTCCGAGGCGATAGACAAGGAGAGCGCCGAGGGTGAACCAGATGCGCTTCTTCAGATCCTCAGCCTTCGAAAAGGCCGAAAAATTCAGGTTGGCGGCAAGTTGTTCCGCTGCCGATGCCATGACGAGGAGCTCCCCGGGTTGTCCCCTATACGGCCGAGCAGCGCTTCTGGCGCCCGACCGGACTCGGGCTTGAGACGGATCCTTTGCCGAGACCCGTCAGATAAGCGGGTGTGCCCTGCCACGCAAGCGCCCAATTGTCCCCACCGGGAACGGCACGTTGCGCGACGAGCGTCCTGCCCGTTGGTCGCGTCGGCCGGCGGGACCGGCCGACGAAATTCAGTGCGCCCCCAGGATGCCGTTGAGCATCACTGCAGAACGCCCCATGGGCATCCCTGCGGGAAGCCTCAGGCCTCGGCAGCCTCGCCGGCCTCGGCCGACTTGCGCACGACCGTCGCCGTCACCGAACCGCCGGCCTTCTCGACCTTCTCGATGGCCGACTTCGATGCACCGGCGACCGTCAGGGTCAGCTTGGCCGTCAGTTCGCCGTCGCCGAGAAGGCGGACGCCGTCCTTGGGCCGGCGGATCACACCGGCGGCGATCAGCGCGGCACCATCGACCGGCGCGGACGCATCCAGCTTGCCGGCGTCCACCGCCTGCTGCAGGCGACCGACGGAGACGGTGTTGTAGTTCTTCGAAAAGATGTTGACGAAGCCGCGCTTCGGCAGACGCCGGTAGAGCGGCATCTGGCCACCCTCGAAGGCGTTGATGGCGACGCCCGAGCGGGACTTCTGGCCCTTGACGCCGCGTCCGCCGGTCTTGCCCTTGCCCGAACCGATGCCGCGTCCCACCCGCTTGCGCGAATGCGTGGCGCCTTCGATGTCGGAAAGCTCGTTAAGTTTCATGTCTCTTCTCCTCGGCCGCCGATCGAGCCGCGAACGCGCTCAGACGGGTGGCCCGGTCAAAAGGGGTGGATGGCCCGCACGGATGGCGCGCGGGCCGACAATGCGTGGCGATCAGGCCTCGTCGACGACCCGGACCATGTGCGCGACCTTGGCGATCATCCCGCGAGCGGCGGGCGTGTCTTCCAGGGTGCGACGGCGGTTCATCTTGTTGAGGCCGAGGCCCGCCAGCGTCAGACGCTGGTCCTTCGGGCGGCGGATCGGGCTGCCGTACTGCTCGACGGTCACCGTCTTGCCGGCGGTCTTGTCATTGGCCATGCTCAGGCTCCTTCAAACGATGGCACGAAGGCCAGCCAGGTCATTCCGCCGCAGCGGCATCTTCGGCGGCGGCGGGAGCCGCGCCGTGATGCTGACGACGGGCCTGCAGCGTCGAATACTTGATGCCGCGACGAGCCGCGACGTCCTTGGGATGGGTCGCGTTCTTCAGGGCGTCGAAGGTGGCGCGAACCATGTTGTAGGGGTTCGACGAGCCGAGCGACTTGGCGACGACGTCGTGCATGCCGACGGCCTCGAACACGGCGCGCATCGGGCCACCGGCGATGATGCCGGTACCGGNGTCGGCGGTGCGCAGGATGACCTTGCCGGCACCGTGGCGGCCAGCGGCGTCATGATGCAGCGTCCGGCCGTCGCGCAGCGGCACGAAGATCAGCTCGCGCTTGGCGGCTTCCGTGGCCTTGCGGATCGCCTCGGGAACTTCACGGGCCTTGCCGTGGCCGAAGCCGACGCGGCCCTTGAGGTCGCCGACGACGACGAGTGCGGCGAAGCCGAAGCGGCGTCCGCCCTTCACGACTTTTGCGACGCGGTTGATGTGGACGAGCTTGTCGACGAAACCGTCGTCGTGATCGTCACGGCGATCATTGCGATCGTTACGAGGCGCCATATCCTAGTCCTTGTTTTTTTCCGGAGGCGTCCAAGGGAACGGCCGCCAAGAGGCGGCCGGGCGAAGCAGCGGCGCCGGAGCGCCGCCGCAAAGGGTGATTTGCCCGATCAGAAGTTCAGGCCGGCCTCGCGGGCCGAATCGGCGAGGGCCTTGACCCGGCCGTGATAGATAAACGCACCGCGATCGAAGACGACGTCGGTAACGCCCGCTTCCTTCGCACGCTCGGCGACGAGCTTGCCGACGGCCGTAGCCGCGGCGACGTCGGCACCGGTCTTCAGATCACCGCGCAGGCTCGGCTCGAGCGTCGAGGCAGAGGCGAGCGTGCGCCCTGCTGCGTCGTCGATGACCTGGGCATAGATGTTCTTCGACGAGCGGTGCACCGAAAGACGCGGGCGGCCGTTCGCGACCTTCTTGAGTGAGCGGCGGATACGTGAAGCACGGCGCCGCAGCGATTCCTTAGGAGTAGCCATGACCGTGCCTTACTTTTTCTTGCCTTCTTTGCGGACGATCTTCTCGCCCGCATACTTCACGCCCTTGCCCTTGTAAGGCTCGGGACCGCGATACTCACGGATTTCCGCGGCCACCTGGCCGACGCGCTGCTTGTCGATGCCGGTGACGACGATCTCGGTCGGCTTCGGCACGGCAATCGAGATACCCTCGGGCGTCTGATAGACGACTTCGTGGGAAAAACCCAACGACAGCTGCAGGTTCTTGCCCTGCAGGGCCGCACGATAACCAACGCCGTTGATCTCGAGCTTCTTCTCGAAGCCCGTCTTCACGCCGGCGAAGATGTTCTCGATCATCGTGCGGGACATGCCCCACTTCGAACGAGCCACCTTCGACTGGTCGCGCGGGTCGACCTTGACCGCCCCGTCTTCCATCTTCACCAGGACCTCGTCATTGACGACGAAGGCGAGTTCGCCCTTGGGGCCCTTGGCCGTCACGGTCTGGCCCTCGACCGAGGCGGTGACGCCCTCGGGCACGGAGACCGGCTTCTTACCAATGCGGGACATTTCGAAACCCTGTCCGTTTCGTGCGCGGCTGCCATCTGCCCTTTTGAGGCAACATACCACGCGTTTGCAAATGCTGACGGGTGGTGCGCGGCGCGAAAGCCGACGCAACACCCGCCCTATGACATAAATTCTATCGCGTCAGAAGACCCGGCAGAGAATCTCGCCGCCGACATTCTGTTCGCGGGCGCTGTGGTCCGCCATGACGCCCTTCGGCGTCGAGAGGACCGAGATGCCGAGGCCATTGGCGACCTGCGGGATCGTCTTCGCCGAGACGTAGACGCGGCGACCGGGCTTGGAGACGCGCGCGATCTCGCGAATCACCGCCTGCCCCTCGTAGTACTTCAGCTCGATCTCGTATTCGGACTTGCCGTTGCCGAAATCGGTGAGGGTGTAGCCGCGGATATAGCCCTCGTCCTTGAGGACGTCGAGCACCCGGCCACGCAGCTTGGATGCCGGCGTCGTGACCGAGGACTTGTTGCGCATGACCGCATTACGGATGCGGGTCAGCATATCGCCGAGCGGATCAGACAAAGACATGACGAACCCTCCTTACCAGCTCGACTTGACGATACCGGGGATCTGGCCGTTGTTGCCAAGTTCCCGGAGTGCGATACGGCTCATCTTGAGCTTGCGATAGTAGGCGCGCGGCCGACCGGTCACTTCGCAGCGATTGCGGATACGGACCTTCGAACCGTTGCGGGGCAGCTCGGCCAGTGCCAGCTGCGCCTTGAACCGATCCTCCATGGAGGCCTCGGCATTCTTGGTGATCGCCTTCAGAGCAGCCCGCTTGGCGGCGTATTTCGCCACCAGTTGCTGACGGTGCTTGTTCTGCTCGATCATGCCCTTCTTGGCCATTGTCTCGTCCTTTGCTCGTCTGCCGTTACAGGCGTCAGTTCGTCCGGAAGGGGAAGTTGAGCGCCTTCAGAAGGGCGCGTGCTTCCTCGTCCGTCGAGGCCGTCGTACAAACGATGATGTCCATGCCCCACATCTGATCGACCTTGTCGTAGTTGATCTCGGGGAACACGATGTGCTCCTTGATGCCCATGGCGAAGTTGCCGCGGCCGTCAAAGCTCTTCGGATTGAGGCCGCGGAAGTCGCGGACCCGGGGCAGCGCGATCTGGATCAGGCGATCCACGAACTCGTACATGCGCTCACGGCGCAGCGTGACCTTACAGCCGATCGGCATGCCCTCGCGAACCTTGAAGCCCGCGATGGACTTGCCGGCGCGGGTGATGACCGCCTTCTGGCCGGCGATCCGCGCGAGGTCCTCGGCGGCGACGGTCGGCTTCTTGGAGTCGCCGGTGGCTTCACCGNCGCCCATGTTGATCACGACCTTCTCGAGCCGCGGGACCTGCATCTCGTTGGCGTAGGAGAACTGCTCGTGCAGCGCCTTGCGGATGTCTTCGCGATAGACGCGCTTGAGCCGGGGCTCGTAGGTGGCGGCTTCAGCCATTGATCTCTTCCCCCGAACGCTTGGCGACGCGCACCTTGGTGCCGTCCTCGAGAGTCTTGAAGCCGATCCGGGTGGCCTTGCCGTCCTTCGGGTCGGCGACCGCGAGGTTCGACAGGTGGATCGGGGCTTCCTTGGAAATGATGCCGGCTTCCTGGGAAGCCGTCTGGCGCTGATGGCGCTTGACCATGTTCACGCCCTGGACGAGGGCCTTGTCGTCCTTGGGCATCATCTTGATGACTTCGCCCGACCGGCCCTTGTCCTTGCCGGCGAGCACGACGACCGTGTCGCCTTTGCGGATCTTCTGCATCGTCCGCTCTCCTCTTAAAGAACTTCGGGGGCGAGCGACACGATCTTCATGTGGTTCTTGCCGCGCAGTTCGCGGGGAACCGGTCCGAAGATACGGGTGCCGATCGGCTCTTTCTTGTTGTCGATCAGGACGGCGGCGTTCGAATCGAACCGGATCACCGAACCGTCGGCGCGACGGATGTCCTTGGCGGTACGAACCACCACGGCCTTCATCACATCGCCCTTCTTGACGCGGCCGCGCGGGATCGCCTCCTTGACGGACACGACGATGACGTCGCCGACCGAGGCGTACTTCCGCTTCGAGCCGCCCAGCACTTTGATGCACATGACACGACGGGCGCCGGAATTGTCAGCCACGTCGAGGTTTGTTTGCATCTGAATCATGTCAGACCGCCTTCAAAAGCTTGGCACCGGAAACGCCGCGACAGGCGGCGAGTCGGTGAATTCGTTCAACTTGCTGCTTGCGCCGTCGTCGACGCGCTGGAAACGACGATCCAGCTCTTGTCCTTCGAGATCGGCCGCGACTCCTCGATCGAGACGATGTCTCCGACCTTGACCGCGTTGGTCTCGTCATGCGCCTTGTACTTCTTGGAGCGGCGCACGGTCTTCTTCAGCAGCGGATGGGCGAAGCGACGCTCCACCAGCACCACGACCGTCTTGTCGTTCTTGTCGGAGACCACCGTCCCCTGCAGGATGCGTTTCGGCATTGTCTGGTCCTTTAGGCCTGGGCGGTGTCCGCCTTGGCGCGTGCGATCGTCTTGATCCGGGCGATGTCGCGACGGACCTGGCGCACGCGCGCAGTGTTCTCGAGTTGACCCGTGGCCCGCTGGAAACGCAGGTTGAACTGCTCTTTCTTCAGCTTGGCGAGCTCGTCGGTGAGTTCGTCCTGGGTCATCCTTCTGACGTCGGAAGCTTTCACGTCAAACTCTCCTTATTCCGCAATGCGCTGGATGAAGCGCGTGCGCACCGGAAGCTTCGCCGCGCCGAGGCGCAGGGCCTCGCGGGCGATATCTTCGGGAACGCCGTCGATCTCGAACATGATCCGGCCGGGATGCACCCGGGCCGCCCAGTAGTCAACCGAACCCTTACCCTTACCCATGCGGACTTCCGTCGGCTTCGACGTGACCGGCAGGTCCGGGAAGATCCGGATCCACACCCGGCCCTGGCGCTTCATCTGACGGGTGATCGCGCGGCGGGCCGCCTCGATCTGGCGGGCAGTGACCCGCTCCGGCTCCACGGCCTTCAGACCATAGGCGCCGAAATTGAGAGCCGTTCCGCCCTTGGAGGTACCGTGAATGCGTCCCTTGAACGCTTTCCGGTACTTCGTACGCTTTGGCTGCAGCATCCTTCCAACTCCGAATTCTTAATGGCCCTCAGGCGTGCTCGCGGCGACGACCGCCGCCGCCCTGGCTATCGCCCTCGACCTGACGACGCTCGGCGGCCATCGGATCGTGCTCGAGGATTTCGCCCTTGAAGATCCAGACCTTGACGCCGCAGATGCCATAGGCGGTCTTCGCCTCGGCAGTCCCGTAGTCGATGTCCGCACGCAGCGTGTGCAGCGGCACCCGGCCTTCGCGATACCACTCCGTCCGAGCGATCTCGGCACCGCCGAGACGACCGCCGCAGTTGATGCGGATGCCTTCCGCGCCGAGGCGCATCGCCGACTGGACGGCCCGCTTCATCGCCCGGCGGAACGCCACGCGGCGCTCCAGCTGCTGGGCGATCGACTGGGCGACCAGGGTCGCATCGATCTCGGGCTTGCGCACCTCGACGATGTTGATGTGCGTCTCGGCCTTGGTCATCGAGGCGAGCTTCTTGCGAAGCTTCTCGATGTCGGCGCCCTTCTTGCCGATGACGATGCCCGGACGTGCCGAGTGGATCGTGATGCGGCACTTCTTGTGCGGACGCTCGATGACGACCTTGGAGACCGCCGCCTGCTTCAGCTCTTCCATCAGGTAGCGACGGATCTCCAGGTCCTCGTGGAGGAGCTGGCCGTACTCGCCCTTGTTCGCGAACCAGCGCGAATCCCAGGTGCGATTGATGCCGAGCCGAAAGCCGGTCGGATTGATTTTCTGACCCATCTTATGCGGCCTCCTCGATTTCCTCGACCTCGCGCACGACGATCGTCAGATGCGCGAACGGCTTCTCGACACGGCTCGCTCGGCCACGGCCACGGGCATGGAAGCGCTTCATCGTGATCGACTTGCCGACATAGGCCTCGGCGACGACGAGGGCGTCGACGTCGAGATCGTGGTTGTTCTCGGCGTTCGCGATGGCGCTTTCCAGCGTCTTCTTGACCGTCTCGGCGATCCGCTTGCGCGAGAAGGTGAGCTCGGCGAGTGCCTTGTCGACCTTCTTGCCGCGGATCAGCTGAGCCACGAGATTGAGTTTCTGCGGGCTGACGCGGATCGAGCGGGCTACCGCCCTCGCCTCGTTCTCCGCCAGCCGACGCTCGGCCTTCGCCTTGCCCATGTTACTTCCTCTTCGCCTTCTTGTCGGCGCCGTGGCCGTAATAGGTACGGGTCGGTGCGAACTCGCCGAACTTGTGCCCGATCATGTCCTCGTTGACATTGACCGGAATGTGCTTGGAGCCGTTGTAGACGCCGAAGGTCAGACCGACGAACTGCGGCAGGATAGTCGACCGCCGGGTCCAGATCTTGATGACGTCGTTACGACCGCTCGAACGGGCCTTGTCGGCCTTCTTGAGAAGAAAGCCATCGACGAACGGGCCCTTCCAGACAGAACGTGCCATTGAAAGTATCCCTTACTTCTTGCGCTGATGGCGCGAGCGCATGATGAACTTGTCGGTCGCCTTGTTCTGGCGCGTGCGCTTGCCCTTGGTCGGCTTGCCCCACGGGGTGACCGGATGACGACCGCCGGAGGTGCGGCCTTCGCCGCCGCCATGCGGATGGTCGACCGGGTTCATCGCGACGCCGCGAACATGCGGACGCTTGCCGAGCCAGCGCGAACGGCCCGCCTTGCCGAGGTTGATGTTGCCGTGGTCGGGGTTCGACACGGCACCGACCGTCGCGAAGCACGACGACGACACCAGACGCTGCTCGCCCGAATTCAGGCGCAGGATCGCCATGCCCTGGTCGCGGCCGACCAGCTGGGCATAGGCCCCGGCCGAGCGGGCGATCTGGCCACCCTTCTCCGGCTTCATCTCCACATTGTGGATGATGGTGCCGACCGGCAGGGCCGACAGCGGCATCGCATTGCCCGGCTTCACGTCGACGCCGGACATGCCGGAGACGACCTGATCGCCAGCGGAGAGCCGCTGCGGCGCCAGGATGTAGGCGAGCTCGCCGTCCGCATAGCGGATGAGCGCGATGAAGGCCGTGCGGTTCGGATCGTATTCGAGCCGCTCCACCGTGCCGACGACGTCAAGCTTGCGACGCTTGAAGTCGACCACACGGTAGGTGCGCTTGTGTCCGCCGCCCTGGTAGCGTGCGGTCACACGACCGGTGTTGTTGCGCCCGCCCTTCTGGGAGAGGCCTTCGGTCAAATGCTTGACCGGCTTGCCCTTGTGGAGCCCCGAACGGTCGACGATGACCAGCTGGCGCTGGCTCGGCGTGTTCGGCTTGAAATTCTTAAGTGCCATCTGCCTGTTCCTCCGGTCCCGCTCAGAGTCCGGTCGAGACGTCGATCGAGTGGCCCTCGGCCAACGTCACGACGGCTTTCTTCTGGTCGCTCTGACGGCCGACGCGGCCCTTGAAGCGCTTGACCTTGCCCTTGCGGACGAGGGTGTTCACCGCGGAAACCTTGACGTTGAACAGGCTCTCGACCGCCGCCTTGATCTGCGGCTTGGTCGCGGTGCCCGGCACGTTGAAGACCACCTGGTTCGATTCCGACAGGAGCGTCGACTTCTCGGTGATCACCGGCGAGGTGATCACGTCGTAATGGCGCAGATCGATCATTTGAACCGCTCCTCGAGAGCCTCGACTGCGGCCTTCGACAGAACCAGCGTCTGCCGGCGCAGAATGTCGTAAACATTGATGCCCTGGACCGGCAGGACGTCGATGTGCGGAATGTTGCGGGCCGAACGGGAGAAGTTCTCGTCCAGCTCGGCACCGCCGATGATCAGCGCGTTGGAAAGACCGAGATCGGCGAAACGCTTCACCGTCGCCTTGGTCTTCGCCTCGTCCGACTTCAGCTCGTCGACGACGATGATGCCGCCGGACTTGGCCTTGGCCGACAGCGCATGCTTCAGCGCCAGTGCCCGGAACTTCTTGGGAAGGTCATGGGCATGGCTGCGTGTCGTCGGGCCGTGGGCCTTGCCGCCGCCGCGGAACTGCGGCGCGCGGGCCGAGCCGTGACGGGCCCGACCGGTGCCCTTCTGGCGATACAGCTTGGCGCCGGTCCGAGCGATCTCGGCGCGGCCGAGAGTCTCGTGGGTGCCCTGCTGGCGCTTGGCCAGCTGCCAACGAACCATGCGCTGGAGGATGTCCTCGCGCGGCTCGAGGCCGAAGATCTCGTCAGCCAGGGTCACCTGGCCGGCGTCGGAACCGTCGAGGCTCTTGATCGTGATATCCATTACTCAGCCCCCTCGGCTTCGGTCGCTTCGACCTTGGCGCCGTCGTTCGCGGCCTGGCGAAGCGCGGCCGGCTTCGGCGCGTTCTCCGGCAGCGAAGCCTTGACGGCATCGCGGACCTCGATCCAGCCACCCTTCGAACCCGGCACCGCGCCGCGGACCAGGATCAGGCCCTTCTCGGGATCGGTACGAACGATCTCGAGATTCTGGGTGGTCACCCGGACCTGGCCCATGTGACCGGCCATCTTCTTGTTCTTGAAGACCTTGCCCGGATCCTGGCGCTGACCGGTCGAACCGTGCGAACGGTGCGAGACGGACACGCCGTGGGTGGCGCGAAGGCCGCCGAAGTTGTGGCGCTTCATCGCACCGGCAAAGCCCTTGCCGATGGAGGTGCCCGTCACGTCCACGATCTGGCCGGGGACGAAATGATCGGCGGTGATTTCGGCACCGATGTCGATCATGTTGTCCTCGGAGACGCGAAACTCGACGAGCTTGCGCTTCGGCTCGACGGAGGCCTGGGCGAATACGCCCCGCATGGCCTTCGACGTGTTCTTCACCTTGGCGAGACCGGCGCCGAGCTGAACGGCGGTGTAACCGTTCTTGTCGCGGGTCCGCTGGGCGACGACCTGAAGGTTCTCGACCTTCAGGACGGTGACCGGAACATGCTCGCCGGCGTCGTTATAGACGCGGGTCATGCCGACCTTCTGTGCAATCACACCTGAACGCATGGGCGTTATCCTTCCCGTGCTCTGATCAGAG
Source organism: Fulvimarina sp. (assembly GCA_002700095.1). Taxonomy (GTDB): domain Bacteria; phylum Pseudomonadota; class Alphaproteobacteria; order Rhizobiales; family Rhizobiaceae; genus Jiella. The sequence continues at coordinate 572 of PACL01000078.1, read as the reverse complement.
CTTGATCTCGACGTCGACGCCGGCGGCGAGGTCGAGCTTCATCAGCGCATCGACCGTCTGCGGCGTCGGATCGACGATGTCGAGAAGCCGCTTATGGGTGCGCATTTCGAACTGCTCACGCGACTTCTTGTCGATGTGCGGCGAGCGGTTGACGGTGAACTTCTCGATGCGCGTCGGCAGCGGGATCGGTCCGCGCACATTCGCGCCCGTGCGCTTGGCCGTCGAGACGATCTCGCGCGTCGAAGCGTCGAGGACCCGATGGTCGAACGCCTTCAGACGGATGCGGATATTCTGGCCGTTCATGTTCTATTGTCCTCTGTCGGAAGCGACCGGCAAGCCAGCCCTTTTCCGAGCGCTTGTCATTCTTCTCATCAGCCAATTCGTGCGCGGGAAATCCCGCCCGCCCCTCGAAAGGGACGAAACGGCCGGCGCTTCACGGTCCGGTCGGACCATCACGCGCCGGCCTTGGACGCTTCAGACCTACTCGACGATCGCGGCGACGATGCCGGCGCCGACGGTGCGGCCGCCTTCACGGATGGCGAAGCGCAGGCGCTCTTCCATCGCGATCGGGA